>NZ_BAKM01000035.1 GCF_000614185.1 Phocaeicola sartorii JCM 17136 = DSM 21941 | reverse complement strand
GGACAAAGATAGCAAAAAGGATCATTCTTTAAAAATTATTCTATCTAAATAATTACCATTTCTTTTTATTTCGCAAAGGTGATTGCTTTTATATGTTCTCTCTAAAAACACCTACAACAGAGTTTTAAAAAACTGCTGCCACTGCTACCACCCACCCCCGCAAAACCACCATGAACAGGGAGTTACAAGAGGTGGTGGCAGCATATTTTTCAACGTACTGAAAACGCCTGCTGCCACCACTATTCTTACTTTATTTTTCCACAACAAGATACAACACACCACGTTTGGAGTTATACATCAGCTCCACTGCCTTCTTCAGGAATCTTCCAAAATAAGAAATCCTTCCTTGGGGAAGCTTCATCCCGCTTTTCTTTTGCAACGCCAGATACAGTTCGCCGGCCGACTTCTTTTCCCCCTCGTCCGCATGAGTGGCGGGACGATAATAACGATAGAACAAATCCTCGTACAACGGACGCTGCTGAAACTCCTCATTCACAGCCATCTGTACCAACTCTTCCTCGTGGGTCATCCAGTAACGTTCGTTCCTGTCCAGTGCGGCAATGGCCTGGGCATACAACTGGGCATAATCAATGGGCTGCACATTGTCTATCATCCCCAGCACTTCGATACAGATGAAGCGGCGGCTGCCCGATGGATCGCTCAGCAAATCCGTATGGTTACTGGTGGCAATAAACGAAGCATACCGCTGTACCGCCTCCACCTGGGTTGCGTATGGTTTGCGTATGTTCACCACCGGCTTCTGCAACAGATGCTTCAAAAAACCTTGATGACGCTCGCTCACCTGATCAAATTCATCAATGTTGATAAGCCCGAAACGCGTCAGATACAATTCAGCATCCCGCTTCTTGCTGAAATCTATACTATCTGTATAATATGTTCTCAATTCGGGAGGCAGCAAATTAAGGCAGAAAGTAGATTTTCCGCATCCCTGTCCGCCCACCAACAAAGGAGATACGCTGTTGCTATGCTGCACGTCACGTCCCTGCCAATGCGCCACCATAGAGAGAAACCACATATAAAACAATTGTTCCCACCGCGGATTATCACACGGAATACGTGCTGCCAGCGGACGGATGCGGTCCTTGCCATCCCAAGCGGGCAATGCCCTGAGATAGCCTCAATGGGGCATAGTCACTGAGCCGGTCCGAGTAAACATAGCGGTGTACATCCCTGTCCCACAATTGAAGCCCCTCCTTCTGCGCATTCAGTGCGATGCTGTTCATCACTCGTTCCGTGATGGGACGGAAACTGAAACAAAATGTATTGCGCTCCCGGTATTCAGGCGCACCGGTCATGATATTGAAACGGAATTCGTAGCGGCGGCTCATAAATTCCTCCATCTTCAGCGTCTGAAGCTGCTCGGGCTTGCACACGGGTGTGCCACCAAAACCTTTTTCCACACAATAGACATTGCCTACCGTCTCGCGTATCTCCACTTCGGAAAGCATACCGCCCAGATAAAGACCGGTCCACTTCACACAATCCTCCTCCTCAATACCGGCGCAAAGCACAGTTTGGACAAATAAGTCAGCAACGGCTTGAAATCCATCTTGGTATCCAGATTGCCATAACGGCTCAACGCACGCTGAAAGGCCAGTTCAAACTGAATGGAGATGTAACGATAATTATTGTATAATGCCTCTCCGGCATTTCCGGACGGAGAGAGTTTCTCATATTCTTCCTGATAAAGACTTTCATCGGGCATTTCCACCGGTTGTTCCAGGTGGATGGCGAAAGCTTCGGGATTATAATACACATCGGGATCATAACTGAGCAGACATCCCATTTCGGGTGCAGGCTCATGCAGTTCGATGGGAGAACCCAGACGAGGTTCGAACGTCTTTAGGGCATGACGGTAAGCATGGGCGTGAAACATCTCCACAGCACTACGTTCCTGTGGCAACGAGCCATCCGGACGCATGTAGGGAACGACAAACTTCACGCTCCGCCCCTCAGCTCCAATCATGGCAAACAGGGTCTGCGGATAAGCCGATACGGCCCGTTTCAGCTTTTCGGCCTCCTGAAGGCTTTCCAGATGATCGGCCTCCAGCAGAATCCACCGTTGTATTCTTTCATTCCGTCCTTCCGGAAAGCGCCACCGAACAGAATACGAGGCATCTTTTGTGCCAGTCGGTCCCGTTCGCCGGGAAGTGAAATGCGCCATTTCAAACGAAACGATTCAACGGTTTGTTTCGTACTTCCGTCTCTCACAAGCGCTACCAAGACATCCATGGCAAGAGGACGGTATGCCCACTCTTTCTTATAAAGAGTTTGTTTTGTTACTTTCATTCAGTATATTCTTTAGGTTCAATAAAAGAGAAGATAAGGAGTTTCAAGAGGTTTCATACGGTTGGAACTTTAGTTTCATCCGCATGGAACCATAGTTTTCAACCTGATGGAACTTTAGTTTCATCCACATGAAACCACAGTTTTCCCGACAAGGAACTGCTATTTCCAACATAAGAAACCGGCAAAAGCTCTTGATGTTCTATCATGAAACATCAGTCCTTCCACCATACATATTCATATCGATACTGTTCATAAACGGGTTCCTCCGTCACTCCGTAACGACGGAACACACTGCGTACATATTGCTGGGCCCGGGGAGTGAAACTCTTCTCTTTTCGTTTCAGACGATAAAATTCTGACTTTCCATAATGGCATAGCAGTTCATCCTTGATGGCAACCGCTTTCTCATGTATCAGTTTATCGAACATGTGAGTCCATCCGTAAGCATGCTTCACGGGAACATCACTCATGAATTCGGAGCAGCTTTCTTTTGTTTTGACGTAGGAAGGATTGAGTGTGCGGATACTTCGTTTGGTTTCGGGGATATGCGACCCGCCTGGTATCGCAGGCAGGTATCCGCCAATTTGCAAGTTCCGTTAAAACAGTGCGTAAAGCCTGCCGGAACTTTTTCATAATCTAATGTGTCTATCATTTTTCTTTGTTTAAGAATTACCAAATTTACGGTTTTATTCCACGAAAAACAAATAAAAAGGAAGAAAAATGATAGAAAAATGGTGGCAGCACGTGTTTTTTAGCGTTTATTTATTCTGCTGCCACCACCCCTTGAAATCCCCTGTCCATCGGAGTTTTAAAGGGATGGGTGGTAGCAGTGGCAGCACTTTTGCAAAACTCCAGGAAGGGGAAAAATAGCGGTGTTTTTAGTTGAGTTATTTTAAATCTTCTTGAAACTCTTGCTTGAGACCGCCTTTTTTCATTTTGCAAATACAATTTCACCTACATGTTCCCCAACAAAGAAACGCGCCATGTCTGACGTTTTGTACCATGCAGCTTGCCGGCCATATCATCCGATATAACTTTACCGTTTATCTTCAGATTCTCAAAACGAATATTCTTCACCATCCGTTCCTCGTCATAGCCAACGATATGTGAGAGTTCGGCATGATCGCCATTATAGGTAATATCTTTAAAAAGCACATTCTCAATGCCCCTGCCGGAGCCTTGCAATACTTCTTATTGTAAAATATACGCAGATTCACCAATTGTCCTTGCCGGAAATTCTCGATGCGGATATTCTCGAACCGTACATTCCGGACCAGATTATTATCACCTGCATTGATAGCCAGACAGCCTTGATAATCCACTTGCATTTCCCGATGATCCAAAATATCAATGTTCCGGTAAGTCAGATTCTCCATCACTTCATTCCTATCCACATCTCCGTGTAATCCGATAAAAATAGGGTGCGCCACATCTGCCCACAAGGTAGAATTCTGCATTGTCACATTACGGCATCCGCCATGAAACCCCATACGTGTAGCATACACGGTAGTGCAATCATCGGAGTTACGGCAAAATACTCCATCAAACAAGACGTTGTTGCTGGCAAACACATTCATACCGTCCCCCCACCCATACGAACTGACAGCCTTTACATTGCGGATTGTCACACTGTCCGAACCTCCAGTGGGACATTGAGTTGTGATGAGACCTTCCACATATATATTTCGTGAATTAATAATGCTGATACCTGCCCCACGACCTTCGGGATGCACCTCACCCCGTCCCAGAATTTTCACATCACGGGCATTGACCGCACGGATACATCCACGTACAATGGCCCCACCTGCCACATAGACAGTCTTTCCCGAAGGAACATTGAGTGTATCGCCGGGTAACTGATGTATTCCCGGAGCGAAATAAATCAGATTCTTGTCTTTCAATTTCTTCGGGCGGTTTTCATCTATCGGATTCGCAAAAAGATGAAGATTATGGAAGATGTCTCCATTTACTTCAATGGACAGATTACGCGGACGGTCTAGTGTAAAAGTCATCGTACTGCCGCTGATCCTCGGAGTGATACCATACGACAACGGACGCACCCTACCACTCTTTACTTCTCCTTTATTATAGGTGACGGAAACTTCCACCTGCCCGGAAAAGTCAAAATATCCCATTGAGGCCAGTTCAACATGATGCTTCGTCTGGCGTACTTCATCTACTTTCACCGGATAAACGTCCACCCATTGCCATTCTTTTCCCACTTCGCGGACTTTAACTGTAAAATCCTTTTTTAAATCGGCCCCATCAGGAGCTGGGTAAACAACCAGATGATTCTGTGCATGAAGAATAAAATGGAATCCAACTAATAAATGGACAACCAACAACAATTCTTTTAATTTCATTTATCATTCATTTTTATTGTATTGATCGATTTGGGTTTCAATGTCACCTCTATCTTCTTACCATCTATGACAAAAGTACGGAAACGCGTGTCTTCATCGGAATTATAAGTAACTATAGCCGTTCCATTGTCAGCAGTACGAAAGGCAAGCACATTCTCATGGTCTGACACTTTCAACAAACGGCTGCCCGGTTGTACAAAATGAGACAGATGCTTCATCAGATAAAATTCATCAGTATAACGTACCTGGCGTGTATTACGATCTACAATAACCATTGCATTTTGTGCCCAGTCCCACCAACTCTTACAAGTTTCATCGAGCACCATATTCCAATACATATAAGCCCCCACACCATTATTGAAACAATGGACTACCGCATTCCAAGTACGCTCCAATGCCGACCAGTCATTCTCCGAATTACCACACATATTCTCTGTCTGCATATATCCATACGAAGGGTATTCCTTGTGAATGACAGGAAGCGCTTTCATACCTGTCCATTGCACTCCTACTCCTCTCACATAATCCGATACATTTTCTGATTCAGAAAAGTGCGGATGTAATCGGGGTTCGGATAATTGACTGTTCCCATCCATATCTCCGTATCCAGCGAATCTTTTTTAAATTGAGGTCCCAGATATTGAGTCACGAAAATGGCCAAGTCCTCTGCTCTCCACGTACACGAAGGCCAGCAAGGTGTCCATGCTATTTCATTTTGAGGCATGAGCATCGAAATAGTGATCCCGTTTTTCTTATAAGCCTGCACATATTTGGAGAAATAAAGCGCGTATGCCTGCAAATATCCTTGCTGCATCTTGAATCCCGTAACATTTCCCAATACATTACGGGCAGGATCAAGACGGTTGTGCCCGATATCGGTGCCCTCAATACCGGAACTTTTCTGCGAATAATGCTCGTTGACTTTCATCCATGCCGGCGGAGTCCAAGGAGAAGCCCACATCTTCAAATCGGGACGTAGCTTCAAAGCCTCCTTTATGTAAGGAATCAGTATAAAACGATCACGGTCAATACTGAAATTACGCATGGTATAATCATCTTTCACATCATTATAAGAATAATAACCAAATGAATAATCACTACAAGCAACAGGAGTACGTCCCAATGAAAAGCGTACTCCCTCTTCGGCAAACAAGGAAGCCATCACTTTATCACGTTCTTCCTGAGAGAGACTTTGAAGCGCATTCCATCCTATTTCATTAAACGTGCCGCCAAAGCCGGTAACATGCTGCAAAAGACTATCCGTATAGACAGATACCTCCGGAGTCTGCGAGGCATGCTTCAAAACTGTTACTTTCTGAGAAGTCCAACGCTCGGATGCAGTGGTGGAATACATCGTTATTTTCTGTGCAGCAACGGTGTTCAACACCCCTGCCACAAATAATAATGAAATAATCTTTTTCATAAAATATCAAATTAATCGTTCGTTTTCTTATTGTTTTTCTGCTTTTACACGCAAAATCGTATATGAGAAGGGTGGAAATTCATAATCAAATTCAGGTCCGAATCCTTTGTATGCAATCTCCTCCGGATAAATCTTTCGGGGTTCTTCGAAGGAATTTTCCTCGCTGCCGTCGGCCGCAGTCAAAGAAATGACCCTTCCCTCCTCTGCTATGTTTTTCGATCCTTTTACCTGAATCGTGGTCAAATAAGCCGCATCAGCCCCATTAACAACTTTAATCACCAATTCTCCTTTTTCTTCATCATAACCGGAAGCAACAAACTGTAACGGCATAGCTTGGGGTACAGAGGACAAGACAAGTTCATTATCCAGATAACATTCATTTTTCATGGATGATACTACCACTTTCACTTCATACCACCTGTCCTTTTCAATTTTTTTGCCGGAATGTTCCGACAACACGCCTTTATCTTTCCCCTTCTCCAACCGGATAAGTTCCGCCCGGTCATTACTGCTCCACATACCTATATTATATCTATATCCGGTCTTACCATCCTCACTCATACCTAAAAAGATTTGAAATCCTTGTTCACCTTCTGTTTTCCTTACTTTAAACTCCAGCGTATAGTCCCCTTCATAGACTTTTTCCGGTAACATGTGGTCTTCTTTTGATAGAATCATATCGCCAAGCAGATCCGTCACTCCGTTTTGTATCACTTTTACATCCTTAAACTCTACAGATGCTAAAGAAGCCCCCAAACCCAGATGTCCCTTACCCACAGATTCGGGTTGGGCTTCATGCATCGTGATGTTGCTTTTTACATTGTAATCAGGCCGGTTCTCCGCCGCCATCTTTTGTACATAATATGAGCTACGCCCCATTACCCGGTCAGAATCAATCCAAATCAAGTTGGTAGCCCAGTTCCTATCATGCCGATTTTCAAATAAAGGTGCATACGAAGCCATTGTAACCAAATCGCCATTTCGTTCCATACCACCGATAAACGCAGCTTCAGACAAAGCTCCCAGCATATTTCCTCCACCAACTCCCCGGTTACAGGCATATTCCCCTACATAAACCGTATATTTTCCCCGTTCATAAGTATCGAACAAAGTTGTGTTACGAAAGAAAAAATACGGATCGACATACCAATGTGGATCAATCATATCCGTTTTGGCTATTGCAGGAGCCCCATCACGTTGTGGCATTTCATTATAAATCAAAGTCAACTGCGGATACTTCTCCTTAATGGCCTTATAGAACAGATCAAAACGACGATCGTATTCCGGTCCCCAGTTTTCATTACCAATCTCCACATATTGCAACGGAAAAGGTTCGGCATGACCATCTGCCGCACGGCGTTTTCCCCATTCCGTAGTCACATCACCCAATGCGTATTCAATGGCATCCATACAATCGTCCAAATAATAGGATATTTTGTCTTCAGGACAAGCATCACCCATACGGAACTGACACCCTAAACCTACATTACATACAAACATGGCTTTTGCGCCTATATCTTCGCAAAATTGCAACATTTCATAATATCCGAAACCATACGAGCAACGGTATCCCCACGTACTATACTCTCCGGGGCGTGCAGCCGGATCTCCTAATGTTTTTTTCCATTCAAAGCGGTTATTCAAAGTAATTCCCTCTACCACACATCCTCCAGGCCAGCGGAAGAATGCAGGTTTCAATCCTACCAACATCTCGGCCACGTCTTTACGCAAGCCATTCGGGCGGTTATTGAAAGTCTTTTCCGGAAAAAGAGAAACATAATCTATCCAAATCTTACCGGGAGCATCAAATTCCAAAGCCAGCTTTGCCTTGGCATCTTTTGCAGCAGACGACAATGTAGCTTTTATATCATTCCAAGTGTTGTCATTCTTCACTTTGAGAGAAGTTTCCGCCAGCACATCTCCTTTCGAAGAAAGTAATTTGGCTGCAACCGTTCCTTTATAATCGGACGAAGTGCGAATAATAACACGGAGATGATAGTTCTCACCGGCACCGATCCCCATTCCCCAGTATCCTTCATTCACCAATTGAATGGGATGTGAAGCATCCGTTAGTGTTATCTCCAAATTATTAGGAGCTGACTGAAATTTCGGACGCTCTTTAGTAAGCCTCATCCGGGCAGCCGCAGTATCCTTCACCAACAAATTCCAAGCACGTACAGGTTCTGTATTCCACTTGAATGAACGATCGTGACGTACTTCTCCGGTCAAGTGATATTTCTCCGGACTGGGAATCAGCTTATCTCCTTCCGCATGATACCCTGCCGGCATCTCATGTTCCTCGAAACTACGGTTCTGAACCAACTCGGCATATAATCCTCCATCACCGGCATGATTAATCTCTTCAAAAAAGACACCATACATTGAAGGAGCTATCCCGACACCTTTCTCCTGAAGGTTAATAACAATCCCTTCCCGTTCTGCCGATGGAAAACTGCATGAAGCAATCGCAGTCCCCAATATACAAGCTGATAAAAGTTGTTTTATATTCATCATAAAAGTCGATTTTAATTATAATACGTTTATGAGACATGAGACACTCAACAGCATAGAAGATAATAAAAAATGAATGCATCAACATTCAATCTCAAAGGAAATAATCTTTGAATCTAAAATTTGACAGCATTCATTGTACAATAAAAAGAGTCATATCATTACTTAAAAATAGAATTTGATGCGACTCTTTTATGTTCAGCTGTTACAATCCGTAACTTTTCCGATAGTTTGTTATTTATCCACTTCCTCCAGATAAAGCACTCTACTTGAGTATTCGTTCTTTTGCGGCTTGTCCACATTATGATTGTAAGGTATTTCCAAACCGTTCGCCATCAAATAAGCACCGCTGAACACTTGTCCTTCAAAACTAAGCGGATATTTATCTATACGGTTCAACTCACGGATACGATAACGGCTTTCAGGATTCAGCCCCGCCATGACTACCCGTGGCAAGTGTTGGTTCATAAAGTGCTCCAGCTTCCACCAATAGAATACCGCCTTGTCTTTTTCCGGCGAAACGTACATCAAGGAAGCTGCCCCCAACTTGTCGTAAGGAGAAAGCAAGCGGTATATGTCCCCCATCTGAACCACCGGACGAATTTCCTTGTACCCGGCAATCGCTTTACGACACAGTTCTTTCTCATCATCCGTCATGTTCTTGGGTTGTATCTCCATGCCCAAACGTCCGCTCATCGCCACGTCAATACGATACTTCAACGGGATGGTACGGAAAGTCTGATGATTGGGTGCAGCACTGATATGTGATGCCATACCGATGGCTGGAAAGAAATAGGAAGTGCCCCACTGCATATAGATGCGTTGCAATGCATCCGTATCGTCGCTTGTCCAAAACTCGTCAAAGTAAGGCAAAAGTCCATAATTGACACGTCCACCACCACTGGCACATGCCTGTATCGTCAGTTCGGGATATTTCATCCGGATTCGCTTGCAGACATTTTCCAGTCCACGATGATAAGCTATATATAAATGGCTCTGTTCATCCTTGCCCAGATAGTTGGAACCGTGATTCAGGATAGACATATTGGCATCCCATTTGATGTAATCTATTTCGGGATAGTTAGTCATCAGTTCGTCCACTACCTTGAACACGAAATCCTGTACCTGCGGATTACCCAAGTCGAGTACCACCTGAGTACCTCCCCGTCCCAGTACCAAGTCACGTTCCGGTGCTTTAATCACCCAATCCGGATGCTTTTCATACAATTCACTTTGAGTGTTCGCCATTTCCGGCTCTATCCAGATGCCAAACCTGATACCCTGCCGCTTAGCCTCATCTATCAGCCCTCCAATACCCGAAGGCAGTTTCTCCTTATCCACCATCCAGTCGCCCAGCGAAGTGCGGTCGGTCTTGCGAGGATATTTGTCACCAAACCAGCCGTCGTCCATCACAAAAAGTTCACCGCCCATAGAAGAAATATCCGCCATCATCTGCTTCATACCGCTTTCGTTGATTTTGAAATAGACACCTTCCCAACTGTTCAGCAGAATCTTTCGGAGCTTGTCACCATTAGCTAGTTTATACGCTCTTGCCCAGCGATGAAAGTTACGGCTACCGCCACTCAATCCTTCGTCACTATAAGTCAATGCCAGTTCGGGAGTCTTGAATACCTCACCGCTTTTCAGATGATAAACGGAGTTGTCTTCGTTGATACCTGCATAGAAATGATGGAATTCACTTTCATCTGTGTCAATGCGCAGTTTATAATTACCTCCGTAACAAAGGGCAGCACCAATCACACGTCCGCTATTCTCACGTGGCTGTCCGTCCAACGAGAACATCACTTCGGCGTGTGCCGTATGCGAATTGCGCACTCCGTCCTTATTCTTTATCACCTTCATACCCGGTTCCAGCGGTTCCTGCACCAGACGCGCCTCGTTTGCCCAAGCACCGTAGAGGCTGGACAGCCAGACATTGCCCTTACGAACGGGAAGATAGGCCGATGCAAACTGGTTCAGCTTCACGTTCTTTTTCTCCTTATGGCTGATTTCCGTCCACGCCTCAATGACGTCCACATCCTGATAGGCTTTATAGCAGAGTTTTACATAAAAAGGATATACTTTGTCTTTTAAAGATATAACTGTTAAATCTGCTTTTTCCTGATGAATAGTTTCCACGCCAATGACTTCCATTTGAAGCGTCATGTTTCCATCCTCATGCTGCACAGACAAAGCAGACTCAGAAGGACAATTCAGTCCATAGACCGGATAAGCGGAAAAACTTCCAGACTCTGTACTAACAACAGCATGTACATCAGCATCAGTAAGTTTTCTACCATAGTACAAAAATTTCAATTCTCCTCCTTGCGGAGTGGAAAGCAATAAAGAGGTATGAGAAGTCGATATTAAGACTTCACTTTCTTGTGCAGACATCGGGAAAACCACTCCTAATAGAAAAAGCAATAGCAAAAGTTTATTTTTCATATTTATATTTTTCAAAAGTAAGATATTACTATTTTGCCACAAAAGAAGAACATAGCCACTTCGACCATGTTCTTCCCTTACCAGCATTAATATCCAGGATTCTGTAATAAAGCAGGATTCAATTGAATCTGTGCTAAAGGAATAGGATACAGGTAGTTCTTGCGGGTCATATTCACTTGAGACGCCGGAATCACAACATAAGCCTGAGAACCGTCATCTATAGTTTCATAACCATAGGTCGTACCAGCAACAGGCAACCAAGCAGACTTTTCTGTATCTCCTACTGTATATTTAAAGTTTACAATCTCAGTGTCCGTACCATCAGCATTCTTCGTAACCACACCTAAGAAATTCTGTTTCAACTCTGTTTCAGCAATTCCCCATCTCATCAATCATAAGGACGAAGATTCTCATTACGTAATTCCACCGCACGTTCATTGCGAATCAAATCCAATATATCAAACTTCCGGATTTACCGGTGTTAGCCAAATAATTAGCATTAGCCATAGCAACAGATGCATTGGAAATAGCGGCAGAACCTCCACGCTGATGCAATACATTGATTGACTTGTCCAAATCAGCATCCGAAATTGTTCCGTTACCTAATTCACATTTTGCTTCTGCATAAATCAGATAAACTTCGGCCAAACGAAGAACCGGATAATTATATGCTTCATCAGCATCCTGATAGCCATAACGCTCACTGGTCATCTTACGATTAACGAAACCGGTAGGTCCCGTACTTGTAATTTCAGGGTAATAAGGAAGACATGCTGACGGAAAATCAAATGTGGTCACATAATCCGCTTTTGCATAAAGACCCTTGTCCGCACCATTAACCCCCATTTCATAATAAGTCTTTCCCGGTATTTTCACGCATGCAGTCAGACGGGAATCACGATTGTCATATATATCTGTCATCTTGTTGAATCCCTTATAATCTTTTGAATAGAAATAAGGCAAACCATCAGAAATACAAGGAACCATATTCATCCATTTCAATGTAATATTACTGCCGGCATAAGCGTGAGTGATATTCTTTGAACACTTGTTGCTTACAGGATCATGGCATACCTGCAAGATATATTCTTTATTCAAATCCTTCTTATAACCCATCGGATTAGTATTCTCATCTTCCAAATTGAACAAATAGTTGTAGGCTATATTTTCATATACTGTACCTTCCGCACTCCACAAGCTATACTTTTTTGAGGAAATGACCGCATCAGCCAAAGAAGCGGCTTCTGTCAGCATACTTTCCACTGAGGGATAGCCTGACGGCTTCGCACTACCAGCACCTTCCGAAGTCCCATTGCCATCAGTTGTTTCCTTTACATATTTTTCCCACGTAGCTTCAAACAACAATACACGAGCCTTGAAAGCTTGAGCACCTTGCTTGGTCACTTTTCCATCATAAGAAGATTCATCCGGCAAGCCATTGATAGCATCGGTCAAATCCGACAAAATCTGTCCCACCACTTCATAACGAGAATTACGTGCCGCATACAATTCTTCAGAACCTGTTGATAATGTACGTGTAACCAAAGGCACACCGCCAAAACGTTCCAACAACCAAAAATACTGATAGGCACGGAAGAACTTAGCCGTAGCCACGGATGCCGCAATGCTTTCTGTGCCAGTGTACTCCTCAGCTTTCTCAATAACGACATTGCATTTTCTAATTTTAGCATAACACAATGACCAATAAGTATCAGTCTGTCCTGCCGATAAGGTACCTTGAACCGCTTCATTCAGTTCTGATCTTAAATCAGAACCATTATCCCAAATATTATAAACAATATGTGTATATTTAGTTCCATTTACCGTTTCCGAAAGATCCTTAAAGCCATAGAAACTATAGGTTCCATTAGCCGCTGCCTCAAATTGTGCGGCAGTCTTATAATAATTAGCTTCAGTCTGTGTATCCGTTGGTTCCAAATTCAAGAAGTAATCCGAACATGATGTTGAGGCCAGCATCAAAGCTACAGCACTCATCATTAATTTATATCGTTTCATATTTTTAATGTTTTAATGTTAATTATTAGAATGTTACGTCCAAACCTAAAGTCCAGCTACGGTTAAATGGCAAGGAAGTACGTGATGCCGCACTCTTCTCCGGGTCATAACCATCTTTCACTCCCGTTATTTCACAGACATTATCACCCGAGAAGTAAACTCTGATTTTCTCAATATTCCATTTATTCAGCAATGACTTAGGAAGTGTATAACCTACTGCGATATTTTTCATACGGGCATACCATGCGTTCTGAATCGAAGCATCATTATTATTCACATTCCAGTTATTCTTATTATTTTCCAATGAGAGACGTGCATACTCGGCATCTTGATTATCCCACGTCCAAGTATCCAACTGAGTATCAAGAATATTGTTGTAATTACGATAGAATGCACACATATTCATACCACCATTAGAATCAGACAGACCGCGGATCAAATAACGCTGTCCCACTCCCTGAATAAACATGGAGAAATCAAAGTTTTTCCATTTAGCACCCGCATTCACTCCGAACATGAAATGTGGATCTGTATCACCATAGTAATAAACATCACCTGAACCGGTATTTCCTTTACCTTTCGTGGTATCATTGTTCGGATCAAGTATCAATACCTTCTTACGGTCACCAGGACGAAGATGCAATTTCTCATTAGACTGAGGAACCAATCCTAGGGCATTACCGCCTGTACAATTTGCATATTGCTGATAATAAGCATCCACTTCCTCATAGGACTTGAAATAACCGTCTGTCTTATACACAAACAGTGAATTCAACGGATAGCCTTCACGGACTTTAACCAGACCTGCCTGCCATACATCAGTACCGCTATATTCCGTAACCATGGATTTTGCATCAGCCAAAGATGCTGTTACCCAATATTCCACATCTCCTTTTCTGTCATTCCAACTCAATGCTGCCTCCCAGCCTTTCACACGCAGTTTGGCATCATTGGTGGCCGGGGCGGTAGCTCCCAGAACATCGGGATAAGTCAATGCTACCAACATACTGTTGTTCGTCTTCTTATACCAATCAAAACTACCGCTCAAGCGATTGTCCAACAAAGAGAAGTCAACACCAATATTGAGATTATGCAATTTTTCCCAGCTACGTGAATAGTCTGTCATTGACCCCAGATAAGCCGTACTCGCCAAACCTGAATTAAAATAATAAGTTCCTGTAGTGTTCATTGTCGCCAGATAATCATAGTTGCCAAGACTACTAACCGCTCCACCGGTGACACCATAAGAAGCACGGAGTTTCAAGTTATTCAGCCAAAGAGCATTTTCTTTCAAGAATTTTTCTTCAGATATTCTCCATCCGATACTTCCTGTACCAAAATTACTCCAACGATAATCAGGATGGAATTTTGAAGTTCCGTCACGGCGGCCCAACATCTCAAACAGATACTTGCCTGCAAAATCATAATTGACGCGACCGATATAAGAAACATATCCATTCTGGTTAGAGCCACCTGTAATAGTCTGATTCACAGCTTCGGAAGAGCCTGTATTCAAATCATACAACCCGTCATACAACAAGCCTTTGCGTTGGGCTGTCACATTTTTGTACGTATTACGTTCTGCATTGGCACCGATCATAGCAGCTACATTATGAACTTCAGCAAATGTATGATGATAGTTCAACTGCAACAGGTAATTTTCATAGAAAGTACGCTGGATGCGTTCCTTTACATACGTATCCTTCTGCTGGTTTATAGTATTCTTGTTACTTCCATCCCAATAACCTGCATAATAGGTCAATTTCGTTTCTGTCTGTACATTATTATTCTTTGCAAAAGCCCAAGAACCTGTTACATCAAAATCCTTAGAAAGAGTAGCCTTTAATGTATTAGAATAACGGAATGTTTCAAATTCCTGATTGGCAACACCGCCAGCTTGCATAGCAGCCAAAGGAGAACGTCCACTAACATAATAATCATAGTATTCGCCCGATGGTGTATAGGCTGGTCCGGCAGGGCAGTCATACATACCGGAGTTATTACCATCAACACCGTCACGAGGAGCTTCCACATAACGATTACTATAAGACATGTTTGTTGTCAATACCAACCAATTGGTCAAATCAAAATCCACATTCAGACGGGCTGTGTATTTTTTTGCGCCATCGCGTACGGCAGTAATGATGGAACGGTCATTGGCATATCCCATAGATGCCATCCAACGAGCACGCTCACTCGAACCTTGTACACTTAGATTATGCTGTGTGGAAAGTGTGGTGCCATAAATCAAGTCCAACCAATTATTATCAGCAAAATGATGCAGTACACCATCACTTGCCGTCCAGTCAAAATCTTGATTTTCTGCCATTTTATCTATCAGCCAATAAGCTTCCTTGCCATTAACTGCATAACCAGCATTAAAAGGGGCATTCTTCCCATTTTCTTCCAAGGTAGAAAACCACCATTGACCATTCCAATAACGCTGTGTTATAACTTCACCACCATTGCCATCAGATTTTACGTAATCCTGATAAGTAGCATCCACCATAGCATTGGCCCATGTTCTCATATTTGCAAGTGGAATCATATTTGCCGGTGTGTTGGCAGTAATCATACCGTTGTAATTCACTTTTATCTTTTCACCTTTCTTACCTTTCTTCGTAGTCACCAAAATGACACCACCTGCCGCACGAGCACCATAAATAGCGGCAGAAGCATCCTTCAATACAGATACATTCTCAATATCACTTGGGTTCAAAGAACTAAATTCCGTATTGCTAATAGCCGGAACACCATCAATAATAATCAAAGGCTCCACTTTGTTAATAGAAGATGCACCACGAATCTGAATCTTCATATCTTCATTACCCGGACGCGCAGAATTACGTGTAATAGTCAGACCTGGAACTTGCCCTTGTAAACCAATTGCCGTATTAGATACAGGTCTGCTCTCAAGAATATCGCCGCCTACTGATGCCACAGCTCCTGTCAATGTCGCTTTTTTCTGTGTACCATAACCTACAACAACCACTTCATCCAGCACCTCAGTATCCTCCTTCAAAATAATCTTTATAACGGATTTCCCATTCACCGCTACCTCCTGCGTTTTATATCCGATATAGGAAATGACCAACGTACCCTTTGAAGCATCATTCAATGTAAAGTTACCATCAAAATCAGTAATCGTACCATTGGTGGTACCTTTTACCAGTACACTGGCACCAATAACGGGTTCCCCATTGGCATCCACTACTTGACCTTTCACCGTACCAGTCTGCATAGCAGTCTGCACCTCATTCACTTCTGCAAATACAGCCTGCGGGCTACCTGCCAACAAGGCAGAAGCCATCACCGTAGAAAACAAGATTCTTCTCGATGAAAATTTAAAGAATTCGTTTTTCATAAACTTGAAATTTAATATTAACAATTTTATTGTTGTTTGATTATTATATACACTGTTTGATAAACTCGCGCACCTCATGCCGCCCTATCCTTAAATGGTTTTCAACGGTACGATGCGAAAGATTTAATTCCGCTGAAATATCTGAAATAGATTTGTCTTCAAAACGACTCATTGTATAAATGGCCCGACGCTGTGGAGGAAGCAAAGACAATCTGTGTTTCTCACACGCTTCCAAATCATCGGCCACCACACGACGTTCAGTCTCATCAGTATAAGTTGCCGTATGCTCATATAAATAAGAAGTTACTTCCTGCCTCTTATAATAACGACGTAAATAGTCAGTCACCAAATTACGGGCAATAGTAAAAATGAAATACTTAATAGTCTCTGCACAGAGCATCCGGCCGTAGTCCATCAGCCGCACATACACATCTTGCGCCAAGTCTTCCGCCTCTTCTTTATGACCTATCTTATAATAAATATACAGATAGACCGAATGATGATAATTCGTATAAGAGTCCTCTATTAATTGAGTAGATTTCATGGATATGTTCTTCATGTTTTCAGCTTTTAGGGTTACGTTTACAAATGCAAATATAAAAGGTAGAAAAACAAAAAAAGCACTTTTCATGTCCCAATAAATCTCATATCATTACCCTAGACAAAAAACATCTTAAGCCACTAATTTATAGCAGCTTAAGAATTTGAGACTATCAGTATCATATAATAATTTGAAACTCTCAACAAGAAAAAGCAGGGTTATTCATTATTTTTCCCAATACTTCGGATATACTCATTGGGAGTGATATTAGTAGCTTTTTTGAAATATCGGAAAAAAGAAGCTCTTGAACTGAATCCGCACAGCTCCGACAAAGCACTCAAAGTGTACTTAGCATATTCATCTTTCTCTACCAAACGTTTGAATTCAGCTATACGGTAATCATTGATATAATCATAATAATTACGATTTAAATACTGATTAAACAAATAGGACAGAGTATGAGATGACGTGCCAATGGATATAGCCAAATCGGCAATTTTCAAATTAGGATTGATATAAGGCTTTTCTTTATGCATAACAATCTCCAATTTCTCTGCCAACCGTTTACATTCCTCCACACTTATCTTATTTGTCCTGTACTTCTCTTCTACTACACCACTGGTTTCCTCAACCGACTGGGTTTCCTTTTCTATTACTTTATCAGAATCCGGCATTGGCTCTTCCCTTTCGGCCTCCACCTCTTTCTTTTTTTGATAAAGAACAGCAAGACCTCCGGTCACCACAGCTATGACGATGAACAATATGCTCCATATACTGATAGAAGAAGCAATTTTGACTGTCAGCTGAGTTTCTGACTCCGGATTTCCCATCCGCCTTACTTTAAAAGTATAATTACCGGACGGTAAATCATAATAAGTCATATCCGAACGACCTGTCAAAGTTGTCCATCCGGTATCTTCCCCCTCCAATTGATATTCGTATGACATAAAGGCGGGAGCCGTATAACTGAATTCGGAAAAGTAGAAGGTAACATTCTTTTGAGAAGCTTCCAATGAAATTTCAGGTTTTGTACCCTCTTTCACAACAGATTGCACGACAGATTTTCCATTTACATACACATCGGTTATGGCAACCGGATAAGGAATGGATTTCTTCTGATTTATCCGCACTGCATCCAAATATAAGAGCCCTTTGGAGTTTCCAAACCAAATGCCGTTCTCATCACGTACCGGTGGACAAAGAGTAAAAATAGAACTGGGAATACCATCAACAAAATTATAAGGAATAAAATGGTCTTTCTTATCATACCGGAACAAACCATTGTTAGTTCCCAGCCATAACCACTTTTCACGATCCTCTACAATAAACATACCATCATTCCCATCCAAAGGAGTTCCCGCTGCAAACGCCTAAAAGTAGTCATAGACAAATCAGAGATAAAAAGAGAGCCTTTGTCTGGAAAAAAATAAAGATCATGGTTGGAGTCTTCGTAGATCACTCTTATTTTTTCCTTATGAATAAATCCCTCAGGAAACACATCGGTTTTCAATGTCCGGGCAGAGGGGTCCCAAATGCACATTCCATTCTCTGTACATATCCATCCTTTATGAGTGGAATCAAAATAGATTTCATATACGTTCCCTTCTGGTAACTTAGAATTGGCACTGGTATAATGAGCTATCTGTCTGCCGTCTTTATAGCAGAATATTCCTAAAGATGTTCCTATCCACAAATTATTTTCACGATCCTGCTTGATACAAAAAATATGTCCCTTACTAAAAGGCATTCCTCCATCCGGTTCAAAATCTCTGAGTGTCAAAGTCGCAGGATTTAAAACATACATTCCACCACCGTATGTACCTATATAATACTCATTCTGATAATACAAACAACTGAAAATCATATTTGAGCGTAACAGTGGAACCTTAAAACTTTTATAACGATGATTTTCTTCGTCAATATAAAAAAGTCCGTCACGAGATCCAATCAGTTTCTCTTTCCCCTTAATGGCAAGTGCACGTACCGGCATATCTCCAGAATCAAAAAAAGGAGCATACGTATAAGTGGAAAACAACCCACTCTGATACAATGTGTAATCCAATCCCAACTGATAAAATCCTACCCATATCAAACCTTCTTTATCGACCAAAACAGAATAAACGGAATTAGAACGCAAAGTCTCATCCTTCCCTGTTTCATGCCGCATGGAACGAACCACTTTCTTTTTATCCGTTGATACAAAATGAACTCCGTTACCATCCGTTCCCACATACAAAAGGCTTTTCCCATCACCGGACAAAGAAGAAATTACATTACAACCCACATCAACAAAACGGGCAAATTCTTTAGTTTGTGTATCAAAACTAATGATTCCCTGCCCCATCGTTCCCAAATAAAGCATACTCCCTATCCTGGCTATATTCTTAAAAGAACAAACATGCTTCTCTTCCATCACATTATGATAAGCCTCTATTTTTCTATCTGAGAGTCGCAGAGAATAAAGACCATTCTCCGTAGCCATCCAAAGTATTCCATCTTCTCCCAAATTCAAGCCACCAATAGAGTTCGCCGCCGACAACATATTAGGATCTATCATAATTTGGTTCAAGCTCCCTCCTTTATAAATGAAAAGCCCCCTTTCTGTTCCGATATAAAGTATTCCTTTCCCATCATGTAAAAGAGAACGCACAGCGTATCCTATCGTTTCACGGGCAATAGGTTCCAAACTGTTTTTCTGTTTGCTAACACGCCACAATCCACTGCCATTCCCCATCCACAATTCATTACCGGGCATTTCAGCAATGACATTTACCCGTTTCAATTTTTCATCAGAACCCGGAATAAGATAATGCTTGAAATGAATTCCATCAAAACATTCCAATGAATTGCCGGTCCCCAACCAAACATAACCTAAAGAGTCTTTATAAATGACGTTTACCACTAAATCTGATAATCCCTCAGTTACAGACAAGCCACGAAAAGCGTAGGAACGAGAGAAAATGGGTAAAGACAAGAATATAAGAAACAATATAAATATAAATCTTAAAATGTTTTTCATTACATTGTGCATATTTGGAACCTCTTGTTTATCAAATTATGCAAATATAGTGAAAAGGGAATATATTTTCCCTATCAAAAAAGAAAAAATCATCATCCACTTCTTATTTGCTATATGAAAAAGAAAAGATGATGATTTTAAAAGATTACTTTATAAAAAAAAGTTTATATCAAAGTTTGCGCAAATCGTGTCCGGGCAACAAATTATATTCTTTTCCATTCATTCTGACTTTACAAGGTGTAGAAGCTGCATATTTCCAAACGCCCTCTTTATACACCAACACCACATCTGTTACTGTCAATGAACTTATTTCAACATGCGGAGTCCGCAACAACGTACCTCCTCCCAAAAAGAAAATACAATCATCGCCTTGTTTATTTCCCCACAATGCATAAGCAGCTTGTACAGTCATTTCCCCACTTTTGCACAAATGGCCTGCATCATCCGAAGAAATAATCCGGTCCACACGCCCCTCTTTTTGTTGGATACAAATTCCGACATGACTTCCCGCCACATCACTTTTCACCTCTGGAAAAGTAACGGAGGAAATACATCCCGGCTCCTTTACAGAAGAGGGTTCATAAACAGCTACAAACGGACGGTTCCAAGCTTCACCTTGTTGGCGGGCCACAAAAGTCAACGTAGGTTGCTCTTTGATAGCATAAGGCATATCCGGAATCCGACTCAACCCTTCAGTCATCGGGCTCAAAGCCGAGAACACTTTACGTTCAGGAGCACCTTTCATCCACATATTCATACTGATATTATCCTCATCCGGCATCTGTATAGTAAACGTTGTTTTAATATCTTTGGACGTCTCGGCACTTTTCTTGTCAAACAAATAAGAATAGGCATATATATGAGCCCCAGCAAAAGCCAGTTCCTCCGTTGGCTGAAGAGACAAGTTGCTCCCGTCAGCAGCAGTCAAATTCATGGTTTGTCCCATATTATGATAAAAATAATCATGCATTTTATCTCCTCCCTCCACTTTCCTGCTACGGAAAATATCGACATAATATCCGTTCTTTTCTCCTGTAGTCACAATACTCATCATACGGTTTTGATCAGCCTGTGATTCAGGTTCACGGAAAAAGACTTCACTATAACTCACAGGCTGATAATCTACTTTCATCCTGCTTCGGGGTAACAGTTCAATAAATTGAAAGCATGATTGCTTTTCATAACCGGATAAGAAGAGATTCCATCTACGCAAACCGTATTGTGTGCAGGAAACTGACTATAATATTCCAAATAATCCAAACCGGAATAAAGGGTCAAGCCGATGCCTCCGTCCGGTGCCAGACGATATCCTTTTCCATAAAGTTCCATGCTGATGCCATTGGCGTGCATGTGATTCCCTTCACTGGCATTTTGGGCAATCATCAAACTATGACGTTTATCCATGCCATTGCGTTGTACCAGCCAACTGGCATTGGGAGCATAAAAAGTAGGAGTTACATAATCATTGATATCACCGGCAGGTATCTTATCATCAATTACCAAAGGCTTGTCACTGAAAAAAGAAGTTACCGCCACCCTCACATTTTTCTTTTCAGTCGCCGGTTTGGAGGCATCGGGATCAAATAACTTCAACATAGCAGTAAATTGTCTTTCCTGATCTTTTTTACCATGTTTCTGGGCATTAGCTACCATACGGGCAAAGATAGCAGGATTCAATTTACCGGGATGTGTATCGCCAAAACCCATTGTCATACAATCCGGAAACAAATATTGCGGGTCGGCGGCCACCGCTTTTTTTATGACAGGAATCTCCTCGGTCAGGTCCATACCCAAATTACGGTCAAAGACAGTGACCATATCCGTATAATCCCCGACAACTACCTGACTATAACCCGGACATTCAGCCCAAATACCGGTTTCAGCATCATAACCATAATCAGCAAGCTGTTTCAGTGACCATTGACGGATGGAAGAACGATTCAACACATAATCAATATAATACTCGCCTCCCTTTTTATCCGGATAAGAAGCATCAGATTCCAAAATCATGCCGATACTCATGATATAACGCGCCTGCATCAGATTCCAGTTATTATGCGGCACTCCATTATCAATGATATTATCCGCCCATTTCTTGAATGCTCCGGCATAGATGTCCATCTTATCAGCCTTATCGGTTTTCAAATAATTATATAAAAAATCATACAATGGGACCAAAGCATTCACAGCATCCTCGTGAATGACTTCAAAACTGCTCATACCCACCAAAGTCTGCTGATGTCCATGATTCAAATCCTTGGGAACATTCCGGTAATAAATCCCCGTCATATAAGTGTCAAATACCGAAGCTGCCAAATCAGCATATTTCTTCTCCCCGGTCATCCACCAAAGAAAAGCGGCATCACGGGCGATACCCAGTATCTCTACATTAATACTTTGGATGATATTTCCGGTTTTACTGATATTCACCCATTCGTGCGGTCTGCCTTCCAACGTCCCATTTGCCAGATACATTCCCCGAGCATCTTCCTGATAAGGCTTCAAATCTTCCAGTTTGGGACGTACATAGTTAGTTGCATGACTGCGTGCACCGGTATACATCACCGTAGGAGCCGGCGCCTTCTCTCCTCCTGCATGATCATAATATTCTCCTTTAATATATACCTCCGTTGCATGAGTTTTCCAATACATTTGCAAACGGGAAGTAAGCCATTCAGACCCTCGGTCAGCATACCGGTCAGTCCGTTGCTTTAACTTTTCAAACACTTCCTGTGCCCACGGTTCTTCCTTTATCAACTTCTGCGTTTCAACTTTGCCATTACTATCCGTCAAATAACGGGGATGACCTTGTGACAGTTTCACCGATAAGGAAGTTTCCTGTGCATATAATACACTTGTTACAAGCAAGCATATCCATAAAACGATCTTTCTCATAATTCTATTCATTCTCTTTCACAAAAATACGTATCATAAAGCTATTCCACTCAATCCAAATGAATTATTTTATCATCCGCCTCTTCCATTCAAATTTAAAGTTACCGAATATAAAATGTTTGCTTTGCCGGCTCTGCAGTCTTTATCTTAGGATCAGAGTTTTTTCCGTATTGCCATGCTATTACAGTTACTTTTACCGGATAGGTGGTTTTAGGAGGAATAGCAGTTAATATCAATCGATTACCATCCACATAAGCCGGTCCCGATTCCACATAAAAATCGACCGGCAAGCCACAACTGGAAACAGCAGATAAAGAAACGTACTTAGTACCACGCTTTATGTCCGGTAACGTTGCAAACTTAATATGTTGCTGCTGTCCTTCCGTATTTTTAACCGGAATTGTCATCTGAGCTTGCTGAACAGCCGGTTTATATTCTTCGTCTCCCGGATGAGTTATAGAAAAAACAATATCCGATTTCTTGTCCGTCCATAAAGTTCCCCGATTCCACTGTATTCGAAATGTCACAGAATCAACTAAAACAGCCGGGCCGGTAATCATCTGCAGGACCGGAGTTTTTCCAGCATGACCAATAGATGCCCCAACAGGCAAATCAGTCCAATTGGAAAGTCGGGGACTTTCTCCTGGAACAGTATCCAAAAAAACAGGGGTCAATTGAAATGTGATACCATCTTCCTGTGGTATAAAAGCCGGGTGAACTTGTAAATGAGTATTCTGTTGGGATACTGTTTTTCCGTTTTGAGACACACTTACCAATTGTGGCTTCATATCGTAATATCGGGATTGATACGCCAAAGTAGCCTCTATCATCTCACGATCAAAAAACCAAAATGCTTGTGCAGGATCCCCTTCAAATTGATTTACCGGTGCCGGAATACTTGAAGGCTTTTCATTTTTTTTCCATCGCTCCATCAACCATCCCTCCTTGGTCGGATCTACGTGTCCATAATGCATTGCCTTCTTGATATAAAGAGCTATATATTGTGCTTTTTCCGGGGTATAGGCAAAGTGTCCTTCAGCAGGACAGGCCAACATGCTTAAAGGCAGCAATGGATGCTCCTTACGTTCTTTCAAACCTTCATTGCTCCATGTATGTGCTGATTCATATTCTCCCATGGTTTCCAGACAAGGAATTTTATTGATGTTACGTTCTCCCCAAATATCCGGACATAGCCAGCGATCACGATGATATGGCCACTGACCACTGACAGAAATACATGCCAATGTACGTTCCGGTTTATAGGCAGCAAGATAATAAGGCCAACTAGCAGCTGCCGAATGTCCTATGGCTATTAAAGGAGCTGTAGACAACTCTTTATATCCAGATACTTCAGCAAGATCTGCCAAAAGACCATCCAAAGTTTCCCATGCCCCATCCGTAAAATCAAATCCATGATTGAAAGAAGGACATACCCATATTTGAGCAACATCAAGCTCAGCCATACGTTGTCGGAAAGCCTCATCTTCAAGGATAGAAATTTCCTCCATATTGTGTTGGGCAACCAAGATTGCTTTTACTTGTTCACACTGCCCGGGAATCCACAAGTAAGCCCTTGACTCAGAATTTTTGGGATGAGTGCTAAAATTACGAACAGGTACAGACCATTGCCAAATTCCTGTTTGTGCAACAAGCGTAAATGATAAAAGCCAACCGAATATTCCAAATAAAAATACATGTTTCATAGCTATCTTCATTGTTTATTATAAAAACGAACCGGAATCAAGAAACACTCAACTTTATTCTAAAATTATCTTCCAAAGAAATGAGTAAAAACCTATCTTTGTACGTATTAGATATATACAAAAATTAAATAGCATGAATAAACACACTTTATCTGTAGCAATCACTTTCCTATTCTGTACCCCAATATCAGGGGGCACACCGGACGGAATTTACCACAAAGGATGGATAGACTTCAACAAGAACGGGAAAATGGATCTATATGAAAATCCTAAAGCCCCGCTGGAAGACAGAGTACAAGACCTGCTTTCACAAATGACACTAGAAGAAAAAACCTGTCAAATGGCCACCCTTTACGGTTCAGGACGCGTACTGAAAGATGCGTTGCCTCAAGACAATTGGAAAACAGAAGTATGGAAAGACGGAATAGGAAACATAGATGAAGAGCATAACGGATTAGGGCTTTCAAGTCCGAATATTCTTTTCCATACGCCAAACATGTGGATGCCAAACACACCATTCAACGCTGGTTTGTAGAAAAAACACGTTTAGGTATCCCGGTAGATTTCACCAATGAAGGTATTCGCGGATTATGTCATGACCGGGCAACCTACTTCCCCGCCCAGTGCGGACAGGGTGCCACTTGGAACAAAAAATTAATAGCCCGTATCGGAGAAGTGGAATCTAAAGAAGCGGTAGCATTGGGATATACCAACATCTATTCTCCCATCCTTGACATTGCCCAAGACCCTCGCTGGGGAAGATGTGTAGAAACATACGGAGAAGATCCTTATTTAGTAGGAGAATTAGGAAAACAAATGATTACCAGTTTGCAAAAATATAATCTGGTAGCTACTCCGAAACATTTTGCAGTTTATAGTATCCCGGTAGGCGGACGTGACGGAAAGACACGAACCGACCCACACGTAGCCCCACGAGAAATGCGTACCTTATATATAGAACCTTTCCGGATGGCATTTCAAGAAGCCGGAGCACTGGGAGTAATGAGTTCTTATAATGACTATGATGGGGAACCCATTACGGGAAGCTACCATTTTCTGACCGAAATATTACGTCAAGAATGGGGATTTCAAGGATACGTAGTATCAGATAGTGAAGCTGTGGAATTTATCTCCAACAAGCATAAAGTAGCAGATACATACGAAAACGGAATTGCACAGGCGGTCAATGCCGGACTGAATATCCGTACCCATTTCACTCCGCCTGCCGATTTTATCTTGCCTCTTCGTAAAGCTGTTGAGGATGGCAAAATCTCTCAGGAAACTCTCAACAAACGGGTAGCCGAGATACTTCGTATCAAATTTTGGCTAGGGTTATTTGACAATCCCTATCGTGGCAATGGTAAACAAGCAGAACAAATAGTCCATAGTAAGAAACATCAAGCTGTATCATTGGAAGCTGCCCGTCAGTCACTGGTATTACTAAAAAATGAAACGAACTTGCTTCCTTTATCCAAATCTGTCCGTTCCCTTGCCGTTATCGGTCCAAATGCCGACGAACAGACCCAATTAATTTGCAGATACGGTCCGGCCAATGCTCCTATTAAAACCGTTTATCAGGGTATAAAAGAACTGTTGCCTCATGCAGAAGTGATCTATAAAAAAGGATGTGACATCATAGACCCTCATTTCCCGGAAAGTGAAATCCTTGATTTCCCGAAAACGGCGGAAGAAGTCCGATTAATGGAAGAAGCCATTCATGCAGCCAAACAAGCCGAAGTGGTAGTTATGGTATTAGGAGGAAATGAACTGACCGTCAGGGAAGATCGTTCACGAACCAGCCTTAACCTTCCCGGACGGCAGGAAGAACTTTTAAAAGCTGTTTGTGCAACCGGGAAACCGGTCATTTTAGTCATGCTCGACGGACGCGCTTCTTCTATAAACTACGCAGCAGCTCATGTACCTGCCATTTTACATGCTTGGTTTCCCGGAGAATTTTGCGGACAAGCTGTGGCCGAAGCTTTGTTCGGCGATTATAATCCGGGGGGAAGACTGGCTGTTACTTTTCCTAAATCTGTAGGGCAAATTCCTTTTGCCTTTCCCTTTAAACCGGGATCAGACGAAAGTTCCTCCACTTCCGTTTACGGAGCGTTATATCCTTTCGGGCATGGTTTAAGTTATACCACTTTTACTTACAGTGATTTGCATATATCACCATCGCACCAAGGAGTACAGGGAGATATCCATATAAGTTGTAAAATCAAAAATACAGGAAAAACAAAAGGAGATGAAGTAGTACAACTTTATTTACGGGATGAAATCAGCAGCGTCACCACTTATACCAAAGTATTACGCGGCTTTGAACGTATCAGTCTGGAAGCCGGAGAAGAACAAACTGTTCATTTCAGATTGCGTCCACAAGATTTAGGATTATGGGACAAAAATATGAATTTCCGTGTGGAACCGGGTAGTTTTAAAGTAATGCTCGGAGCTTCTTCTACGGACATCAGATTACATGGCCAGTTCGAAATAACGCCCTAAACCTCCACCATTTTAACTCAATATGGAATGACAGGAATATTCAGATTTCTATAAATACAGTATTTCATTAAAACATCGGTAAAGAATCTGTTTACATCTGGTTTATGTTCACAGATCCTTTACCGACGTTTTGAACAAGAATCTTTTAATCTCTATTTTGAAGATATAAATGAAGGAGGAAGTTCTTCTACACCCCATTTTTTGTTAGGCTTTGCCCCTAATTTCAACTCCAAAGTCCCCCCCTTAATAAAGTCTTCATGATAAAACCAACATTTATTCCACTTTTTCCCATTAAGGGAAGCATTTTGAATGTACATATTATCAGTTGAATTTCCTTTCGTTATGATTTGGAAAGTCTTTCCGGAATAATAACGATTGTCCAAATGAATAGTAACCTTATCAAAAAGCGGAGAAGTAATCTCATAAAAAGGCTTTTCCGCACAACCACCATCCACCTCAAACAGTCCGATTGCCATCAGAACACCTAAAGCCCCCATCTGTCCCTGATCCTCATCATCCCGATAGCCTCCATAGGGAGTCACATCGCTATAAGCAGCCTTTACTTTACGCACCCACTTCTGAGTAAGCCAAGGTGCTCCTGCATAACTAAACAAATGAGCCATTCCGGTCCCCGGCTGATTACCATAATCTGTCCAATTGCCTTCCTTTGTTTTATTAGAACGGAAAAATCCATACGGCTCACTCTTTTCGAAATTGGCATTCAATCTCTTGATATACTGGCCGGCACCTCCATAAAGTTCTATCAGTCCTGCCATATCATGTGGAACATAATGTGAATAAATAGCAGAATTACTCTCGCAAAATCCTCCTTTTTCTGTCAATTCCAACGGATCAAAACAAGGTAACCAGTTGCCATCCTCTCCACGAGGTTGCATATAGCCACTTTCCGGATTCCAAAGATTACGATAATTCTTTGACCGCTTCATAAAAAACTCATAATCCTGTAATTTCCCCATTGTTTTCGCCATCTGTGCCAAGCACCAATCCTGATAGGCATATTCCAATGTCATGGAAGCTCCGGTAGTATGCATCCCTTCAACATCTTTCCGTCCGTCAGGCACATATCCCCGTTCCTCATAATATTTCATACCGCCGGAATGAGCAGTCTTGCTATGTTCATAACCGGCATGGTCGCGAATACCTCCCACAAAAGCATTCTTCCGCAAACCTTCATAGGCCAGTTCTGCATTGTAGTTACGGATTCCTTTATTATAAGCCGAAGCAAAGAAAGAAGCAGCCGGATCACCAATCATCACATACGTATAATTTCCTCCTGATGGCCCCCGGGGAATCAGACCGCCATTTCGATACATATCTATCATTGTATTACAGAAATCATCCATGACTTCAGGATATGCCATAGACCAAAGAATATCCAGTGACCAATGACTTCCCCACCATGCATCAAAATTATGATGATTATACAAAGGCTTTCCCTCATCTCCTAAAGGTATTTGCCGTATGCGCGGAAAATCAGCAGTCATATCCATATAATGCCCGTCAGCGTCACTGACTACATGGCGTCCCAACAAGGCATGCCATAAATCTGTATAGAGTTTTATCTGCTGTTCTCTACTGCCTCCTTCCACTTCTATTTTTCCAAGCCAATCATTCCATTCAGAAAAAGAAGACTGCTTTACTTGCTCAAAATCCCAGCCTGACAATTCCGCCAACATATTCTTACGTGCCTGTTCTACACTGACATATGAAATCGCTACTTTCAGCATCACCTTTTCGTCTTTTTCTGTTTTAAACCGGACTGCCATACCCGCATTTTTACCTGATATTCTTTCCGGATTGCTATTAGATTCTATCCGGCCTTCGCGCCAAGATACAACCTTATCCATTGGCTTGCTCAATTGTGCATAAAAATAGACAGGAGTATCTTTAGGACGACGTCCCGTACGTTCCATCATCTCCCATCCGGCTATTTCCTTATCACTTACTTTCCAAACCTCCGAATAAGCTGTAGATCCATGTGCCAGAAACGCCCCCGTATCAAACAAAATATAACTGGCATCACTTTTCGGAAAAGTATAACAATGAAAGCCTACACGCATAGTAGAAGTCAACTCTGCTGTTATGTCATAATCTGTCAGTTTCACTTTATGATATCCTGGTTTAGCTATTTCTCCATCATGGGTAAAAGCCGATTGATAAGCATTCATACCCAAATGCCCTTTAAATTCTCCAACGGTAGGCATCACCGCCACACCGGACATCTGCCAATTATGAACATGACTAAAACAACGTATTTGTTTTGAGTCATACAGATACCCCGATCCCCAAGAGTGCTCGGTATCCGTATCAGGGTTAAGGCTGACCATACCAAACGGACGACATGCCGAACTGAAGAAAAACCATCGGGAACGGTGACTGTCAACAAAAGGATTCACCAGATCAACATAATTCTTTTTAGTCCTCGCTTCATTAAACAACAAAGAACCAAAAGCAGGCTGATCACGATCATAGCCTTCAGGACGAATCTGCTGAAGAACCTTTTCCGTATAAGGCATTTGCATCCCTTTCCGTATAACAAAATGATTGTAGACCATTTCAAAAACCGGCATATATCTGCCCCTTCCTTTATCAGAAATCTCAGTCCAGTTGCTATATTTTCCTGTGACATCCTTCCACACAGCAAAGGGAACATTATACCCCAAATTATATTTTGCAACATACTCAAACCCCTTCATCAGCCGGTTATCAAGAGCCGAATATAAATCATCTCCTTGTTGCCAAGCTATTTCGCAAACAGTTGCCAGAGCACCTATCCCCAACATGCTATGCCCCTGATCACGTCCACTCTCCTGTATCTGACCGGTATTCCCACTGATATAATGAGCTATTGTCCCGTTGTCATTGGCATGAAGATAAAAATCAATCGCTTTATCATACATTTCCTCATTATCCCATAAAATAGCGGCTGCCATATAAGCTTTGGTCACAATAGGCCCCCAATTCCCGTTTGTATAAGGCTTACGATGATAAAAATTCTCCATTACAGGCAAGAATACGTTCCTTATCATTCTACTGATCTCATTAAACTGGACAACTGTCATCTTTTTATAAGTATGACGCAGCATTTCAGTAGCATAAATAATCTTTAATCCTTCCAACCCCACCAACAAAGGGGCATCATTCGTTTCCGGAATTCTTTTAAGTGTTCCGGCATAACCTAATAACAACTCCAGTGATTTCTCGGCATGAGCTTTCTCTCCAGTCAAAACCCACATCAATGCATTCTGATAAACTGCACTAAAGTCCTGCTCCATTTTCGATTTTGTATGACGAAACTCACCATCTCTTGAAATGACTTCAAAAGGTCCGAAAGGCTGATAATCCGCTTGGGAACAATGATGACTTTTCAATAATTCAAAAGAGCCATAAGCAGGATATTCCTTATCAGCTATTTGAGCACGCATCCGCTCAATACTTTTTGTTGTATGTAATATTCCCGGATGCACAAATTTCCGGGCTTGCATCTCAAGTCCTATACTCAAAAACAGACAATAGAAACCCACTTTCAACAGGACTGATATTTTCAACTTTCTCATAACCGCTGCTGCTTATAGTTTTTGACAGATTTTATATTTCCATCGTCAGGAACTAAACGAACAGCAGAACCTCCGGATGCTTTCAAACAAAAGTTTAATCTCGTCTTGTTGCTCACACGATAAGTAGAAACCCTGACTTTAGTACGTGTTTTCACTGATGTATCCCCATCCGTGTAAATTTCCGCTATGTAGTTCTTTCCCTCGGGCAAAAAATCCAAGCTTACAGATAAAGCACGCGCCTCATTGTTTGTTATCGAACCGATAAACCATTCCTCTCCTTTACGACGGGCTATAGTAATAAATTCACCGACCTCCCCTTGCAACACTTTTGTATCATCCCATGTAGTATATACATCATCAAAGAATTTCAACTCGGGTTCGTCTTGAGCATCCGATGGTTTATCATACCAATACATATATTGCAACGGACTATAATAAACTGCCGCCAAAGCCAACTGATGCGCAGGAGTGGTCTGGATAGATTTAGAACGAGGAACACCATAACTATCCTTGTCTGCATTCAAGCGACCGAAATCCTGACGATAGTAACAAATGGTATAATCTGCCGCCCCAGCTATAAACCGGGTAAAGGGAAGAGTTACATTATGTGTTGCATCAGGAAATTCCTCATTACCGCGGATACCTTCCTGAGTCATCAGATTAGGATAGGTACGACTGAACCCTGTAGGACGGTACTCATCATGTATATCAACCATCAAGCCATAATCAGCACATTTCTTGACCGCTTCATGCATCCATTTAGTCCATACTTGTGATCCCACCTGTACGAAACCGAATTTAATACCAGCTATTCCCCAAGACTTATACAACGGAAGAATCTCATCCAACTGTTGTTGTAATGCACGTTGATTGACATATAGAATAACTCCTATACCCCGTTCTTTAGCGTAAGCTACCACCTCTTTCAGGTTCAAAGCATTGATATCCGGATTTCTACGAGGGTCTAATGTCACTGTAGTAGCATCAGAAGCCTTGTCATATTCAAATCCATACCATCCCGCATCAAAATGAATATATTGCAGATTGCGTTTCACGGCAAAATCCACCAAAGCTTTTCCTCCTTCTGTAGTTAATGTCACTTCACGCATCACTTTTCCGGGTTTTATCCATGAAGTATCCTTTATTTTACAAGAGGGATTCAAATTCAGAATCAGATCATTATGTTCCAATATTTGTCCCGGTTTATCAGCACACATAATCACCCTCCAAGGAGTATGGTAAGGAGCAATATCCTCTACGGGACCATACATAGCAGATTGAATCGTATTCTTTTTTTTCGTCGATAATTTGAATTTAGTACGCACATAGTCCACCACCTGCGCTTCAGCCAGACATACGTAAGGACCTTCAGGCAATGTCAAAAGCAACGGGCGGTCTGATTCACCGGGCCATCCTTCCAATGGGAGATATTCATAAGGAGTCTGAGCCCTGGATGTGAAGTAAGCCTTTGCTCCTTCCGGTAAAGTATATTCAGTAAATTCATCTGTGATCTTCAAATATTGTCCGCCGGGAAACCGATAACGGAATGCAACCCCTTCATTGTACGCTCGTACATCCAAGACCAACTTGTCACGAGAATTCTGACGATTAATGACTACCGACCAAGCTTTATACTGATCTTTTATGGTACTGCGTTCTCCATACACAGGATGCCAGACAGTATCCTGTTCGGCAGTTGTCATATCACCTAATGACAAATGATCACGCCATACAGCATTAGCCTTAATCCCTAACAAAGATGGTTTTATCGTTTCTTTAGCATTCCAATTCAAAGAATAATGCAAGTTTCCACCCTCATCACTTAAAGTAAACTGATACTTTCCATCCGGTGAGGACATCTTTATCTCTTTTGCTTGAAGGATGGATAAAGAAAAGACCATCCATAATGCACCTATATACAATCTCTTCATCATATTAATTATTTATACTTTGCAAAGTTATACATTTATAGCGTACTCTCTATTTTTTATGTCATTGACAGATTAAAAAACCGTCTTTTCTATAGACCAATAAAAAAGGGAGAATACGCTATAGATTTATTATAATATATAAGATAATTCAATTACTCCCAGCCCGGATTATTTCCTAATTCCTGACCATTGGATAAAGTATTCAACCATGTAACAGGAATAGGACGAAGAGCATACTTACTTTTAAAAGTAGCTTCACTTAATTGGGTCTGAATCAATCCACCTGTAATATTCGTGACATCCCAATTGTATTTCAAGACTCTTTCTGCCAGTTTTCCTGTACGTTGCAGGTCATTCCACCGTGGCGCTTCTCCATAAAGTTCCAACGCTCTTTCATCCAATACATTATCCAATGTAACAGTACCGGTATATTCTTGCAGTCCACCTTCCGGAGCATTATTCACGGCACGTTTACGTATTTGGTTTATATAATATAAAGCATTAGAGTTATCTCCCATTTTAACAGCAGCCTCAGCAGCAATCAAATAAGTCTCGGCCAACCGGAACAAATAAATATCACGAGTTCCATTTTCTACAGTTCCCGAACTGTTATAACGGGTATTACAGTCTTTAAATTTCCAAACAGGAAGCCAAACACGTGACTTTGCATTAAAGCTTTGATAACCAGTTTTATAATAATCATCATTTCCAGCATCAGCATAGGAGCCCTTAGGATAATTATAGAAAAAACGTCCACGATTATTAGCAGCTGCTTTTTCAGCATCTGTATATTGTTTATAACCACTCTCTCCGGGAACAGGGAAATAAATTACGGTATCACCTTTTGCTACATTTACCCCATTTGTACTCTCAAACCAATTTCTGCCATAAGCACGTCCGTCTATAGAAGTCGCCGGATCACCATTCAATGGACTCATAAAAGTAACTTCCGTACGTCTGTCTTTCTTCCAATCAAATAATAAATAACTATATTTTGTCGGCATAACAGATGCATAATCATTACAATAAATTGACGAAAAGCCCAAATCAGTCCAACCTTCACGATAAACAAACAAATAGAACTCTGTCTGAATATTATTATTCCATCCTGCTCCGGCAGAGAAGTTAAGACTGAAAATTATTTCATTGTTCTCTTCATTTGCCTGACGATGGACCATCGCATAATCATCCAATAATGTGTGTCCTGAATTCTTAATTACATCTACAGCATCATCATAAGCCTTTTTAAAATCATCAGCTTCTGCATAACTCTGATATCCGCGAGTCAAATAAACAAGAGAACGAAGATGTTTAGCAGCCGCTTTTGATACACGTCCATAATTTGCCGAAGTCTGCTTCACCGGAAGGGAAGAATCTATGACGTCCTGCAAATCTGCCAAAATTTGTCTGTAAAAATCAGATCCGCTATTCAATTGAGAAGTTGTAGAAGGTGAGGTCGGTTCTTCCAATATCAACGGAGCTTGCCCCCAATTTTTTACGATTTCAAAAAGATATAACGCCCGCAAGAACTTAGCTTCCGCAACCCGTTGTGCCAACACCTCCTTGTCAATGCCATCAAAAATATCTTGATCTTTTGTAGCGACCGTAGTTGCACGCCCAATGGCAGCATTTACATTCTTCAAAGACTCATATAACACTTTCCATTGATTGTAAACAGTACCATTATCATTGGCATAATCCACTGTATACTGATTTAAAGCATTGGTTGCCGTTCCATCATTCTGAGTACCCAAATCCGTTCCAAGTTGAGTCAACAGAAAATAGTTGGTTGTATTATATACAGATTTTAATGTAGAATAAGCTCCATTTATAAGAGATTCATATCCTTCAGCCGTAGCATAATACTCTTCGGCAGACTGGCTAGACCAATTTTTTTCATCCAAAAAAGACGAACATCCCGAAAGAGCAAACACAGATGCCAACAGGAAACCTTTAGTAAATATATTTTTCGTTTTCATACTATCCTAATTATTTGAATGATAAATTAATACCAAAAATCACATTTCGAGTCATTGCATCCGATGTATTGATGCTGACATTCAACTGTTCAGGATCAACCACATCCTTTGCACAGAAAATAAATGGATTCTGAACTGTCGCATATAAACGCAAATTGCCTAATTTCATTTTTTCAAGAACCGATGGTTTAAAAGTGTATCCCAAAGTAATATAGGAGATCTTAAGAAAATTACTTGAGAACATCGTATGTGACATTTCCGATTTTGCATTCCCCCATGATCCTGCCTTGCTTCGATAAGTACCCATGTTACTAGGCTGTGCAGAAGCATTAGTAGGATTCTCGGGAGTCCAATAATCTTTTCTTAAGTTATTAAAATTGAGATTGTTGTTTTCCAATGCATACGAAACATAGAACTGGTTTCTAGCTCTGGCACCCGCTTGGAAAGCTGCTTGAAATGACAGGTCAAATTCCTTATATGTAAATGTATTAGTCATACCACCTGTCCAATCCGGAGTACGTTTACCATCAATCACACGATCTTTATCGTCAATCACACCATCCTCATTCAAATCCAAAGGTTTATATTGACCAGGTTTACAACCATATTTAGCAGCTTCTTCAGCTTCATCCAACTGCCATACTCCCAATGTCATTAAATTATAATTTATATCAATGGGCTGACCGATAATCCAAAGATTACTGTAATCACCACTCATACCAGCCAAAGACAATCCACGTGAGGTCAAATCTTCCTTATATTGCAAATCTACAATTTTATTTTTATTATAGGCAAAATTCAAACTGGTTCTCCATGAAAAATCTTTAGTACGGATATTATCCGAATTAATATTTACCTCAAACCCTTCATTTCTAACAGAGCCCACATTTGCTTTTACAGAGGCATATCCGGTAGTAACAGGTACTGTCTTATTCATAATCAAGTTTTCCGTCAAACGATTATAATATTCCACACTACCCGAAATCCGATTATTGAAAAATCCGAAGTCAAGACCTACATTATATTCTGTAGTACGTTCCCATCCCAGATCCAAATTCCGTAAATTATTGGGAACATATCCGATAGATTCAGTGGATCCGAATGTATAATATTTGGCACCACTAATGGATCCTTGTGTCTGGTATGCACTCACATTATCATTACCAGTCTGACCATAACTTAAACGTAACTTCAAATTACTCAACCAAGACAGGCTCTTCATAAATTCTTCTCCTGACACTCTCCATGCTACAGCAGCTGATGGAAAACTTCCCCACTTATTGCCTTCAGCTAATTTTGACGAACCGTCAAAACGGATACTTGCCGTTACAAAATACTTATCCTTATACACATAATTGGCACGTGCCAGATAAGACATCAAATTTGTCTTGGTAAAACCGGAAGAAGAAGTATTACTTGCCGATCCTCCTGCCAAATTATACCACAAAGAATTATATGACAATCCATTACCCACTCCTCTCAATTTTTCATCTTGCGATTGTTGCATGGAGAATACTCCGGTCAAATCCATACGATGATCCTTCAATTCAAAGTTATAATTTACAAGATTATCCCAGACCCAATCTACATAGCTATTTTTCGCATAATTACTAGTTGCTTTATTTTGCCCTTTATTAGCCTTAGTGTATTTACCTCTGTACTGGCCTATTTCTTCCAAATTTATATCCGGTGAGAAAGTGGTCTTCAAAGTCAATCCTTTGACTGGAGTTATGGCTAGATAAATGTTACTCAGCAAATTATACTTTTTTGTTTTATTCAGTTCATTCTTCATGGTAGTCAACGCATTATACTGACCATTAGAATAAGCCCACATTTCTTCTCCTGTCAGCAAATCAGTCGGATGATAAGTCGGACGCAGACGAAAAGCATCCTGTAACAAGTCAGAGTTACCCGTATCTCGTACCGAATGAGTTCCATACATATTAATCCCAAATTTCATGTATTTACTAGGTGTTACATCCACAACAGCACGCAGATTATAACGGGAATATTCCTGAGGCTCCAACATACCATCCTCAAAATAATACCCGGCAGACAAAGCATAAGTAGCCATCTCATTACCTCCGGTAGCTGATATAGTATGATTTGTCATAAATGCTGGACTAGAAACAGCATCCACCCAATCAAAATAATTTCCATCCTGAATAGCCTTTAACTCTGATGCTGTGAAAATTTGGCTATCATCCACATATTTATTATTATTTCCAGCTCTTTTAGCCTCTCTTGCCAATTGCACATATTCTTCACCAGACATCATATCGGGCATATTCGTATATTTCCTATATCCGGCATAGCCACTATAGTCTATTTTTACCTTACCTATCTTACCTTTTTTAGTAGTAACCATAACCACACCATTGGTAGCACGAGAACCATAAATTGCGGTAGATGACGCATCTTTCAAAATATCAATCTTTTCGATATCATCCGGATTCAGATTAGACAAAGAGGCTCCTGGCACACCATCTACAACAATTAATGGAGATGTACTTCCGCTAATTGTATTCAAACCACGAATCAAAATATTATATTCACCCCCCGGTTTACTATTAGAACGTTGAATTTGCACACCTGGCAAAGCCCCTTGCATAGCTCCTACCGCATCCGTTCTACCACTTCTTATCAAATCCTGAGTAGAAACAGAAGCTACAGCACCTGTCAAATCTGATTTCTTTACCGAACCATAACCTACCACTACAACTTCGTCCAACAACTCAGTATCCTCCTTTAGAACAATCCTGAAAGAACGGTTGGAACCAATATTCAATTCTTGAGTTTGAAAACCAACATAAGATATCTGTAACTTATGAGAAGGAAAAACACTCAAACTAAAATTACCATCCAAATCAGTTACAATACCGTTGGTCGTCCCTTTTTCCATTACCGTAGCACCTATTATCGGTTCTCCCTGTGAATCAATAACCTGCCCCGTAACCTTCACCGTATTCTGCAATACTTCTTGATTAATCGGAGAGTACAACCCTGCACCTGTTTGCTCTGCAACCGCATTTCCTAACGGCAAACAAGACAATACCAAAAATAATAAGAATTTGTCTTTCTGTTTCATAGCATGTACTTAAAGTTTAATTTATCAAATCATTTATAGTCTTACTCATTTCATATTCCATGTTTTCTTACTCATTAAACGAGTCTGAAACACCATACACTCAAACAACAGAAAAAAATATTTTCCATCATCCCAATATATCAAGAACATAGATACATATCTGTCTGCTTACGAAGAACTCCCCTAGCTATATATAGCTGGTTCTCTATGGTTCTCAATGACAAGCCTAAGTTTCGGCTTATCTCCGGATTAGAAAATTCTTTTTTGAATTTCATAACAAATATCTGTTTACATTTAGGAGGAAGAGACTTAATTCTTTTCTCCACAATTACAAAAAACTCTTTTTTCAGCAAATCGTTATATCCATCTGCATGTGACACGCAATTATTTTCATTACTATAAATCTCCTCGTATCTTTGTGCTATTTGCCTATGACGTACCAGATCAATACCACGATTATATATTGCTGCATAAATGTATTTCAAAGCAGCAGCCTCAGATACAAAATAAATTGTCTGCTGAAACAACCCTGTAAATACATCCTGCACTACATCTTCAGCATAAAATTCATCAGATAGCACTTTTCCGGCATATCTAATAAAACTATTCCTATATTTTCCATAAATTCTCTCCAAGGAGATATCCCCTTTTTGATAAAAACTGGTATTAACAGATTGTGTATTCATAATATAGAGGGATTAACAATGGTTTTATAAATTAGCCAAAACAGATTGTTTCTCTTTCAAACGCTTCAATCGTACCAATGCTTCCAAATAATAGTAATCTGCATAACTAATAGAAGCATCAACCTCCCATCCCTTGTTCATGTGCCCAACCGAATGCAATAAAAAAGCATCTTTTTTATTGCGAGCCTGATATGCCGGAGAAGATAGTATCTGAAGCATTTCCACAGCCTTATTCCGATAGAAAGATGCAGAATCACTATCATTTATATAAGTAGAAAGTTCCAATAAGGCAGAGGCCGTTATGGCAGCAGCCGAAGCATCTTTCGGTTCACCTGAGGATAATTCCGGAGCATTAAAATCCCAATAAGGAATCATGTCTTCGGGAAGACGGGACAAATAGACATCCGATACCTTCCGGGCAAAATCCAAAAAACGTACATCATGTGTTTCACGATATACCATGGTATATCCATAAATAGCCCATGCCTGACCACGGGCCCACATAGAATCGTCACTCAATCCTTGATGGGTAACTCCTTTCATAAAATGACCATCCAGCGTATCATACACCGCTACATGATAACATGAATAATCTTTGCGGAATTGATGTTTCATAGTCGTTTCCGCATGTTTACAAGCAATGTCATACAAATACTGCCCCCCTCCATTCCGCGCAGCCCAAAACAAAAGTTCCAAATTCATCATATTATCAATAATAGTATTGTGCGGCCAGTTTTCCTTTTTCACCATTCCAGGCCAAGATAAAATAGTACCCACAACAGGATTATAAAGCATAGCCAAAGAATCTGCGGCATGCAGCAATCCTTCCTTATATTCCGGTTTTCCTGTCAAACGATAACCGTTGCCCAAACTACACATCATAATAAAACCGGAATCATGACTCTTTGCTTTCCTGTAAGCCAAGGGAGCAATCATATCGGTTACTTTTCCTGCTGCTTCCCTCCACATATTATCCTTAGTATCCTCATACAAATACCAAAGGATACCGGGCCAAAATCCACAAGTCCATGAGCCTGCCTGTGTATAACGCCATTTAATACTATCCAAATCCATAGAATTAGGAATTTTATCTAACGAAGGAATGGACACCAGCGTGCGCATAGCCTGAGACCGGCAATACGCAATTTCCGAATCAACAGGAAAATCATCGGTAGCAGTCGTTTTACACGAAAAACATCCAATGCTAACTAAAAAGATAAAAACAAGAGTAAAAAAAGTTCTGCTTTTCATAATTGTATCAGTTTCTTTAATGGATAAAAATATTTTTCTATCAGCAAAATTAGAAACTGAAATGTCTTTTCAACCATCCTGTAAAGCAGGATTAATCCCAACCTACTAGATGAAACAAAAAAGATCATACAACACTATGAATCAATAAATTGCACAATAGAAAAAGAGAGTTCCAAAAAAATATGAAACTCTCTTCTTCTATCCAATCACTAGAATAACACCTCTATTCCAAACGCTACTCTATAAATATCCCATGTTCCTTTATATATTCGGCAGGTGACATTCCCTTAAACTTCTTAAACGAACGGAAAAAAGAAGTACGGGAACTGAAACCACATTGTTCCGACAAAGAAACCAAGGTATATCTGGAGGCAGACTTATCCTGTATTCTTTTTATGAATTCGTCTATCCTATATTTATTAACATAATCCGTGAAACCAATATTCATAAACATATTCAGCACTTGGGACAACTCCCCAGTATTACATTTCACCACTTTTGCCACATCCTGCAATTTTAAATCAGGATTCAAATATAACCGATCTTTTTCCATACACTCATTCAGTTTCCCAATAATGAGCATGGCCGTTTTCTCCTCCATCTTTGATTTTTGATATTTTTCTTTCCGGTTTTCTTCGGATGATTCCGTCTTTTTATTTATATACTCCTTCATTCTGCGATACTTCCCCAATAACCCGGAGTAAAAATAAATAAGGATACAACAAACGACTACACTTAACACCACAATCCATCTTATAAACGACGTACTTCCGGCAACAACCACCCTTACCGCTTTTATTGCAGCAGGATTGGAAGCCGCCCTGACCTTAAACACATAATCACCAACTGGAAGTTCTGTATAAGAAACCTGGTTTCCTTTCATCAAAGTTTTCCATTCCTTATCATATTCTTCCAAACAATACTCGTATAAATCCGTATTCTCCACTGCATAGTTCAAGGCTGAGAAAGTGAATGAAATATTATTATCATTTGCAGACAGAAACACCTCATCCATAAATGGAGCAGAAACGGGCATTAACGTCTCTCCCGGGCACAAAGGTCTGCCTGCTACTGAAATAGAAGTAATCACGGGAGGCTGGACATCTTTTATCCCTATCTCATTCCAGCTCTTTACTGCATCATAACAAACCAATCCGCGTTCATTTCCCCACCAAACCATATTATCATCCGTTATCTGTACCGGAGAATTAAAAATATATCCGGGAATGCCATCGTATAAGGAAAAAATCTTATGATAATTTCCCTCTTCCTTTATATATAGCAACCCCCTCTGAGTAGCAAACCATAACCCGCCGTTCTTAGGATCTTCCACTATGCTCATCACAGAATTATTCGGCAAAAAATCATTAATCGTGATGTGTTCAAATGTCGTAAAAGACTCATCCACCTTAATCACCCCTTCTTTATCATCACAAAACCACAAATTCTTCTTTTTATCCTCATAAATGAACCGTACACTTTTAGTATATGGCAAAACATGTTCTGGAAAAACATCCGATTTAAATACTCCAGCAGCCCTATCATACATAAAAACGGCTCCTCCCGTACCCAGCCACATCCTGCCCTTCGAATCTGCCTTTAATGAAAAACCGAATTAACTGACAAAGAAGAATTACGACTGTTATAAACCCCATATTCCCCTGTCGAATGGTCATATACATACACGCCCTTAGAACTGCCGATCCATAACTTATTGTTTCCATCCCTTTCATATCCATTAAATGACCCTTGCATAAAACATGGATCCGATTGAAAAAAGGAAAGTTCCCCCGTATTCCTGTGAAGCAAGTACAAGCCCCCTCCATAAGTTCCAATTAAAAAATCCCGATTGAAAGGTTTTACTGACAAAATTATATCCGAGCGCAAAATGGAATTCCGGTGTGTATAATGCCTTATCTTTCTTTCCGTTTCAGAGATATAATACAGTCCGTCACGCGTACCTATTACTTTTTTTCCATCTGCATCCACCCAAAAAGCACGTACATTCAGATTATAAGAATTAAAAAGCTCCGGACAAGAATAGACAGAAAAGAAACTTCCATGAACCGGAGTATAACTTAATCCGCCCATGTAAGTACCTACAAAAAGCATATCATCCTCTTTCAACAAAGAATAAACAGCATTAGAGCAAATAGCATCCGCATTCGAGGTATGCTCTATAGCCGACAATTCTTTTCCTGTAGATGCACTGATTATTCTAATGCCACTTCCGTTTGTCCCCACCCATACCTCATCATTAGCAGCAACGATACTTTTTATATATCCATTTTCCACTTCTGGACAAATAGAAAAAGTCTTCTTACCGATATCAAAAACCAGCATTCCATTACCGGCGGTTCCTAAATATAACTTTTCTTTCAAAAGAGCCAGACAAGAAAAATAACCGACAACCTTCTCATCATCCTGATAAGTATATACTTCCGATTGGCCAGTTGCAATATTATATTCTATCAAACCACCTTGTGAAGTCAACCAAAAAGTATCTTTATGCCCTTCCACAATGCCGGTGAGAAAATTGGTAGAAGACAAAGCATTTGATCCGAAAAGCACCTTGCTGAAATCATTCTCCTGATAGATAAAAAGTCCGTGAGTGGTTCCAACCAATAATCGCCCTGTCCGACTGACAAAAACCGCTCTAACCTCCAATGACTTTGTATCCAAAGCGACCGGTTTCACTTGGTCTGTTTTCCTGTCAAGCCTCCATAACCCTTTATCCGTACCCACCCACAAATAAACAGAATCCGTTTCGGCTATGGAAAAATGGTACGTCCTGAAAACTGAAAAAAACTTTTCACATTGATACCGTCAAAACGATCCAGTCCGGTCTGGGTGCCCAACCAAGTAAACCCTCTTTTATCTTTATAAATGGTATTAACAATATTGTTAGACAAACCGTCCGAAATAGTAATAGTACGAAAAGTTAAATCCGGAAAGTCAACAGCCGACAAGGATACAGGCAGCCATAATAAAACCGCCACCCAAAGGCAGAATCTATACAGCCACAAATTCCCTTCCCTATAGAATGCGTTTCTCATAATTCAGCTAAAGTTACAACTTTGATTGATATAAGTAGCAAATTTACATAAAAATTATTCAATTATGATTCTTTATGCGAAGAAAAATAAGTCCATATAGATAAAACAGAAACAAGGTATTCATGATAGGAACTCATAAATACCTTGTTTCTGTGTAGCGGGACCGGGATTGAACCGGGGACCTCATGATTATGAATCATGCGCTCTAACCAGCTGAGCTATCCCGCCATCTTTTTTTAAAAAGACCGCCAAGAGTGGAAGCCTCTCAACAGTCTAAAATTGTTCATTGTAGCGGGACCCAGGATTGAACTGGGGACCTCATGATTATGAATCATGCGCTCTAACCAGCTGAGCTATCCCGCCATCATTTCTCAATTGCGGGTGCAAAGATAGGGAGTTATTTTGAATCTTGCAACATTCCAGAGAACTTTTTCTTGCTAAATTTATGTTTTAATAGAAAAACAGCTTAGTATGGGGACGATAAATATTTCAAAAAACATAGTATTTATTATGGTAAATAAGAAAATTTGGCTTAATTTGCCACCGAAACTTTAAAAAGCTAACCTATGGGAAAAGAAAAAATTCGTTTGGAGTACATGTTGAAAGCCGGCTCCGGCAATATCGTGTGGTCTATTATTAGTACCCCATCCGGCCTGGAGACATGGTTTGCGGACAAGGTGACATTCAAAGACAAAGTATTCACCTTTCATTGGGGGAAAACAGAAACAAGGCAAGTTGAAGTGGTAAACTTCCGGGTTAACAGTTTTATACGTTTCCGATGGCTGGATGATGAAGACCCTAAAGCCTATTTTGAATTGAAAATGGTCTATAATGAACTGACTTCCGACTATATGCTGGAGGTGATTGATTGGGCAGAACCCGATGAAATAGAAGATACGAAAGAGCTTTGGGACTCCGAAATAGAAAAGCTAAAAAGGGTAAGTGGACTGTAATTCTATAAAAATATGCAAAAGTTGTCTTTGCTCTCCGTTTTTTATGCTAATTTTGTGCCTTGATAGTTGCACAAAATGAAATAATGCTACGCGTAAAAAAATTAGATATATTTATCTTGAAGAGCTTTTTGATGCTCTTTATAGGTACTTTTTTTATCTGTCTCTTCATCTTCATGATGCAGTTTCTATGGAGGTATGTAGATGAGTTGGTCGGAAAAGGATTGGAGATGAGTGTTTTGGCACAATTTTTCTTTTATTCTGCTCTGACCCTGATTCCTTTATCCCTGCCTTTGGCAATCTTATTAGCCGCCTTGATGACATTCGGCAACTTTGGCGAAAGATATGAATTGCTGTCTATGAAAGCAGCGGGCATTCCTTTATTAAGGATCATACGCCCACTGATTATTTTCTGCACCTTCCTGTGTTGCACCTCTTTTTATTTTCAAAACGTCATAGCCCCCAAAGCGCAGATCAAACTGCTGACTTTACTAGTGTCCATGAAACAGACTTCACCTGAACTGGACATTCCGGAAGGGGTATTTTACGACGAAATCGAGGGATATAATATATATGTAAAACAGAAAGACCGTGAAACGGGAATGCTGAAAGATGTGCTGATCTACAACTTCTCAGACGGATTTGAAAACGCCCACATCATATGGGCTTCCGAAGGAAAAATGGAGATGACAGCAGACAAACAACATCTGTATCTGCATCTGTATAACGGAGAACAGTTCGAAAATCTGAAATCGCAGACCATTTCGTCCAATAATGTCCCCTATCGACGTGAAACTTTCAGAGAGAAACATACCATTATTGAATTTGACGGCGGATTCAATATGGTAGACGGCAGTTTTTTAAGTGACCGTTCGGACAGTAAGAACATGATTGAAATCAGCCAGTCCATTGACTCGCTGAGCCATCGTGCCGACAGTCTGGGAAGAAGCATGTACAATGAAATAAAAGCCTCAACTTATCGCAATATCGTATTGTCGAAAGCAGACTCTGTAAAAATAGTTGAGACAAACAACAAAATCAATGTGGACAGCCTGTTCAACTCCTATACGTTGGCAGAAAAAGACAAGACACTGGGTAGTGCGGCGGATCGTACCGAATCACTGGCTAGCGAATGGAACATGAAAAGCTATCAAACCACAGATGCGGACAACAATATCCGAAAACACGAAGCCGACTGGCACAAAAAATCACCCTCTCCCTAAGCTGTTTGATTTTCTTCTTCATCGGCGCGCTTTGGGAGCATCATCCGCAAAGGAGGTTTAGGAATGCCCGTAGTGGTATCGGTCCTGATTTTCGTAATCTATTATATCATTGACTCTGGAGCAACCCGTGTAGCTAAAAGTGGCGAAATGAATATGATATTGGGTGTATGGATGAGTTCCCTTGTGCTTGCCCCCATCGGAGCTTTCTTTACTTATAAATCAAACAATGACTCGGTGGTGTTCAACGCTGAAATATATATCAACTTCTTCCGTATGCTGCTGGGCCTGCGCCCCTCACGCCATGTATTCAAGAAGGAGGTGATTATAGAAGATCCGGATTACACGCGCATACCAATAGAACTGGACGAGCTGTGCAATGCCTGCAATGAATATGCTGCACGGCATCGGCTGACAAACGCACCTAACTATATCCGTATCTTCACCAACAAGAGACACGATGATGTCATAGCCGGTATCAGCGCCAAAATGGAACGGCTCATAGAAGAATTATCCAACAGCAAGGATGGAGTATTATTGGAATACTTGAATAAATATCCCATTTTGTCCACCAAAGCCCATAAAAGTCCGTTCAACAACCAATGGCTGAATTTACTGGCAGGAATCATTGTACCGGTAGGCCTGTTCTTCTATTTCCGCATCTGGCGGTTCAGCATCCGGCTGGACAAAGATTTAAAAAACATCATCCATACCAACCGGGAAATTCAAGAAAGAATAAACAATAAATCATTTATAATTTGACTATGGAAGAATTAAAACTAAATACCATCGAAGAAGCAATAGCTGACTTCCGTGAAGGTAAGTTTGTTATTGTAGTGGATGACGAAGATCGTGAGAACGAAGGCGATTTAATTGTTGCTGCAGAAAAAATTACTCCCGAACAAGTCAATTTCATGCTGAAACATGCGCGTGGCGTACTTTGTGCACCTATCACCATTTCCCGTTGCAAGGAATTGGAATTACCCCATCAGGTAGATACAAACACATCGGTATTGGGAACCCCCTTCACAGTAACGGTAGACAAACTGGAAGGTTGCAGCACCGGAGTCTCCATCCACGACCGGGCCGCCACCATCCGCGCCCTTGCCGACCCCGCATCGACTCCCGAGACATTCGGACGTCCGGGACATGTCAACCCACTATATGCACAAGACAAAGGCGTACTGAGACGTGCAGGTCATACAGAAGCCAGCATCGACATGGCGCGTCTGGCAGGACTATACCCTGCTGCCGCACTGATGGAAATAATGAGTGAGGACGGAACTATGGCACGTCTGCCCGAACTAAGGAAAATGGCCGACGAATGGGGTCTGAAACTTATTTCCATCCGTGACTTGATTGCCTATCGCCTGAAAAAAGAGTCATTAGTAGAAAAAGGAGTGGAAGTGGACATGCCGACTGAATACGGTCACTTCCGTCTGATACCTTTCCGCCAGAAAAGCAATGGTTTAGAACACATCGCTATTATAAAAGGTGAAATAAAAGAAGGAGAGCCCGTTCTGGTACGCGTGCATTCTTCTTGTGCCACTGGTGATATTTTCGGATCCATGCGTTGTGACTGTGGAGAACAACTGCACAAAGCGTTGCAAATGATTGAGAAAGAAGGAAAAGGCGCCGTTGTTTATTTAAATCAGGAAGGAAGAGGCATAGGGCTGATGGAAAAGATGAAAGCTTATAAATTACAAGAAAATGGCGTAGATACTGTAGAAGCCAATATCCTTTTAGGACATCAGGCAGATGAACGCGATTATGGAGTCGGAGCACAGATACTACGCAGTATAGGCGTCACCCAAATGCGTCTGCTGACAAACAACCCTGTAAAACGCGTGGGACTGGAATCATACGGCTTATCCATCGTTGAAAATGTTCCCATTGAAATTACGCCCAACAAATATAACGAACGTTATTTAAAAACCAAAAAAGACAGAATGGGACATACATTGCACTTCAGCAAATAAAAAACACAACAACTCAGGCAAAATCATATCATTTTTTATACGATTCCACCTGAGTTACTTTCATAATTGAGATATTATCCTTTATTTTGCAGCAAATAAACTTAAACACATTAAAAACAATAGCAATGAACCAATTATCAGATCGTCTGAACCGTTTGTCTCCTTCAGCAACATTGGCCATGTCTCAAAAGAGCAATGAGTTAAAAGCACAAGGAGTTGATGTCATTAATTTAAGTGTGGGTGAACCGGACTTCAATACCCCGGACCACATCAAAGAAGCAGCAAAAAAAGCTGTAGATGATAACTTTTCCAGATATTCTCCGGTTCCGGGATATCCTGCACTTCGCAACGCTATCGTAGCCAAACTGAAGAATGAAAACGGATTGGACTATACAGTTGCACAAATCTCCTGCGCAAACGGTGCCAAGCAGTCTGTTTGTAATACGATTATGGCTCTAGTTAATGATGGTGATGAAGTTATAGTCCCCGCCCCCTATTGGGTAAGTTATCCTGAGATGGTGAAATTAGCTGACGGAACCCCTGTTATTGTTACGGCCGGTATTGATCAGGATTTCAAAATCACCCCCGCACAACTGGAGGCAGCGATTACTCCCAAGACCAAAGCATTGATTCTTTGCTCTCCGTCAAATCCCACCGGTTCTGTTTATACCAAGGAAGAACTGGCTGGTCTGGCTGCTGTCCTGGCAAAACACCCGCAAGTATATGTTATAGCCGATGAAATTTACGAACATATCACATACAACGGCAAACATGAAAGCATCGCCCAATTCCCCGAGATCCACGACAATGTAATCATTGTAAACGGTGTCTCAAAAGCATACGCTATGACAGGATGGAGAATCGGGTTCATTGCCGGTCCGGAATGGATTGTAAAAGCTGTAAACAAGTTGCAAGGACAATATACCTCAGGTCCATGTTCTGTTTCCCAGAAAGCTGCCGAAGCTGCCTATACAGGCACTCAGGCTCCCGTAGAGGAAATGCGCCAAGCATTCCAGCGCCGTCGTGACCTGATTGTAAAACTGGCAAAGGGGATTCCGGGATTTGAAGTAAACATACCTCAAGGAGCATTCTACTTGTTCCCTAAATGTGATTCTTTCTTTGGTAAATCTGCCGGTGACCGCAAAATCAATAATGCTGACGATTTAGCAATGTATCTGCTTGAAGTAGGTCATGTGGCATGTGTAGGAGGCACTTCATTCGGTTCTCCCGAATGCATCCGCATGAGTTATGCTACTTCTGATGAAAATATTGTAAAAGCCATGTGCCGTATCAACGAAGCATTAGCCCTATTAAAATAAGATATCCTTATCCAACTAGAGACAGGCATCCGGATTCTTCTATAATGCCTGTCTCTTATCATACCCCACCCTATAGCATAAGCCTTTTCTTTCTTTAAATCAAATCTTTTTACACGGATGTATGCTATCTCCATAGCCTTTGGAGTTATCTCCATAAGCTTGCGGAGATAAAACAAACAAGAAAAAAAAACTTAACCTAATGTCAGAAAAAGTTTAGGGATGCAGATAAGATCTTTTAATGATGAATCTGATTCCAAGGCCCTTTATGTAAAAAGCAGACATACAAACTTTAAGAAAAACAAAAAACGACCGTTTCCATTGATATAGAAACGATCGTTTTTTTACTTTAAAGAACAAAATTGTATTGCTTCTTAGCCAAGGTGAATAGCTTCAGAAGGACAAGCATCAGCACAAGTTCCGCATTCTGTACACAGATCCGGATTGATAGAATACTTATCGCCTTCAGAAATTGCTTCTACCGGGCATTCATCGATACAAGTACCGCAAGCGATACAATCGTCACTAATTACGTAAGCCATTTTCTTTAATTATTAAATTATTAGTACTAATTGATAGAGCAAATATACAGCTTTTCTCTATTAGTTGTCACATAGAGATTACAAAAATGCACTAATTTGTATTTAATCTAAATATGATCATTTCATCAACGCCTGATACATAACCTGTTGCATACGAGGACGGATGTTTAGCCGCATCAACTGTTTATGGTCAAAAGGACGCGGATAAATCCGATTACTCAGAAAAACAAAAACCAGATGATTTTTCGGATCCGCCCAGGCACAAGTTCCGGTAAAACCTGTATGTCCTACCACTTCTTCAGGGGCTTCCTCCGCACACGGACTTTTCGCACTATTTTTCACATCCGGCTTGTCGAATCCCAATCCCCTCCTGCTGATATTCGAAGTATGAGTCAGAAACAGATCACAAGTCTCCCTGCTCAGATAACGCTTACCATTATAAACTCCGCCATCAATCAATAACTGATAAACTTTTGCCACATCCCAGGCGGTAGAGAACAAGCCGGCATTTCCCGAAACACCGCCCATAAAGGCAGCCGCCTCATCATGCACATAGCCTTGCAGCATCCTTCCTTTACGCAAATAATCTACTTTTACCGTAGGAACAATCTCCTCCTTTTTAAACTGCCGAAGCGGCAAATAAGCGGTACGGTTCATCTTCATCGGTTTATAGAACTCTTTATCCAAAAAAAGATTCATAGGCATTTTACTGATATTCTCCACCATTTCCTTCAATAACATAAAGTTCAGGCAACTATAACGGTATCTCCTGTCTTTTAATGGAATACGTCCTATTTGTGCTATAATGGTATCACGAAAAGAACGATGAAGGAACATACTGTCAGCTACCTGTAAAGGATAATCGGCTGAGAAAGATTCCGCCATCAGTTCCTTCTTATAATCGAACCTATCAATAACATACAGCCGTGTGTCTATTTGCGTATGATGACTGGCATCCGGTCTCGCTCTGTACAAAGCTCCTTTATAACTGTCTTTATCTATAGCCTCCCTATAAAAAGGCCAAAAAGCGGGAATGCCCGACTGATGCAACAACAGCTCTTCTATAGTGACACGTTCCTTATCCGTACCTTTTAAAGCTGGAATGTATTGGGATATGCGGTCGGTCAAACCAAATTTACCTTCATCATAAAGTTTCATGACGGCCAGCAGCGTTGCCGTTGTCTTAGTCAACGAAGCCAGATCATATAAATCATCCTTCCCCACCTTTCGGGCACTTTCATAAGTGAAAGTACCGAACGACTTATCATAGACTGGTTGGCCATCTTTTAAGATCAGAATCTGACAACCGGGATAAGCCTTCGCCTTGATTCCTTCCATAGCTATCCCGTCTATCTTCTCCAGCATTTTGGAGTCCATACCATAATCCTCGGGTCTATAAATACGAGGCACCTCAGGAGCCATGGTCACTCCGTCACCCGGTTTAAACAAATCGGCTACAGCCACTGACAAGCGTCCGTCCGCCACCGCCTTTCCCACCAAAACATCAGCCACATACTCCTGAATGACGGATTCATCAGTATGTCCCAATACTACAGCCGCCGCTTTCTTCCAATAGCCCTTCAGGTCCGACATGGACTTTAACGGCATCAGATATACATAGACAACAGGCAGATCATCCGGAAGCGAATCAAGCATTGTTCTGTATTTTTTGTAATCATCCGAAGTAATCACCACAATCACACGCTGACTACCGGACAATTGCCTTCTGACAGCTTCCATCGAATCCGGACGAGCAACGACACGTGTGAGAGGAAGTGTTTTCTGCAAACGATTATAAAAAGCAAGCCCCGCACCGGACGTTTTTCCTATATTCAGCACCACCGTACCCTTCAATTTTGAGTCCAAGGGCAAGATTCCACCTGCATTAGCAGGAACCGTTATAGCCGCTTTCTGCAAACGAAGAATCAGCTCCTTCGTTTCCGGACGGTTCAATCGCTTCTCCAGACCGGAAAGTTGGACGTGAGGTTTATTTTTCAACCCTAAAACATATTTATAAGTCAATACCTTACGACATTTCTCCGTAATCACTTCTTCAGATAGCTTTCCACTTTTTACGGCATTTAAAACACCATCCAGCTCTCTCTTCAAATTACGGGGAGCCAATAATAAGTCATTGCCTGCTATCAAGGCTTGAGCGCATATATTCTCATGCTGCGAAATACCTTTCATCTCCAAAGCATCTGTAAAGACCAAGCCTTGAAAGCCCAATTCCCGACAGAGCAAATGATAAATAATATGTGAAGAAATCGAAGCCGGATTCTTACCCAGTTCAGGCACCTCCAAATGCCCAACCATCATACCTCCCAACCCTGCTTTAACAACTTCTTTAAACGGAAAAAGTTCAACACTATCCAAACGGGCACGATCAAAATTCAAAACCGGCAATGCCTTATGGGAATCCACTTCCGTATCTCCATGTCCCGGAAAATGTTTACAGACAGACAATACCCCTCCATCTTCCAAACCACGGGCATAAGCCACCACCTTCCGAGCCACATTCCGGGGATCACCACCAAAAGAACGGGTGTTAATAACAGGATTCCGAGGATTTACATCCACATCAGCTACCGGAGCAAAATTGATCTGCACACCTATTTCCTTACATTGGCGGGCTACTTCCTTACCATATTCATAAAGCAATTCATTATCCTGTATGCATCCCAAAACTCTGTTTCTTGGAAAACGAGGAGTTCCCTTCAAACGCATAGCTAGTCCCCATTCGCCATCGAAAGTAATGAACAAAGGCACTTCCGCCAGACTCTGCGCATAATTAGTCAATAAAACCTGGTTGGACAACTGACCGCCTGAAAAAAGCAATCCTCCTACTTTATATTCCTTTATAGCTGCATATATATTATTTTTATTCCGCTGGGTCTGAAGAGGAGCCACCGTATGTATGAACAGTTGCCCTATCTTTTCCTTCAAAGTCATTCCAGAAAGCCGTTCATCCACCCATGCCTTGCAGTCCTGAATATCCGCCCCCCCCCCTTTTGCAACACACCAGGTACCTGCTGTGCATACGTCATCACACATCCGACAATACATAAGCCTATAAATAACAATACATTTTTCCTCATCTAGTTTCTTCAATTATAGTTCTTCCTCCATGCAAGGGCAAGTATCAATTCTTTTCCATCTTTACTTTCATTTTCCCCACATAAACAGCATTTTTCCCCATTTGTTGTAGCGGGATCTCTTTGCCATCTAAATTCTTATAAAACAGAGTCTTATCAAAATAAGAATGCGAATGCCCCCCCAAGACAATATCAATGTTACGAGTATTGGAAATCAACGTCTCGTCAGAATAGTTTTTTCCCTGCCATCCCAAATGAGACAAACAAACCACCAGATCACATTTTTCCTGATTCTTCAATACATCCGCCACACGCCGGGCAGCTTCTATCGGATTTTCAAAAATCACCCCTTCACAGTTTTTCGCCTGCACTAACCCCTCTAACGCAGGACTCAGTCCGAACACACCGATCTTTACCCCCTTACGTTCCAAAACAACATACGGTTTGACAAGCCCCTCCAAAACAGTTCCTTGTACACCATAATTAGCACAAACAATAGGGAAAACGGCCATTTTGAAAAGACGCGCCATATTATCCAGACCAAAATCAAATTCATGATTACCAATAGTACCGGCATCATACCCCATTTCATTCATCAGCTTCACTTCAACCTCACCGCCAAACATATTATAATAAGGAGAACCTTGTGAAAAGTCGCCACAATCAAACAGCAACAAATCTTTATTCTCTTTCCGCATTTCTTTTATTAAGGTTACACGGCGTACAAAGCCGGCTTTTCCTGCAAACTCCGGATTCGGATCTGTGACAGGAATAGGTTCCACACGGCTATGGGTATCATTGGTATGAAGTATCAAGAGTTCTTTGACATCTTGGGCTGCCAGTACACTACATACGCACAAAGCAGTAAACAATACATATATTCGTTTCATGATAAGGCTGTTTTATTCTTTAACAGTAATTCTTCCCTCTATTTTTGAGTCTATTTTCTTATCGGCTTTCGTTTGTTCACTCACATAGTTCAGAAACAACTGACGTACTGTGGCCTTTTCAGGCAACAATTTATCCGCATCGGCCACTTTAGTAAAAACAGTCATGTGGTCATTTCCCTCAGCCAGATAATCCAATGTAGCCACTTTATACTCCCGGGTTTCCTCTATCTCTTTCCCGCCTACCGTAGCGTTCAGCAGTTTTCCGTCTCTAGAGATTTCCAAACGGGCTCCGCTTAATCCTTCCCCGTGCACGGCAGCTATGTTTTCAAAAAGCTCACGCAGCAAGATACCATTCATGGTAACAATGCACAAGGTATTTTCAAAGGGAGTTATTTCATAAATATTACCGTAAGTAATATTTCCCTCGGGCAAAGCCGTACGCAGTCCGCCCATATTCGTCACTCCCACATCGGCGATACGTCCTATATATGCGGAAGCAGAGCGACGCAGAATATCCGCCACCAAATTAGACAATTCACTTTCGGGACGAAAACGATCCATAAAACGGGCACTCCGGCCTATCACCGGGGACATTATACTATCTACCGTTTTTTGATAAGGAGCCAGAACAGCGACTGCTGCCGAGTCCGGACTAGCATCCCATGCTGCTGTCACTTCTATCCTGCCTCCTTCAACCGAAGCCAGTGAATACCCTGATTGACAGCTTGAAAACATAAAAACTCCGGCTGCTATTCCTGCCGAAATCATACACATAATTCGGTTTGGTCTCATGTTTATTCGTTGTTTATTGCCCAAATGTAGTTAAAAAAGAGGTTGCAGCCAACGATATGAGATGAAAAATAATTGAATTTATATTTGGCTGTATGACAAAAATCTAGTAATTTTGCACCGCTTTCGCGCAATCGCTGTCAAAGAAGAGTTACTTGATATGTTGCGTTGGTAACGATAAACAATTTAAAATCAAAGAAAATGGATTTAATTAAAATTGCTGAAGAAGCATTTGCTACTGGCAAACAGCATCCTTCATTCAAAGCTGGTGATACTATTACAGTAGCATACCGTATCGTTGAAGGTAGCAAGGAACGTGTACAGTTGTACCGTGGTGTTGTTATCAAAATCGCTGGACATGGTGACAAAAAACGTTTCACCGTTCGTAAGATGTCTGGAACTGTAGGTGTTGAACGTATTTTCCCTATCGAATCTCCGGCTATCGACAGTATCACTGTTAATAAAGTTGGTAAAGTTCGTCGTGCTAAATTGTACTACTTACGTGCTCTTACCGGCAAGAAAGCTAGAATTCAGGAAAAAAGAGTTAATCTGTAAGATTTATCATTTCCTACATAAAAAGGAGGTGTGTCAAAATGCACACCTCTTTTTTTATGCACAAAGCCCCGACTTTCACAAGCAGGGGCTTTGTTATTACC
>NZ_BAKM01000036.1 GCF_000614185.1 Phocaeicola sartorii JCM 17136 = DSM 21941 | reverse complement strand
TTTTAAAAAAAGGCCATCATCTTTTTGGAGAACGGCCTCATCCTTTTCCGAAAGGACAAGGATGTCCGGGCCGGAAAGGAAAGGGCATTTCACATACATATCCGGAGAATTCCGTACACACCCGGACGATTCACATAAAACACCTACAACAGAGTTTTGCAAAACTGCTGCCACTGCTACCACCCAACCCTCTGAAACCACGATGGACAGGGCGTCTCAAGGGGTGGTGGCAGCACCTTTTTTATACAGAAAAAAGGGATGCTGCCACCACTTTTATCCATTTTTATCCCAAAACGTCCGGAAGAGGGGGAAAAGACAGGAGGCGGAGGAGGACCAAACGCAGGGAAAAGAAGACGGGTACGGACAGACAGAAACCGGAAACCGGACCGGCAGAACGGAGCCTGATGAAGGACAAGACATTGACCGCAACCTGACGGGAATCCGGTTGCGGACAGCCAGAACCACGGTTGCATACAGTCAAAGCCACAGTTGCAATCCGGCGGAACGGTAGTTTCACTACTGACGGAACTGAAGTTTCAGCCGGATGGAACTGAAGTTTCAGCCGGATGGAACTAAAGTTTCAGCCGGACGGAACCGGTTGAAACTCCTTGTCCGTATGCTCATTCATTGTAGCTTAACGCTTCAGGCTGACTACTACTTCATCTTACTTGTAAGGATGGTTGACGGAGTTAATACTTAGTTATGATATCAGTTGACTCCTTCAAGGTGAACAAGGCGGACCGTACACATCAGCAGCACCGGACACCAGCACCGAAAAAAAACAGCCGGAAAGCACCGGGCATCCGAAAAAAAATGAAGAAAAGTGGTGGCAGCAGCCCTCTTTACCGCATAAAAAAATCATCACAGACAGACGAAGCTTGCAGTTGAAAATTACCGCCAGAGAAAATGAGACTGAGAAAATGCGAAAGGAAAAGGTTGTACTGACTGTACAGGAGGACATTGCTGCCGAAACACGAACTGTGAAACTAAATCAGGATGCCGCCACTATAGAATACGATTCATACAAAATGGATTCGTACTCCCTTTTGTTTTATCCATTGATTGGCTATGAAAATATTGTTTACGCTGTTATCCGTTGTTACAAGGAACTAATCCAATTCTTTTTCCAGGATTTTCAGTGTATTTCCGAAGAAGCCATTGGACAATACAACTACCCGGCCTTCATCAACCCAAAAGAGTCCTATCTTTATACTTTGCTTTTTTTATATTATAACGATAAACCCGGCAAGCCAAAACAAAGTATATCGCACATTGTATCCATAAGATAACATATTGCTGACTGATTTCAGACATCCCTGCTCCCATAGAGGTTATCTTAACAAAAGCCAAAGTTCCGGGAGCTGCAGGAATTATATAATGAACCCATTGCCAATACCAAGGCATTAACTCCAGCGGATAAGATACTCCGGACAAGAAAATCAATCCTACAGAGAAAAAAGCCACCAACAACAATGGAGCATCACTATCACTAAAGAATAACGAACAGGCCAGTCCCAAAAAGCTGGTAGCAAGAATATAAGGTATCATAAGTGACACTATTTTCCACGGATGCGCCAAATGAGGCAATTGGAAAACTAGAGGAAGAAGCCCTAGTAAAAAGATGGAAAACAAGGCATAAAAAACTAAATAAGTAAATGATTTTCCGATTACCACGGACGCCATACGTGAAAAAGAAAGATCGCTCCCTTCTGGACCTGCAAACCTCAGTATATCTCCCGTTTCACGTTCCTTTCCACTCAGCATGCTGATAACAAATATCAACGTCTGAAAAATAACAACCATCAATACGGCAGGTATCAAATAAGTGCCATAACCATCGGTGTAATTATACAGAGCAATCCCCACCACATCAATGGGCCTTGTCTGAACTACCGGCTGTATATCATTCCGGGGCAGAAAAACCACTTGCCCGGGACGGACATCATCATTCACAGCAAGCATGGCTCCAGCAGACGCCTCCTGCATGGAAGCAAAATATAGAAAAGCTGTAGTAGTGCTATACATGATATAGATCGCTTCTTCCCCACGCCCCACACGAGCATCAAAATCCGATGGAATGTAAACAATACCTACTACTTCATCACATTTCATCAATTCCTTGGCAGCAGGCAAATCAGCATTGTTTGTCAAAACTTGTGCCTGCGGAGTGGCATCCAGCAAACGGATGTAACTGCGGCTCAACGGAGTGCGGCTCATATCCACGACCGCCACCGGAGCATTGCGCACCACATTGGGGGCATACATATAGTTATAAAGTAATCCATACACAAAGATGCCACCGCTGAGTACCAATAAAATGGAATAGCGGGTACATATCACACGGAACTCGCGCCAAGATACAGCTAGTATATTATTCAATATCGTCATATTTCCTACTGATTAAAGATCGTTTCAAATGAGGCAACAACAATAAGGGAGGAATAAGGAACAACAACAGACAGGCTACGTTGCCCCACATATACGCATAACCATAGTTGCCATAAAGGAGATTCTGCCCAATCTCGACAAAGTGACGGACAGGGAAAAGATAAGAGGCATAATGCACCGGTGCAAACATGTGAGGAACCGGAAAAGTAACCCCGCCAAGGTAGCGCCCAACGACCCTACCATAGAAACAATACTGATAATAATACTCAACGCAGGAAAAAGAGAGAACAGAAAAACAGCCAGCGCCTGCGTAGCAATGACCAACAGTATCGAAGTAAGATTCAACGCCCAAAAGCCACAATCCATCGGTATGTGCATAACACCAAAAAAGACATAGTTTGCCAGAATGCTCATAGCGATGAAGATAAAACTATATGGAAGCAACTTGGCAGTGACCGCCACCCAGATATTCCCATCTGCCACCGCCAGCCAGTTGGCTGAAGTATGAAATTTCCCTTCACTGCCAATGGAATATGTGGTGACCAACAATAAGATAACTTGCAGAAAAACGAAAAAGAATGGCTGCGTAAGATAAACCGAATAGTCCATATCAGGATTAAATAACGGATGATTCTGTGTGGCGACCGGTAACAGAAAAGATTCTATCTCTTCCTGATTTATACCCAATGCTACAGCATGAGTGACAATGGGAACTACCGAGATATTTTTCAACAAACTTTGAAATGCTCCGTGAATCTCACTTCCCACACTCATCAATGCATAATGGTAATAATAAGTCAGAGCTGTTTCCTTACCATCCATCACCTTTGCTTCAAAACCAGATGGAATACTGAGGTATCCATAAATATTTTTCCGCTGCACATCTGCCCGGGCTTCTGCTTCATCGGCATAATGCCGGGTGATGCGAAAAGTAGGAACAGCCTCGGTCATACGAATGATCTCACGAGAAGTAGCCGTATTATCACCATCCACAACACCCACTGGCAGATTCTCCATCTGTCCGTTACCAAAAATTGTAGCCATAAAAAAGATCGAGAATAAGGGCAAGACGATACACGACGCAAAATAAATGCGCCGGGAAACCATACGGTCCAGTTCACGTTTCAATACCGCTATAAAAGGAGATTGTTTCATTCAAGTAGTTCATTTATATTTACCATTCGCTGCAATCAGAATAACACCGTTATCCTTTCATCATTTCAATTCATCCAGATTTACCAAGACGGACATACCCGGTCTTAATCCCTCCATCGGCTCTACAGGCAGCGCATGAATTTCAAAAGTTTTCATATCGTACGTCCCCGTCTGCTTGGTGGATCGCCAAGTGGCAAAACTCCCCAACGGGCTGATGTAATTGATCTTAAATGCCTTGTTTTTTACATCAAGAGCCGGAATATCTCCAATGAAATTCTCGTTCATGCGGAAATAAGGCATATAGTCCTCACGGACATTAAGCACGACATGGCAGTCATCTAGTACTACCAGACTCATAATGGGAGTCCCCGCTCCTACCAGTTCCCCGCGCTTGGATAGATGGTTGATATCTGCCCGTCTTCGGGAGCTGTGAGGCGGGCGTCCATCAACAAGGCCTGGACCTCATTCACAGTGCCCCGAGCCGCATCCACCAGGGAGCGGGCACTCTCTTTATCCTCTTTCTGCGCTCCGTCCTTCACTAACAAATATTGTTGATGCGCCGCCCGTTCGGCGGCAACAGCAGCTTTATACAAGGCTTCCACTTCATCTTTCCGCTGGCTGGTGACCACGCTGTCTTTGTAGAGCGCCTGAATACGGTCGTACGTCACCTTGGCCAGTTGCAAGTCACTCTTTGACTTGTTCCACAATTCTTCCACCGAACGGACGATCTGCCGACGTGTACCGTCGTCTATTTTCTTGTTCTGATATTTCGCAATATCTTCCAAGGCATTCACCTGCTGGAACTTCGCCCAAGCCTCAGGACTGTTAATCACTACCAAGGTGTCGCCCATCTTTACAAACTGTCCTTCCCGGACCAGAAAGGTATCAATTCGACCGGGCAGTTTTCCTGAAATCCGTATTTCGGTAGCTTCTATCTGCCCCTGTAATACAACCGGTTTATTGCTCATAGCTATAATCCCGATGGCAGACACCATAACAATGGCCACAAGAATAACGATAAAAGCGACTCCCAACTGTTTCTTCTCTTTTTCCATATTGTTTTCTTTTTTTATTATTTTTCGAATATAAAGTTCTCGGTTTGTCCGGTACGGCTATACTGCCAGAAGCTTTCGGGCATTCCACAGGTAGAGAGCAGGGAGCCAGTGCCACATCATATTTATAATAAGCCAGCAAGAAAGCAATCTGCACCTTGGACAACATGGTTTCCGCATCAATCACATCGGTAGAGGTAGCCATACCTTCCTGAAAGGACTTTTTACGGATACGCACCAGTTCACGGCTCATCTCAATCGTGGTATTGAGTGTGGCCACATCATCTTTTGCCTTCTGAATCTCGCTATACAGCTTGTCCACTAGAACTCCCAAGTCATTCTGCGCCTTTTCACGCCCCAGTTGCAAAGTCTGTTTGGTGAGACGTGCCTGGCGGATATTGGCTTCACGGTTCAGTCCGTCGAATATATTCCAAGTAAACCCCACCTATCAAGGTACGGGGCATCAGGTTTTTCGGAAGATTATCGGCATAAAGTGTCTGTTTTCCAAACAGTGCAATGGTAGGTATATACGCACTTTTACTGATTTTTAACTGATTGTCGGCCATCACCTCCTGTATCCGCAATTTGCTCACCACATAGTTACCGGTACCTACCAGATTCTTGAAATAAAGTTCATCGGGCAGGTCATGATTCATAAACAAAGGAGAACTGGGATGGATGGAAGTGGCATCTTCCACATTCAACAAGACTTTCAACGCATTTTGCGCTACGTTCAAATCTGTCCGGGCAGATTCCAGCTCACGTTTGGCTTCATCCATGGTGACCTGGGCAAAGAGGCGTTCGGCCTTGTTTATCATACCATTCTCCTCCAGTTTCATAGCATTACGATAATGTTTCTGAAGGCCTAGAAAAGTTTGCTCGCGCACATCCACCACTCTTTGAGCCAGACGCAAGGCATAATAAGTCTCCACCAGTTCCGATTGCAAAATGGCTCCCGCCTCTTCCCTGCCTACCTCAGCTAAATCCACCATACGGTTACCGATACGGGTCGCAAAGATTCGTTTCCCTCCTGTAAAAAGCGGCCACGTCACATTAGCATCTATGGTCGTCAGGTTACGTTCCAATAAAGGAAAAGTAAGGGTATGCGCACCTATGTTATCAAGAATGGAAGAAATAAATTGATCATCGGGCACAATGGAATGCACAAAGTCTTTTGCCGGATCGGTAAATTGCTTTAAAGGCTCCTTAACCTCAATCTTGTTGGATAAATGAACGTATGCACCCGATGCGTTCAAAGACGGATACCAGAAAGCATTCATCTTTTGTCGCTCACTACGGGCTATACCCACAGCCTTATCCGCCATTTGCAACGTGCGGTTACCCTTATTCATCAGGCTGGCAGATTGTTCCAATGTCAAAGATAATTCCCCATTCTGAGCTGATAATGAAACCGGGAACAAAAGAACACCTAAAAATATTTTGTAATGCATACACTGTTTAGTTTCTGTTATGTTGTAATAAACAGAAAACTAAACAGATTGTTTGAACATCCGGTTTTCAATAAAGAGAGTCTGATCAGCATGCCATATCTTGTACCTCATTACCGAAAGGTTTTATTCATGGTGTTCTGAAGCTTACACTTCCACTCACTAAAATGAGAGAAGCGACAATAAAATCTCCCATCCCCGTTCTATGCTGTTTTTTAAGAACTTCAAAGCCTTTCCCATGTGTATCTCCACTGTCTTTGGACTGATGCCAAGCCTTTCGGCTATTTCTTTATAACTTAAGTTCTCTTCCCTGCTCAGTAAAAAACACCTCTTTTGCTGTTCGGGAAGTGAACCAATCAACTTATCAATAAAAACGGCCAGCTGAGATGCGCAATACTCTTCCTCCACACTATTCGAATTATAATTACTTTCATTTCCGAAAGCTGAAAGAACGGAAGTTTTAAACAGATTCTCATTCACCTTTTTTCTGTTTCTACTGAAAACGATGTTCCGGGTAATAATAAAAAGAAAGCCTTTGAAACTCTCATCTTCTTTCAGTAGATGTCTGGATTCCCATAACTTCACAAACACATCCTGAACAATTTCCTCAGCATCGGCAACCCTACTGATATACAACCTGCTAAAGTCATATACCTGCCCCCAATAGTCATTGTATAATTCCACAAAAGCCTGATGATCACCATATTTTACAGCTATTACTTTTTCTCTCTCGCTCATATCTGTACAAGTATTAATGGCGTCAAAGCTATGTATTATTTCAAGAGAAACAAAAATAAAACACTTTTTTTTTTAATGGTATAGGGGTAAGAGGCACATAAAGCGTATTTAGTGCATAACCCGATAAAAAAGAGAATTTTATGAATGCAACAAATCTCATTAATACTATAAAAAGGATGCTGACGGACAAATTAACCGCTTCTGAAAGAGAACAGCTTCTCAACGAGAAGCCCATGATCCGCTTCCAGGCCCGGCAATGGGAAAAAGCTCCCAAAAAACATTGGGAAGAAAATGTATCTTCACAAACCATACTCCATAAAGTGATGGCAAGATGCCACAGTGCCAAACAGCCGGTATCATACAACAAAAAATATTTCCGGATGGGATATTCCATTGCCGCTACTATTGTACTTTTCATTGTCAGCTGCTGGTTGGTCAATAACCTGTCATCATCATACATCAAAATCAGTACATATACCCAGGAAAAACGCGTATTCATGCTCCCCGACAGTTCGGAAGTATGGCTTAATGAAGCATCCGAAATCTGTTATCACAAATCCTTTTCGGATAACAGAAAAGTCTTTTTAAAAAAAGGAGAAGCGTTCTTTAAGGTTAAAAAGAAGCAAGGGGCACCGTTCAGCGTTTTTTTCCACCAGTCGCATGTCGAAGTGACAGGAACTGAATTCAATATCAAATCGGGAGATTCCGAATCGGAAATCACCTTATTTACAGGTTCCATCAAATTTCAGGCAGAGAAAGGACAGGAAGAAATACCAATGAGCACCAATGAACGGATCATATACAACATGCATACAAAATCAGTGGTATGTACCAATATAGATGCCAACGAATATGACTGGCGATCAGACAAATACCATTTCACCAACAAACCTTTGCAGGAGTTCGTAGAGTTTATCAACCGCTCCCATGACACGCAGGTCATCATCAAAGGAAAAGGCCTGAAAGAATTGCGTTTTAACGGGACCATACATAAAAACGAGCCGTTGAAAGACATCATAGAAAAAATATGCATCAGTCTGGATCTGCAAATGAAGACTGAAAAAGATTCCATTATTTTGTTCTGACAAGTACCTAAATTAATTATTCATAATATTCATTTCTAACCTTTTTAAAATCATGAAAAATATGTATTCTTTTAGCTGCATATTAAAATATGCAGTCTTGCTGTTTTGTTTCCTGCCACCGACAATACACGCTCACAACACAGGACAAAGCAGGAAAATTATTCTCAAAGGAGAAAGTATAACCATGCAAGAAGCGATTCAGATCATTGAAGCCAACAGCACGTACACATTCTTCTTTAAATCAGGTATGCTGTCCGAAACAGAAAAGAAAGACTACAATCTGGAAGGAGACATCCATGAGATCCTGAAAGGGGTATTTACCGGCAGCGGCATTACCTACGTTATCAAGAACAATGAAATTATCTTGAAAGGCACAGCAAAACAAGCTCCCCAGCAATCCAAACAAAAAGAAAGAAAGACGGAAATAGTGGGCGTTGTAGCCGATGCCGATACAGGCGAGGGCATCATCGGGGCTTCTGTACAGTTGAAAGGCACTTCTACCGGAACAATTACCGATTTAGACGGGCAGTTCAAAATAATGGCTTCCCCATCGGATGCCATTGTCATCTCCTTTATAGGCTATATATCTCAGGAAATAAAAATAGGATCGCACAAACTGTTCTCCATCGAGTTGCACGAGGACAGCAAGCAACTGGACGAAGTGGTTATCACCGCCTATGGTACCGGACAGAAAAAGGCAAGCATGGTAGGATCGGTAGAATCCATCAAACCATCGGAACTGCAAATACCTTCCACCAACCTGTCCACCGCATTTGCAGGACGCTTGGCAGGAGTTGTCGCCGTGCAACGGAGCGGACAGCCGGGTGCCGACGGAGCGAACTTCTGGATTCGAGGTGTTTCCACCATGAACGGAGTCACCAACCCACTTATCATTCTAGACGGAGTACAAGTCAGTTCCAGTGACTTAAACAATTTAGACCCTGAAATCATAGACAACTTCTCTATCCTGAAAGACGCCACCGCCACGGCAATGTATGGAACCAGAGGAGCCAACGGTGTAATGATTGTAACCACCAAATCGGGCATGAACCTAGACAAACCTATTATTAACTTCCGCATGGAAGCGCAAATGTCTCAGCCTACCAGTACACCCAGATTCGTAAACGGCGCCACCTATATGGAGCTTTTCAATGAAGCGGTAAACAACGACAACAGTGGCGACGTACTATACAGCGAAGAAAAAATAGCCGGCACACGCGCCGGATTGAATCCTTACATTTATCCGAACGTAAACTGGTATGATGAATTGTTTACCAACCATGCCTTCAACGAGAAGTTTAACTTCAACATACGTGGCGGAGGTAAACGGGTGAACTATTTTTCCAGCATCTCTGTCAACCACGAGTCGGGAATGCTCAAAAACCGTTCGAGAGACTTCTTCTCTTACAGCAACAACATTAACATCATGCGCTACAACTTTCAGAACAACATTAACGCCGAGCTAAGTAAAACATCAAAATTATCTTTACGGCTGAATGTACAGTTGCGCGACATGACCAGTCCCAATCAGGGAGTAGGCGCCATTTTTACCAATGCCATGGATACTTCACCGGTAGAATTTCCGGTTTATTTTCCGGATGACGGTAGTACTCCTTATGTCAAATGGGGATCTACGGAACGTATCAATGCCGATTACCAGACAAACCCTGTAGCTCAAGCCGCCACCGGATACAATAAAGGCTTCCAAAGCACAGTAATCGCTGCACTGGAGTTTAACCAAAAGTTAAATTTCATCACAAAGGGATTAAGTTTTAAGGCACTGGCTTCATTTAAAAACTGGTCGTCTTCCAATAACATGCGCTCGGGACATTGGAACAAGTTCTCGTTGACAGGCTATGAAGAAGATGGGAACGGAGGTTACAACTATATGACAAGCCGGATCGGAGATGAATACCAGACCAACCTGTCCGCCAGCAATTCAACCTCAGGCAACCGTCGCTTCTATATAGAAGGTATGCTCAACTACAGCCGTACCTTTGATAAACACGATGTAAACGCTATGATAATCTATAACCAGGATGAGCTGGTCAATAACGTACCGGGCAATGGCAACTTTATCGGTTCGCTGCCTCAGCGCAAGCAAGGCCTTGCCGCACGTGCCTCCTACACGTATGCGGGAAAATACCTGGCTGAAGTAAATGTGGGATACAATGGTTCGGAGAATTTCGCCAAAGGACACCGATTCGGTTTCTTTCCCTCTGTAGCCTTAGGCTATAACATCAGCGAGGAGCCTTACTTCAAGCCTTTGAAAAACATTGTCTCCAAATTGAAGTTACGTGGTTCATGGGGACTGGTGGGTAATGACCAGATAAACGGCAGCCGATTTATCTATATGTCACAAATAGACCTGAACGGAATAGGTTACACAACAGGAATCAACCAGAATGTCACCTACAACGGTCCTGTTTATCAGCGTTACGCCAATGAGAATATTACGTGGGAGGTCGGTGAAAAGCTAAACTTCGGAGTAGATTTGCAATTATTCCGTTCATTAGACTTGACTTTTGATATCTTCCGCGAAAACCGGCGCGACATTTTCCAGCAAAAGCAGACGATTCCTACCTATATGGCACAGCCAGTACGAAAGTATATGGTAACCTTGCCGCCATGCGTAACCAGGGCTTTGAATTGGCAGCCAATTATAATAAAAAAATAAACAAAGAATGGTTTGTCAGTTTCAAGGGAACCTTTACATACGCACACAATAAAATCACCAAATATGACGAAGCTCCCAAATATCCATGGCAGTCCAAAATAGGAGTCAGTGCCAATACGAATGGAATTTACGTATCCGACGGACTCTTTATAGATGCCCAAGACATTGCACACCATCCTCAACAACTAGGAATGATTATCAGCCCGGGCGACATTAAATACATCAACATTTCAAAAGACTGGTACGGGTATGAGGACAACCTGACCGATACAGACGACTGGGTATGGTCCAAATATCCGGTTATACCGGAAATAGTCTATGGATTCGGCCCTTCCATCAAATGGAAAAACCTGGATTTCTCCTTCTTCTTCCAAGGAGTCTCAAGAACCTCCTTCATCCTCAATAATTTCCATCCTTTCGGTGACAATATGCTACGTAATGTGCTGTCATGGGTGGCGGACGAACGCTGGAGTCCCGACAATCAAGACACCAACGCAACGTATCCGCGCCTGTCACGCAAGACCAACTCTAACAACAACAAGAACTCCAGTTATTGGGAACGCAATGGAGCTTTTCTGAAATTGAAGAACGCAGAAATAGGCTATACATACAAACACATGAGACTATATATCAGCGGTTCCAACTTGCTCACATTTGCTCCGTTCAAATTATGGGACCCTGAACAGGGAGGCGGAAACGGACTTTCCTATCCTACCCAGCGTGTTTTCAACATTGGATTTCAAATGACTATCAATAACAAATAACACCTTAAAGCCATGAAAAAAAATACACTATATTTATTTGTACTACTACTGATTACAGGCTTGAACACCTCCTGTAATTATCTGGATATTGTGCCCGATGAAACAGCTACCGAAAAGGATGCTTTTGCCAATCCCCGCGCTACCTTGCGTTACCTGTATTCATGCTACGGCTATTTGCCTCAATCCAACAAAGTCCAATCATGTATGGATTTCACCGGAGATGAGACCATCAGTCCGTTCGCCGAGAAATATGTAAAATTCGCAGAAGGTTCTTATGACTCCAGCAATACCATCATCAGCTATTGGAATACCCTGTTCCAAGGCATACGTCAATGCTATCTGCTGAAAGCGAACATCGCTTCCGTTCCCGGAATCAACCAAGAGGATATCGACCTCTATACAGCAGAAGCCGATTTTCTCATCGCATACTTTCATTTGTTGCTGGTCAAATGCTACGGTCCCAGCATTCTGGTCAAAGAACTTCCTCCATTGGACACTCCGGCTGCCAATATGCTGAGCCGCCGTCCATACGATGAGTGCATAAACTGGATAGCCGACTTGCTGGACGACGCGGCCTCCAGACTGCCCGCCACGCGCAATAGTTCAGACTACGGACGCGCCACCAGCATCATCGCAAAAAGCCTGAAAGCGCGTATGTTGCTTTATGCCGCATCCCCTCTTTTCAACGGCAATCCCGACTATACAGATTTCAAGAATCCGGATGGCGAACAACTCATGCCCGCCAAGTACTCGGAAGAAAAATACAAACGTGCGGCAGATGCAGCCTGGGATGCTATTCAAGCCGCAGAACAAGCCGGTCACGAACTTTATGAAGCCACGGCAAGCAGTGCTTACCCCGAACCGGCAGATATCACGGAGCGTTCACTTCGCATGACTTTCATCGACAAGGAAAATTTCAAAGAGATTATTTATCCGGAAACCCGTAAAGCCGGTGTCTATAGCATCCAACGCAAATCCATACCCTTCTTTCCCCGTGGTTCATGGAACGGTATTGCCCCCACTATGGTCATGATTGACCGTTTTTACACCTCAAACGGGCTACCTATTGACGAAGATCCTGCTTTCAACCCAGAAAACAAGCTGGACATTGTCACCATTCCGGCAGGTACGACTTATGCCGAACCGGGAAAAAGAACATTGTATATGAACATGAACCGTGAGCCCCGTTTTTACGCATGGATACCTTTGAAAACGGCTACTATGAATGCCGTACGAATGATAAAAGATATGCATACCATAAATTATGGAATGCCGAGCGCTCCGACGGCAATAAATGGGTAACCGGATTTCTGGCAACAGAGAACTGCGGTGTAAGAGCCGACGACGGAAAGGTAATCACTTCGGCGCGTAGCCAGAATTATTCCAAAACAGGATATCTGAATAAAAAAGGCGTACACCCCGGAATAGAAGCCAGCGTAAATAGTGTGGAACCAACAATAGAATATCCATGGCCCGTAATACGTCTGGCAGAGCTTTATCTGAACTATGCGGAAGCCTGCGTAGGATACGGAAAAGAAGGATATCCTGAAAAAGGAATGCTTTATCTGGACAAAGTGCGCAAACGTGCCGGAATAAAACCCGTACTGGAGGCTTGGGCGCATGCCAAGCACCCTTTAACCAACTATGAGGGACAATGTGGCCCGGACGGAAGAGTCATGAATATAGTCAGACAAGAACGTATGATTGAACTTTATCAGGAAAATCACAATTTCTGGGATATACGCCGCTGGAAAATGGGAGATACTTATTTCAATGTCAAGGCATGCGGCCTGAATATCCTTGCGAAAAACCTGGAAGACTTCGCTAAAATCGTAGAGATACAAGATAAACGCACATTCGACGCTCCCCGGCAATACTTGATGCCTATCCCGGCAAGTGAAGTAAGCAGGAATCCGAATATGGTTCAAAACCCGGGATACTAACCCGTCACATGAATAATAACCTTAATAAAATGAATGAGATTATGAAAAAGAAACTTACAGCAGTATGCTTGATAGGAGGAGCGGTTATTCTTTGTTCCTGCAACGATGACAAGTCATCCTACCCCATCCCCAGTGATATAGAGAACCTGAAAGCTACTTCCGCCCCGGGACAAATAATCTTGAACTGGACCAACCCCACCGATGAAAATCTATATTATGTACAAGCTGAATATACCATCGAAGCCACTGGAAAGTCTTATAAGAAACAAGTCAGCCAATACACAAACGAGTTGATTATAGACAATCTGCTACAAAAATATGGAGATATAAACATCACCGTACAGCCTTTTAACAAAGGCTATACGGCGGGAGTCATTCACCAGATAACAGCCCGTTCCGAGAAAGCCAATCCGACATTCGGCACTCCCGTAAAGTTGAAGTTGGACGGTAAAAAGATATGGACTAACGCCCCCTTTGCCGCCCACCCGGCAAAGGATGTCGCAGATGGAAGTACCGCAACCTTCTTTCATACACAGTGGCAACAGAAAGTGGAAATGCCGCATTACCTCATTGTCGATTTAGGCGAAGAGGCAAGCGCACTCAAATTCCGCTTTACCAACAGCCCACGTGCGGCAGACAGTTCCTGGAAAACCGTCAATTTATATACAAGTGACAGTTATGACCCTGCCCTATGGTTTGATGGAGTGAAACTCATTCATGGAAACAGTGTGGACATCGCCAAAGGAGGGACACGTAAAGAAACAACATTTACCGATCTTCCTGCAGGAGCCGGTAAAGTGTACAACTCCGATATAATCCCCCTGTCAAAGCCTTCCCGGTTTCTTTGGTTCGAAACAACCGAAACGACCAGCGGTACCGCTTTCTTTACTTTAGCGGAACTGGAAATATATGCATGTTCAATGATTATACCTGAATAATACAGCCATGAAAAGAAATATATACTCCTTACTTATCATTGCATTTCTATCCTACTGGCTTACCGCCTGCTCTGATAAAGACCGTTCGCAAGAAGCCAGTTTGGACATTGACAAAGAATCGGTTGATTTCAGCAGCGACTCCGGCAGCCAGCGGATAACTGTCACAACGAATATCGACAACTGGACAGCCAAAGCAGACAAAAGTTGGTGTCACCCGTCTGCCGAAGGAAAAGCACTGAGAATTGACGTGGATGAAAGCGAAGAGCGATACGTGCGCCAAGCGACTGTTACCCTCACCGCTTCCGGGCAAATAAGGAAGCTTACCGTACGCCAACTGGGGTACGAAGCCTCCATTCTGGTAGACAAATCCGCTTTTAAAATAGGTGTTGCAGGAGGAGAAATCCGTTTTGCAGTAACATCCAATGTCAATGTAGCAATCAGTTTACCCGAATGGATTACCTCTAAAGCCGCCCCACGTTCACCTGCCACAGTCACTACCACATACAGCTACATGGTAGAGGCTACAAAGACAGACAATCAACGGCAAGGATCTATTGAAATAACAGAAATACTAGCCGGTTCTAGTACAAAAGATGGACAATCCGAAGAGGTGACACCTAAAAGTACCTCTATATCCGTTATCCAGAAAGGACTCAATGAGTTCGCCGAAGGAAGCGGAGAAGACGTTAACGGAGACATTAAAATAAAAGTGACAAGTGGAACCGCTTCTTCATTCCAGCCCGGCAGCAATATCGAAAAATCTTTTGACGAAGATTATTCCACACTGTATCACTCTAATTGGAATAATACTGCCAGCAATTATTTCCCCATCACGCTGACCTATAACTTTGGAGCACTAACGGATGTCGATTATCTGGTTTATCATCCGCGCAGCAATGGTAATAACGGCCGGTTCAAGGAAGTGGAAATAGACTATTCAGCAGACGGACTCACATTTACCAAACTTCTTGACAAAGACTTCCAAGGCTCAAACCATGCAAGTAAAGTGACGTTTGACCGGAGTGTTCAAGCCAAATCCTTCCGTTTCATTATAAAAAGCGGTAGCGGAGACCGACAAGGTTTCGCATCGTGCGCCGAAATGGAATTCTTCGCCAAGAATCCGGCTAATTTTGATTATTCAACCTTATTTACCGACGGCAGTTGTAGTGAACTAAAAGCCGGCATAACTGATGATGACATAGCCCGTTGCGAATATCCGTTCTTTAAAAACATCGCTTACTATATGATGAGAGGAAAATATCCCTCCGAATTTCGCATCAATGAATTTAAAGCATACCCTGATCCGGATATTCAGGCTAGCACCCACAAGACTTATCCATACAGTTTACTGGACAATCCAACCGGAATAGCTGTCAAGGCAGGCGAAAACCTGATTGTTCTAGTAGGAGACACACACGGATATGACATCGGACTAAGAATTCAGAATCTGGATGCCCCCAACGAAGATGGTTTTGGTGGAACCGCTTATTTATTGAACCAAGGAATCAACAAACTAACCATCAACGAACAGGGATTGGTCTATGTGACGTACCTCACCAAGACGCTGGACGATCCAAATGCAACTCCCATCAAAATACATTTTGCTTCGGGAACGGTAAACGGGTATTTCGATTTACAGAATCCGGCACACACCGGGCGCTGGACTGAATTGCTGGGCAAGGCAACCAACCGGTATTTTGACGTATTGGGAAAATATACCCATCTCACTTTCGAGACAAACGACTTCAGAACCTACACAGGTTCCGATGGAGAAGAACTGATAAACATTTTCGACCAAATAGATTACAACGAACAAGTGATGCTGGGACTGGAGAAAGAAAACAAAATGTTCAGAAACAGACTATATCTGAATGTGATGTATAAAGCTTATATGTATGCCACTTCCTATCACACAGCTTACAACCGAATTGTCATGAAAGACATTTGTAACCCTGCCAAATTGAAAACAAGCTCCTGCTGGGGACCTGCCCACGAAATGGGACATTGCAACCAAATAAGGCCGGGAGTAATGTGGGCAGGCACCACAGAAGTGACAACAAACATCATGTCCGAATACATACAAACCGTCATTTTCGGACAGCCCTCCAGATTGCAAGTCGAAGACATGGGGATAGTTTACAGAAACAGGTACTCTAAAGCATGGAACGCAATCATTGCGGCCGGAAGCCCACACTCTGATTTCCGGGACATAGAGAATCATGCTGATGACGTATTCTGCAAACTAGTGCCTTTCTGGCAATTGGAACTCTATTTCGGCAAAGCACTAGGCAGAACTCCATTGAAACAAGCAGACAGAGGAGGTTTTTATCCCTCGGTATATGAATATGCCCGTAACAAAAACTACTCCGGAATGAGCAATGGAGATATTCAACTGGACTTTGTATATGCCTGCTCTAAAATATCGGGCATGAATCTGCTTGATTTCTTTAGCAAATGGGGCTTTTTGACTCCTGTCAATAAAGAAGTGGATGACTATGGAATAAAACAAATGACCGTGACACCCTCTATGATAGAAGCCCTTAAACAAAGGGTAAACGCATTGGGACTCCCTACTCCGGATGTAGCATTAGAGTACATTTCGGACAATACAAGCGAATTATATAGAACAAAAGCGGAAATAATCAGAGGAGGGAATGCAACTCATTCTCCCAGGACATTTACCGTAGGTTCGGGTAAGAACACAGTCACTTACCATGGAGAAACCATAACAATACCCGACTGGAAAAACGTAGTGACCTACGAAGTAAAAGACGGCACCGGCAAATTCATTCTGATCAGCAGTGGTGAAAACGCCCCATCACCGACAGATACATTTACCATACCAACAGGCTGGAAAAACGGCTTCAAACTCTATGCGGTTTCAGCAACGGGAAAACGAGTAGAAGTCCCGGTAAATTAATTGTTTTCAGGTTTATTTTTCAATTTGATGAAAGCCTTGTTCTGCATATTCTGCCAGAACAAGGCTTTATTATATCATCGAAGCAAACAACATTACTTATTAAACAACTCGAAAGTGAATTTAAAACCAAAGGTATCAAATTGCCCGTTGATAGTGCTTACAAAAGCCCCCACATCAAATATATGCGTGCCGATGCCATACCCCAACTCGATATACGGATTAAGATGCGGCATAAACAGAATACCACCATACAAGCGCTCCTGCTGGACTAACCCCAGCCAACGGTTTAAGGGTTTCAAGAGAATAAAAGGAGACTCGTAAGTGAAATTCCCCCGCCAGTATTGGCGTGAGGAGTTATACCAACGTCCGTCCAGCAATTGAAAAGTGCCACCAATATCATCATTCCATCCTTCGGGGAGATTACGACGGGCAAAGTTGGCAAAATCCACGAAATACATATCTTCCTGCTTGGTAAACATCCCCCCCGATACGATAACCGATACTCCGGATTCCGCTTAGCTTCAAGTTTTGCTGTATATCAAACTCCCAACGTTCATGAGCACCCGTACTCTTGAATACACCTTTAATGCCCCGTTCATAATCCAGCATAAAAGTAGGCATACTAGAGCCTACATTCATCTTCCGGCGACCGTTCATGTAATAATACATGCCAGGAGTCCATTCAATACGGACACGAGGTGCAAAACTATTGTATTCTGATCTGATGCCCCGCAATGCCGCCCAATCCTTATCGGGCAACGGCTTTTCAAGAATGACCTTCGAATTATTTATCAGATACCTCCAATGTACGGACACACCCGCTTTAATAAACAAACCGTTCACTATTTCGATATTATGGAACAGATTGAGATACACATCCTTGAAATAGTCCAACTCCAATTTGTCAAAATTAAAGGTGCTATCAGGCAATTGTTTTAGCTGGTCCAATACGACACTACTATATATGCGGTTACCATTACCCACACTGACCTCGAACCCAGCCTGCTTTTCCGGCCAATATTGCCAATCGGCATCCGCCTTCACATAAAGTTCCTTATGTGTAAAATTATAACCTATCTGCGGAGTGACTCTAAGCACACGTCCATCATGAAAAAGCCGGCTGTATTTAAACTTCTGCTTGTATGAAAAACCTCTGCTGTGACTATAATCCAACAACACCGGATTTATAAGTGGAGAACAACGCACACTTCCCATGCTGGACAGGTTCACACTGTAACTGCTGATAAGCATATCGCCCAGCTCTCCCCAAAACTCCAGACGCTCGTTCTTCTTCTTTTTCGGTATATGCAGAAGCGTATCCCGACGTAAAGCATAACTTCTGTACAAAGAATCCTCCAAAGCGGACAACGGGATGGGCCGCAATTCATTGAACTTTTCCTTGTCCGTTATCAACTGTTCTGAATCGCAAGTCAACTTATAGGACTCCGTAAGGTCATGATGATGTTTCTTTTGAGATCTACGCCGGGCAGCCCCTTCATAAAATTCAATCTCATTGTACTTTAACCAAGCTCCCATATCCATTTCCAGATGGTTGCCCAGAAATTTGAAAACAAGATTCAGATCAAACTGCACCGGCAGAAACTCCACATCACCCTCATCTCCCATCTTGACACGAACCTTAAAACGGATCACATCATAAACGCCTTCAATATAAAGTTCACGAATAGTCCACGTCTGATCACTGACCCACATATATCCACTGACCAACTGCGTACCACGGAATTTGGGAATAATGAGTATTTTATACCGCTGGCAGTCGGGAGGGCCGGTTATAGAATCCAACAAATAATTATAATATTTGCTGGATTTCTTATCCAGTGGAGAAAGAAGTTTATCGGACATCAATGAAGAAGAATAGATATTCATGTTCAAATAATCCATCACATCCGTTATCTGTCCCTTATTACGCGGAAACGTAGTAGATACCGCTTTTATTTTACGGTCGTATATATCCGGAGCCGTATAGTGCAACTCACTAAGAGACTCCATCAGATAATCATTGATGTGCTTTTCAAAACGGAACATGGACGGCACATAGCGGATAAGATGATTGCGCTTGTGTACTTTCACCTTTCCTTTCATATATAAATCGGCCTTATACTCATCAATGATACGGGAATAGAACGGAGAAAACTGAAAGATGCACTGAAGGATGGAGTCGGACACCACCGGCTTGTCGGGCATATCAACCTTTTCCCTCTTAGCCTGAACAGCTAAAGGCAACAAAAGGCAAAGTATAATCAGTCTGACAATCCGTATATAGTGCATCAATGTACTCTCTTTTCAGCGTTTGGAAAGCAAATATAAGCAAAAACCAACAGGCTGATGCATGATAATACTTAATTAACATCCTTAACAGAAATGAAAAATGACTAGCTATATAGCGAATTATTAATCAAAAAGCAGTATTTTTGCAGCCAACAACCAGTAAAAGAAAGACAAGATGTCCAAAATGAGATTTTTTGCTCTACAGGAGTTAGCCAACAGACGCCCCGTTGAAGTTGACTACCCCTCTGAGAAGTTAGCTGATTATTACGGCAACCACGTGTTCGACCGTAAAAAAATGCAGGAATATCTGCCTAGTGAGGCTTATAAAGCAGTAATAAACGCAATCGAAAAGGGTACCCCCATCAATCGTGAAATGGCTGACATGATAGCCAACGGCATGAAGAACTGGGCAAAGACCTTCAACGTTACCCACTACACTCATTGGTTCCAGCCCCTGACCGACGGAACTGCCGAAAAGCACGACGGCTTTATAGAATTCGGTGACGAAGGAAATGTGATAGAACGCTTCTCGGGCAAACTGCTTATTCAACAGGAACCGGATGCTTCCAGTTTTCCCAACGGTGGTATCCGTAACACATTTGAAGCACGAGGCTATACGGCATGGGATGTCTCTTCTCCGGCTTTCATTGTGGACAGCACACTTTGTATTCCTACGATCTTTATCTCGTACACAGGCGAAGCGCTCGACTATAAGACTCCTTTACTAAAGGCATTAGGCGCTGTAGATAAAGCTGCAACGGAGGTTTGCAAAATGTTCGATCCAAACGTAAAACGTGTATTCGCCAATTTGGGCTGGGAACAAGAATACTTTTTGGTAGACACCGCACTGCATAATGCACGTCCGGATCTTTGTCTGACCGGACGCACCTTGATGGGACACTCGTCTGCCAAAGACCAGCAACTGGACGACCACTATTTCGGTTCCATCCCTCCGCGTGTAACCAACTTCATGAAAGAACTGGAACTGGAATGTCATAAACTAGGTATTCCGGTAAAGACACGGCATAACGAGGTAGCTCCCAACCAATTTGAACTAGCTCCCATTTTTGAAGACGTAAATCTGGCCAACGACCACAACCAGCTGGTAATGGACTTGATGAAGCGCATCGCCTCCAAACATAATTTCACCGTACTGCTCCACGAGAAACCATTCAAGGGAGTAAACGGATCGGGCAAACACAACAACTGGTCACTCTGTACTGACACGGGTATCAATTTGTTCTCCCCCGCCAAAACCGCAGAAGGAAATATGCTTTTCCTGACTTTCATAGTCAACGTACTGATGATGGTCTATAAAAACCAGGATTTGCTACGTGCCTCTATTGTCAGTGCCGGAAACAGCCACCGCCTGGGAGCGAATGAAGCGCCTCCCGCTATTCTGTCTATTTTCCTTGGGCGTCACCTTTCCCACATGCTGGACGAAGTCGTGGCACGTCTGAACGACGCCGAGCTGACTCCCGATGAAAAGAAAGCCTTGCAACTGGGCATCGGCCGCATACCTGCCATCCTGCAAGACAATACAGACCGTAACCGCACCTCTCCTTTTGCCTTTACCGGAAACCGTTTTGAATTCCGCGCCGCAGGCTCGTCTGCCAACTGTGCCGCATCCATGATTGTTATCAATGCAGCTATGGCACACCAGTTGAATGAGTTCAAAGCCCAGATAGATGAATTGGTAAACGGAGGCATGGAACAGGAAGAAGCTTTATACAAGGTATTAAAAGAAACCATTATCGCTTCACAAAACATCCGCTTTGAAGGTGACGGCTATTCGGAAGAGTGGAAAGCAGAAGCCGCGCAACGCGGACTGACCAATATTTGCCATGTGCCCGAAGCCATCCTGAAGTTCAACGACGAGCAATCCCGCTCTGTACTGATAGGTGAAAAGGTATTCAATGAAAACGAATTGTTCTGCCGCATAGAAGTGGAACTGGAAAAGTTCACTAAAAAAGTACAGATTGAAAGTCGCGTACTAGGTGACCTCGCCATCAATCATATTGTTCCCACAGCTGTAATTTATCAAAACAGACTGTTAGAAAACCTTCGCGGCCTGAAAGAAATATTTCCCGCCGAAGAATACGAAGCACTGACCGAAGACCGGAAGAATCTGGTGCGCGAGATCCAAAACCGCATACTGGCCATCAAAAAAGCTGTGCACAGCATGACAGAAGCCCGAAAGGTGGCCAACCATTTGGGAAGCCAAGTGGAAAAAGCCTTCAGTTATGAAGAGCAAGTGCGTCCATATCTGGAAGAAATCCGCGACCATATCGACCATTTGGAACTGGAAATAGATGATGAGATTTGGCCATTACCTAAATATCGTGAATTACTGTTCACCAAATAAAATCTCACAAAAAAAAGAAAGGATAGGCCATAAGAACCTATCCTTTTGTTATTTTTTGAAGATAAATTGATAATATATCTTTCTTTTTTCTTCTCATTACTTCTTCCTTTTATTTTTTCTTCTTATATTTGTGCTCTATAACACGGTTTTATAGCACGTTTATGGTTAGAAAAGAATTATCAGAAACTGAGATTGCTGAAAGCATACCAGACTTGTGGCAACCTTTAACGCAGGAACAAAGAGAGTTCTTGGCTCAGAACTTTACAATACAGAAGTATAAAAAGAATGAGACGATATACTGCGAAGGAGAAACTCCGATGCACCTTATGTGTCTTCTTAGTGGAAAAGTCAAAATCTACAAAGAAGGCGTGGGAGGACGTAGCCAGATTATCCGCGTATTAAAGACGAAAGAATATTTTGCATACCGCGCCTTTTTTGCCGAAGGAAACTTCGTAACAGCAGCTTCTGCTTTCGAGCCCTGCACAATCTGCCTTATTCCCATGCCGGCCATTATGAAACTGATAAAAGACAACTCCGAATTAGCGCTGTTCTTTATCCGCCAACTTTCTATAGACTTAGGTATTTCTGACGAGAGAACCGTAAATCTTACTCAAAAACATATTCGCGGGCGATTGGCAGAATCGCTGTTGTTCTTGAAAGATACATACGGAGTAGAAGAAGACGAATCCACACTAAGTATTTACCTTTCACGAGAAGATCTGGCAAATTTATCGAATATGACAACTTCGAACGCAATCCGTACGCTTTCTAATTTCGCCACAGAAAAACTGATCACCATCGATGGTAGGAAAATTAAAATCATTGATGAAGAGAAACTAAAAAAGATCAGTAAGATAGGATAAGATCCAATATCAATCATATACCTCACACACAGGCGTCTGCTTTTCCATAACAGACGCCTTTTTTCCCTACTTATAAAAACCTTTTCCATCACCAGCTGTTATTAAGAGAAAACTAAAACAAAAAAACTATGAGTAAAGGTAAATTATGGGGAATCATCCTCCTTATTCTATTTGTGCTGGGGTTCGGAATCTGGCTTTATACCAGTTCAGATGTAAAAAAAGAGATAAACCAGGAAGGTGTAGAGGTATTAGATGACATGACTATACCCGCAGCAGACTAAATTATAATAAACACTAACTTAAACTTTACATTATGGCTGAAGAAGAGGAGCATGAACAAGATTTGCAAGATTACTTGAATGATATAGCCCGCATGAAGCTTATATCCTAAAAAAATAATCCACATCTGCCAATGTGCTTTCTTCATCCCCACTGAAGAAAGATAAGGCCGGCTCCTATGACAAGAACCGGCCTTATTTTTACGCTATTCAAGCAAGTTAAGTTACTTGGCAAAGTAACTTAACTTCATGGGCAAAGTAAGTTATGTTAAATGGCAAAGTAAGTTAAGTTACTTGGCCAACGAAGTCCCCAACGAGTTCTACCTATAATGCCTGACGGATTCTCACCAGTTTGGTCAACAATCCATCCAGCAAATCCAGTTTCAACATATTTGCCCCGTCACTCTTAGCTACAGAAGGATCTTCATGGGTTTCCATAAACAAACCGTCCACTCCTACCGCCACCCCGGCCTTGGCTACCGTTTCAATAAGTTGCGGCATACCGCCCGTGACGCCTGTTGTCTGATTAGGCTGTTGCAAAGAATGGGTTACATCCAGAATCACAGGAAAACCAAAAGTCTGCATTTCCGGAATACCCCGATAATCCACAATCAAATCCTGATAGCCGAAAGTAGTGCCACGTTCTGTCAGCATAACCTGCTCATTACCAGCTTCCACCACTTTATCAGCCGCAAAACGCATGGCACCCGGTGACAAGAATTGTCCTTTCTTTATATTGACAATCTTTCCGGTACGGGCCGCCGCTACCAGCAAATCAGTCTGGCGACAGAGGAAAGCAGGAATCTGCAACACATCCACATATTCAGCGGCCATAGCAGCCTCTCCGGCACTATGAATATCGGTTACTACCGGTATATCAAAAGTTTCCCGTACTTTGCGAAGTACTTTCAAAGCTTTTTCATCACCTATTCCCGTAAACGAATCCAGACGGGAACGATTAGCCTTACGATAAGATCCTTTAAACACATAGGGAATACCCAGTTTATCTGTTATTTTCACAACACGGTCCGCTATTCGGAGAGCCATCTCCTCTCCTTCTATCACACAAGGGCCAGCTAGTAAAAAGAAATTATCTTTATTTCTTAAATCTGAAATTGTCATCATCTTTATATTCATTGAGATACTTACTCCGCTTTACATGTTTAAAGTGAGAAATAAGTATTTATATTTTCAATTAGGAATAATCAAAGTTATAGCTTCCGGCTGGATCGTTATTTCCAAAGGGAAATGACGGTCTAAAATACGCCCGTCCAAACTGACCGAAGCATTCTGCGCACGTAGTACTTTTACTTTCCGCGTACGATAAGGTTTCACCATCTTATGATTTAAAATACGTCCCTGCAACAGCATCCACAGCCCCGAGAAAAGTTGCATCAGCTCCGGACGATAAATAACCGACACATCCAGCCAACCATTATAAGGAACTGCACTAGGTGTCAAACCGTACCCACGGGCACTCCCCACACACACTGTCATGATTCGTCCACGAACATGTTCGCCATTGATGCGAAGATGCGTACGGTACAGTTTACGCTCAAACAACAAAAGAAACATAGAAGCGACAAAAGACAACTCACGTATTCCCCAAAAGCGGCGGGTACCATCTGAAATCTGTACAATACGCGCACCTAGACCTATATATATGGCATTCAGGAAATAACGGGAAGTATGTTTCTCGCCATCAAAATAATTACAACACCCCACATCAATCTTCCTCAGACGACGATTGATAATCCAATCCACCGCTGCTTTATAATTATCCTCATCCAATCCCCAATATTTGGCAAAATCATTACCAATGCCATTAGGAATGATTCCGAAAGCGATATTTGTCTTATCCTCCACCATAGAAGTCATAATACCGTTAATAGCATCATTGATCGCTCCGTCTCCACCTACAATCACAATAGTACGATAGCCATTATTAGCCAAGGTACGGGCGAGACGTTCCACCGATCCAAAACCTTCGGACTGTACGTAGTCAAAAACCACCTTGCGGCTTTCCATATAGCTACGTATCTCATTCCAACGCTTCTGAGTCTTACGGCTTCCGGCTTTCGGATTATAAATAATCCCCCATCTGTTTGGTTCTACAGCCATAACATTTAGTTTTTAGTGTGTAACAAATTAATAATTTTTTCCACCTTATCTTCCATAGGCAGGCAGGCATCCAACCAATATATAGTGAATCCTCGCCGTTCCATGCCTCTGAACCATGTCATCTGCCGCTTGGCAAATTGATGGATTGCTATTTCCAATTGATGGAACATTTCATCAAAAGAAAGTTCACCCAAAACATATAAAGTCAAATACTTATATTCCAATCCATAATAAATCAAATCCTCGGAAGGAATGCCACTATCCAGCAAAGCTTTTACTTCGTCCACCATCCCTTCGTCCAAACGCTGTTTCAAACGGCGGGATATTTTCTCACGACGTAATTCACGCTCTATATCTACTCCGACAATCAGACTATTGATTTGCGGAAACTCACGGTATTCCGGTGATTGCTGTTTGTAATATTCTTCTATCTCAATGGCGCGGATAGCCCGTTTTACAGTATCCACATCCGTAGAGTTATGAAGTTTCTTGTAAGTGGACAGCAACCGGGTAAGGTCCTCTAATGATTTACCCGCCAATGAATCCCTGAGTTCCGGATTTTCGGGAACAGGAAGCAGTCTATATCCTTTCAGCACGGATTCAATGTACATACCCGTACCTCCGCATAATATCGGGAGTTTTTCCTTCAATCTCACTTGACTATATGCATTCAGGAAATCACGCTGATATTCGAATACATTATATTTGTATCCCGGCTCTACAATGTCTATCAGATGGTAAGGTATTTGCCGCCCATTCACGGTATAGTCTTCCAAATCTTTTCCCGTGCCCAGATCCATCCGGCGATATATCTGCCGGCTGTCTCCGCTGATTATCTCGGTGTCCAACTGGTAAGCTAAAGCCGCTGCCAAAGGAGTTTTTCCTGAAGCGGTAGGTCCTAATATCGTTATCAAATCATACTTTTCCATCCTAAGTTTTTGTAACAGTCGCACAAAGATAACGAAAATGTGCAACTTACCACGCAAAACTCCATAAAAAAAGCCGTCTGAAGTAATTCAGACGGCTTTCGCTATATGGTTTTTAACTGATTAGCAGTTTACAGAAGCCATGTGAGCGATCAAATCCAATACTTTGTTAGAGTAACCGATTTCGTTGTCATACCAAGAAACCACTTTAACGAAAGTATCAGTCAAAGCGATACCAGCTTTAGCATCGAAGATAGAAGTACGAGTGTCACCCAAGAAGTCAGAAGAAACAACTGCATCTTCAGTGTAACCCAATACGCCTGCCAATTCACCTTCAGAAGCTTCTTTCATAGCTGCACAGATTTCAGCGTATGTACCGGTTTAGCCAAGTTAACTGTCAAGTCAACTACAGAAACGTCCAAAGTCGGAACACGCATTGACATACCAGTCAATTTACCGTTCAGTTCAGGAATAACTTTACCTACAGCTTTAGCAGCACCAGTAGATGAAGGGATAATGTTACCAGAAGCAGCACGACCACCTCTCCAGTCTTTCATAGAAGGACCGTCAACTGTTTTCTGAGTAGCAGTTGTAGAGTGAACTGTAGTCATCAAACCGTCAGTGATACCCCATTTGTCATTCAATACCTTAGCAATAGGAGCCAAGCAGTTAGTAGTACAAGAAGCGTTAGAAACAAACTGAGTACCTTTAACATAAGTTTTTTCGTTTACACCGCAAACGAACATCGGAGTATCATCTTTAGAAGGAGCTGACATAACTACATATTTAGCACCAGCTTCGATATGAGCCTGAGCTTTTTCTTTAGTCAAGAACAAACCAGTAGATTCAACTACGTATTCAGCACCAATTGCATCCCACTTCAAGTCGGCCGGATTTCTTTCAGCTGTTACGCGGATTGCATTACCGTTCACAATCAATTTGCTATTTTCTACGTCAGCTTCGATAGTACCTTCGAATTGTCCGTGCATAGTGTCATACTTCAACATATATGCTAAGTAATCAACCGGGCAAAGGTCATTGATACCTACGATCTGAATATCGTTTCTTTTCTGAGCTGCACGGAATACAAAACGGCCGATACGACCAAATCCGTTAATACCTACTTTAATCATTTTGTTTAAATTTTAAAGGTTTTATAATATAGCTTTTAAACACTCTACACTGGAATGTTGTTAAACATTTAGTATTTATTTCCTAAACGCGGTGCAAAAATAAGAATTTGTTTTTATATTCGCACATAAATTCATATTAAAATAAAAAAAAATGGGAAAAAGTAGCTTCTTGCAAGATTTTAAGGCGTTCGCAATGCGCGGAAACGTCATTGACATGGCAGTCGGTGTCATCATCGGTGGAGCCTTTGGTAAAATAGTATCTTCCATTGTAGCCGATGTTATTATGCCTCCCATCGGATTACTGGTAGGTGGAGTGAACTTTACAGATTTGAAACTACAGCTGAAGCCGGCTGAAGTGGTGGACGGAGTTGAAAAAGCTGCCGTGACATTGAATTACGGCAACTTCCTACAAGCCACCTTCGACTTTATCATCATTGCTTTTTCTATATTTTTATTTATAAGATTACTTGCCAAACTGAACCGCAAGAAAGAAGAAGCACCTGCCCCCGCCGCTCCACCCGCCCCCAGCAAGGAAGAGGTGTTACTTACAGAAATCCGTGATTTGCTGAAAGAACAGAACGACAAAAAATAAGATCTTATCCAAATAAAAACGGGCTGTCCTTCAAACGCTTGCCGGACAGCCCGTGACTTACATAACCAGCCGGCATTTTCCAAACAGACCCATCTTTTTTTGCCTATTCCCCTACAAGAAAGCAGGAAGAACTAAGTTTTTTCAATTCAATTATAAAAAGCCGTAACAGCATGACGGATTTTTATTTTTTCTGAGTATCTTTGCGGCACGAAATCATTTACATATCTTATAATATATGCAAGAAAAGATCATTATTCTCGACTTCGGTTCACAAACCACACAGCTCATAGCGCGTCGCGTTCGCGAACTGAATACTTATTGCGAGATTGTGCCCTACAACAAATTTCCACACAATGATCCGTCCGTTATCGGCGTTATTCTTTCGGGAAGCCCTTTCTCTGTTTATGATGAAAGCGCCTTTAAAGTCGATTTGAGTGACATTCGCGGAAAATATCCTATTTTGGGCATCTGCTACGGCGCACAGTTCATGTCCTATACCAACGGTGGAAAAGTGGAACCGGCCGGTACACGTGAATACGGACGTGCGCATCTTTCCACTTTCGACCAAGAAAACCCACTATTGAAGAATGTCCGTGAACACTCACAAGTATGGATGAGCCACGGAGATACCATCACCGCCATTCCCGAAAATTTCAAAATTATCGCTTCGACAGATAAAGTAGCCATCGCTGCCTATCAGATAAAGGAAGAGAAAGTATGGGGAGTACAATTCCATCCGGAAGTGTTCCACAGTGAAGATGGAACCCAGCTTCTGAAAAACTTTGTAGTCGATATTTGCGGAGGGAAACAGGACTGGAGCGCTGCATCCTTCATTGAAACGACTGTAGCCGAACTGAAAGCACAACTGGGAAATGACAAAGTAGTATTGGGACTAAGCGGCGGAGTAGACTCATCTGTAGCAGCCGTATTGCTGAATAAGGCGATAGGCAAGAACCTTACCTGTATTTTTGTAGATCACGGCATGCTGCGTAAGAATGAATTTAAAAACGTACTTCATGATTATGAATGTCTCGGGCTGAATGTAATCGGAGTGGATGCCAGCCAAAAATTCTTCAGCGAGCTGGCTGGTGTGGAAGAACCTGAAAAGAAGCGTAAGATTATCGGCAAAGGCTTTATCGACGTATTCGATGAGGAAGCCCATAAGATTAAAGATGTGAAATGGCTGGCACAAGGCACCATTTATCCGGACTGTATCGAGTCATTGAGCATCACCGGCACTGTAATCAAAAGCCATCACAATGTGGGTGGATTGCCTGAGAAGATGAATCTGAAACTATGTGAACCGCTGCGCCTGTTATTCAAGGATGAAGTACGGCACGTAGGTCGTGAACTGGGTATGCCGGAACATCTGATTACACGCCATCCATTCCCCGGACCGGGACTCGCCGTACGTATTCTGGGCGATATCACCCCCGAGAAAGTCCGCATCCTGCAAGATGCCGATGATATCTATATCCAAGGATTGAGAGACTGGAAAGTGAAAGATGCGGACGGAAACGAGACCTCCCTTTATCATCAGGTATGGCAGGCAGGCGTAATCCTGCTACCGGTACAGAGTGTGGGAGTAATGGGTGATGAACGTACATACGAACGCGCCGTTGCCCTGCGTGCCGTAACCAGCACGGATGCCATGACTGCCGACTGGGCTCATCTTCCCTACGAATTCATGGCCAAGGTTTCAAACGACATCATTAATAAGGTGAAAGGTGTGAACCGCGTATGCTATGACATCTCGTCCAAACCGCCTGCCACTATTGAATGGGAATAAGAATAGATAACCAACTAATAACTTAAAACAACATAACGGAATGAAACAAGATATGATTGTTATTCTGGATTTGGGAAGTACTGAAAACACCGTGCTTGCCAGAGCAATTCGTGCCTTGGGTGTATATAGTGAAATTTACCCGCACGATATCACAGCCGCCGAGCTGAAAGCATTGCCCAATGTAAAGGGCGTCATTATCAATGGCGGTCCCAACCATGTGATTGACGGAGTAGATATTGATGTGCTTCCCGAGGTTTACGAAGCAGGATTCCCCGTAATGGCTGCCGGTCATGACAAAGCACGCTGCGAAGTGAAGCTTCCCCAACTGACAGATGATGTGGAGGCAATAAAGAACGCTGTCAAATCGTTTGTTTTCGATACCTGCAAGGCAGAAGCCAACTGGAATATGACAAACTTTGTCAATGACCAGATTGAATTGATCCGCCGCCAGGTAGGCGACAAGAAAGTGCTATTGGCACTTTCCGGAGGTGTGGACAGTTCTGTGGTAGCGGCCCTGTTGCTGAAAGCCATCGGCAATAATCTGGTATGCGTACATGTAAATCATGGATTGATGCGTAAAGGCGAATCAGAAGCTGTGATTGAAGTTTTCAAGAATCAGTTGAATGCCAATTTGGTTTACGTGGATGCTACAGACCGTTTCCTGAGCAAGCTGGAAAATGTAGCCGATCCGGAGCAAAAGCGCAAGATTATCGGTGGTGAATTCATTCGTGTGTTTGAAGAAGAGGCCCGTAAGCTGAATGGCATCGACTTTTTGGGACAAGGTACAATTTATCCCGATATCGTAGAAAGTGTACCAAAACGGCAAAGATGGTAAAATCCCATCACAATGTAGGGGGCTTGCCCGAGGATTTACAGTTTGAATTAGTAGAGCCTTTACGTCAGTTATTCAAAGACGAAGTCCGTGCCTGTGGAGTGGAACTGGGCTTACCATACGATATGGTCTATCGTCAACCGTTCCCCGGTCCCGGTTTGGGAGTACGCTGCTTGGGCGCTATCACTCGTGACCGTCTGGAAGCTGTTCGCGAATCGGACGCCATCTTGCGTGAGGAATTCCAACTGGCAGGCTTGGACAAGAAAGTATGGCAATACTTCACCGTAGTGCCCGACTTCAAATCAGTAGGCGTGCGTGACAACGCCCGTTCATTCGACTGGCCTGTTATTATCCGCGCAGTCAACACCATAGATGCCATGACAGCTACTATCGAACCGGTGGACTGGCCTATTCTGATGAAAATCACGGACCGTATTCTGAAAGAAGTGAAGAATGTCAACCGTGTATGTTATGACATGTCGCCCAAACCCAATGCCACCATTGAGTGGGAATAAGAAAATTATTTCAAGATGATAGAATCCCGAGGCCTTGGTCTCGGGATTTCTTTTACACCAACATGCCATCAGGACGGTTCCTTTTTGCTTCTGATTCAAGATACATCAGGCCGCCTAAGCAAAGATACAATCCACAACAACAATATAGCTCCCACAATAGAGGTTACAAGACTGCCAATAATACCTGTTGCTGCAATACCGAACAAACCGAAGACCCAACCTCCCAAAACACCGCCAACAATACCGACCAGCAAATTAATAAAGAGTCCGAAACCTCCTCCCCTCATCAACTTACCGGCAACAAAACCAGCAATGATTCCGATAATAATGTACCAAATAAAATACATACGCTTTGTTTTTAAAAGTTTATAATTAATCATCTCACTGATAAAAAACAGCTATTCTGTATAAAAAGTTGCTTGAATATATCTTTTTTTACTTCATGGACAAAGTTATTCAGGCCGTGTTTTTCCTTTTTCCGATCCTGTTTTTCCGGCTTCGGCATCTTCTCCCACCTCCACTCCCCTCCCAATTCTTACTTTTGCCACAAATTTAAAAGACAAGATATGAAGATAAACGTACATTCCATGCTATTAGCAGGGCTCGCCGCACTACTTTCCGCTTGTGCTGCCGGAGACCATGAAAAGAAACAAGACTTTATTGTAAAAACAATACAAGCTGTCCCCGTCTCACACCACAGTGACAAAGAATTCTCCTTCATCGCCCGGCCTTTCCGCACTTCCGAACTATCCTTCCGGGTAGGCGGACCCATTGACCGTTTAGAAGTATATGCAGGTAACCGGTACAAACAAGGCAGCATCATAGCCGAAATAGACCCGCGCGACTTCCGCATCCGCAAAGAACGCTCCGAAGCTGTCTTCCATCAGGCAAAAGCAGAATTTGACCGTATACAAAAACTCTATGATAAAGGCAATATCTCCGCAAGTGTTTACGAAAAGGCAAAAGCAGACTATATCACCGCCAAAACAACTTTCAACACAGCTTCATACGAACTGGAAGACACACGCCTTATCGCCCCATTTAATGGATATGCAGGCGAAGTATATATGGAAAAATTTCAAGAAGTGAAAGCTGGCGAACCTGTCATGTCTTTCATTGACATAGACCAACTTAAACTGGAGATTTATGTCACTCAAGACATTGCCCGTACAGCCCAGGCACTAGATACAATACAAGTACGATTCGACACCCAGCCCGATAAAGTATATGAAGCACGGATTGTGGAAGTCTCAAAAGGAACAACCCGCAACAATCTCTCCTATCTGTTGACCGCCTTGCTCCCCAATAAAGAAGGGAAACTACTGGCAGGCATGTCCGGAAAAGCAAGGCTAAACAATCCTTCCATAGCAACAGACACCCCTAGTGGAGTGGCCGTTCCTCAAACAGCTCTTTGTCATCGGCCCACAGAAGGCGATTACTTGTGGATAGTAAATACCGACACCCGGCAAGTGAGTTTAAGGAAAGTAAAAAAAGGAGATTTGTTGCCGAATGGCTACATAGCCATCACCGATGGTTTACATCCCGATGAAACCGTAGCTACAAGCGGACTCCGCTTCTTGTCGGACGGAATGAAAATAAGTGTAGAGAACGAATAAAATCAAAGAAACGAGCAGACATGAAACTAGTAAAATATTTTCTACAAAAGAAAGCAGTCACTATCTTGCTGTTGATATTGATATTGGCCGGCGGCCTGTTCTCCTACATCAAAATGGGAAAACTGGAAGACGCCCCCTTTACCATCAAACAGGCACTCGTGCTGACTCCCTATCCCGGAGCATCCCCCTCCGAAGTACAATCCCAGGTAACCGATGTTCTGGAAGAATCCATTCAATCCATGGGTGAGCTTTATTATCTGAAAACAGAGAACCGCTCCGGACTTTCCAAAATAACCGTTTACGTAAAGAAGGAAATCCGGGCAGACGAAATGCAACAGCTTTGGGACAAATTACGCCGCAAAGTAAATGATGTGCAAGGCAAACTTCCTGCAGGAGCAGGGCCTTCTGTCGTCAACGATGACTTTGGAGATGTACTGGGCGTTTTCTATGGACTTACCGGAAACGGCCATACCTATCGGGAACTGGAGGACGAAGCCAAGATCATTAAAAATGAGCTTCTGAAAGTAAAAGACGTAGCCAAAGTAGAAATCTACGGTATACAGACACCCACTATCGACGTATCAGTCAGCCCGTCTGTCATGGCACAAAGCGGAGTCACGATTTCGGACATAGCCCGCGCTTTCGAAGCGCAAAACAAAGTGGTGGATGCCGGAGGTATTGACGCCGGACAAAACCGCCTGCGCATTGAATCTACCGGAAATTTCTACTCATTGGATGATATCAGCAACCTGACTATCGTCTCACGCTCGGGCGAACATTTCCGCCTTGCCGACATTGCACACATAGAAGAAAGCTATCAGACACCTGCCAGCAATCTGATGCGCATTGACGGTAATCCGGCCATAGGTGTAGCCATCTCCACTGTTCCGACCGGAAATGTGGTAGATATGGCCAAAGCCGTGAAAGACCGCATTGACGAACTGTCCCAATCCATGCCCGAAGGATATGAGCTGACCTCTATTTACGACCAGGGATATGAATCAGACGTTGCCAATCAAGGATTCATCTTGAATCTTATCATTTCTGTTCTAACTGTTATAGCCATTCTATTATTTTTCATCGGATTCAAGAATGGCATCTTGATTGGTAGCGGACTGATTTTTTCCATCTTCGCTACCCTTATTGTCATGATGCTTGCGGCATCGCACTTCAACGGATGTCACTGGCCGCCATCATTATCGCCATGGGAATGCTGGTAGATAACGCCATTGTCGTTTCAGACTCGGCTTTAATCAATATGGAGCGCGGAATGCGGAAACGTGTCGCCATCATGCGTGCCTGCTCGGCTACCGCCTTGCCTTTATTGGCGGCGACCGTCATCGCTATTCTTACTTTCCTCCCCATTTATTATTCACCGCATATCACGGGTGAGTTGCTATCTTCATTGGTAGTGGTTATCGGAGTTTCATTGATGTTCAGTTGGGTATTCGCTCTGACACAGACTCCTTTCTTTATACAGGAATTTGCACGTCGTCCCCGTCCGGAGGAACTGAAGACATCTTTATTCGATGGAAAATACTACAACCATTTCCGTAATGCCCTGCATTGGGTGCTCCGCCACCGGTCAGTCACCATCAGTTCATTGGTCGTTATGCTGATACTCTCTGCCTGGAGTTTCAAATTTATTCCCAAAGTATTCGTGCCAGCTCTGGACAAGCAATACTTCACCATAGATATGTGGCTGCCCGAAGGAACGAACATCAATGAGACAGACCGTATGGCAAGCAGCTTGGCCGATTATATCCGCGGCCACAAAGAAACGGAGATGGTCTCCACCTACATAGCCGTACTCCGCCCCGTTACTATTTGTCCAATGTAGCTTTCGGTCCTCAGTCCAACTACGCACAGATATTGGTGAAATGCAACTCCTCTGAAGAATCAAGACAATTACATGCTTTGTTGCAAGACTCCATCCGTCAAAAATATCCCGAGCCTCTGATAAAAGTAAACAAGTTTGAACTGAGTCCCTTGACAGAGGCGGTTATCGAGGCCCGCTTCCTTGGACCGGATCCTGCCGTATTGGATTCACTGGCCGGAAAAGCCATAGAGATTATGAGACGTAATCCCAAAGTAGCGGACGCCCGCAATGAATGGGGAAATATGAATTTAATGATCCGCCCCGTTTACGACCCCGTAAAAGCCGGTGCGCTAGGCATCACCAAAGCACAAATGATGAAATCCGTCAAGTCCATCAGTGACGGAACTCCCGTAGGTATTTATCGGGATAATGAAAAGAAAGTACCCGTATTGCTGAAATCGGAAAGAGTCCATATTACGGACGCCCAGTCTTTAGGTGATTTCTCTGTCTGGAACGGAGAGCATTCGGCTCCCCTGTCGCAAGTGACGGAAAAGATTGAAACCACCTGGGAATTTCCGCAGATGCGTACCTACAACCGTCAGTTGTCCATGGCAGCCATGTGTGGAGTAAAACCGGGACACACCATGGCCGAAGTACACGGAGAAATACGGAAAGAGATAGAAGCGATAGAGTTGCCCAAGGGATATACCTTCTTTTGGGATGCCCAGCACAAAGACCAAGGTGAAGCCATGCAGGCCATTGCCAAATTTTTCCCTTTGGCTTTCTTGATGCTCATAGTGATCCTGGTGGCATTATTCGGTAATTTCCGCCAGCCGGTCATTATTCTATGCGTACTTCCGCTCTCCCTTATCGGTGTTGCCGCAGGGATGCTACTTACCGGATTTGACTTCGGCTTCTTCCCCATTGCCGGATGGCTGGGATTACTAGGTATGATTATTAAAAATGTAATTGTACTGCTGGATGAAATAAATATACAGCGCCGGAGTGGAATCGTACCTTATACCGCCATCATAGAAGCCACAGTGTCAAGAACAAGGCCTGTCCTGATGGCAGCTACCACCACGATTCTGGGAATGGTACCGCTATTATTCGATATAGCGTTTGGAGGCATGGCGGCAGCATTATCTTCGGACTGACGTTCGCCACATTGCTGACGTTATTCGTAACCCCGGCACTATATGCCATGTTTTACAAGATTAAGTAACTGATTATATGTATCCTATGAAAAGAATTGATATACTGTTCATCTTTATTTTTAGTATTCCGTCCGCTACTTTCGCCCAACAAAGTGATTTATTGGAAAAGTACAGGTCGATGGCTGTAGCATACAACCACGACCTGAAGGCGGCGGATAAACATATCTCGGCAAGCCTCGAGCTGGAGAAAGCCGCCCGGAAAGATTTGCGTCCCAAGCTCTCGGGTGACGCCAACTTCCAATACACCGGCAATCCCATCCAGCTCACTCTGGACTTACCCAGTATGCAGAACCCGCTGACATTCGAAGGCAAGGACATGAAATACGGTGCCTCACTCAGCCTGTTACAACCGGTCTATACAGGCGGACGGCTGTTGGAAACCATCCGGATGGCAAAGCATCAACATAGTCTGGCAGCACACCAGGCAGAATACTTCCGCTCCGCCGTGTGCTATCAAACCGATATGCAATACTGGAACACTGTAGCCCGTGCCGAACTTCTGCAAGTAGCCACCGACTACCGGAATTCCATCGCCTCACTGACTAACACCATCCGGGAACGGGTGGAAGCAGGTCTGATTGATCCACAAGACCTGCTTATGGCAGAAGTGAAACTGAATGAGGCCGAATACCGGTTGCTTCAGGCAAAAAGTAACCTGGAAACAGGAAGGATGGCACTTAACTCACTCATCGGCATGGAACTTCATGAAACAACAGAAGTGGAAGATACCATTCCTTCCGTCGTAATGAATGAACAGCTATGGGAACAGAATGGCTCCAACCGGCCGGAATTAAAAATGGCATACGACCAAATAGGTATAGCCGAAAGCTCAAAGAAACTGACTGACTCCAAATATAAACCGCAACTGTATGTCGGCATAGAAGGAAGCTATTCCTCACCCGGATATAACTTCAAATCCGACCTTGATCCCAACTATGCCGTTTACGCCAAGTTGTCTGTACCTATTTTCGAATGGGGAAAACGGCGAAATGAAAAACGGGCCTCTTCCTTCCGGATAGGTGCCGCTACCGATAACCTGCACCAGACAAGCGACCATGTGAACCTGGAAGTACAGACAGCCCGCATATCGTTATCACAAGCAATGGAACAAGTACAACTGACCGGAAGCTCACTGGAGAAAGCCCGCGAAAACGAACGTATGGCATTGGAAAGATATACGGAAGGAAAGGTGTCAGTAGTGGAAGTGATAGAAGCCCAGAACTATCGGCAGGCCTCACAAACCAACCATGTACAAGCCAAGGTTTCCGCACAAGGATACTATTCCGCATTACTGAAAGCATTGAATAAATACTAAAACAAAGTCCGGAAACCATGAATGACAGTATCGCATTGTCATGGCTTCCGGACAGATATCCTCCCTACGGGTGAATGGAATATATTAATTTTATCTCCCTTCACCCTGTTATTATTCTGTAAAATATCGTAGCTTTGTTCACATGAAATGGAATGTCATACTATACGGCCTCTTGTTTTCAGGATTAGGAGTTTTTTCCTATCTCCTGCTAGCCAATTATTCCGAATTATCCCCCCAGGTGCAGATATACTCTATTCCAAAGGCGCCTTTATCTTTTTCGTCACCGCCTTCAATGTCCTCGGTTACTCCACCCTGCGGCTCAGTTCATGGTTAAACAACCAGTACGCACTGAATCTCCGCAGACGCTGGAAAATCATCCTTATCTATATAGCCGTAACGCTGCTGTTCTTTCTGCTGAACTACAGTTTACTGATTGTCGGAAAACTGCTGGTAGGTTCTTATAACATCTTTATTTTCCCCAATGGCGGTTGGCGGATTCTCATTTTAGTGTGGCTGGTAGAATTAGTCATCGTAGGGCTGCTTCTGTCCAACCGCTCCATTCAGAACACATTGAAACTACAACAGGAAACCGCCGAACTTCAAAAGGAGAACAATACAGCCCGCTATGCCGCCCTGCAAAGCCAGCTCAATCCGCACTTCCTGTTCAACAGCCTTAACACACTGATTGCCGAGATAGAATACAATCCAGGCAACGCTGTCCGTTTCACCAAACATTTGTCCAGCGTTTACCGCTATGTACTTCAAAGCCAGGACAAAACCTTAGTACCTTTAAATGAAGAGCTGGACTTTATGACCTCCTATCTCTTTTTGCACGAAGTACGGCTAGGAAACTGCATCAGCTGTGAATATTCCATCTCCGATGATTATTCCGACGCCATGCTCCCCCCCCTGACTTTGCAACTACTGGTGGAAAATGTCATCAAGCATAACTCCATCACCTCTGCCAAGCCCATGCGGATCCATATCGGGATAGAGTCAAATTACCTGACAGTAAGTAATCCTGTCCAACCTAAAAAAAGCAATGACTCCCTTTCCGGGGTAGGACTGAAAAATCTCTCCAACCGCTGCAAATTGATGCTTGGCGAGGAAATCATTGTCATCAAAGAAAATAATTTATTTACCGTAAAAGTACCTTTAGGATATGAATAAACTAAACGTAATCATTATAGAAGATGAAATACCCGCAGCACGCCTGCTACATTCCATGATTACCCGTCTGCGCCCGCAATGGACAGTGACCATCGTACCGGGCAGTGTGGATGAAGCCGTGACCTGGTTCAAAGAAAACCCACAACCCGACCTTATCTTCCTCGATATCCAGCTGCAGATGGAAACGCTTTCGATTTCCTTTCGGCCGTACACCCTTCCTCTGTCATTATTTTTACGACCGCCTACGACCAATACGCCATCCGTGCATTTACCGTAAACAGCATAGATTATATACTGAAACCCATTGACGAGACACGCCTGCTTGATGCCATCATCAAATACGAGACTTTGCAAAACAAAGGCCTCCCCCAACCCCATGAATATCTGGATACCCTGCTAGACACCCTGCAACATAAAGACAGACGTTACCGCACCCGCTTTCTCATCTATGGAGCCGACCGCTTCTGGTCTCTTCAAGTAGCAGATATCGCCTATTTCTATTCTGAGAACAAAATAACCTTCGCCGTTACTAAAAAAGGACAGGAACACATTATCGACCTGTCTCTGAACAAACTGATGGAACAATTGAACCCCGGACAATTCTTCCGTGCAAACCGTCAGATGATTATCAGCATTGATGCCATAGACCATGCCGAACCTTACTTTAACGGCAAGATAGTAATCAGTGTCCTCCCTCCTTACAAATCACCCATCACCATCAGCGAAGAAAAACTTTCCTCATTCAAACTTTGGTTGAATTACTGAAACCGGATCTGCCAGGTTTGCTTGCGCCTGCCCTTGCAACATGGCAAGGAAGGCGCAACAAACAGCATGTTCCATAATCTTATTTTCCTTCGCTCCATGCCACCGCGGGCACAGCTGTCACATGCAGATAAAGCATGAAAGAGACTTTACAAACCTTTCCAAATGTGCGAATCATAAAGACAGGATCTTTTTTTCTCTCTCCAAATCATTCTCATTCAGTTGGGGAGACGGCACCATGCAGGTACGGATACAATCCCCCTCCTGACAAGTATAGTCATAATACTTCTTCTGTAATTCCGTCAGCATGTCAAGCGATACCAACTCCCCTTTCAGTTCCAGGAACTCCTCCATGTCCGTACTATCCCCTTGCTTTACAAACAAAATACGACGCGCTATCGGATTTCTGTTGTAATCCAGACTAAGATACAAACCTTTAAGGAACGGTGGAAAATCATACATCGGCAATTGCAGATAAATACTGAACAAAGCCATTTGCGGTGACTCACGCTCGTTAAAGAAAATATACCCGTTCTGATGATTATTAAACAACCCCACCCCCCGATGAGTTGTATTATAAGCACTCATGTGAGTCACCTTCACATACGCATTATCTTCGGAAGCCTCTATCAGATAAGGTTCCACTTTAAGGCATTGACACGAGGAAGAAAGACTATAGCTCAGATAACTTCCGCTATAATTATAAACTTCCTGTACGGAACGTTGCATCTCGGCAGTCATCATCTCCATAAAAGGATGGGGCTTTGCCTCACCATTGGCAGGTTCCAAGTTGAAAAGCAGCTCTTTGATACTTGCCAAATTACCCAACAGGCGTTTCTTTGAAACATTATTGACCTGCGCCAAAGCTAAATCCAATGAATCTTCTTCAGTATGTCCTTGTTTCAATGAGGTTACATAAGTGGGCAAGACACTGGAATAAAGAGCGGACAAGACACTGGGAGCCATATCCACAAAATCCGCTATTTCCTTCATTTTCAACCCATTGTTACGGAGATATTCTATTCTTCGGTATATTTCAATCAAATCATTCATCATTACTTGTTTCTTCATTGAACTTGCAAAATACGAGTTTTTATATGAACATACAATGACATACACATTACATTAATATTACAACAGGCAACGGGTGGAATATGAAAAATATTAATCATAAAGATTCATTTTTTCTCTCTCGAAAGCCCTCTACTTTTGCTTCCGGAAACAGCAATCCAAGGATCTGAGGAATGAGGTCTCTACAAAGAAAAGAAACAAATAAATTAGTCAATATCAATTATTAGAATGGAAGCAAAAAGCGAAACAAACAAACAGATATCCAGTTTCCTGTTTATCCTATGGGCAGGAGGGGCGGCACTACTATCATACTCACTGGTGTATGCCCTGCGCAAGCCTTTTACGGCTGCCACCTTTGACGGAATGGATTTCTTCGGGATGGATTATAAAGTGGTCACTACCATCATGCAGATTCTGGGTTACCTTATTTCAAAGTTCTTTGCCATCAAGATTGTTTCAGAATTGAAACGCGAAAGCCGGTTGAAGTTCATGGTATGCTCCGTAGCCCTTGCAGAACTCGCTTTAGTATTCTTCGGACTGTTCCCCCAACCTTTTAACGTGTTTGCCTTATTCTTCAACGGGCTGGCATTGGGATGCATGTGGGGAGTCATCTTCAGTTTCATAGAAGGACGCAAAGTTACAGATATATTAGCCAGCTTGCTGGGGGTAAGTATGGCGGTGAGCTCAGGAATGGCTAAATCTCTGGGATTGTTTGTAGTCAAGACCTTGGGTGTCACAGAATTCTGGATGCCCGCCCTGATAGGAGGTTTAGCCTTCCCGCTCCTTATCCTTATGGGGTGGTCGCTCAACAAGTTGCCACACCCCACAGACGAAGACCGCGCTCTTCGTTCGGAACGTGTCACCCTGAACGGAGAGCAACGCAGGCAACTGTTCAAGAGCTATATGCCTTTACTGATCATGTTGTTCTTCGCCAATCTGTTTATCACTATTTTACGCGATATTAAGGAAGATTTTCTGGTCAACATCATTGATGTCAGCACCATTTCCTCCTGGTTGTTCGCACAAGTGGACGGTATGGTGACGCTGATTATTCTGGGAATCTTTGCCATGATGTCATTAATAAACAGCAACTACAGAGTATTGCAGGTGCTTCTGGCCATGGTCATTGGCGGAGCGGCCACCATCAGTTATCTGGCTTTCAATTATGACGCGTTACAACTGCCTACCCTCTACTGGTTGTTCATCCAAAGTCTGAGCCTGTACATCGTCTATCTCAGTTTCCAGACCCTGTTTTTCGAGCGTTTCATCGCCTGTTTCAAAATTAAAGGAAATGTGGGATTCTTCATTGCCACCATCGACTTTATCGGATACACGGGAACAGTCTGTGTGCTGCTGTTCAAGGAATTTTGCAGTCCGGATATCAACTGGATGGAGTTTTATAATCAGTTCTCGGGATGGGTAGGCATCGTGTGCTGCATGGCATTCATCGGTTCGGCCATCTATCTGGTGCAACGGTATAAATTAGAAAAGCAACTGAGAAAAGAAGAAAAAGAGAAAAAGATAATCATAGCACCGATAGCGTTGGCCGATTTAAAGGAATAAATGTATAACTAAATAAACAACAAACAAAAAGATGAAGAAAATTGAATGTGTTATTATGGACTGGGCCGGAACGGCTGTAGACTATGGAGCTTCGCTCCAGTAGCCGCTTTCCTGAAAGCTTTTGCCGAGCAAGGACTGACAGTGACAATGGAAGAAGCACGAGGCCCCATGGGTATGACCAAAATAGACCATATCCGTGAATTATTCAAGTTAACAAGTGTGACAGAACAATTCAAGCAAAGCTATAACCGCAGCTGGACAGAGGAAGATGTGGTATCCATATACAAAGAATTCGAGAAACACCTGTTCGCCTCCCTGGAAGAGTACACGACTCCTATTCCCGGTGTAATCGAAGTAATCGGGAAACTGAAAAAAGACGGCATCAAGATAGGCTCCACCACCGGATATACTACAGCCATGATGGACATTGTGCTGCCCGGTGCCGCCGCCCATGGCTATACCACAGACAACTGTGTGACTTCCAACCACCTTCCGGCAGGACGTCCGCACCCCTACATGATTTACCAGAATATGATTGATCTGGCCATCCCCTCCGTTCAAAGTGTAATAAAATACGGTGATACGATAGCCGACATCAAGGAAGGTGTGAATGCCGGTGTATGGACTGTCGGTGTGATTCTGGGCAGCAACGAAATGGGGCTTACCCAAGAAGAGACAGAGAAACTGTCTGCAGAAGAATTGAACAGACGCATGGCAGCAGTCAGAAAACGTATGTATATGGCAGGTGCGCATTATGTAGTAAACACCATTGCCGAACTTCCCGAAATTATTGAAATTATTAACCATAAAATGAATTAAAGAATTATGAGACCATACTTACTTTTAACCCCCGGCCCTTTAACCACTTCTGAAAGCGTAAAAACAGCCATGATGACCGACTGGTGCACATGGGATGAAGACTATAATGTCCACATCGTAGAAGAAATACGTAAAGGATTAGTACAACTGGCTACACAAAAAACAGATGAGTACACCAGCATCCTGATGCAGGGAAGCGGTACTTATTGCGTAGAGGCGACCTTAGGAAGTGTGATTACGCCCAAACACAAATTATTGATTCTGAGCAACGGTGCCTACGGAGACCGCATGGGAAACATTGCAGAATATCATGGCATGAACTATGACATGCTGGCCTTTGATGAAACAGAACAGGTATCAGTGGAGTATGTGGACGATTATCTGGCACACAATGCAGAAATCACGCATGTGGCAGTGGTACATTGCGAAACCACGACCGGTATTCTGAACCCGTTAAAGGAAATCGCCCACATGGTAAAGATGCATGGCAAAAAGCTGATAGTGGATGCAATGAGCAGCTTTGGCGGCGTGCCCTTGGATGTAGAGGAATCAGGTATCGACTTTATGATCAGCAGTGCCAACAAATGTATTCAGGGAGTTCCCGGTTTTGGTTTCATCATTGCACGCAAGTCTGAATTGCAACACTGTAAAGGAGTCTCAAAGAGTCTTTCTCTAGATATGTACGACCAGTGGGATGCGATGGAAAAAGGCCACGGAAAATGGCGTTTCACCTCTCCCACCCATGTGGTACGCGCCTTCAAGCAGGCCTTGGACGAACTGGCAGCCGAAGGGGGTGTGGAAGCCCGGTATGCACGCTACTGCCGTAATCATGATGTGCTGGTAGAAGGCATGCGGTCATTGGGATTCCATACTTTACTGAAAGATGAAATCCAATCTCCTATCATCACTTCCTTCCTTTATCCCGACAAGGAGTTCGATTTCAAGGAATTCTATCATCAATTGAAAGAAAAAGGATTCGTCATCTATCCGGGAAAGATTTCCCAGGCAGATACTTTCCGCATCGGAAACATCGGTGATGTGTTCCCCGAAGATTTCAGCAGATTGATTGAAGCTGTCAAGACCGTCGCAAAATAAAAAATAAATATAGCTTTATGGCTCGGGCGCAATAATTGCGCCCGAATTTATTTCTACCCTTCCTCCATTACAAGATCATTTGGAACCGGAGCTGCAAGACACTGAAATCCTTATCACTAATCTCCTTTATATGCTTCCCCGGCATCACCCAGCTATAAGCCAGCTTCATCCCTATATGCTTATTCATGTAATAATTCACGCCCAATGAAAAATCCTTTTGAGCCCCTCCACACACACCGGCTTCCTCATTATTCATATCAAGCATATTAAATCTTCCACACAACTCCAATGCCCGCCCCACAGGTCTGCCCGGACAAGCCAATGCTTCATCATACCCATATTGCCTGCCTGTCAGCAACCAGGAACATTGCACATATCCGCCATGTCCTGTATAATTTGTGAAATCCTGTTCACGCTTCACCATCGTCCGTATATATTCCCCTTGCAAAAAGAACTTTTGATGAGCGATCATCAATTCCACCCCTTGTTTCAACTGATACTTCGCATGATCCACCTTGGCGTAAACAAGATTCCGGTTATCAATAGTGCTCACCCCCGGAGATTTATAAATAAACGCATTCTCGTCTTCATCTTCCGGCAACGCACCATCAGGAGTACGATACACTACCGCCGCACCGATGTGCAACAATTTCCCCTCCTCGTTCACAGGACGATATACCAAACGCCCGTCTATGGCATATCCTTGTGAAATGTTTTTCACATTGCCAAGATCACTGTCCGTAAAGAAACCGCCGGAAGCATAATAATGTTTTCCACTGTAAGTATAGGAAGTCCCCATCCGCCTGCTATTGGTCAAGGCCAGCACGATTCCCGGTGACTGGTGAAAACGAAGGTCGTACGTACTGCATAGCATGTCCAATGTGAAAGGTTCATAGAATTGTCCTACCTGAATAATATGTTTTCCTGAAATATAAGCAGCAAAAGCATCCTTTATGGAAACCTTATTTCCTACATAACCCACTTCCATTTTCATGCTCCACTGCTGATAGGTCGCTTTCACCCCTAGCCGCAGGTCATTGAACTCCGTACCGTTACCAAACCGGTTATCATTCTTTAAATACACACCGCCATCCATCAGCATACGTCCGGTCAGTTTATATTTCAAATCTTCGGCAACCTCAGAGTGCTGCGCATAAGTCACCAAAGCAGCAGAGGGAAATAACAAGCACATCAACGCTTTAGCATAAGTCATTCTTTTCATTTTTTCTTCTGTATTTACTTTACAACAAATGTAAGAGGAATTGACTATACTAAAAATGAATATCCATTAATTTGATTATGAAGTTATTACCTACAGAAAGCAAGTAATATTCATTTCATATTCATGCAACAGAATTGTAACTTACATTTCCCAGTAACGTTCACAAAGATTCAAGTATTCCATCTCGGGTTTATTGCCGAACACCAATCCGAAGAAAGAGGTCTTCCTCCGCTTAATCACTTTGACCTGTTCCATTAAATCGCGGGACAAAGGCGGCATCTCGAAATCTGAGATCAATACGATATCCGACTCACGGAAGTCATTTCCGTTGATGATATGCGCAGCTTCCCGAAGAGCCGGCTCTATATCCGTTCCACCGTCAAAACGTTTATTCAGGAACTCCGCCAGCTTGGGCATATCCCGCCCCAAATCTTCAATCAATAACGATACGGCCTCATCCGAAAAATTGATGACATAGCATTTCCGATGGGTTTTCTCCGTCAGTTGCGCTATGGCTAGAATAGCCGATTTGGACAAGATCTCCCTGTCCCCCTGCATGGAGCCGGAAGTATCTACACAGATAATGTAAGGCCCTTGTCCCGAAACTTTATGCTTGTCATCCTTTACCGGTTCCGTTTCCTTGGACTGGTAGTCGAACAGTTGCAGTCGCTTCTCGGCATATCGTTCCATAAATACGGCACGCAGCGCATCATCCGCCAGATAGCAATACTCGACGGGCAGCAAACTGTTCAAATCATTTCCCAAAGTCACCCCCGTGATATCACTATGCGGAGAATGCCTGATCAGTATCCTCTTATCCACTCCCGACAAAGAATCATATTTTTGCTGGTCCCGATGCTTTTTACCCAGCAGATGCGCCAATTGCCGGATAACCGGGTTACGCTTCATCACCGTTTCATACGGAAGCATCCTCCGGTACAAATCAGGATAATTATGAAGCAGCCACTCCATACGCGATCCCAGCAGTTTGTTTCCCGATTCCTTTCCTTGTTTCCGGATCAACAAATCAAAACCCTCGCACAAACTGTTTATATGCATGTACTGATAGTCATACTCTTTGCGGGTAAGCAACTGATGCCATTTATCCAAAAAGAACTCCTTGGCCCGGGTTCCCTCTCCGCTCCATAAAGAAGCATTCTCCAGCAGACTTATATAATAGTCAATATTCAGTTCAGTCAGTTCATACCTCTTTTTGAAAGCACCGCGCATCTGCTTCAAGTATGGCAGGAATGCCATATCCGGCAGATGTTCCGAAGAGTAGAAAGCCTCCCACTCCGGAGTGTAGCGGGAATAATATTCCTGCAAAGAAGGTGTGGTACGCCGATAGTACATCAACACTTTCTCTTCCAGTTCGCGTTGGCGTACCACCGTTGCTCACATCCTCCTCGTATGCTTTGAATGTCCTATCTTTCAGTTCCTGAGAATAGATCATTTTCAGATCTCTCAACCTTATATTCCTGGTTCTCTTTTCGGTACGCATCTGCCATTTCGTTCAAATCATTCTTATATCGGTCTATGGTATTCTTCTGGTGGCGAAGCATCCTCCGCATGGAAGCCCGCTGCTTTTCGCTGAGAAACAAATGCTTCTCATAATATTCCGTTTCCGCATCCAATAGCCCGGACCAATCCTTCTCCACCCTGTCCAACGCTTCGGCCACCGATTTATATTTGGCTCCGAAATCCTCCGGCTCGGGTTCGGGCGGTGGTGGAGGACAATCCTCATAGCACATCAAGTGATATTCATAATTATTGATATAAATGGAACGAAGCCCTTTTTTCAACGTATATATTTTATTACGCGGAACTTTGGCATGAAGTATGGCATCATATTTTTTCAGAATACAGCAGTTGGCTTTGTACTTGTCCTTATGCAGATAAAATAATTTACCAGTCTGATCCAGATGTTGATAGTCGGCGGCAAAAATAAGGAGGCGTTCTTTCATCCGGACGCCCTCTACCTGATAATAGTAAGTATCGATGACCTGTATGCCCGGATCGTTCACTTCACGCAAACTGTGTTCGGACGACTGTCGCTCTTTCAGTTCTTCCATGTCCTGTTCCAGCCCTTTTATATTCAGCAGATACCTTCGGCACTTTTCTGAATGGCAGCGTTCACCATCTCCTCTACAGCCTCCATCTGATCCATCTCACTCCAAAGACAATAAGACAACAATGTACAGTCCGAAAGGCGGATAGTGTCCGATCCATTCAGGAAAGCGGAAGCTTTCAGCAGCTTCACCATTTTCTTCCACCGGCGGTCCGACACATATAGGGGAGACGACACACCCCCTTCATTTTGTATCTGGAGGTTATATTGCTCTATCCGGTCCTTCAAGGCATGGATCACTTCGAAAATGGAGTAATGGATTTTAATGGCAGCCATCTCCTTTTCCCACCGGATGTATTCCTCATCGGTGATTTGCAGCGGCTCATCCACCACCGGTTCCGTTTCATCTGTAGAGGAAATCATCCGGTCAAATTCCCCCATATCCTCAATGCCGCCCACCAGACAGCGAAGCAGGAAACGATCCCACAAGGCCTCCAGTCCCTGCCCTTGGGCAGGCAGCTCATTGGAAGCGGCAATCAACCCTTTCAGAGGAACCCGGATGGAAAACTGTCCGTTACGGTATATTTTTTCATTGATAATGGTGAGCAATGCATTCTGGATAGCTGGTCCGGCTTTCCATATCTCGTCCAGAAAAGCAATGGTGGCAGAAGGCAGATAGCCATCTACCATACGCTCATACGTATCTTCGTCTTTCAGTTTGGAAATGGAAACAGGGCCGAATATTTCGTCCGGCGTGCTGAATCGTGACATCAGGTATTCAAATGCGGAAGCGTTGCGGAATGCCAGTTTCAACCGGCGTCCTACCATACTTTTAGCTACTCCCGGAGCCTAAAAGAAAGATGCTTTCTCCTGCCACAGCCGAAAGCAAAGCCAAGGCCACAACGTGCTCTTTCTCAAAAACTCTTTCATTCAGTTGTTGTAACAGAGATGCTATACGAGGTTTCAATGTATTCATTTGTAAAAGTTTGCACAAAGATAAGCATAAAAAAACAAGCAAGCTTTACAGCCTGCTTGTTTTTATACTTTTTCATACTCACCATTTATGTTCCACTCCGGAGACGCTCATAGTTTGATTTCCTTCACCTTGCCGGGAATGATGGTCAGGTGCACCGTGCCATTGTGTTCTATCTCCACCTTCTGGTAGCGGGCTTCCACCACTACTTTGCCGTCCAGTGCCATCACCCCCCACTGGCAGGCGTTTTCTTCAAAGGCACAATAAATGCCCACCGGAGGCAGGATCTTTCTGTACTGGGGAGGAACGATGACACGTTCCCCCAGCT
>NZ_BAKM01000037.1 GCF_000614185.1 Phocaeicola sartorii JCM 17136 = DSM 21941 | reverse complement strand
GGATAAAAAGGTTAAATTCTTCTATCGGAAAGGAATTACGGAATTGATCCGAAAACTCTGTGGGCATGTTTATACTCTTCTTTTTTAAGGCTGTTCCGGATTAATATAAAGTAGGGCGTTTTTATCGCAAAAAAGAAGCATAAAGATTTTATGCTTCTACGGAGTATAACGGCTCACAAAGTTTCAGTAGCGGTAAAAAGAGGCTTTCCAGAGCTGGCAGAGAATGAAGAATAGCGTATTTCTCTCTACTTTCAAACTTTTAATCCGGTTTTGACTCTGCCTTCAGCTCTATATTGTGCAGTATGGCATAATCTATACATTCTTTGAGACTCCACTTTTTATTTTGTGCTTGCATATTTGCTATACATGCGATGGCTACAACAGCTACAACTATTAACTTTTTCATACTGTTCATGCTTTAACCTATTTCATCAAACTGTTCCTTCCACAAACGATGATACATTCCATCTGAATGGAACAATTCTTCATGAGTACCCGCCTCAACTACTTGTCCCTTATCGATCACCACAATTTTATCTGCATTCTTCACTGTACTCAACCGATGGGCAATCACGATAATCGTCTTCCCCTTCCGTGCCAATACATCAAGCATCTGCTTTACATAGTGTTCGGAAATAGAATCAAGCGAAGATGTCGCTTCATCAAAAATAAGTATCTCCGGTTCTTTATACAAGGCACGTGCTATGGCAAGCCGCTGCCGCTCGCCACCCGACAAGGATGCACCATGTTCACCGATATAAGTCCGGTACTCCTTAGGCAAATTATCTATAAAATCCTTTAAACCAAGCTGTTCCGTCAAATCTACAATTTTCTTCATGTCCGGATGCAAGTCGCCTACCGCTATATTCTCTGCAATGCTTCCGGCAAACAATTCAATCTGTTGAGGTACTGTTCCCACCCGGCGACGAAGGCTGCGGTTGTCTATTTGCGCAATATCATAATCGCCTATGCGAATGCGGCCCTCCTGTATAGGATAAATATGCTGTAACAACGAAATCAAAGTCGTCTTGCCCGACCCGCTTTCTCCCACTATGGCAGTGGTCTTCCCCTTTTCTATCTTCAAGCTCAATTCCTTGAACACATCCTTGCGCGAACCATAGCGGAAGGAAACATTCTCGAACGTAATATCGCCCACCATATCCGGTTCCAATATTATCTTTTGACTATTATCCTGTTCTCGTTCCAAATCCATAATCTGGAATAAGCGGTCGGCAGCAATCAGTGCATCCTGGATAGTCTGATTGGAAGAAATCAGCGAACCGATAGGAGATATTACATAACCCACCAAGGAATAAAACACCATCAGAGTGCCGGGTGTCAACTCCTGATCGACTACCAAAACACTTCCTAACCAAAGAATAGCAATCGTAATGCCTGTAGATACAAACTGAATGCCGCCTTGTGCCATAATGGAACCATAGATGCTGCGATACGTATTCTTTAATAAATGTACGAAACGAGTTTCCGTCTTCAAATTAGCATATTCTTCTATACCGAAACGCTTGATCGTAGAAATGGAATGAAGAGATTCCACCAACTGCGATTCCAATTCGGCACTGCTTTCCATGATACCGCGCTGATATTTCCGGTTCAATTTGTTGAAGCCCCAGAAAATAAGCAGGAATAAGGGAGCAGACACTAAAGTAATCAATGCCAGTTTCCAGGAATAAACAAACATAAGGCACACAGAGAAGACAAGAATCATGATGTTAACCACCAGATCCAACGAAACATTATTGATAAAATTACGGATTTTCACTGCATCATTGACGCGTGAAATAATCTCACCTACGCGCATCGTATCAAAGAACTGCTGGGGCAGAGTCAACAAATGTTTATAGTAGCCCAGAATCAATGCAGCATCAATCCGCTGCCCTGTTTTCAGTGCCAGAATACTTTTCATCGCTCCTATGAAAGTCCGCAATAGCAGGATGACCAGCATAATCACTCCCATCAGGTTGAGCAAGTTCACATTCTTATCTACCAGCACATAGTCTGTTATTTTACCTACATAAATGGAAGTGGACAATCCCAATATACTATAAATAAGCGCGCCAAACACAGCTTGCAGCATCACGCTTTTATGAGGAGCCAACAGGGAGAAGAATTTCTTCGTCATACTGGTCTTCATATTTCCGGTTTTGAAGCTCTCCTCAGGTTCCATCAATATCAGTATACCGGTCCATATTTTCTCAAATTCCTGATTGGTGACGCGATGCATCCGCCCGTCACCCGGATCCATATATTCTATGTATTCTTTCTTTTTCTCCACCTTATATATCACTACAAAATGCTGAAGTTGCTCGTGTACTATGACATGGGCAATAACAGGTTTTGGAACAATATATAATGCCTCAAACTTAGCCCGTACTCCTTTTGCTGACAAGCCCAACTTATTAGCAGCCTCTATCAATCCCAAAATATTCGTTCCTTTCTGGTCGGTAAATGCATACTGGCGGATACGTGCAATGGGAAATTGCAAACCATAATAGGCACATACGGAAGCCAAGCAGGCCGCACCGCAATCCGTAATATCAAACTGTTTTATTTTAACTCCTTTTTTCATCTTGTATTCGTGTTTAAAATTTAGCCATCATTGTTTTATTCTCATATTGTTTGGGATTCGCCCAATCGTCTATCTTCTGATAAAGTAAATCAAAAAGTGACCGCCGGGTTATCATAAAATGGGCATTGACCGTCATTCCTTTTTTCAATACACCTTTCTGTCCGCTTTTCAGCATCAGATAATTCCGTTCCGTCCGGCATTTCACTTTATAGAATGAATTCCCTTGGCTGTCCGTCAGGAAGTCCGATGAAATTTCATTTACTTCGCCGGGCAGTGTCCCCCATTCATTATAATTAAACGATTCCACCTGTACATGGACCGGCATCCCGATATTCATAAATCCTATATTCCGGGGCGTGACATATATCTCCATACACAGGGTAGAATCGGGACTGACCACTGCCAATGACTGCCCTGCCTGTATGCTGCTTCCCCTGTATATGCCCGAAAACTGGTCAATGGTTCCGCTCACCGGACTACGGACTATATAGAGTTCTTTATCTTTCAACTCCTGCTGCAAGGTGGTATTCATTTCACTACGAGAATTACGATAGGTATTCATATCTGCCTGCCATGTGCTTAATTGGCTTTGTATCAATGAGGCCAGTTCATTTTGCTGGCTCTGATACTGGAAATAAGATTTATCATATTCTTCTTCTGAGATTACTTTCTTATCAAAAAGGTTTTTATTTCGTTTATACTCTTTTTCCGCCTGCACCAAAGAGGTTTCGAGTTCCTTTTTCTTTTTAGTGAAATAGGTATATTCCTGTTGACGAACCGGAGAATGGAACGCAGCAGGGCATTCTCCTTTTGCCAGATAAGCCAAATCTGCCAAATGGGCTTCGTAGTCATTCAGACGATTGGTCTGATAATTGATTTTATAATCGGAGCTATTGGTACGGAAACGGAGAAGAATATCTCCTTTGTTTATTTGGTCGCCTTCGCGCACATAGACAGAATCTACCAGTTCTGTAATTGCTGATTTAATTTCTGTTTTTTCAGCCACCGGTCTCACTACTCCACTGCCTTGCACCGAAATATCTACATAGATAAAAGGCAATGCAATAATAGCGGCAGTAACGGCAGCCAATACTACCCAATAGATAATCTGGGACTTTGTGGTGTGTTGATAGATGTATGTTTCAATACTGTTCTCTATCCATTCGTTTGGTAATAACATAACATTTCTACTTTTACGGATTTATACAGCAAAAGTAGAAGGAAAGAAAAAGGGATTATGTTATCAGATTGTTATCTTTAGGTTAATGTCTATAAGTTTATACAGAAAAGATAATTATAAATGCTTGCACACTAGTTATCTCAAATACAAACTGTTTCGTTTTAAAATAAATTTTTATCATCCTTTTTTTATAGCTTGAAAGCATCATAATAAATAATTCAACCTTTTAATCCAGTCCCAACAATTATCTACTCCTTTCAAATAATCAGCGACAGAGGTGTTTATTAGTGTATCAGGCATTAAAGTTGTTTCTTCGTCCAACAATGAATCCGGTCTTCTGAAAAAGGAATGACTGACATAACCCTTTGTACCTGTAAAAGGTAGACTGATGGGGATAATATCACCATAACAGGTTGGTTTCTGAGAAGTGGGCATACCTATAATGGGAAAAAGGTGATTGTCTTTTACAGTAGTCAGCAAATAATTAGCACTACTGAATGTATTTTGTCCTTGAATGAAAACCACCTTTCCGATATATTTATGTTTTGACAAAGGAACTTCCGTATCCATCCTCCTGTCTTGATTTTGCTCTGCCAATGTCTTATCATTCATCTCTGCTGACTTATCCAACAGGAACGGATAAAATTCTTTTAAAAATGAAGAAGGCCGGATATATGTGCGATAACTTTCAATATCTGACAAATGGATATTCAATGCCTCCAACAACATATTTCCTAAAAGGCTGTTTCCTCCCCCGTTATACCGCATATCAACAACCAGCAAAGAAACTCCCTTTTGATTCATATCCTGAATCATGTGTTCCAAAAATTCCGTGAAGAACGGAAGACTATGGATTATATTCTCATCCGGTGTTTCACCGGATAACTGACAGCCCAATTGATAAGTATAACTATCAAACATTTCATTGAATTGAAAATAGCAGATGGAATCAATGATGCGATAATGATACGGCATCGGTTGTCTGGCGGTAACGGCATTCGGTTTAATAACTGTCATCTGATCAGGCTGATTATTTGTTCCGTTTTCCTTGTCTATATTTATTCTGTCTCCATCCGAAAAAACGATCTCAAGCACATCGCCATCTATCCCCAACCGCTTTATCAAACTAGGGTTATTCAGAAAATGACTCCCTGTAATACCGGCTTTTATCTTATTTTCAGCAGGCAACATCCCGGCCAATTTCTTATGAATATCAATTATATCCATTCCTCCCATGCTTGTAATGACTTTTCCTGTCACATTTTTGTAGCGAGAAGAAATGGAGTATAAATAGAAACTCCCGTTAAAATAGCGGACAGAAAATGGATATAGCGACAACGGCTCTATATTCACAAAAGTATGGGCATCCTGCAAAAAGACCAATAGTTCATTGATTCTCAGCTGGAAATCGGCTAAAGTGATGTTATTCATATCACAAAGTTCATCGCAAGCGGACAGGACGAACTGACGACATTGGGCTTTCAATGACTTGTCAAGAATAAAAGCCGGATGTACCTTGGTCAGAAAGATGAAAAAATTCATCAGTTCATTCTGATAAACATTATATCTTTTGTCATTATAATATATAGGGATAGAAGTATATTCCATTATCATTCAAATCTATTCAATTACAAGTATGTGAAACAACGTATCTTCAGTCTTTGTATATGACAAAGATACATTAACTCTTTGTCAGCTGCTTCTTATTTTTTTAGTTCATATCATCGTATCATGGGAAGTATATCCTTGGCCGACTGAACCAATTCAGGAGGATAACCGCACAATTCCAATATTTTGATAGCATTTCCTTCTTTGGCTATCCCCTTCTTCAGTTTATAATCAAACAAGAGTCTATCATCTGTTACTTTCTCACTGAAATGATACAATTCATACTGATCATTAAGCAATGTCGTTAATTCTAAATCATGTGTAGAAGCAAAAATCAAGTTATTCGCTTTAGCCAAATCTGAAAATACGGCAGAATTAATGGCTATCCTTTCCATCGTATTAGTTCCTTTAAACAACTCGTCAAAAATCAACAAATAATTTCCCTCTTTTCCTTTTTCAAGAGCAACCTTCACATTCTCTGCTTCTTTAAAAAAATAGCTTTTTCCTTCCACTAAATCATCTTCGGTATGGATAACCGAATAAAGACGCCTGTGAATATCAATACAAAATTCCTTTGCAAAACAAGTATTCAAAGCCTTTGCTGTCAACAAATTAATGGCAACAGTACGAATAAAACTGGTTTTCCCTGACATATTAGAACCTGTTATGAGCATGGACTTATAAGATAAAGAAACATCATTCGAAACACAGTCCTTTATCAACGGATGATAAATGCTATCTGCTTTTAATCGTTCTCCTTCCTTATCACTGGAAGGCTTACAATAATAGGGAAGTTTTTCACGTAAGAACGATATAGAACAAAGCATATCCAAGAAACCGACATAACAGAAAGCTTGTTCTATTTCTCCTTTTCTCTTTTGAATGGACTGGAATGATGTTACAATATTGATAGTCGAATATAACGTGAAAATGTTTATCAGTTCAGTCAAAAGATAAACAATCATGGCCGATTCACTCTCTAAAGCTATTCCATAACGAAATGAACCTAATTTCCTGCAAAGTTCTTTTAAGTGACGGGTAGTGCTTTCCATTTTATCATTTATAGACAAAAAAGAAGGAATGGTAGTTAGATAATTGACTGTTTTCAGTAGTTTATATAGCTGGGGCATAGAGAAAAAATAACATGAAAGAATATTCTTTTGCTTAAAATGTAAATATCCATTAAATATATAAGATACTAATAAGAGTATAAAAGGAATAGGTGAAGAAGAAAACCGGAACATCAAGATAAGGAAAAAGGCAGGCAGCCATCTACATACCTGAATTACCAATAAATAACCGCGGGAATAAGTATGTTCTTTTTCCGCCAAAATATCTACTATGGAATAAGCATCCGGTTTATTCAGTTTTTGAAGAGCATTCACTAATTGATTTCGAAGCGGATGATCTGTTTGCAGTTTCTCTATAAATTGTTCATGTTTGGCAACATCAGAAACTTTATCCATGCACAAAATATGATAAAGATATTGCCTCCCTATACAAGAAGAGGTATAATCTACTTGTTCACATAGATCATCCATATTCAAGTCTTCACGCACGGTCTCTGGTAGTACTTCTTCTGTATTACATAAGTTCAGATATAAATGGTATGCTTTTATTCCTTTTTCCATATGGTCGCAATTGAGATATTCCATAGATTACAATTAGAAACCACAAATAAAAATCTGTTCTAACTAAAAGAGTTAACTAAAAAAAGAAAAATCGTTTTCTATGATTTTAGTTCTTATTAGAAAATAACTTTTATCACACTAATATATTATATAATTGAATACCAATTGATACAACTACATAAATAATTAGGATAAAATTAATTCGTTTCAATTTTTTGTTTTCTTTTTGTAAATCTGTTTGTTCCATATCTCTTTTGTTTGTTTCAATGCGACAAAGATAAACTAACTTTTTCAAACTCTTTGTTATCGGATTGTTATCTTTAGGTTAATGCCTATAAGTTTAAAGATTCAGTGTTGACATGTTTTCAACACTGAATCTTTATTTAGAATGCAGTATAGATAATTATAAATGCTTGCACACTAGTTATCTCAAATACAAACTGTTTCGTTTTAAAATAAAACATTAGTTTCACAATTGCAACACCAAATTACTCTATTATAAGAAAAAGAGTGCATACATTCCATCATTGCACAGGCCAAAAAAAAGAAGTTATATTACTCCAATTTTGTTTTGCCGTACTTGAGTCCATATAATACTCCACCTAGAATTTCTTTCAATTCAGATGATGTCAATTTTGATGTCATTATATCATTTCCCATTTTTTCTTCGTATTATAAAATTAACTGCGACTATTAGTAAAGTAAGTTTACTCACTATATTTATAGAGTTAAATATACTTTCTTCTATATTCAAATTAGAATTTTGAAGGAGTAATACAAACAATACAAATACTACCAAAAATCCAAAAAGAAAAATAGTTTTTATCATTTTAACTATTCCACTATTGTCTCTACAGAATTTCTCTATTATTGATTTGTACCTCATCATTTATATTTTTTTATTCATTTCATAAATATACTGAGTAGTTTTAATAGATTTTCTCATAAACTATTTTGATTACTATTTTTTTACAAATTCAATATCATATAAAAAATATAGTAATATTGCAATTTCTAAACTATAGTCAAAATTATGTTTACATAAAAGCTACCAGCAGATAATATCTGACAACAATCCATATTTCTCACGGAGTTGTTCCATCTGTTCCGCAGTAGGAGGCGCATATCCTTCCGATAACTGTACATGTTCCTCACCACTGAGTGACTTCACCATGCAATAACCATTCCTTTTTCATACTTCATTTTGTGTGTTGTTGTTATATACTAAGAAAATAATTCTCTAAAACGGCTGGGTACTACAAATACACTAGTCAGACTAGTGCTGCCACTGTAAATGTAGCATCCACCATAAATATTCATACATTCTGCCAACGTCAGCGTTTCCATTTTATTAAATTCTTATCGTGTTTTATGTTTGTGTTACTTCCCTTATTCCAAGATCCGGACAATCTCTGATTCTTCGTTTGAACAAGCGGACAGTCGATCATGTTATTTACTTCTCTACCTTGTTCGTTTATACTCGTTTTTTCCATATCTCTCTTTTTGTTTGTTGTGATGTAACAAAGGTAAATTGCTTTTTTTTAATTATTTGTTATTGAATTGTTATCTTTATGTTAATTGTTCTTCCAATTAAAATTATATTTCTTCTTTATTTATCCACCTATAATTTTTCTTCTCTCCTCCATAAATGGAAATTTGTTCTTTACTACTTAACTCTAATACTAGTTTATACATAACAATATTACATTTTAAATTACAATAGTTCGTTAAGTTTTGAATTAACAGATAAAAAGTAAGTCAAGTCCTACCGATTCATTATATTAAGGGTTACGAGATCCTGAAAAAATGAATCTGAACGAACTTGACCAATATTTAGAGTAATAATAGTGTGCTGATGAAATCGGCGGTAAAGATAAACAAATGGCGTGAAAAGTTTATGCTTGAAGTACTACTTTTATATTTGATTATCCCGGGTCGGATTAATTTCCTTCAACTGGGTCGTTATGGTCACTTTGGTGAACAACGCTATCGTCAGCAGTTTGGTCGCAGGTTCGACTGGTTATCCTTTAATGCCAGCTTAGCGGCATCTCGGACAGGTAATCGTGTTGCGATTGCTTTCGATCCGAGCTATATCATCAAATCGGGCAAACGCACTCCGTACATGGGTCGTTTTTGGTCGGGTTGCGCCAAGATGGCTAAACGTGGTTTGGAAATCTCCGGCATCGGTCTCATTGATATGGACCTTCATACCTGCTTCCATTTGGAAACTGTTCAAACACCACCGACAAAAACACTGGAGCAAGTTAAATACACATTAATAGACTGGTATTTACATGTGCTACGTACACGCAAAGAAATACTCCAGCGATTGACAAACTATGTGATTGCGGATGCCTACTTCTCCAAATCCACATTTGTGGAGGGCGCGCTTGAAATGGGATTTCATGTAATCAGCGATTTAGAGATGATGCCTATTTCCGGTATCTCACCACAGAACAGCCTACAGGTAAAAGGGAGAGACCCCAATTATATGATGGCAAAATCGAGATAGAACACCTGGAAGAGGACAGATTTGAAATAATCAATTTGGAGAATGGGAAAGGGCGTATTCTTTCAGCAGTAGCGCATTCACGTTCATTGAGCAGAGATATACTGTTGTGTATTTGGGAAAGTGAAGATAAGAAAGTACGGAAACTATATTTCTCAACTGATATGCAAATGAAGGCGAAAGATGTTTTGGATTTTTATAGGACACGCTTCCCATAAATTTTTTAGAGACAGTAAACAATTCACAGGACTGACAAATTGCCAAAGCCGGGATATTGATAAACTTCATTTTCATTTCAACGCTTCACTGACCACCGTAAATCTGGCTAAAGTCAAAGCACTGGAGAAAGGAACAGTCTCATTAATGGCTTCGGTGAAAGTGCTATGCCACAATATTTTCCTCATGCAACAATTTATTTCTGTGTTAGGTATTGAACCGAATCCCGATATAAATCGAAAGCTATGGGAAGAAGGTATTAAATTTGCGGCAATCGCTGCATAAGTGTTAAAGAAATGTTTAACGAACTATTGTTTCATTATTCAATAACTAATACTGAATAATTATTCTATTTATTACATAAGACAATAAAGCGCCGACAAAAGTAGCAATTATATCTTTATAATCACATAATCCTCCTTCCACTATCAATCCCAATAATTCATATATTATCAATCCACATGAAGAATATAAAAGCAACTTAATCGGCTTATACATTTCATTAGGAGAAAAAAGAGAAACAAGAATAAAAAAAACAACACATTCACCAAACAGATTAGTGTATATATCGGCAAGATAAAAATCAAATAAATGATTTGTATATATCCAAGGACGATAATATGTCCGGAATAACAACATTATTATAATAAAGAGACAACCTACTATCAAGTGAAGCAATCTATGTTTTTTTCTCATTTATTCAGTTTTTGAAGAGCATTCACTAATTGATTTCGAAGCGGATGATCTGTTTGCAGTTTCTCTATAAACTGTTCATGTTTGGCAACATCAGAAACTTTATCCATGCACAAAATATGATAAAGATATTGCCTCCCTATACAAGAAGAGGTATAATCTACTTGTTCACATAGATCATCCATATTTAAGTCTTCACGCACGGTCTCTGGTAGTACTTCTTCTATATTATATAAGTTCAGATATAAATGGTATGCTTTTATTCCTTTTTCCATATTGTCGCAATTGAGATATTCCATGGCTTACAATTAGAAACCACAAATAAAAATCTGTTCTAACTAAAAGAGTTAACTAAAAAAAGAAAAAATCGTTTTCTATGATTTTAGTTAACTCTTATTAGAAAATAACTTTTATCACACTAATATATTATATAATTGAATACCAATTGATACAACTACATAAATAATTAAGATAAAATTAATTCGCTTCAATTTTTTGTTTTCTTTTTGTAAATCTGTTTGTTCCATATATATTTTTTTTATCCATAAGTTGTTGGACTGTTTTGTGCAATTTGGCCAAAATATTCTAGAAAATTACAGATATTCCCTCCTATAGAACCTATACTATCTCCTAAACTTTTCATGGCTTTATCTCCACCACAAAAACATTTATATTCTTGTTCAGATAATTCTTCATAAATATATTTCATAATATAATATTTTAATTACTAATTTCGTGTTCTGTCCCATCCATCATTAACTCCTTCACAAAAATCATCCCAATTATTGTATACATAAATTGCAGCACCAGCCACAGCGAGAGTTAAGGCAACCCACCCTCCATTCACATTTTGCATTTCACCTACATTCATTTCCTGCATCAAAGCGTTTTCATTTAAATGTTTCATAATCGTAATTTTTTAATTAGTTAATAAATTGTGTTTGTATAAAAGTCTACCAGCAGATAATATCTGCTAATGGTCCATATTTCTCACGGAGTTGTTCCATCTGTTCCGCAGTAGGAGGCACATATCCTCCCGATACCTGTACATGTTCCTCACCACTGAGTGGCTTCACCATGCAATAATCATTCTTTTTCATACTTCATTTTGTGTGTTGTTGTTATATACTAAGAAAATAATTCTCTAAAACGGCTGGGTACTACAAATACACTAGTCAGACTAGTACTGCTACTGTAAATGTAGCATCCGCCATAAATATTCATACATTCTGCCAACGTCAGCGTTTCCATTTTATTAAATTCTTATCGTGTTTTGTGTTTGTGTTACTTCCCTTATTCCAAGATCCGGACAATCTCTGATTCTTCGTTTAAACAAGCGGACAGTAAAAAGTGGTATACCGATCATGTTATTTATTTCTCTACCTTATTCGTTTATACTCGTTTTTTCCATATCTCTTTTGTTTGTTTTGATGTGACAAAAATAAACCGACTTTTTCAAACTCTTTGTTATCGGATTGTTATCTTTATGTTAATTGTTTGTCCATTGAGTTTCCGGTTTTGGATTTTTATCTTCTCTTGGTTTCCAATCATAGGTTCTTTTTATTTCTCCTCCATAAATAGAAGTTTGTTCTTCATTACCCAATAGTGTTACTATTTTCTCCATAATATTACATTTTAAATTATATATAAGTGTTTTATTTTGATATTGCAAAAATAACAGGAGATATTTTAATAATATGTTATCTGAATGTTATCCACTATTAAAAATAAGTTATTATATTTGCCACCATGATAAAAACAAAATATATAAAGATAATCACTATCATTAGTTTGATTTCCATATTTACAATGCAATTAATGTGGTTGTGCAATACTTATATACTTATTAAAGACAATATATACGAAGAAACCAATCAAATTTTATATAAGTCAATAGAAGAAGAAGCTATTATAAGACTTAATAAAACGCCAAAGGGAACAAGCATAAAAGGAGAATCAGCAACCGACAGTATTCCCGAAATCACTTACTTGGAAGAAGGACTCTATAACCTAGGTTATTATATCTCTATAGAAGACGTGGATTCCATCGCTTCCACTCTCCTCTTAGAACACAAAATAAGCAGTGACTTCACATTGAATCTTATAAATCCCAAAAACAAGGAGGTGCTTCAACAAAGCAAAAAAGAAAGTTTCCTGTCGTGGAGTGCCATCCATTCCAAAGAAATTCCTATCCGCACAGACCGGTCACAAGCTGTACAAATGATATTGATGAATCCGCATTGGAGCATATTTGCACGCATGGGAATCTTATTGCTGACTACAGCAGTTATGGTGGTATTCGCTTTCATCGGATTGTTTTACCAAATAAAAATCATCATCACAGAAAGGAAAATAGCCCAGCTAAAAGAAGATTTCTCCTACGCCATGATTCATGATATGAAAACGCCCATCAGCTCTGCCATCATGTGCGCCAGCAGGCTGCATAGCGGAAAACTGGATGATAAACCGGAGATAAAGAACCATTATTTCACCATTGTAGAAAGTGAACTGGAACATTTGTCGGCTCTTTCCAACAAAGTACTGACACTGGCCAAACTGGAGCAGCACAAACTGGAGATGAATAAAAAAGATATTTCATTATCTCCCATGATAGAAGACTTGATTGAGAAATTTACTATAAAAACAGAAAAAACAATTCATTTTACTACACACTTAAAAACAGAAAAAGTATATGCCGATGAAGAGTTTCTGAAGGAAGCAATCAGTAATTTGATAGACAATGCCATAAAATATTCTAAAGAATCGGTAAAGATAAACATCAGTTCATCGAGCGATGCCAAACATGACATTATCAACATACACGACAATGGTATTGGAATTCCGCAAAAAGACCAAAAGAAGATTCTCGAGAAGTTCGAGCGTGCATCGGCCATCAAACGAACCCGGAAGGGAGGCCCCTCAGGATTCGGACTAGGACTTAACTATGTTTATCAAGTAATGGAAGCCCACGAGGGAAGAATATATATCAACAGTATAGAAGGAGAATTCAGTGAATTCAGCCTGTTAATACCTAAAATAATAGAAAACTATGATTAAATTATTATTAGTAGAGGATGATTCCACTTTCAGCTATATCATAAAAAATGAATTACAGGAAATTATTGGTGGCTATGAAGTGATAACCGCTGGTAACGGAGCGGAAGGATTGAAGGCTTGGGAAGAATATCATCCGGATATTATTATCTCGGATATTGACATGCCTGTAATGAACGGTTATCAAATGGTGGAACGCATCCGTGAAATGGACGGAGATATCCCTATCTTGTTTACTTCCACATTGACTTCTCCCAAAGATGTGAAAGAAGGATATAACTAGGTGTTAATAATTATGTGAAAAAGCCCTTCGTGCCCGATGAACTCGATGCACATATACACGCCATTCTGAAAATGAAAGCAGGAATCAAATCACGAAATGAAAATGAGCATTATAAACTGGGACGTTTCACACTAGATGCCAAACATGCCGCACTGCACAATGAAGACACCGGAGAAAAAAAAGTATTGACTGTACGTGAAGCAAAGATACTTCAGTTGTTTTGTGAAAATATAAATGAAACAGTGGAAAGAAAAGCCATTCTAAGCCGTTTCTGGGATACGGAAGATGATTATTTTGCTTCACGCAGCCTGGATGTTTTTATCACGAAATTGCGGAAACTGTTGAAAGACGATCCGCTTATTGAATTAAAGAATATCCGGAGTATAGGTTATGTCCTGATAGTGACCTGAAAAAGTAAGATATGTTCATGGGCAAAGTAAGTTAACTTCGTTGGCAAAGTAAGTTAACTTACTTTTTTCACTTAATACGAGACCGATACCGGAATGCCGGAATCCTTTATCAATTTCCCTATTCTGTCCAATTCCTCATGAGTAGCCTTTTCCAAATCATGATCGGGTGTTTCGCGGTCGATGGTGTAAATCATCACCTGGCGGGGGGCGATCTCTTTCACCGTCTCCAGCCAGGGCAGCACATACCGGTCTGAAGTATTATCCACATCCTGCCCTTGATACTTGCCTTTCATGAACATGGTCTGAATAATCAGATTACCTTTGAAAGCTTTCATTCCTTCTATAATCTCCCGCACATCGTAGTGCCCGGTCGGGCGGTCTGTCAACCGGATATAATCCGTATCAATGGTATCCAGTTTCAATATATTATTATCTATCTTATTCAATGCATCGAATACCTCCGGTTTGTGAATAAAAGTAGAGTTGCTCAACACACTCACTTTCGCCTGAGGAAAATATGTATCACGCAGTGCCAAAGTATCTTCTATAATTCCTGCAAATTGAGGATGAGCCGTCGGTTCGCCATTACCGGCAAAAGTCAGCACATCCGGTTTGGGACCATTCTGCCGCATATCAATCAAACGGGCTTCCAAAGCTTCACGAACCTGCTCGCGGGAAAGCAGTTTCTTCTTCGGACGATGATCTTCATTGAAACCACATTCGCAATAGATGCAATCGAAGGTACAAAACTTGCCGTCTTCGGGAAGAAGATTGATTCCTAAAGACACTCCCAAACGACGGCTATGCACCGGACCGAAGATGGGAGAAGGATAAATGACTGTTGACATAGTTCTTTTTTCTGTTGATAACAGTGCAAAAATACGGAATGTTTTTCAGAATTTCAGCCTCAACTGCAAATAAAGGTCACTCTTTGTACTGCCGTCAATTTCCTCCAAGGCAGAACCTATCTTATCTCTGTTGAAATAATGGGTCGATCCATATTTTGCCTGCAAAATAATATGTTTATTCAGTTCATAACGCATATTCACTGCCAACCGCATACCTTTATCATAAAATGAAGGCATGGAAAAAGCATAGAGCACACTCTTTTCATAGATAGTAAGACGGGAGTTATAATCATCCGTATGGAACCATGTGCCACTCAAATCAAGCCGAAGAGGAAGCAAACGAAATGTATAAGCCGCACTTTGAGAAACCAGAAAACCATTGGAGGCAGATTGCCCCCGGAAGTTGACGCGTACATAATCCGCTATGGTTTTCAACGCCAGTTTATCTTTCAAGGTATAATTCAACTGGTACCGGCATTTCTGCTGAATAAATGGAATGGTCTGCTTGGTTTTATCCTCCGCAGTAAAGTCCTTTTCCTTCTTTTTATAACGATATCTTATAAACATTCCCAGTTCATAAGTAGGTGAATAACTTAATTGGAGTAATCCGTCCCATCCTTTGGTTCCTGCCTTACTTACCAAATACTTCTTCCAGGGAAAATAGAAAAAATCACCATAGCAAGTCATTTTGATATACTTTAAAATGTTGGTTTCCAATCCTATATAAAAGCCACTTTCATTTTGTACCATGCTTCCTTCTCCTATGGAACGAGCATAAATCGCTTGGTATTTCGCATTATAATACCTGTTCATAACTATCAGCTGTGTTCCTCCTTTCGGTGAATAACGCAACATATTCATGGTTGCCCAAGCTCCGCATTTGTCTATGGCCGTTTCACCCAATAAAGAGAAACGTTTCCAAAAGAATTTATAATCCCCTCCCACGTTATAAAAGTCCTTTCCACGCGGATAATAAATGTTATAATACTTCTTCTCAGGATTCAACGGCTTGTTGAAAACATTATAAACTGCTGTTAATCCCAGTTCACAATATTTCCCGTTATAATTTAAATTACTACCAATCAGCTGATTAGTTAATGTATTTTTCTTTTCAAACTCACGATACAGCCGATGGTATCCATCTTTTTTCAACGACCTTATAAACCGGTTATCAACCATGCCATCCATCTTCCGATACGAATAAAAACCATCTATAGTCCACCTTTTAGCTAGTTTATAGCTGGCTGCCACTCCTTGGAAATAGTTATATTCATCGGTAGAAGAATGCTTGCGTATTCCCCGAGTCTTGTTTCCCAAGGTAGAGAGTGTCGCTGTTTTCCCCATCCCGAAATCAGTGTTGATAACTAGTCCATAACCATAGCTGACACGATAGTTTCCCAAAGCTAAAGACTTGATACGCCCTATATTACGAATGAACAGGTACAGTGAATAAAAATCATAGCCTTTTTTGTTCTGTCCGGTAAAGAAAGGCTCTCCCGCATCCTTTTCGGCAGTAATGCTGCATAAATCTGATTCCGATAATGAAAACTGTACCGCAGATTATGATAATATCCATATCCCAGATATTGCTTGTTCGGATTTTTTTTTAAAGTTTCAGCCGGGTACTGTTGATACCCGGCTTTTGTATAAAAAGGAATATCGACACGTGTTGATAACTCTTGTTTACCGTATTTCAATATCCGCTTTATATTCAGCTTATATTGCTCTTTTTCAGGAGTTTCAAAGTAAATAAAGGGTAGTAAATACTGAATGGTCTGCCTGTCAATATCTTCAATCATCCCCAACTCATTCCGGGTAAGCATAGGACCGTATTTATATAGATAATAAAGAATATTCTCCACCAGCTGGTCAGAGAGAAACGGAAAGCGTTCCAGTTGCTCTTTAGTAGCTGTATTGATATTGATGGGATGTTCACGCAATTCGGAAAGTTCTTCAAACTGGGTATCCCATTGAAACGAATTGTTTTCATCTTCATCCATCAATTGCTCTGCCAGTTCTTCCCACACTTCCTGCGCACACAGGTTATTCACCGATGAAAGTATTGTAATACAGATAATTAACATGACTTTCAACAACCTGTTCATTTTATAATCCATTGGCGTGTTTTAAGTTAAATAGTTTTATCCGCTATACAGAGTAATCATATTTCTTGCTACTTTTGCACCAAGATGAAAAGGAAACTCTTTATAGCATTGTTTTTTTCCTTTATAGCCGCTGCTGCCTATTCTCAGCAGCCAACGACTACTATAAACGGATATATGGTACCTGCATGTGTATATAAAGGAGATACCATTCCAGCTGTACGGTTGCCTAATGTGTATGTTTTCAGACCATTAAAATTCAAAAATGAAAAAGAGAGACGGGAATACTACCGCTTGGTAAGGAATGTAAAGAAAACCTTGCCACTAGCCCGTGAAATTAACCGTGCTGTGATAGAAACTTACGAATACATAGAAACATTGCCTGACAAGAAAGCCAGGGAAAAGCACTTGAAACTCGTAGAGAAGGGACTGAAAGAGCAATATACACCGATTATGAAGAAATTAACTTTCTCACAGGGAAAACTGTTGATAAAGTTAGTAAACCGCCAGACGGATTCTTCCTCTTATGAATTGGTAAAAGCTTTTATGGGTCCCTTTAAAGCCGGATTCTATCAAACTTTTGCGGCACTTTTCGGTGCCAGCCTGAAGAAAGAATATCATCCGGAGGGAGAGGATCAACTGACCGAACGGGTGGTATTGTTAGTTGAAAACGGACAGATCTAACTGATTCCTGTTGTTTGAATTTTACGCTTATTGTCTGAATCTCATTAACTTATTGGCAAACTCCCATAGAATGATTCCTGTGGTAACCGATACATTCAACGAATGTTTTGTGCCGTATTGAGGTATCTCAACACAGCCGTCGCAAGCATTGACCACTTCCTGCTGCACACCTTTCACTTCATTTCCCATGACGATGGCGTACTTTTTGTCTGCATCCAGTTCCAGCTGGTCCAACAAAGTGCTGCCTTCCACTTGTTCAATGGCTAACACGGTAAATCCTTGATCATGAAGTTCCTGAACAGCATCAAGCGTATTCTTTTTATATTTCCATTCCACTGTGTCTTCGGCTCCCAAGGCTGTCTTATGCATTTCGGGATGGGGAGGAGTGGCTGTAATACCACATAAATAAATGCAATCTACCAAAAAGGCATCCGATGTGCGGAATACCGAACCGATGTTATGCAAACTGCGTACTTCATCCAGCACCACTGCCAAGGGCAACTTATCGGCTTTCTTGAATTCATCCACTGTAAGCCGGTTCAGTTCTGTTATTTTGAGCTTCCTCATACTCTATATTCTACTTTATTATTAACGGTTGCAAAGATAATAACTAATTCACATACCCCTGTTGATAACGGTTGAAAACATGTAAAAAGGATGGGCATATTATTTCAAAAGTATTTCTTGCATATTTCAAATAATGGTATATGGTACACTCAAAATCAACAATCCAAAAATTAATCACAGAACTTAAACAACTAATATCAACACAATTTAATCACTATTTTAGGCGTTCATAAGCATAAAGTTTTTAACTTTGCATATTATCAACAGTTTGTTAATAGAACAAGTAAAGACAGTATAATCAGTACTTAAGCCGGTTGATTACTTATTCATATCTGACCATTACAAATGAATAACTTATCAGGCAAGGAAAAGGATACTCTTTTTACTAACAATATGAACAGACTATTATTAATACCATATTTCTTTTTTTGAAAGAAGGAGAAAAAATATAGATATAATGAATAAAGAAGAATGGTTGAAAACAGGGTATGTTGCTGAGCCGGTAGACAAGACTCTGGATTTGAAAGCGGAGATCAACAAGCTGCGTAAGGAAAAGAATGCGCTTATCTTGGGACATTACTACCAGTCGGGTGAAATACAAGATATCGCCGATTTTGTAGGCGATAGTCTGGCACTGGCACAATGGGCGGCGAAGACGGATGCTGATATCATTGTGATGTGCGGTGTTCATTTTATGGGTGAGACGGCAAAGATTCTTTGTCCGGACAAGAAAGTGCTGGTACCGGATTTGAATGCGGGCTGTTCGTTGGCCGACAGTTGTCCTGCCGATGAATTTGGCAAGTTTGTCAAAGAGCATCCGGGCCATACGGTGATTTCGTATGTCAACACTACGGCGGCAGTCAAAGCGGTGACTGATGTGGTGGTCACTTCTACCAATGCCAAGCAGATAGTGGAAAGTTTTCCGGCAGATGAGAAAATCATATTTGGTCCGGACCGTAACTTGGGGAACTATATAAATTCAATTACAGGGCGTAATATGCTGTTATGGGACGGTGCCTGCCATGTGCATGAACAGTTCTCTGTGGAAAAGATATTGGAACTGAAAAAACAGTATCCCGATGCGGCTATTCTGGTTCATCCCGAATGTAAAGGGGCTGTTTCCAAACTGGCTGACAAGGTTGCCTCTACAGCAGGACTGTTGAAATATGCCATTGCCAGCGACAAGAAAGACTTTATTGTGGCTACGGAAAGCGGCATTCTGCACGAGATGCGTAAGAAATGTCCTGAGAAGAACTTTATTCCTGCTCCTCCCGAAGACAGTACCTGTGCTTGCAATGAATGTAATTTCATGCGATTGAATACAATAGAGAAGCTGTATAATACACTGAAGTATGAATGGCCGGAAGTGACGGTGGATGAAACAATTGCAAAAGAAGCGGTAAAGCCAATTAAGAAGATGTTGGAAATCTCGGAAAAGCTGGGATTGTAACTTTCATAAAAGATCGGAAGATGTGGTTGGTAAAAGACTTTTTTGTTGTTCCTAAAAGTAAAGGGGACTTCTTCTGGAAAGGATTCATGATAGGATGTATCATCGGAATGGGAGTGACATTACTGGTTCTGCCTTATTAAAGATTTGTTTTGACGGGATAATGGTTTTCATGGAAATCATTATCCCGTCAAAATCATTTTTAAAGGAAAACAAAATACTTATTTTTATTTGGGTATAGAGCAGTAGACGAATGATATAACTGTAATTCGATGAGTTAACTTAAGGATATATGGAAAAATTATAAGTAAGTTTATTGTCCGGTATTCTATTAGTTCCTGTTTAAATTTTCTTCAAAAAGAATTCTTAAAAGAATACTGAAGAAAATTTAAAACAGGAACTTAGAATAATGTATATCTGAAATAACTTATTGAAAACTTGATTTATCTTTTATTTATAAGGTGCAGGATCCAATAAAGGAGCTTTCTGGAGTTCACTTCGAGGAATAGGACACCAATAATTTTGCGGAGCAATGAATTTGCGTTCCTGTACCGCTTTTTCACGATAGATATACTCTTTTTTGCCATCCTTATATTTCAGGATATCCATGCCGTATAAATTCTCATTCATTACCTTTTCGGATTGCAGCCAACGGCGCAGGTCAAACCATCGTTGCCCTTCAAAAACTAACTCGACCATACGTTCGTGCTCATACTTTTCCCGGATATTGTCAGCTGAGATTCTAGGCAGATTGACACGATTCCGGATTAAGTTTATGTATGTTATAGCTTCCGGTATATTTCCTAATTCTATCTGACATTCGGCGTAGTTTAGATAAAATTCGGCTAAACGCATAAAAAACCAAGGAGTTGTATCACCTTCTGTTCCGTAAGTATCATAATTGCGGTTCAAGAATTTACGCATATAATATCCGGTTTGGGTAGCGTTACGATAGTTAGGTCCTTCGCGTCCGTCTAGTCCGCCTACAACTCCCTCTTCTCCTGCGGTGTATATCTCTACCTCTCTTTCATATTCTCCATATCCCCAGGTGCATCCATCATAAATAAGTGAGGAGTAGAAACGCCATTCACGGTTTGAATAAGGATTGACAGACTTGTCTTTGCGTACATACGGAGTACCATCTTCCATTTCGAAAGCATCTGCTATTTTTTGTGAAGGCTGAATAGTTCCCCAACCTTGATAGCCGGAACCGGGCCCTGCCGGAGCCATGTATGTGAATGACCAATTGCGAGGACCGTCTTTTTTGGAATAAAGTTTCATGAAAATGGCTTCAGGATTATTGTAATCGGTAAACATTTGGGCATAATCATCAGCGTTGTTTACCGGAGTTAATAAATAAGCCGGTTCACCGGATTCTTTCTTTAGATCGATCACTGCTTTATTTGCCTCTGCCGCCGCAAGCCATTTCTCATTGGATGGAGTTCCGAATAGAGGGCTTGCTTTAAACAGAAGTGTACGTGCTTTTAATGCTAATGCTGCTCCTTTTGTGGCACGTCCTAAATCGCTGTTATCCTTATAAACCACAGGAAGAAGGGCAGCAGCACTATCACATTGTTCAACTATGTATGTTGCCACATCGTCTATGGGGGCTCTTTTTACATTCAAGAAGTCTTCTTCCAGTTCATAAGTCTTCTTAATCAAAGGTACGGATCCGTAATGTTTGTAAAGTTCGGAGTAGAACCAGGCCCGCAGAAAGAAACCTTGTCCTTTCAATTCATTTTTCCAAGTGGCATCTGCTTCGGAATTTGTTGAAACTTTCCCTATGTTTTCCATAAATCGGTTGACTCCATTGATGGCTTGGTAGTTTTTGTACCAAGTGTCTATTGTCCATCCCAAAGATGGTTTGTCCGGTGAAAGTTCTCCTCTGACGGTTGTTTCTGTACCGTAGCCATGCATGTGATAAGCTTCATCGGTAAAGTTGCAATACATGATGTAGGTACTTCTGCCGTTATCGGCTTCTATTTGCAAATATTGTTGGTTAAGATTTGCTTCTGCCAGAGCCAGGTCGTTCCAAACAGCACTATCTGTAAAAGAGTCTAGCGGATCTATGTCCAACAAATCGGAACAAGAAACCAATGTACCTGCCAAAAGGAATAAAGGGAGTATTTTTTTATAACTTGTATTCATAATCATAACTATTAAAATGAAAGATTAACACCGAATGAGAAGGTTCTTGAAAGTGGATAGAATTGGGTACCTCCAGTGTCATTGGGGCTTTCGGGATCACAGATCTTAATATCGTCTATTGTAAACAGGTTACTGCCGCTGACATATAATCTGCATGATTCCAACCCTACCGGATTCATCCATCTTTTAGGTAGAGTATATCCTAATTCTACATTTTTTAATCTTAAGAATGCCGCACTTCTTAGCCACCAGGTAGAATAGCTGCCGTTAAAACCATCGTCGTAGGCATTCTTGATCATGGCACGCGGCCATCTGGCTTTTAAGTTCTCTTCGGGGGTATTGGATTCGCTCCAGCGTCCTTCGTAGAATTCAGCGGCAAAGTTTGTTTTCTTTGGTTTGAGGATATATTTAGCTTTGGCTTGTCCTTGGAAGAATACACTGAGGTCGAATCCTTTCCATTCACCGCCTAAAGTAAATCCATAGAGAATTTGAGGTGTTTCGGTTTCATCGGTTCTGAATTGGTCGGCAGTAGTAATAGCACCGTCTCCATTTATATCACGGTAAATCAAGTCTCCGGGTTTGGCGCCTTTTAGATGCGGGGTACTTTCTACTTCTTCCGGTGTCTGATAAATTCCTATCGCATCATACAGTACGAACCCGTCGATAGGCATGCCTTCTCTTTTCTGCCATTCGGGTACGGAAGCCGCTTCGTCCATATAGTCCACTTTATTGCGTGCGTATGTAAAGTTAGCTGTAACATTCCACTTGAAATCACCTTTTTGATCGTGATAATTTGCAATCATTTCTACTCCTGAATTGTTTACTCTACCTAAATTTTCGGCAGGTAAGCTTAAACCGGTGTACCAAGGAACTGATGCAGAGCGTTGTATCAAGATGTCTGTTCTTTTAGAATGGAAATAATCAAAGTCGAATCCGAACTTTCCATTCAGGAATTGAGATGAGAAACCTAAGTTAAAGGTTTTGGCTGTTTCCCAGGTTACATTGGGATTGGCGGTACGGGTCATGTTCAGAGTTTTGTTCACATCCAAGTCGTTACCGAAAATCATTCCATCTGTAAACTTATATTGTGTGAGATATTGATAGGCGCTGATGTTATCATTACCCATGATACCGAATGATCCTTTCAGTTTTAAAAAGTTTATGATAGGAGTCAGATTTTTAAAGAAATTTTCTTCGGATACTACCCATCCTAATGAGGCACTTGGAAAGAATCCCCAGCGTTTACCTCCTGCAAAATTTACTGAACCGTCGTATCGGGCAGCTATTTCGGCCAAATAACGTTGTTGGTAATTATAGGTGATACGTCCGAAGTAGTTCTGACGTGCTGTTTTAGTAGATGAACCACCATTACTTGAATCTTCGGGATTGCTGCTTCCTGCAAATAGTTCGGGGATGGCAGTTGACAAGAAGTTCTGTCGGTAGGCATCCATTGAACTGTAGTTATAGACACTTTGTTCATAAGCCAGAAAAGCGTCAAAGTTGTGTTCGCCGAAAGACTTCTGATATCCGATACGTCCGTTTAGTGTGATGCGGTCGGAATGGTTGGAATTTTGGTTCAAGCTGATAACTCCGGTTGCCGCTTTCTGATTTTCATAGTTTCCATTTTGAGGATTGTACATATAGATATCATAAGGGTGCTTGAAGGTTTTGGTATGAGTGAATACATAATCCAATGCGGCATATCCGTCCAGATAGAGTCCCGGCAATACTTTAGCTAAATCTATTTTTAGATAAGGTTTGATGGTAATGAGGTTATATACATACTTTTTAGTACCGTTGTGTCCTTGTGTCTTTACTATGGGGTTGTCATCGGGGGCATTGTCACCTGCTTGTAGCATACCATTAGGATAAAACGGAGCGGCCATAGGGCTGGCAGCAAGGAAAGTGGCAAAAATGCTGTTGGTATCGTAAGCTGTTCTATTCCTTACTTCCTGACGGCCCAATATATCAAATGAAAATTTGATACTTTTGCTTATTTGAGCATCAATATTGCTTTTGAACTGATATTGATAGAAATTCTGCGGACTGTCTTTATAGATAGCATCCTGATAGAGGAATTGTGCGGATGTATAGAAGGACAATTTATCATTTCCACCGCTCACCGATAATGAATGTTGGGTTTGAGGCGCCCATTTGTTAGTAGCCGCATCCCACCAGTCGGTGTCCGCATAGCGTATCGGATCATCGCCTTTTTTGATATGGTCTATTACTTCCTGTGAGAAGGAAGGAGCGTTACCTTTACGGTCGTCAAATTCATTGATGTAAGTTGCATATTGTAAGGAGTTAGCCATTTCCGGAACTCGTGTGGGTTGTGAGATAGAGTAATCACCGGCATAATTTACTTTGATTTTTCCTTCTTTTCCTCGTTTGGTGGTGACTAAAATAACACCGTTGGCCGCACGTGCGCCATAGATAGCGGCAGAGGCATCTTTCAGAACTGATATGCTTTCAATATCTTCTGAATTTAAACGGCCAAAGCCACGGTCGGCTACTCCATCTACTACAATCAGCGGACTGTTGTTGCCCATTGTACCTTTACCGCGGATTAAGATGCTGGCACCATCTTCTCCAGGTTCTCCCGAACGGGTGTTGGCTATGACGCCTGCCGTCTTTCCGGCCAGAGAACTGGTTAGATTTACTTTATTGGCTTTTTTCATTTCTTCTCCGTCAATTTGGGAGACAGAGCCGGTAACTGTAGCCTTTTTTTGTGACCCGTATCCTACGACAATTACTTCATCAAGCAGTTCGGTGTCACTGGTTAGTTTGATGTTTAAAGAACTCATGTTTCTTACCTGTACCTCTTGTGTTTTGTAGCCGATATAAGATATCACCAGTACTTCTTTATTTCCATCTACTTGGATAGAGAAATTACCGTCAATATCAGATATGATACCGACAGTGCTTCCTTTTACCATGATGTTGGCGCCGATGATGCTGCTTCCGTCGGTTGCATCGGTAATTGTACCTGTTACTATACGCCCCTTTTTCTGTTGTTGGGTCATTGTCATTTCTCTGCCTTCGTTGTCGGCCGGACTGGCAAATGCAGGATTGATACTTCCTGATAATACCATGGTGGCTAAACAAAGCGAGAATAGTTTTTTAGAATGCTTTTTCATTCTGATTAAGTTTTTAATTAGATTTTACCGTTAACTATCTCTTGTTATTTCTGCTGGCAAATATCAAGGAAAGCATGTGATCTTGCTTTGCTCAACATGCCTAATTATGTTCAATTTGTCCCTTAGGAACAAATTGAACATATATATATCAGAAAAGAGGATGTCGGACTATTCTCGGCAGATATTTTTTTTGTATTCTGTAGGAGACATTTCGTATTTTAGCTTGAATGTTTTAGTGAAATGCGAGCTGTTGATAAAGCCTACTTCAAGCATGATCTCTTGAATATTCAGGTTAGAATTAGTAAGTAAATAAGCCGCTTTTTCCAGCCGGACGTTTCGTACATAGTCTGCTAATGACTGGCCGTCAATCCGCTTCAAGTCTCTGTATAATTTCGTCCGGCTCACTCCCATTGCACTGGCCAATTGATCGGGAGATAAGTTGGGGTCACTGAGGTTGTCGTTGATTACCTTTTTGAATTGTTCTGTCATTGCTTGGAGCTCTTCGGCGCTTAGAGCGGATTTCTGTGGCTCTTTTTTGGTCGTCTTTTTCTCTGTTACGGTTTCTATGATTGCTGTGTTCCGGATGTAATCGGGAGATGCCTGCATGGCGTTGTCCGGCCTGTTTCCTTTCAGCCATTGTTCTCTTTGTGTGAGTAACCTATGCAGATTTACTTCCAACAGTTTCATGGAGAAAGGTTTGGGAATATATAAGTCAGCTCCTGATTCATATCCTTCTATCTGGCTTTCCACATTGTCTTTGGCTGTCAGCAAGACCAAGGGGATATAGGCTACGGAGAGGTTGTTCTTAATTTGTCTGCACATTTCTATTCCATCCATTTCAGGCATCATGACATCACTCACGATGATGTCGGGAAAGATAGACATGCACATATCCAGTCCCATACGGCCGTTGTCGGCTGTGTGGATATTGTATGAGGAGGACAGTTGTTCTCTTAAGGCGGTCTGAAGCTCCTTGTTGTCTTCTACAATAAGTAGAGTGGGCAACTTGGGGTTGTCGTTCCGGGGACTTCCGGGTTCTTTGATATTGTTTGTCCCATCCGTGTCTAATTCGCAGTATTGATTATTCATGAATCCTTTGAAATCGAAATCGGTATTTTCGGTTTTTCTGGTGATGGGGCTGCTGCCCGATATGGGCAGTGCTACGATAAATTCTGTTCCCACCATGCGCTGGCTGCTTACGATGATCATTCCGTTGTGCTGCAATACAATACTTTTCACTATGCTAAGCCGATTCCCGAACCTAAATGTGACTGTGAGGAGCCTTGCACTTGGAAGAAACGTTCGTAGATGAGGCGGATGGATTCTGTGGAAATGCCGACTCCTGTATCTCTGATGGTAAGTATGCAGACGGGTTGTTCGGGAGAAATGTTTCCTTCGGTGTGTAAGTTGCCGTAACAGGGGGCGACATCTTTCATTGTACCTTTTTTGAAATGGACATCCACTTTGCCGTTTTCATTGGTATATTTGATGGCATTGGAAAGCAGGTTGATGATCATTTTTCCCATTTTATCTTTGTCGGCGTCCAACTCGATATCTTCTGCATCTGCAGTGAAGGTGGCAGAAATATGTTTGTTGTTTGCCCAGGAACTGATTTCATCAAAAATCCCGCGCACTAACTGGGACATATTTAGATGTTCAATGTTTAATGTCCCTATTCCCAAATCCGCTTTCCTGATATCTACAAGTTCGGTGATCAGTGCCAGCATCTTTTTGGCATTGGTAAGGATTGTCTTGCACTCTTTCACAGGTTTGTTGTCATTGAACAATTTTTCGGCTGCCAGTAATATTAAAGTCAATGGGGTTTTTAATTCGTGTGAAGCGTTCATGAAGAATTGCATTTTGGCTTGATATTTTTCTTCATCTTGTACCATCAGAATTTTCTGTATCTCGTTTTCTTTCTTAAGATTCTGTTCTTTGCTATATTGTCTGAAGGCAATGTACAGTACCAGCAATACGATCAGTACATAGCTTACTTTTGCTTGGAAAGACAGCCACCAAGGTGGCTGTATATTGATTTCCAGTTTTTTCCCCGGTTCTTGCCAGGTATATCCTTTGTCGGCAGAGAACTGTACTTCCAGTTCATAGGAATCGTAAGGCAAGTTTGAGAAGTAAACTTCATTGTTGGTATATCGTAATGTATGCCATTCCTGTTGGAAACCTTTCAGACGATAGCGATACATTATCTGTTCGGACAGTTCGTAACCCAATGCGGCAAAAGAGATGGTGAAATTGTTCTGCAGATAATTGAGGGTAAGCTTGGACGTTTTGTCTAGGACCTTGTCTAATAGAATACGTCCGTTGTAGGCCGCTTTCGGGACGATTTTCTGATTGTTGACTGTCAGTTCGCAAAACATTAGCTCATTATTGCCGGTATTACAGCTCAAGTGGTCGGGGTGGAAATAGCTTAGGCCATACAACCCACCCATATAGAGGTAACCGTCGTTTCCTTTGTAAGAAGCGTTTATCTTGAAAGCATTGTTTTGCAATCCATCGCCAAGTCCGTAGGTATGGATGGTGTTTTTCTGAGGATTCAATTGGGTGATTCCCTTGCCGCCTGTCCAGACATTGCCTTTATGGTCAAGGAGCACTATCTCACAGTCGTTGTTGGGCAGCCCGTCTTGTATGGTATAGCAAGTAGCGGTATAGTCATTATTGCGTTCGGAATGCAATACTATTTTATTCAGACCGCCTCCTATAGTTCCTACCCAGCAAATGGAGTCGTTGCTGCAATCGATATCCGCCAGATAATTGGTGGACATCGGATATTTCATTGAAGAATCCGCCTGATAGGAAGATAGATTTTTTATTCTTCCATCATCGGTCAGCTGTAGGCGGTTCAGACCGTTGGTAGTACATAGAAAGGTTGAATGTCCTTTGACGAGAATGTGTGATATATGATTGGAAAGAAGGCATGGGTCTGTTTGGGTATTGAGATGCATCGTTATCTTCGGATCACTCAGCGGACTGCTTATGCGGAATATGCCGTTTCCCCAGGTACCTATCCATAAGTGTCCGGATGAGTCTTCTTTTAAGTGTGCGATGCTGGTATTGATTAGATTTGCGTCATCGGAGTTCTTGGGATCCAGCTTGCGGGATTTTTGTGTGTACGTGTCGTAGAGGAAGATTCCGTGACTTGTACCGATGTAGAGATGCCTTTGGTCGCGGCTCATTTCCAGTGTTTGATAGTATATGGTTTCGGCGTTTTTTGTCTTTTGTAACGGCATCAATGTAAGTTCACCCGTTTGTGGCGAATGACGGAACAGGCTGGCGTATTCTACAAGGATCCAATTGGTGCCGTTGTCCTGTCCGGTGATTGATACGACTTCGTTCTGTGAAAATCCCATTTCCCGAAAATCCGGTGCGGAAAGATTGCTGAAGATCGATTGGGAGAGGCTTCGGTAAAATATCCCCCAACTGTTGGATGCCACCCACAGATTATTGTATTTGTCTATGATCAAATCCTCTATTTTCAGTGACGAGTGTTCTTCGTCCGGTGTGTTCCGTAAATATTCCCGTATCACGGCTTGGGATGAGAATGGTTGTTTCATCTCGAATATGCCTGCGGAGTAGGTACACCATAGATCTCCCTCTTTGCTGACAATTAGTTTGCCGTTGGTTGTTGCTGGTATTTTCGGATTGACTTGGTGGAAACCGGTATAGACGGATGTAGAACAGTCCGGTTGTCCTCCGACAATGTTGAAACGATGGCATCCTTCTCCCGAACGCACGTATAAGTAATTCCCCATGAGGTGGATATTTCGTATTATATCATTCTTTTTCAACAGTTTGTCTGTTGCATAGCTGTTGAGTAGCACAATTTGCCCGTTGCGGATACCGAGTTTGACGAGATGGAATCCGGTGGAAGCCCATACAGTTTCTCCTTGGAATTGCAGGTCTGTGATACCTTTGCAAAAGATACGGTCGGCATCATTGTTCCATTCTACGGATTTGAGTGTGTCTTTATGAACTTGTGCAACGATTGTTTCTTTGGAGGTCTTTATCCATAAATGACAGTTGTCTGGATGGATGAATATTTTGTGGATAGTGGTTTGGAGATGTTGTGAAAGCTTATCTCCTTCTATATAATAAGGTGTATAATGATGGGTATTTAAATCAAAACAGGTTAGTCCGCTTTCTGTTCCCAACCATATCTTATCTGTGTTGCAAGCCATTGCTCTGATTCGATTGTGCGACTCGTAGATTTTGTGGCTTCTCGGATAATAGTCAAATGTCTGTAGACTGTAGCCGTCATAATTTTGCAGACCGGCAAGCGTACCTATCCAAATAAGGCCTGTACTGTCTTGTAAAATGCAACAGGCATCGGTGTGGGCCAAACCGTTGTTGATGCTTAGACGTTTGAATATTTCATTGGCATGTAGCAAGGTTGGTAAGAGTGATAAAATCAAACCAATTGCTGCCGATGTTAATAGCTTGTGTATGTTTTTCATGGTAAAATGATCATAAATGTATTGCAAAGATACGAAAAGTGAGCCAAATAGAACATTTTTTTGGCGGTAATTGGGGTAGAAAACAAAGTATGGTATCTTTGAAAAGTGTACATTTGGGTCAATGAATCCGGAAATGTACCAAGAAGAGGAGTTATTCCCAAGTTCTCAGACCTTGAAATATTTTCAGTTGCTTATAAATGTTAAATGCACGGTGAGCACAATTTGAGAAACAAAAAGCACAGAATTAGGAACGGATAGCAAAGTCCGGAAGCCTGTAGTGACGTAGTTTTGTGCAGAAATCGTACAAAAATAAAAAGATAAGCATGAGACAAAAAAATTATTTATGGCTGCTCGTTGTCCTGTTGTTTGCGGGAAATGCAGTACATGCCAAATCGGGCGGAAAGGAAATACACATCCCCGCTAAGCAAGTGAAGGAAAATGATTTTAGAAAAGGCGGGCGGTTCAGCCATGACTACAAGATGGAATCAGAAAATTTGGTGCTGTTCTGGGAAAGTTCCTTCGGCAAAGACCCGGCTGGTTATGTTGACAAGTCCCGCCGATTTTATCCGGAAGAATTGTTGCGTGAGGGTGAACGGTTCTTTACCTATTATGTGGATAAGCTGAAATTTGCAGACCCGGAGACGTCGCAATCCGCCCGGAAAAAGATGATTATATGGATGTTCAACGATGCCGAAACAACCGCTTACGGATGGGGCGACGAAGGAGTGGGGATGATGTGGATGCGTCCGTGCCGCGCCCAATCCTATCCTTACTGTCCGTTGGCCCATGAGATGGGACATTCTTTTCAATACATGGTAGAGGCAGACGGTTCGCGCGGATTCGGTGGACATCCATTGGTGGAATATACTTCGCAATGGATGTTGTGGCAGGTTTATTCGGACTGGACTACCATTGAAAAATATCACTTGGATGCCTACATGGAGCAGACTCATTACTCGCTGCTGAATGGAATTAACCAGTATCATGCACCGCAGTTCATGGAGTATTGGTCTAACAAGCACGGATTGAATATTATTGCGCGTATCTGGAAAGAAGCAGAGGGCAACGAAGATCCGGTTGCAGCCTACAAACGGTTGACGGGTATCAGTCAGGAAGAGTTTAATGACGAGATATATGAGGCGGCTGCCCGTTTCGCCACTTGGGATATGCCGCGTGTGAAGAATGTATGTAGTAGTTACGCCAACCAACACCGTTGCAAACTGGATAAGGTAGCTGACAACTGGTACCAGATAGCCGAAACCCGTTGTCCGCAGAACTACGGTTATAATATTATCCGTTTGAATGTACCCGAAGGAGGCGAGGAAATCACATTGGAATTTAAAGGTGTGGCCGGCAGTGAAGGTTTCCGCAGTGGCAATCTGAATGATGCCGGATGGAGATACGGTTTTGTAGCTGTGAATAAAGAGGGTCAATGTTACTACGGAAAGACTTATAAGGCCGGTAACGGAAACAATCGGCCTGTGAAATTCATGATACCCGAAGAAACTCAATTCCTTTGGCTCGTAGTGACTGCTGCTCCTGCGCAACATCGTGATTATCTGAAGAAATGGAATGAGATGGCAAAGGAAAAGGGAAAAGAAGCCCAATGGCCTTACCGGATACGTTTGGAGAATGTGGATCTTCATCCATCCGTATTGAAAGCGAAGAATTAACTCTTGATATAAGAACTGAATCATGAAAGCAAAACACTATTTACTGTTGGCGATAAGTATATTGTCTTCAGGAAGCCTTTGGGCGAAGGACTACTTGATTTCCACTCCCAACACCTCATTGCTCCTTACGGCTACTCCCGGTGAAAAATCAAAGTTTCAATATTATGGCAGCCGTATTACAGAAAAAGAAATCCAAGGTATTTATGATAGCGGGCTGGCGTTCGGTACGGAGAGCTATCCGGTATTCGGGTTGAACACTGCCGGTGAACGGGCCATGGCAGTCACTCATGCTGATGGCAACATGTCGCTCGATCTGGTTGTGGAAGAGGTAAATCAGTATCAGACCGATGAAGCCGAAACTACGGAGATACGCATGAAAGATCTGGTTTATCCGTTTGTACTGAAGCAATATTTCAAGGCCTATAAGGGAACCGACATCATTTCCACCTGGGTGGAAGTGAAGAATAACCATAGAAAGCCTATTACGCTTTATCGTTTTGCATCGGCCTTTTTGCCTGTACATCGGGGAGATAACTGGATGACGCATTTTCACGGATTCTGGGGAGCCGAGTGCACGATGGAGGAAGAGAAACTGACCAACGGCCAGAAAGTGATCAGTAACAAGGACGGATTGGTAAATACGGAATCCGACCATCCGTCGTTCATGCTTTCCATGGACGGTAAGCCACAGGAGGCTCATGGGCATGTGTTGGCAGGTACGTTGGCATGGACCAGCAATTATCTTATCAAAATGGATGTCCATAATACGCGGTTCAACTTTTCGGCAGGGATCAACGAAGAAAACTCTCATTATACATTGGAGCACAAGGAGGTGTTTACTACTCCTGAGTTTGCCATGACCTACAGCACTACAGGAAAAGGCGGTGTTAGCCGTGCTTTCCATCGCTGGGCGCGCTGGTATAAGTTGCATCAGGGCAATGTTCCCCACGATATATTGTTGAACAGTTGGGAAGGTGTCTATTTCAAGGTAAATCAGGAAGGTATGGACCGGATGATGGAAGCCTTTTCTGATATGGGAGGAGAGTTGTTTGTGATGGACGACGGATGGTTCGGCAACAAATATCCCCGCAACGGAGGCAACAGCAGCTTGGGCGACTGGGAAGTGTGCAAGGAGAAGTTGCCCCAAGGAATAGAAGGTCTGTTACAGTCGGCCAAGAAGCACAACATCAAATTCGGTATCTGGATAGAGCCGGAAATGTCGAATACAAAGAGCGAACTGTTTGAAAATCATCCCGATTGGATTATGCGTGTCAAAAACCGTCCTTTATCTACGGGTCGGGGAGGCACACAGGTAGTACTCGATCTTACTAACCCCGAAGTGCAGGATTTTGTATTCGGTGTAGTGGATAACCTGATGACTAAGCACCCGGAGATTGCCTATATGAAGTGGGATGACAACAGTTGCTTGATGGATTACGGCTCGCAATATCTTCCTAAAGAGAAGCAATCCCACCTTTATATAGATTATCAAAAGGGATTGATAAAGGTACTGAAACGCATTCGTGCCAAATATCCCAAGCTGGTACTGCAAGCTTGTGCCGGTGGCGGTGGTCGGGTGAACTACGGTCTTCTGCCTTATTTCAACGAATTCTGGACCAGCGATGATACGGATGCGCTGCAACGCATTTACATGCAGTGGGGGGTGTCTTCTTTCTATCCTGCCGTGGCAATGGCTGCTCACGTCAGTGCCGACCGGAACCATCAGACTGGACGTACCATCCCCTTGAAGTTCCGTTTTGATGTGGCAATGTCGGGGCGTTTGGGCATGGAAATTCAGCCCAAGGATATGAGCGATGCAGACAAGGCGTATGCCAAGCGTGCGATTGCAGCTTATAAGGACATCCGGAATGTGGTTCAGTTTGGCGATCTCTATCGTCTTGCCTCTCCCTATGACAACACAGGGGTGGCTTCGTTGATGTATGTTACCCCCGAGAAAGAACGGGCGGTGTTTTATGTCTATAAAACATCCCATTTCATCAATATGATTCTTCCCAAGGTGTGTATGGACGGGCTTGACCCTCAGAAAATGTACCGGTTGAAGGACCTTACTCCTTTGAAAGAAGATAAGCCTTGCGGGCTGCACGGTAAGGTAATCAGCGGAAAAATATTGATGGAGGAAGGTATTGTTTTGCAAAAACTTTTAAAGAATGAATATTCCAGCTTAGCTTTGGAACTGGAAGAAGTGAAATAGAAAATAATGATTATACCATGAAAAAAAGAACAATGATTGTTGCTGCCTCTTTGGCTTTGACTCTTCTTCAGTCTTGCGCTAAAGACACGTATAAACAGGATCAATTTGTAAACCTGCTGAATATTGAAACGGGCACCACGCATAGTCCCGAAGGATATTTCTTTGCCGACTTGGGATGTTGGCACGGGTATGGATTCAATAACTCTTCCGATATGTCTGAGGCCGGTGGCTTTCGCGGTCCTGCATTTGCGGGTGAACGCAGTTTGGGCTTGCAATGGCTTTCACCCTGTTTGGAAAAGCTGACGTTGATGGAAGAAGGGAACGTAGTGCCCTATACAAAGATAGTCTCTTATGAATATCTGCCCGGTATGTTGAGGCAGTATTTGCAGGCAGGTTCATTAAGTGTGGAAATGAAACAGATTGCGGTAACCGACCGTAGTACGATGATTCAGTACACGATTACCAATCAAGGGGCGGAGAACCGTAGCATTGCATCTGTATTGCAGGGCAGGGCAACTTATAAAGATGCCGGTTTTTCATTGGAATCCGGCAATGCAGTTACTGTGAATGTTGCAGGGGGCAAGCATTATTTCGTGCTATCTTTGCCCGATACCTGGACAGTGAAGGATGGCCCGGAAAAGAATATGTATGTGGCAGCCGGAAAAAGCACGGATTTGCGCCCCGGAAAATCATATACTTTCCAGACTTTTACTTCGTATTGTCCTGCCACCGGCAAGCAGGACGCATTGGCCGAACACGCTTCCTTGAAGGTGAAAGACGCTGAAAAATATTTGAGCCGGAATGCTGAGCGTTGGGAGGGGTACTTAAGCAGTATCCTTGATCGTGATACTGAATACCTGGAGAACGACCGTAACCGTAAGTGGGCGGTAAAAGCACTCATGACTTTACACACCAACTGGCGTAGTGCCGCAGGCGACTTGAAGCACGGCGGTGTACAGCCCAGCACCGGTCATTTCAACGCATTTTGGGCGTGGGATAGTTGGGAACATGCGGTAGGCCTGTCTATCTTTAATCCTGAATTGGCAAAGGAACAGATGCTTACCATGTTCGACTTTCAAACTCCTGAAGGTATGATTATCGACCTTATCGGGCTGGATGCAAAAGAGAACAATAAGGTTTGCTCCAAACCGCCCATTGCAGGATGGGCAACTTATATGGTGTACCAACGCTCCAAGGATAAAGCATTTGTCAAGGAGATGCTTCCAAAGCTGCTTAAATACCACGAATGGCGATACAAATACCGTGACCATGACCAAAACGGTTTGTGTGAATATGGTGGCATCGCTCCCCAGGTTTATCAGGGACAATGGGAGAGCGGTATGGACGTGGCAGTAAAGTTCGACGGTGTGAAGATGCTGAAGAATGCCGAAGGTGCCTATTCTTTCGACCAGGAATCCATTGAACTGAACAGTTACCTCTGTGCAGAGAAGTTCTATCTGGCTTATCTGTTGGAAGAGGTCGGGGATAAAGCACAGGCAGCTCGTTTTCGTGAAGAAGGGAAGAAACTGAAGAATATGATTCAGGAGAAGTTCTTCGATAAAGAAACCGGTTTCTTCTATGATCGTAAGATGGGTACGGGCGAGCTGGTGAAGGTAATCGACATCTCGGGTTGGATTCCTCTTTTTACCAGAGTGGCTACTCCCGAACAGGCTGCCGCAGTGAAGAAGAATATGCTTGATCCCGAACTTTTCGGTACTTACTTCCCTTTTTCCTCGCTCAACCACAAGCATCCGCTTTATCAGCCCGACAAGGGATATTTCCGTGGACAGACTTGGATGAATTACACTTATTTCGGTATTCGTGGCTGGAAAAACTACGGTTTCATGGAAGATGCCGCGAAATATACAAATCTTTTGCCCGATCGCCTGAAAGGACTGACCGAACCCGGTTATCCCATCCGTGAGAACTGGAATTCGGCTACGGGCGAAGCGATGACAGCCAAACACTTCGGATGGTCAAGCGCATTCTCTATTCTGCTGTTGGCTGAGGATACTGATACTTTCCCTTATGTACCGGGAATGTAGAAATGTCAAATTGTGTAGTTACAAATAAATAATAAGTATATGACAAATATTAAATCACTCTGTTTATGTTTACTGGTTGCTTTGGTGTGCCTGCCCTTAGGGGCGGCAGACCATTTGCTGAAATCTCCTGACGGGAAATTAGTTGTAGAAATAGATACGGAGGGGCAATTGAAATATGCCTGAAACGTGAAGGGCAACTTCTGTTGGATAAAAGCTTGATCGGTCTGGTACTGGAGGATCGGGTTTTAGGAGAGAATGTGAAAGTGCGTCGGGTAAACCGGCGTTCCATGGTAGAGGAGACAATTGTGTCGCCGCACTATCGTTTTTCTTCTTTCAATGTGGTTTATAATGAGTTGGACATTCAATTGAAGGGGAACTTCGGAGTAATATTCAGAGCCTATAATGAAGGGATTGCCTATCGTTTATATACCACGGCAAAGGAAGGCTTGACGATAAGGGATGAGGTAGTACAGATGAATTTCCCCAAAGATTATACAACCTATATGGCGTACTCTACGGTAAAACCGGGAAAGGATCAATATGCAATGGCATTTCAGAACCTGTACACCAAGAGTAGCGTGACGGGAGTAAAGACGGACAATATTGCTTTCCTCCCTATAACGGTAGATTGTGGCAATGAAGTGAAATTGACGTTAATGGAGTCTGATTTGGAAGATTATCCGGGTATGTTTGTCAAAGGTGACGGGAAAAGTACCTCCTTGCAGGGTACGTTCGCCCGGTATCCTACGGAATTAAAGAGCTTCGCTCCCCGAGCCATGAAACGTGTCGTGGAGCGAGCCGATTACATAGCAAAGACGGAAGGCAAGCGTACTTATCCGTGGCGTATCTGGCTGTGTCCGAAAGGGATACGGAAATGCCGGTTAATAAATTGGTGTATGCCCTGGCCTCGCCTAACCGTATCGGAGATTGCTCATGGATAAAGACTGGAAAAGTAGCTTGGGATTGGTGGAATGATTGGGGAATCTCTGGCGTAGATTTCAAGGCAGGCATCAATATGGAAACCTATAAATGCTATATTGATTTTGCCGCCGACAATCATATTGAGTTTGTGGTATTGGATGAGGGTTGGTATGATCCGGGGAAAGGTGACATGTTGACGGTCATTCCGGAACTTGATTTGCCGGAACTGGTACGGTATGGCAAAAGCAAGGGTGTTGATCTGATATTGTGGGCTGTCTTCAATGTACTCGATGATCAGCTGGAAGCCGCTTGCAAGAAATATTCCGAGATGGGAATCAGTGGTTTCAAAATAGATTTCTTGGATCGTGACGACCAGACTGCTGTAGAGATGACCTACCGTATTGCCGAGATGGCTGCCAAGTATAAACTGACTCTGGATTTGCACGGCTTTTATAAGCCAACGGGATTGAATCGTACTTATCCTAATATTATTAATTTTGAATCGGTATTCGGCATGGAGGAAATGAAATGGAGTTCTGTTCAGAAAGATATGATGGAGTATGATGTGACAATGCCTTATATCCGCATGATGGCGGGGCCGGTGGACTATACGCCCGGAGCTATGCGTAATGCTTCCAAGAAAGATTTCAAGGATATATACTATAATCCGATGAGTCAAGGCACGCGCTGCCACCAGTTGGCTGCATACGTGGTACATGATTCCCCTTTGACGATGCTCGCCGATAATCCTACGGCCTACAAGCACGAACAAGAATGTACCGATTTTATTGTCAGCATTCCCAATAAAAATATCGAGGAGACCCGTGTATTGCAAGGCAAGTTGGGAGAGTCGGTAGTTATAGCCCGCAAAATTGGCTCTTCTTGGTATGTGGGAGGAATGACCGATTGGACAGCACGGGAAATAACTCTTGACTTTGGTTTCTTGGGTGATGGTACTTATGAAGTGGTGCTGTTTAGGGATGGTGTCAATGCGGATAAGCAGGCGGAAGACTATAAGAAAGAGATTTTCACTGTCACCCCGGATTCAGAGAAGAAGATACGTATGGCTTCGGGAGGCGGTTTTGCAATGACGGTCGTTAAAAAATAAGTGAACATAGGTATATGAGAAAGTTAATATTGTCCTTGGTTGCCGTTATTTGCTTGCATACAGTCTATGCACAGCAGTATTGGCAGATAGATAAAGGTAATAATAGCATTACGTGGCGGGTGAAAAAAGGCGAAGCGCACCATGACCATATAGAGATGAGTGGAAAACAGGTGTCGGTGGTACTCAGATATGGCGTCAAGGAAGACGGAACTTTTGAGTTGAAAAAAAGTATGGTGTGGCCGATGTTGCGCACGATACCTAATAACACACATGGCAGTCTGATGCGCCGCCTTGACTGGAATCCATTGGAGGATGTCATGGTAGAGGGACGGGCTATGCGGGAACAGGTGAAATCCGTTACCTTGAATGGGACATTGGAAGTGGTAAGCGATATTCAGGCGGGGAAGAATCGTTCTTTATCTTTGAAGCGTACTTATTTGCCGTCGGTTGATTTGCCTTCCTTGGTGGAAATCTATGAGTTCACAAATACAGGTAGCGTGGCAGTAGATATTGAAATACCAAAAATAGACATCGTTTCCCCCACGAATCCGGAGAAGGGAGTAGAAGGCAGTTACTCCGTTCTATGTGTATCGGAGGATGGAGTTTCACAAACCATACTGCCAGGCAAAACTGTTACTTTCTCTGCTTCCGTTTCTGCCCATAAGGTTCTTCCGGAAAAAAGGATAGATGCCGCAAGGGAATTGGAGAAGCGCAGAGCTGTGGTTGCCGAATGGATGAATAACCTTGTCTTGGATACCCCCGATCCCGTAATCAATGAAATGTTCGCCTTTTCCAAGATACGTGCGCTCGAAAGCATTTATGATACGAAAGGCGGACCTATGCACGGACCGGGCGGCGAGTCTTATTATGCCGCTATCTGGGCGAATGACCAGGCTGAATATATCAATCCCTACTTTCCGTATGTGGGCTATCAGTATGGAAATGCCTCTGCTGTGAACTCGTTCAAACACTTCGCCCGCTATATGAATGATGAGTGGAAGCCTATCCCCAGTTCGATAGTTGCCGAAGGAGACAGTTATTGGAACGGGGCGGGTGACCGCGGAGATGCGGCAATGATTGCTTATGGTGCTGCGCGTTACGCACTGGCAAGTGGCAATAAAGAAGAAGCACTGGAGCTATGGACATTGATTGAGTGGTGCTTGGAATTCAGTCGTCGGAAAATTAATGAAGGGGGTGTAGTCGCTTCGGATTCGGATGAACTGGAAGGACGTTTCCCGGCAGGAAAAGCGAATCTGTGTACTTCTTCTTTGTACTATGATGCATTGCTTTCAGCCGCTTATCTGGCAGAAGACTTGGGAAAGGGAAATGCTGTTGCCGGCAAGTATCGCCGGCAGGCGGCTCAATTGGAGAAGGCTATAGACCGTTATTTTGCGGCTGATGTAGAAGGTTTTGATACCTATGCTTATTATAAAGGGAATGATGTGCTTCGTGCCTGGATTTGTATTCCTTTGACGGTAGGCATTAACAAGCGTGCTGCAGGAACTATTGACGCTCTTTTCTCGCCTCGTTTGTGGACAGAGAACGGGTTATTGACAGCCTCCGGTGACAAGACTTTTTGGGATCGTTCTACCTTGTACGCTTTACGTGGTGTCTTTATGGCAGGTGAAGTAGAGAAGGCGATGGAATATATGAAGCGTTATTCAGCCACTCGGTTGCTGGGAGCGCATGTTCCTTATGCCGTAGAGGCATGGCCGGAGGGCGGGCAACGTCATCTATCCGCTGAAAGCGCATTGTATGGACGTATTGTTACAGAAGGAATGTTCGGCATTCGTCCCACGGGGTTGAGCTCTTTTTCTATGAAACCGCAACTTCCTCAGGAATGGGATCACATGTCACTCCGTAAGGTTAGGGCATTCGGTACGGAATTTGATATCCAAGTAGTGCGCAAAAAGGGAGAAAGATTACAAGTAACCGTTATAAAAGAGGGCAAACCGATATTGAAACGGAATGTAAAGAACGGTACATCGTTAAATTGTAAATTTTGAATAGTATATGAATATAGTAAATAAAAAATGGGTGGCTATCTTATTGATAGCTGCTCCTTTGTGGGGGTACGCACAAAAAGTGGTGGAACTGAAAGACCCGTCAGGCAAAGTTTCAGTGAATGTAACGATAAGCAATGAAATTATTTATTCAGTGTCTCATGAAGGAGATATCATGGTAGGGGCTTCTCCCATATCCATGACTTTAGCTGATGGGACGGTATTCGGTAAAGAACCTCGTTTACGTAAGAAAAGAATCAAGACAATCAACCAAACGATCTATCCTCCTATCTATAAAAAGAAAAGTATCAAAGATCATTATAATGAACTGACCTTGGACTTTAAAGGTGGGTATAGTCTGATATTCAGAGCTTATGAAGACGGTGCCGCCTATCGTTTTGTCTCTAACTTGAAGAAACCGTTTTTGGTAGAGAGTGAGCAGGCGGTATTTAACTTACCGGATAATCCGAAGATATTTGCCGCTACACCTAAAGGACGTCAAGTTGACGGGAAAGAGAATCAGTATCATAGTTCATTCCAAAATACTTATCAACATGTGTCACTGGCCGAATGGGATAAAAGCCGTCTGGCATTCTTACCTGTATTGACCGAAGGAAAAGGAGGTAAGAAACTATGTATTACCGAGGCTGATTTGTTGAATTATCCGGGTATGTTTTTGAAAGTTTCTTCGGATGATAAAGGCTTATATGGTGATTTTGCCGCTTACCCGAAAGATGTTTCCGTAGAGGTGAGAGGACTGAAAGGAGTTGTTAAAACCCGTGAGCCGTACATTGCCAAGGTGGAGGGGAAGACTGCTTTCCCATGGCGTGTCATGGTAATAACTGAAGAAGATGCGGACTTGCTTTGCAATGACATGGTATATAAACTTGCCACTCCTGTGATAGAGGGTGATTTTTCATGGGTAAAACCCGGCAAGGTAGCCTGGGACTGGTGGAACGACTGGAACATCTACAATGTGGACTTTCGTGCCGGAGTCAATACGGAAACGTATAAGTATTATATTGATTTCGCTTCAAAATATGGCATTGAGTATGTGATATTGGATGAAGGGTGGGCTGTTGCCGGACCTGCCGATTTAATGCAGGTAGTTCCTGAGATAGATTTGAAAGAGTTGATACGCTATGCTGCCGACAAGAAAGTTGATTTGATATTATGGGCCGGTTACCGTGCTTTCGACCTGGATATGGATCGCGTTTGCAAGCATTATGCTGCAATGGGAATCAAAGGTTTTAAAATCGACTTCATGGATAGGGATGACCAATATATGATCGACTTCAACCGTCGTTGTGCGGAAACAGGCGCTAAATATAAATTACTCATTGACCTGCACGGAACTTCCAAGCCGACAGGGTTGCAGCGTACCTATCCGAATACAATTAACTTTGAAGGTGTTCATGGTTTGGAAGAACTGAAATGGGCGCAGCCGGGCACGGACCAGGTAACCTATGACGTGACGATGCCGTTTATCCGTATGGTTGCCGGTTCGGTGGATTACACACAAGGTGCTATGAACAATGTTAATAAAGAAAACTTTAAGGCCATTTACTCCGAACCGATGAGCCAGGGTACACGTTGTAGACAACTGGCCCACTACGTGGTTTTTGACTCTCCGCTGAATATGCTGTGCGATGCACCAACCAACTATATGAAAGAGGAAGAGTGTACAAAATTCATTGCAGCTATTCCTACTGTTTGGGATGAAACTAAAGTATTGAATGGAAAGATTGGAGAATATTTGGCTGTAGCCCGTCAGAAAGACGGTATCTGGTACATAGGGGCATTGACCAACTGGGATGCACGTGATATGGAGCTTGACCTGTCTTTCTTGGGACAGGATGTTAAGCGCATTGAAATCTTTGAAGATGGTATCAATGCCGATAGGGTAGGGAAAGATTATAAACGTAAAATTATGAGTTTGCCTGTTGATAAGAGATTAAAGATACACATGGCTCCGGGGGGAGGATTTGTTATAAAAACATTGAAATAGAAAAGATGGCTGAAAGTAAAGATTGGACAATGGTTTCAGATGGGAACTATGATATCTATTCCCAATGGGGAGGAAGTCTTTCTGCCTATCTGCAAAAGTAGTATGGGGAATGTACGGGCAAGTATTTTGCCTGTGTCAGAAAGTACCCATTCATACGTAAGAGTGTGTCAAAACTCTCTCTTTGAAGAAATCACCCCTGCTACAGCAATTGTCGCAGGGGTGAAACTTTCTGTTTGGGCATTATGACACACTCTTTACTTTTTCATGCTTTCAGAAACCGGCAAAGCTTTTCTACCGCCAGCGCGCGGTGACTGATTTTATTCTTCGTCTCATTTCCCAGTTCGGCAAACGTCTGGTATATCCATCGGGTACGAATATAGGGTCATATCCGAAGCCTGTTCCGCCACGTTTCTCTTTGATAATCTCTCCTTTTACGATTCCTTCGAACAAATGCTTCTTTCCATCTATTATTAAACAAATGGCTGTGCGGAATTGTGCTTTTCTATTTTGTACACCTTGCATGTTCTGCAATAACTTCTGCATATTGGCTTCCGCATTATGCCCTTCACCTCTGGCATAGCGGGCGGAATAGATACCTGGTGCGCCATTCAGCGCCTCTACCTCCAGTCCGGTGTCATCGGCAAAGCAGTCCAAACCGTAGTTCTCATAAATATACGCTGCTTTCAGCATCGCGTTGCCCTCCAAGGTATCGGCTGTTTCAGGAATATCAACGGTGCAGTGGATATCTTTTAAGTTCAATAATTCAACTTTTTCTCCTAAAATAGAGGATATTTCCTCCAGTTTATGAGCATTGTTTGTAGCAAATACTAATTTTCGTTTCATCTTACAGTGTATTTATTGGTGGCAAAGATACTGAGAATGCACCAAACTAAAGTAATTCCTGAGCGAATAAATACAAATGAAAAGAACAATGAACTCAATATCAATATCAACATCATATCTAAATGAAAAGGCCATGATTACTGATAAAGTGATTATAGCCGCAGGCTTTCTTTCCTTGTATAAGTGGCGTAAATAGCGGTCACCGTAGCTTGTTTTATACTGTTCTTTTTTGATGATTGAAAGTTCAATATTCGTTAGCCACGGATGTGGTTAAGTCTATTCACCTAGGTGGTTAAGTCTAACCACGATAGTGATTAAAGTTAATCACCTAGGTGGCTAAGTAAAAATGAACATATAAAAAGTAAGAAAAGAAAGGGAGAAAACAACTAAGAGACAGGGAAAATATGCGCATATAGACTATTTTATATCCTGTGGTAAAGTTGGAATAATTTATTTTTAAGCATCCATTAGTGAGGGCAATGCCCTCACTAATAAAAATGTTACCACCACTAATAAGCAGTTCATTATAAATAAGTTAGAGCAAAAGTGAGGGCATGAGGGCATTTTCGCGTCCAACTTTCTATTGGTCAATTACATCCATACGCTACTGTCACTTGCGGAAGTATGAAATATCGTTTTGTCTTTTCTACAAAGGAATCATCTGGACTACACGTATGTACGCGAAGATATACACGTACATATCAATGTTGATGAAACGCTGACACCTGTATATTCCTCATACTTTTGCAGGGAATCCGGTAACAATTTTTTTGTGATAATTTTAATAGAATATATAATTAAAAAGGGGGT
>NZ_BAKM01000038.1 GCF_000614185.1 Phocaeicola sartorii JCM 17136 = DSM 21941 | reverse complement strand
TGGGCAACGGTTTTGCCTTCGTTGCCCGGCAGAAGCACTTCCAAGTCGGAAACAGCGATTTCTTTGCCGACCTGATTCTATATTCCATTCCGTTGCACGCATATATCGTGGTAGAATTAAAGGCTACCCCATTCAAACCGGAGTATGCAGGACAACTGAACTTCTACATCAATGTGGTGGATGATAAACTGAGGGGAGAGAATGACAACAAGACTATCGGGTTGTTGCTATGCAAGGGAAAAGACGAAGTTGTGGCACAATACGCATTGACAGGCTATGACCAGCCCATCGGCATCAGCGATTACCAATTGAGCAAAGCGATTCCCGAGAAACTGAAATCAGCGTTGCCCAGCGTGGAAGAAGTGGAAGAAGAACTGGCCTCTTTCCTTGACAAAGACAATAACACTCAAAAATAGTTGCGTCCATGAAAGATGTAATTACAACGCTGATTCCCCGATACGGAGAATTGAACAGAATATATAAAGACTGGTTTGATAATAAAGGTTTCTCTTTTGAAAAGCAGAAATTCATTACCAAGTTCTATCTGGACTACAATGATGTAACGGTTCTTGAAACAGCCATTCTTGAACTGGTGTTTCATCTTCCACAGGAGCAATACACACTGATTCTGAATAGCCTGAAAAAGGAAGTATGCGAAAACATAAGTTATTACAAGAAAGGATGTATGCCGGATGAACAGACCGTTTACAATATCTGCTTCCGAGTTTCAGAAATCTATAAAGAAGCCATAGAAGAACAGCAATACAAGACGACCAAGCTCCATGCTCCGCTAAACGAAGCATACCACCGATACGATTCCATAGGTTATCGGGAACACACTGCAGAGGATGAAAAGCGTGCGGAAATGGAATATGAACGGTGCAAAGATGAATACGAGGAGAAAAAAAACAAGCTGACCGAACTCTACGATCTGCAAAAACAGACCAGAGAGAAAGCCCTGCAATATGCAAAAAGCCGTTTCAATGAAATCTATCGGCTGGGCTGCCACCTCAAAGAGACATTGGCGAAATATGTATTTGATGAAACAAACGAGCCGGAAGAGCCAGCCGAACAAGAACCAAATGCCCCCAACATACAGGAAGAAGTGCTGGGAACGAAACAGACTGAGTATTTCAATATGGAACTGCTTTCGCTCATTCATGTAACCTGCGTGGGAGAACAGTTCGAGAATATTTCCGAACATGATTTCTATACCTGCATGAACCTGCTACCAAGCGACACCAAACCCCAAATCAGACCGAGAGAAAAAATACGTACCTGCTATCTGATATTCCTGATGAGCGAAAAACTGCCCAAACAGGACAGGGAGAATTGGAAGAGGAATATCCTGAAAATATTGGATATTGAGGAAAGCTACTACAAGTCAAAGTACAAAGAGCCTGTTTCCGATTTCCCCAGTGACAGCAACCGGAAATTTGCCAAAGAAATGGATGGTATATTCCGATAATCTGTGATATGCCCTGACATTTTACGAAACAACCACTTTTACCACTCAAATTAAATTTTTGAGTGGTATTTTTATTATCTGATATTCAGATAAATAACAAGATATTCCATTTATATCAACCACATCCTTACCACTTACAACCCTACCTAATTTTGCATCGTTCGAGAACAGAGATAACAGCCAGTGCGCAGGGCTGATTGTTAAACGACTAAATAGATTGAACGATGAAAAATCTTCAAGAATTATTATCAAAACCCGTCTGGCAGATGACAGGTGAAGAGTTCATATTCCTAAGTAAGCACGCTTCCCGTCAAACGGAAACGCAGCCACAGCCCATTACAGACACAGAAAGAAAATATGTGTACGGAATACTGGGCATAGCCAAACTGTTCGGGTGCAGCCTACCCACCGCCAACCGTATCAAGAAAAGCGGAAAGATTGACAAGGCAATCACTCAGATAGGACGTAAGATTATCGTGGATGTTGAGCTTGCCCTTGAACTGGCTGGAAAGAAAACAGGAGGACGGAAATAACGGGAGGCATGGCTATGGACTATATGAAAGAGACTAAGGAAATATCGGCTGAAGAAGCCATAATCCTTTGGCAAGCCTCACGTTTGAGCCTGTCGAAAAGTTATGAGAAAGCACCTGAAATCCTTAAAGTACATGATTCTGTCATTGGGACATTGGGTAATTTCAGCGCATCCATCGGCAAAGCCAAAAGTAAAAAAACGTTCAATGTATCGGCTATCGTAGCCGCTGCATTGAAGAACGGCACAGTGCTGCGGTATGTGGCTGAACTGCCTGAAGATAAGCGGAAAGTGCTTTATGTTGATACAGAGCAAAGCCCTTACCATTGTCTGAAAGTCATGACGCGCATTTTGCGAATGGCTGGTTTGCCAGATGATAGGGACAATGAGAATCTTGAATTTCTTGCCTTAAGAAAATACACGCCTGAGCAGCGTATCAGGATTGTGGAACAGGCTATTTACAATACACCCGAAATCGGTCTTGTAATTATAGACGGCATACGGGATATGGTGTATGACATCAACAGCCCCAGTGAATCAACACGCATCATATCCAAGCTGATGCAGTGGACGGACGACAGGCAGATACATATCCATACGATACTGCATCAGAACAAAGGGGATGAGAACGCAAGAGGGCACATTGGTACGGAGTTGAACAACAAGGCGGAAACCGTATTGCAGGTAGAAAAGGACAAGGGCAACGGTGACATCAGCCATGTTTCAGCCATTCACATCCGGGCAATGGACTTTGAGCCTTTCGCATTCCGTATCAACGACAAAGCCCTTCCCGAACTCATTGAGGGATACAAACCTGAAACAAAGAAGCCGGGAAGACCCGAAGAAGAGAAGTTCGACCCTTACAGGCATATCACCGAGCAGCAGCACCGTATCGCATTGGAAGCCGTTTTCGGGCTGAAAGAGGAATACGGCTACAAGGAACTGGAAGATGCCTTAATCAAGACCTATATGTCAGTGGGTGTAAAGCTGAACCATAAAAAGGCGGTATCGCTCATCACCATGCTCCGCAACAAACGGATGATAGTGCAGGAGACAGGCAGAAAATACACATTCATGCCTGACTTCCACTATTAGCCCATTTCCCTGCAATCACTTCACTTTATTCTCGGGGTGTATATATTAGGAATATAGTGAAGTGCTTGGGGAATGGGACTAAATCACTTCACTTTATTACCGTATCCTATATATACGAGAATTTAGTGAAGTGATTATAGACCGTACTTCCTAAAAAGGTACGGGCAAAAAGAAAAATAAACCAATTCACCAACTACTAAAACAATCATTTTATGGATATACAGACAGCCAAGCAAATCAGAATAGCGGATTATCTGCATAGTTTAGGATATTCTCCCGTCAAGCAACAAGGTGTCAATCTGTGGTATAAATCACCGTTAAGGGAAGAAGCCGAAGCCTCGTTCAAGGTAAATACCGAACGTGAACAATGGTATGACTTCGGTTTGGGTAAAGGTGGTGGTATCATAGAACTGGCTGCACACCTGTACGCTACCGACCATGTACCTTACATCTTGAAACGGATAGCAGAGCAGACACCGCACGTGCGCCCGGTATCTTTCTCTTTTGGAAAGCAAAACTCTTCCGAGCCGAGCTTCCAACAGTTGGAGATTGTTCCGCTGTCATCTACTGCCCTGCTTGCCTACTTACAAGGTAGAGGAATTAACATAAAACTGGCGAAAAGAGAATGTAGTGAAGCACGTTTCACTCACAACGGCAAGCGGTACTTTGCCATCGCCTTTCCCAATGGTTCGTGTGGATATGAAATCCGCAACCGCTATTTCAAGGGCTGCATCGCCCCAAAGGAAATCTCCCACATCAGGCAGTCGGGAAAAGCGAGGAATACCTGTTATGTGTTCGAGGGATTTATGGACTACCTCTCCTTTTTGACATTGAGACAAGAGAGCTGCCCAAATTATCCGGAATTGGACGGGCAGGACTACATTGTATTGAACTCCGTATCGAATGTAAACAAGGCTCTCTATCCGTTGGGCAATTACGAACGCATCCACTGCTTTTTCGACAACGACCATGCAGGACTGGAAGCACTCCGGCAAATCCGCATGGAATACGGCAGAGAGCGGTACCTCCGGGACGCTTCGCAGATTTACAGAGGATGCAAGGACTTGAACGAATACTTACAGAAACAGATTGAAAGAAAAAGGCAGCTCCAGTCCGCCAAAGGGGTGCGCAGCCAATCACCGGAAAAGAAGAACGGCTTCCAGTTATAGCCCACTATAACTACACGCTTCGCTTTCGTAGTTGTGGGCTCTCCCGAGGGGATTAGGGCTTTGCCCTAATGACCCACTCAGGGCGTTTCACCCCTGAGAACCCCGAGCAAAGAGTGACCCTCTCTTTGCAATCTCCGCTTATGGGTTACCCCTAAGAACCCCTCTGCGAAAGCGAGCAAAGTAAATCAATTGTAAACAAAGGAAAGAAGCTATGGCAACAAAATCAAGCATACATATCAAGCCTTGCAACATCGCATCGAGCGAGGCACACAACCGAAGGACTGCCGAGTATATGCGTAATATCGGGGAGTCCAGAATCTATGTCGTTCCCGAACTTTCCACCGATAACGAACAGTGGATAAATCCCGACTTCGGCACTCCCGAACTGCGAACTCATTATGACAATATCAAGCAAATGGTCAAGGAAAAGACCGGACGTGCCATGCAGGAAAAGGAAAGGGAACGCAAGGGAAAGAATGGAAAGATTATCAAGGTGGCGGGATGCTCACCCATCCGTGAAGGAGTATTGCTTATCAGACCGGACACCACACTGGCTGATGTACGCAAATTCGGTGAAGAGTGCCAAAGACGCTGGGGCATCACTCCGCTACAGATTTTCCTGCATAAAGACGAAGGGCATTGGCTGAACGGTCAGCCGGAAGCAGAAGACAAGGAGAGCTTCCAAGTCGGTAACAGATGGTTCAAACCAAATTATCATGCTCATGTCGTATTCGACTGGATGAACCATGAAACTGGAAAGAGCCGAAAGCTCAATGACGAGGATATGGCAACCATGCAGACCCTTGCTTCCGATATTCTCCTGATGGAACGTGGACAGGCAAAAGCTGTCACAGGTAAAGAGCATCTGGAACGAAATGATTTCATCATTGAGAAGCAGAAAGCCGAACTGCAACGTATAGAGGAAACCAAGCGACACAAGGAACAACAAGTAAGCCTTGCCGAACAGGAACTCAAACAGGTAAAAGCAGAGATACGCACGGACAAACTAAAGAAAACAGCCACCAATGCTGCTACCGCCATAGCAAGCGGTGTAGGTTCTCTTTTCGGAAGCGGTAAGCTGAAAGAACTGGAACATCACATCGAGCAGCTACATCAGGAAATTACCAAACGGGACAAAGCTACTGATGAATTAAAAATTCAGATACAACAAATACAGGAACAGCATAGCAGACAAATTCGTAATCTTCAAAGAATACATAATCAAGAACTTGAAGCCAAAGACAAGGAAATATCACGATTGAGCACCTTGCTTGAAAAAGCCCACAAATGGTTTCCCATGTTCAAAGAGATGTTGAGAATGGAAAAATTATGCGCTGTTATCGGGTTTACCAAAGACATGATAGAAAACCTCTTGACAAAGAAAGAATCCATACAATGTAGTGGCAAAATTTATTCCGAAGAACACAGGTGGAAATTTGACATCAAGAATGATATTTTTAGGGTTGAGAAACATCCGATGGATAGTGGTAAGCTTATGCTGACCATAAACCGACAACCCATAGTACAATGGTTTAAGGAACAATGGGAAAAGTTACAGCAGAATCTACGTAACTCGGTGCAGAGAGAGCAAAAATCCAGAGGATTTAGAATATAGAATAGCCTATTATTAATAAAATCAAGTATCTATGCATCCAAACAGATTGTTTTTATTACAGAATCAAAATCCTAAGAATTTATAAAAAATGAAGCCTAAAGAAGTTTTGGAAAAATGGATAGATTGCTTTAACAAAGCAGATGCTTATCATATAGCAGAGCTGTATGCTACTAATGCAGTAAATCATCAAGTCGCAAACGAACCAATAATAGGTAAAGAATCAATCTACAAAATGTTTGTGAATGAATTTGCCACTGCTAAAATGGTTTGTATGGTGGAAAATATTTTTGAAGATGGCGAATGGGCTATCATGGAATGGAAAGACTCTCTTGGACTTCGTGGATGCGGATTTTTTCATGTAAAAGATAACAAAATCGTCTTTCAAAGAGGGTATTGGGATAAACTTTCATTCTTGAAGCAACACAATCTTCCAATTGAATAAGTACTATCAGAATACGGACTGGGAAATTGAAATACCCAGTCCGAGTTATATAATGAATTTTACTTGTTAAACTATTTAAAGTCAGTTGGATAACAAACCATACCTTTCACATTCTCAGTAGCTCCAGGTATTAATTCAGCCACCATGCAATATTCATGAGAGACTTCGAAAGGAAATTCAATTCCTAAATCGATAGCCTTGCGATAGCCAAATCGAGGATAATACTCTTTATGCCCCAATACGACTGCTGTGCCGTAACCCAAAAGTGCTGCCCTCTGATGGGCTTACTGAATCAACATCCCCCCCAATTCCCTTACGCTGGAATTCCGGCAAGACTGCCAATGGAGCTACACTCAGGGATGTGACAGACTGGGTGTCACTGTCTATCTTTACTTCTGTAAGTAAGATATACCAGACAATTTGTTTTTCTGTCATTTTCTTGTTCTTATCTAATTGTTAGGCTCATTGTTGTTATACATTGTTTAATTATAGATAAATCGTGAATATCCTTCTCTCTTAAATCGTAGCCCGAATGGAATACTTGTTGCCCTTTTGCAGAAATGCAAGGGATGCTTCTGCCTTCAAAGACTGCTGTTCCAAAATAGTCCGGTTGAAATTCATACCAGCCTCCATCCAAGTCGGCTTGTTTGGAAGTGCCGTCCGCATTCAAGACAAAAGGATGGATATCAATATAGCCTAATTCTTTGCTATACAGTTCCATACGGGTGGGCAACCAATTTGTTTCAATTTGATATCCTCTCTCCTGCAAAAGATCAAGGAGTTGGTCTGTATAATTGGCATCAAAATCAATGTCAATATCTCTATGCAAGCGGGTTTGCTGTCCGTACAAGACATCCACTCCCCAGCCTCCATCCAACCAAAACTGCATGTCCAGGCTTTCCAACAAGTCCAAAACTTGAAATAACTCTGTAATCGTAGTGTGTTCTTTCTTTGTCATATAATAATTCTTTAATAAATAATACTATGCGTAATTATCCAACTGCTTGATTGAAGAAATAAAATTTGCACCCACTCCAATCAGAAAGATAACCCATCCGCTGATCATAAAGACGGATGTGATACCCCATGCTTCCACCCAATATCCTGAAGCTACGATACCCAGCATTGATGGAAAGGTACTCAAACTAAAGATGAGAGAAAAAGTCCGTCCAAGCATGTCCGAAGCCAAGTTCTGCTGAATAATAGCGATGAAAAGCGCATGGTAAATGGAATAAGCTATGCCTCCTGTAAATGTTAGGCAAACAAAACCTATAAATGCGCTTGATGGTAAATAACTGGCGCTAATCAGATACAATCCCAATATCACATAAGCCGTATGCATCACTAATGTTTGCTTGCTTTTCAAAGCCTTACAGGCAAGTACTAAACCGCCCAACAATGCCCCTGAGCCCCAACCCATTTCCACAACTCCCATTTGCAAAAATGTTTCCGTTGAAATGCAGAAGCGTCATAAAAGGAAATAACGTAAAAACAGGCATAAGGACAAAAGTCACCAGCGTAAAGCATACGAATAAAGGCAAAATGCCCATTGTACGCCGCAAGGTATGCCAACATTCCGTCAGTTCTTTTTTGAAATCTGGAAGAACTTTCGTTTTTTGAAGAGAAGGAATCTGGACACAAAGTAAGGTCAGACAAGCAGCAACAGCTCCGATCACATCTATGAGCAGAATATACTGTATGGGAAGCCAAACAACGAGGCTTGCCCCTACAACGGGAGCTATCACCTCACTGAAGGATTGAATGGAATGGTACAAACCTGATACCCTGACAAGATGGTGCTTGGGAACCAGTAGAGGGATGCTTGCCTGTAAAGCAGGTGCATGAAACGTACTGCCTATTGAACGACAAGCAGTCAATAGATAAAAAAAAGAAAGGTCTTTATAACCCTTGGTTATCACAATAAAAAGACATAGGGTACAGAACGCGATGAACAAGTCCGAATAAAACATCGTTTTCTTTCGATTCCATCTGTCAACATAGACCCCGGCAAACAAGCCTAATACAAATTGTGGTAAAAATCCAGCTAAAATAGCCAGAGATAAAGCTGTCGGGGATTTAAATTCGTTGCTAATCCAAAAAATAATGGAGAAGCCAACAATCGTACTTGTTAAAATAGATATGAGTTGGCCTATTCCTATCACGGCCAAAGTTGATTTCCAATGATTCATTGTGCTAATATTTCATGCGTTTATAGATAAGTACTTTCGTACATTAAGCAAAACGAAATTCTATCCACACAAAAAACTTGTATTATAATCCACTCCTGACGTTGGAATACAATAACAAATACTTTCAGGACGATGTAAAGTCCTGAAAAATCAAACTGAATGGATAGATAAATATTAGTCTTTTCTCATCGGATTCTTTTAATATCGCTACTCTTTTATTATGTAGTGGTTGTATTATCTTAAATAAAACAAAAACACCCGACTTTACATTCTTGGGTGTAAAACTGGGTGTTTGTTTTGCAATTTGCTGATTTTCAGCGTTTGTTGCGGAGAGACAGGGATTCGAACCCCGGGTACCTCGCAGTACAACGGTTTTCAAGACCGCCGCAATCGACCACTCTGCCACCTCTCCAAAACTCCTTTATCAGAAGTGCTTTCCGTTGAAAGCGCTGCAAAGGTACGACTTTATTTTTAATATGCAAATAGTTTACCAGTTTTTTTGCCATGAAATTTTCAAATCGTACTTTTGCACTCAAATAACAAACGAAAGAAACAAATCATGATATACCCTCAGAACTTCGAACAGAAAATAGGCTTCGATTCCATCCGTCATTTACTAAAAGATAAATGCCTCAGTACATTAGGCCAAGAAAGAGTAGACGGAATGAATTTCTCCGAATCCTTTAAAGACATTAATGAATGGCTGGAACAGGTAATGGAATTCATACGCATCATACAGGAGGAAGACAGTTTTCCCGATCAATACTTTTTCGATGTGCGCCCATCATTAAAACGTATCCGTGTAGAAGGTATGTATTTGGATGAGCAGGAACTGTTTGATTTATGCCGTTCCTTAGAAACGATCCGCGATATCATCCGTTTCCTGACACCGACCCCGGATGATGAAGAACAAGAAGAAGGAAACTCCCCCTACCTGCCCTACGAAGACTGGCAGGGGATATCATCGTGTTTCCCCAGCTTATTACACGTATAAACAACATCTTAGATAAATTCGGTAAAATCAAAGACAACGCTTCTTCCGAATTATTACGCATCCGCAGAGAACTGGCTTCGACAGCCGGAAGCATATCACGCAGTTTGAGCACCATCCTGCGCAGCGCCCAAGCAGAAGGCTACATTGACAAAGATGTAACCCCCACCATGCGTGACGGAAGACTCGTCATCCCCGTTGCACCGGGACTCAAACGGAAAATAAAAGGAATCATACACGATGAATCATCCACCGGCAAGACAGTCTTTATAGAACCGGCCGAAGTAGTGGAAGCAAACAACAGAATCCGAGAACTGGAAGGAGAAGAACGACGGGAAATCATCCGTATCCTGACAGATTTCTCTGCCGTCATCCGTCCACAGGTCCCCGCCATCCTCCAGTCATACGAGTTTCTGGCTGAAATTGATTTCATCCGTGCCAAAGCCCATTTCTCTATTCAGACCAACGCCATCAAGCCGTCACTGGAAGACAAACAGATTTTGGATTGGACCATGGCCATACACCCACTGCTGCAACTCTCGCTGGCCAAGCATAATAAAAAAAGTTGTCCCACTAGATATAGAACTGAATCTGAATCAACGTATCCTTATTATATCCGGACCGAATGCCGGAGGTAAATCCGTCTGTCTGAAAACAGTGGGATTACTGCAATATATGTTACAATGTGGAATGCCGGTTCCGATGCATGAACGTAGCCATGCCGGATTATTTGGCAGTATCTTTATAGACATAGGCGACGAACAGAGCATTGAAGACGATCTGAGTACCTATTCCTCGCACCTTACCAACATGAAAACAATGATGAAAAGCTGTAACGAACGCAGCCTCATCCTCATTGATGAGTTCGGCGGAGGTACAGAGCCACAAATTGGCGGAGCCATAGCCGAAGCTGTGTTGAAACGTTTCAATGAAAAAGGCACATTCGGTGTTATCACCACCCACTATCAAAATTTGAAACATTTTGCCGAAGATCACGAAGGTGTGGTTAATGGCGCCATGCTATATGACAGACACTTAATGCAAGCTCTGTTCCAATTGCAGATAGGAAATCCAGGAAGTTCATTCGCTGTAGAAATAGCCCGGAAAATAGGTTTGCCGGAAGAAGTGATAGCCGACGCATCCGAAATTGTAGGCAGCGAATATATCAATGCCGATAAATATCTGCAAGATATCGTACGTGACAAACGTTACTGGGAAACCAAGCGTCAGAACATCCGTAAACGGGAAAAACAGATGGAAGAAACCATCGCCAAATACGAAGAAGAAATACAAGAACTGGAGAAAAGCCGTAAAGAGATTTTGCGAAAGGCCAAAGAAGACGCGGAAAAATTATTGCAGGAATCAAATGCCCGCATCGAAAATACCATCCGCATCATCAAAGAAGCGCAAGCCGACAAGGAACGCACCCGACTGGCACGCCAGGAACTGGCTGATTTCAAAAATGAGGTAGAAGATATCGAGAAAAAAAGCCAAGAAGATAAAATTGCCCGCAAAATGGAGAAACTGCGCGAGAAGCAAGAACGGAAAAAAGACAAGAAAGAGAAGGCTAAAACCGATTCTCCCCAATCTGCAACACCTAAAATACAGCCTGTCACTGTAGGCGCTCCTGTAAAAATCAAAGGCCAGTCCAGCGTAGGGGAAGTGTTGGAGATAAACGGGAAAAATGCAGTAGTCATGTTCGGAATGATAAAAACGAATGTAAAACTGGACAGACTGGAACGCTGCACTCCGACACAGGCTTCCCCAAAAGCAATGACAAAAAGTACTTTTGTCAGCAGTGACACACAAGACCGAGTATACGAAAAGAAACTAAATTTTAAACAAGACATTGATGTGCGCGGTATGCGCGGAAATGAAGCCATACAGGCTGTAACTTATTTCATTGATGACGCCATATTGTTGGGAATAGACCGTGTACGCATCCTTCACGGAACAGGTACCGGCATACTGCGCACCTTGATCCGCAGCTATTTGGGCAGTGTTCCGGGAGTTGAACACTATCAGGACGAACACGTACAATTTGGCGGGGCAGGCATTACTGTAGTAGATTTGAAATAATATTTTAATAGAGAAAGAGGTTGTTTTTAATTAATTTTCTCTATATTCGCATTGAAATTAGAGAAAATTAAAAGCGAAGGTGGCATCTGAGACTTCTCATACAATGATAAGTATTAAGCTTAATGAGCAAGGGTTTCATGATATTTTCAATAAATATTATGTAACCCTATGCCTATTTGCTAACCAATATACAGAAAATCAAGAAACTTCAGCAGACATTGTACAAGATTCATTTGCCAAACTATGGCAGATAAGAGAGGATTTTTTTTATCTGCATCAGGTAAAAGCATTTCTATATACAGCTGTACGCAATAAAGCACTCAACGAATTGGAGCATTCAAAAGTGGTTTATGAATACGCCCAAAATGTGATCGAGAAGAAGAAAGACTCTTTTTTTCATGACGCAATCGTCGAAGAGGAAACTTATCGTATCGTTTCTGAAGCCATAGACAAACTGCCCGGCCAAATGAAATCCATCATGCGACTAGCCTTGGAAGGGAAAAAAAATGCAGAAATAGCAGACAGACTAAACATATCTACAGAGACAGTCCACACCTTAAAAAAAATAGCCTACAAGAAACTCAGAGAATACCTGAAGGACTATTATTACTTGCTCTTTTTCTTTGTATAAAAAGACACTTATTTATTTTTTTTCAAAAAAAAGTTGTTTCTTTATTCACCCTCTTTCTAAAGAGACCTGTTTTACTATAAAAGAGATTAAAAACAGGTCAAAATATGATAAAACAAGATTTCTATATAGCCAACCTCATAGCAAGATATCTATCGGGCGAAATAACCCCGGAAGAAACGACCGAACTAGCTGCTTGGAGAGAAGAATCTACAGCACACGAGACTTTATTCAAAAAAATCTGTGATGAAGAAAACCAAAAACAACACTTCCGTCAAAGTTTGGTATTCAACCCTTCATCCGGATGGAAAGAAGTGGAAAAACAAATCAAAAGAAATAATAGCAGAAGCAGATATATCAAAATAGTAAGTTATGCCGCAGTTATTCTGTTACCCGTTCTTTTTATAGGTATTTCCATGAAATTCACCTCTTCTGTTTCTCTTTCGGACAAACAACCCATTGCACAATCCATTCTACCTGGGGAATCCAAGGCTATCCTGACACTGGACAACGGGCAGACAATCCAGATCAATAAAGAAGCAAGAAGTCTGCTTGAGAAAATAGACGGAGCCCAAGTCCACATGGACTCTACGATGCTGAATTACCAAGTAACATCAAAAACAGCTAAAGAAAACAAACCTATATATAATAAAGTGGAAACTCCACGAGGTGGTGAATATGCTCTATTATTAAGTGATGGAACCAAAGTACATCTGAATGCAATGACCAGTCTCCGCTTTCCCGTGACATTTGATAACGGTCCGCGTAAAGTGGAACTGGAAGGTGAGGCCTATTTTGAAGTTTGCAAAACAGGGCAACCGTTTGTAGTATGTACTCAAGGCATGCAAGTAGAAGTGCTAGGAACCACATTCAACATCTCTGCTTATCCACAAGAAGAGTATCAGACAACTTTGGTAAACGGTTCCGTCAAAGTAAACACTGAAACAGGAGAAAGTTGTATTTTAAAGCCTTCCCAACAAGCAACGATCAGCCTTGGAGACAGCAGCATACAGGTACGTAGGGTAGATGCCGGATTTTACACCTCATGGGTAAAAGGAAAAATCCACTTCAAAGACCAGCGGCTGGAAGATATCATGAAAACACTATCACGCTGGTATGACATGGAAGTAATTTTTGCCAATGAAAGAATAAAAGACTTACGCTTCGGATGCAATGTAGACCGGTATTCGGAAATCACTCCGTTTGTACGTTTGTTGGAAGAAACACAAAAGGTACACGTAAAAATCAATAACAAAACAATCACATTCTATAACTAATAAAAATGATGTATTATGGACAAAAAACACAACTACACCAATCACGGTAAAAGTAGTAAACGTTTGTGGATTACGTTCCTATTTTTCTGTATCATTACTACAGGTTTTATGCAGGCAGCCAACAAAGTGTTTGCACAAACCACTGTCACAGCTGCATTCAAGAATGCCACGTTGAGTGAAATACTTTGGGAAATCCAAAGACAAACCGACTTTACTTTTGTATACAGCACCAATGATGTGAGACAAATAAAAGTCCAAGACCTAAATGTAAATAACGAAAAAATAGCCAACGTGCTTGATAAATGTCTCATGAATAGCGGTTTGACCTATTCAGTTCACAACGGCGTTATTGCCATCAAGCAAATTGAGGAAAAAGAGACTGCTGTTCCTCAACAGAAAACAACATTAACCGGTACGGTACTGGATGAAACGGGAGAACCTATTATTGGAGCAAATATCTTGGTAAAAAGTACTACAAATGGAACCACTACAGATCTGGACGGACACTTCTCACTAAATGTTGACCATATACCCGCCACTTTGATTATTTCCTATATAGGTTATGGAAAACAAGAAATCAAAGCTACTGCCGGAAAGATGCTGAAAGTAGTCATGACTCCCGATAATAATGTCATGGAAGAAGTGGTTGTTACCGGTTATGGTACTTTCAAGAAGTCGGCATACGCTGGTTCCGCTTCAACTGTGAAAACAGGAGAATTAAAAGACCTGCCCGTAGTTTCATTCTCCAGCTTACTAGAAGGTAATGCTCCCGGAGTACAAGTCACTTCCAGTTCAGGTCAGCCTGGCGCCTCCACTTCTATCCGTATTCGTGGTATGGGATCTTTTAATGCAAGCAATTCTCCATTATATGTGATTGATGGAGTTCCCGTTCAATCCGGTTCTGTTGCGGCTACCAGTTCCGACTCCGGATTTGATATAATGTCCACATTAAACAACTCGGATATTGAAAATATTACAGTCATAAAAGATGCTGCTGCAGCTTCCCTTTACGGTTCACGTGCTGCGAACGGAGTTATTTTAATTTCCACCAAAAAAGGTAGAAGCGGAAAAGCACAAGTTTCATTAAAAGCAGACTGGGGCAGCAATGATTTCGCAATGGATTATCGTCCGGTTATGGGTGGAGAAGAACGCCGTGAATATATTTATAATGGATTGATATTATATCAACAACGCAAATTAGCTGATAAAAATCCTAATCTTTCAGAGGAAGAACTAATGTCACAAAGTAAAACTTATGCAGATGGGCAAATCGATAAATATGCTCCAATTCCATGGTGTGGTTTCACAGACTGGAATAAAGAACTTTTTCAAAAGGGACATCATTCTACCTATGAAGCGTCACTAGCCGGTGGTAGTGATAAATTCAAATATTATTCTTCCTTATCATATATGAAGCAGAACGGTATTGTACAAGGTTCCGGTCTGGAACGTGTAACAGGGCGTGTAAATGCAGATTTCAGCGCAACAGACAAATTGACTGTAGGTGCCAAGATTCTTTTCTCAAATGTAAATCAAAGCGTTTATGACGAAGGATTCACTTATACATCTCCTTTCTATTCTTCACGCAATTGGGCTACTCCTTCAGATCCGGTTTATAATGAAGATGGCAGTTGGAATCGTAAGTTTATCCGTAAAGCCAATGACCGCAACCCTAAATTATCAGCTGAATACGATTATAAACATGAAAAAATGTTACGCGCATTCAACACGCTTTATGCCGAATATGAGATCATAAAAAACCTGAAATTCAAAACAACTTTCAGTTATGATTACACTACTGTAAAAGGTGAGAAATGGTATGACCCACGTACTTCCAACGGTGAAGATGAAAATGGAGAAGTAGTAAAGCGCATGAGAGAATATAAAAAAATGGTATGGAGTAACACCTTAAGCTATTTAACAACTTTCAACAATATTCATCATTTGGACTTTCTTGCCGGATATGAAATTGATGATACCTACAATGACTATTTATCAGGAGAAGCTTACAATTTTACAACTCCCGACAAACATGCCATCAGTAATGGAATGAAAACAGTATCTGTAGGGGGAAGTGATTCAAGGTACAGACTGGTATCCTATTTAAGCCGTTTGAATTACGATTATAAAAATAAATATTATCTAGGAGCTAGTTTTCGCGTTGATGGCAGTTCACGTTTACACCGTGACAATCGTTGGGGAACATTCTGGTCTGTATCCGGAGCATGGCGTACTATTGAAGAAGAATTTATGCTACCTGTAAAAGATTGGTTGACAGACTTGCGCATAAGAGCATCATACGGTGTAAATGGTACTCTTCCTTCTGACTATTTCGGTTACATGGGATTAAGTTCTATTAGTGGTGGTTACTTGGAGCAACCCGGTATTCAAATGTCCCAAATTGCAAACCCTGATCTGAAATGGGAAACCAATTACAATATGAATATTGGCTTGGATTTTGGTTTTTGGGATCGTCTGAACTTCACGGTTGAATATTATACCCGCACAACTAAAAACTTATTAATGGACTGTCCTGTATCCATGACAACAGGATTTAGCAGCTATTTAATGAATATAGGTGAAGTGAAAAATAAAGGTATTGAATTGACGATTAATTCCACTAATATTAAAACCAAAGACTTTAGCTGGAATACAACTTTCAATTTAGGTCATAACTCCAATAAAGTTGTAAAATTAGATGGCGAACAGACACAAATTGTCAGTGGAACCCAAATACACAAAGTAGGAAGTTCTTATCGTACATTCTATGTACAAGAATTTGCGGGCATCAATCCTGAAACAGGAAATCCTCTATTCTATACCAATGAATTGGATGAGAACGGAAATTATATAAAAGAAATTACCGAGAACTCTAAAAATGCACAATTCATTCCTTATAAACATGCAGAACCAACTGTTAACGGAGGTATCTCTAATTCATTGCGTTATAAATGGCTTGATTTAAATTTCTTATTCTCCTATCAATTCGGAGGATATTCTTATGATACTTGGGCACAAAAGACAGAACATGGCGGTTACGATTCCTATGCAAACATTCCGACTTATTATCGTGATAGCTGGAAAAAGCCAGGTGATCAAACCAATATAGAAGTATATATGCCGGGTAAATCATCTTCTGTATCAATGCATAAAATAACAAGTAGCCGCCGTATCCACAGTACTGATTATTTCCGCTTAAAAAATATCACATTCGGCATTACGTTACCTAAAGAATGGACAAATAAAATCAATATAGGAAATGTTCGTATTTATGCATCAGCAAGCAATTTATGGACATGGGCGGCCTATGACAATTATGATCCTGAAGCTGTTAGTGCCGGTAGTGCAACTCAAACCACACCGCCTTTAAAAACCGTTACTTTTGGTCTCAACATCAATTTTTAACCACTAAAAAACAACAATATGAGAACATTACATAATTTTTTATCAATAGTCTTATCCATCGGATTGTTTACTTCATGTGGAAACGATTGGTTGGATTTAGAACCGTCCACACAAATTCCAACAGAAACGAGTATCAAATCTCTCTCCGACATTGATTATTCGCTAAACGCCATTTATGCGACAATGCGTAATGCCTATGCGTATTCCGGGCGTTTAATCTACTACGGAGATGTAACAGGAGATGACATGCAAGCTGTACAATCAACTTGTAGAACAGCTCACTATTACCAAATGGATTGGTTACCTGCAAATGGACCAAGTACACACTGGTCATATCTTTATTCCATCATTCAAACTGTAATGTTATATTAGACGGAATTGACAATATCGAAATTCTTCCAAACGATGAAGATGAGCATATCTTCCGCAATGATTTAGAAGGACAAGCATTAGCAATACGTGGTCTGGCCCTTTTTGACCTTACACGCTTCTTCGGATATACTTATTTAAAAGATAACGGAGCCTCTTTAGGAGTACCTATCATCACTTCAGCATCAGCCACTGCTGACAGCAAACCTTCACGTAATACTGTAGCTGAATGTTATGATCAAATAATCAAAGATTTAAAGGATGCGGCTGATCTAATGATACCCACATATTCATGGTCAGGCACAAATTTGAATCAGAAAGATTTATCCTTAAACAAGAAAGGTAAAATCAGTAAATGGGCCACATTAACTTTGTTAAGTCGGGCATATCTATATATGGGGAAGAACAGTGAAGCTTTACAAGCTGCAGAAGAAGCTATAAAAGGATCGGAAGCCAATAAATACCAATTATGGAATACCGAAGAATATCCCACTGTATGGGGTACGGAAGCCTCCGAAGCAAATCCGGGAGAAATTCTCTTCGAAATAGTCAATACTACTACCGAAAGCCCCGGCAATGAAAGTATGGGATATCTAACTTCTCCAAAAGGATATCAAGATATGTGCATTACAGTCAGTTTTTATCACCATCTGTTAGAAACGCCTAATGATGTACGCATTAAGTTATTAGTTAATCAAGACAAAAAAGTAATGTATTTGAATAAGTATCAACCACAACCTGGAGAGAATATTATGGATGCCAATATTCCTATTGTACGTCTTTCCGAAACTTATTTAAATGCAGCCGAAGCAGCCGTAAAAAGCGGAGATGCAACAAAAGCTGCAAAATACCTGAAAGCTATCGCACTCCGAGGAAATCCGGACTATATGATGCCTGCGGAGGTTACTCTTGATGATGTTCTAGAAGAACGCAGAAAAGAACTCATCGGCGAAGGACACCGCATGTTTGACCTATTACGTAACAATTTACGAGTCACTCGTATCAACGAGACTGACGATATGATGAAAGAAGTAGTACATTTCGCTGACGAAAAAACATCTATGGATTTCGACAGAAACTATTATCGTACAGTATTACCTATTCCGCAAAAAGAAATTAATGCTAATTCTAATATTGTACAAACACCAGAATATCTGAAATAATAGTCAACACAAATTGAAAAAATCCAAATCAATAAACTCTAACTGAATTCAAGACCCAAATCGATGACAAGCAAGACTAATTTTATCAACTACTTTCTTCTTGCATTCATCCTCACATTCATCAGTTCCGGCCTCAGTGCCGGAACTCTTGATTTCAAAGACAAGAAGAAAGACAAAGAGAAAAAAGAAGAATTAACGGCCGACGGCCCATACGTACTGTATCAGCCCGACGGCCAAACCAGAGTAATCAGTGTAGACAAGAAAGGGAATATCATTGATACTACTTATACCACATTACCTCAAAACTTTACCCTGCATGTAATAGACCACAAAGGCAGGTTTCCATTTGATGTAAAACTGCACCCGGTGAAACGTCCCGAATGGAATTATCCTCAGGCAGACAAAGTATTTGTCATGTCCGACCCTCATGGAAGACTGGACTGTGTCATCAGTCTATTGCAAGGAAACCATATCATTGACAAAGACTACCAATGGAGCTTCGGAAAAAACCACCTGATGATTATAGGGGACATTTTTGATAGAGGAAAAGATGTACCGCAAATCTTCTGGCTATTCTACAAACTGGAAGAGGAAGCAGCCAAAGCCGGAGGACATGTATCGTTCATGCTGGGAAATCATGAGCCGATGGTACTAGCCAATGACCTTCGATACACCAAAGGAAAATATAAAGTACTGGCTGAAAGGCTAAAAATGAAATACCCCCGACTATTCAGTCCTGACACTGAGCTGGGCAGATGGCTGGGAACCCGTAACACCATGCAAATGATAGGTAACGACCTATATGTACATGCCGGACTGGGCAAGGAATTCTATGACAAGAACTTAAACATCCCCACCGTCAATGAAGAAATGAGCAAAGGACTATTTATGGATAAAAAAGAACGCAAAGCGCTTTCTCCACTCACAGCCTTCCTGTATGGAAACAGCGGACCCATCTGGTATCGCGGCCTGGTACGTACCGATGCCAAGTACAATCCATTGGCAAAAGATTCCCTGCAAATGATAATGGATCGTTATAAGGCAAAACACATCATCGTGGGACATACCATTTTCAAGGATATCTCCACTTTCTATAACGGCAAGGTCATTGGCGTAAATGTAGACAATAAAGAAAACCGGAAAAAAAAGCGCGGACGAGCCATACTGATTGAAAACAATCAGTATTTTGTTGTCGGTGACAAAGGCATACAAAGAAAATTAAAATAAAGACAATACGCTAAATCCTACCGATGGTCTTTCCAAACTCTCCTGACAACTTTCCTATTTGTCAAGAGAGTTTTTTCTTTTCCTTTCTTGCAACTTTCCCCCTTTATTTTATACCTTTGTTGCGCATAACAACTAACCTTATAAAACGAAATGAAATCTATCCGAGAACTATACCGCATCGGTACCGGTCCGTCCAGCAGTCATACCATGGGGCCGCGCAAAGCTGCTGAAATCTTCTTAGGAAAACATCCCGAAGCCAAAGCTTTCCAAGTCACCCTTTATGGAAGTCTCGCCGCTACCGGTAAAGGTCACATGACTGATGTAGCCATTTTAGATACCTTGCAATCACATGCGCCTACAGAGATTATCTGGAAAGCCCATGTCTTCTATCCGTTTCATCCCAATGGAATGACTTTCAAATCATTGAATGAAAAAGGAAAAGTAACGGACGAATGGACTGTTTTCAGTGTAGGCGGCGGTGCTCTGGCTGAAGAAGGACACGACAATGGCTCAACTCCGGAAATCTATGATATGAACCGTATGAGTGAAATCCTCTACTGGTGTGAACGTACCGGACGCAATTACTGGGAATACGTCCAGCAATGTGAAGACGAAGGCATTTGGGACTATCTGGCAGAAGTATGGAAAACCATGAGAGAAGCCATTGAGCGTGGCTTGGATCAGGAGGGCGTATTACCCGGTCCACTCAATCTGCGTAGAAAAGCCTCCACCTATTATATTAAAGCAAAAGGCTACAAAGACAATCTACGTTCCCGCGGGTTGGTCTTCTCATACGCCCTGGCAGTCAGTGAAGAAAACGCTTCAGGGGGTAGAATCGTCACTGCTCCTACTTGCGGATCATGCGGAGTGGTTCCGGCTGTACTTTATCACTTGCAAAAAAGCCGTGACTTCAGTGACATGCGGATTCTAAGAGCACTGGCCACTGCCGGACTGATAGGCAATATAGTAAAGCACAACGCTTCCATTTCAGGAGCCGAAGCAGGCTGTCAGGCCGAAGTAGGTGTGGCATGTTCAATGGCATCCGCCGCTGCCAGCCAATTATTCGGAGGCAGCCCGGCACAAATAGAATATGCAGCCGAAATGGGCTTGGAGCATCACTTGGGAATGACTTGCGATCCAGTATGCGGATTGGTACAAATTCCTTGTATCGAACGAAATGCCTACGCGGCGGCCCGGGCTCTTGACGCCAATATCTATTCCGCCTTTACAGACGGCAATCACCGTGTATCCTTTGACAAAGTGGTGGAAGTAATGAAGCAAACCGGTCATGATCTTCCTTCTTTATATAAGGAAACCAGCGAAGGTGGACTGGCTAAAGATTACAAGCAAATGGATTAACTCACTATCCGCACACATCTATCATTTCCCCATAGCAGGGGCGGAATGCTTCCGTCCGAATACATCAACCCATTCACCTTTCAGCGTGTATTCGGACGGATTCTGCCAACCTCTGCTAAAACAACCGGCACTGCTACAAACAGAAACACCCGGATACAGCAAGAGCCGTTCCAAAGAGAGAAAATCCTTTTCAATCACTCAATTTCAAGAATCCTCCAAACTGGTCAAAGTCCACTTCCAGTCCATTTTCCAATGTCAGTTCATACCCTTTGCGGTTACGTTCTATCTTCACCGTTTTATGCCCGTTATAATTAGCTTTCATATACTTGGCTATAGTCTGAGGGACAAAAGTAGAAGGAACCGACTTGTTCTTGCAATCTATCTCCAGCCACTCTCCTTTTGAATTGAACTCCAATTCAATGCCATCGGCCAACTTCACATCATAGGAAGTGGTCTGAAACAAATCCTTTTCAATCTTGATATACGCAACTTTATTCTGAGGGAAATGCTTGCCGATCATTTCACGTGCGGCAACAGGAAGCTTATTCACATCGCGAGTCACGACATCGCCCGCCATGGCAAACTGAAAAGAACATACCAGCATAGCCATTAAAAACAAAATCTTTCTCATAATCTAATTTATTCTTTAGTTAGTTAATGCCATACCAACAACCAACCACCTAAAAAGATTATGACGTGAAAAAATATTCCTGCATTTTAGATTTAATTAAGGCTGTCGCCCAATACTGGAGGAAGTTCCCCCATATCCTCATTTTTAGACATGCTCATTTTTCCTTCAGGGGTAATAGTGATAGAGAAAGGAATATACAAATCTGTCTGAGGATAACTCACACTGGCAGCCAATATGATATTTTTTCCCTCACGGGTCTTCTCCTCATCGAATACCACACCTTCCAATATAAAATGACGGAGATTGTCAGCACTCACAAATCCGGAGAAGTTTTGCTTGGTAAAGGTCTTGGCAAAAACCCGGCTTCCATTCTCACGGGAGATTCTAACAACTATACGATTGTCGCAAAAAGGCCCAAGTCACTTTTAACCGAGGGCAGGGAATCACTGGGAGCACGCTCTATGAACAAATTATATTTTTTCCCGCCACAGACAATCTGCTGGTCTATACGTGAAACCTGCATACGCTGCAAACCTGTCACATGATCCACACTGTCTATCTGGAACATCAATTGTTCTGCATCACCGGAAGCATCTTTCTTGCCTCCGCAAGCGGTCATTACAACCAACAAAACGACCAATAAAAAATATATCTGTTTCATCTAACTCTCTATTTCTAGGCGACAAAGTAACAAAAAGTAACGGACACTCACAAGAAAAGCTCCATAAAAAGCGAAAACCGGGCAATATCACATTGGCCGGCCTTCAGAGAAAACTAAAAACTAAACTAAATTATTTATCTGATTAGACTAAATAAAAAAGAAAAGGTTTAATCTCACCTGAAAAAAAACGTTCATTGAAAGACTTCCTGCTACAACGCCTTCCAAAAGTCCATGAAATTCTTATAAAGTCCATAACAGACTAAAAGATCTTCTTCCTCCAGCTCATAATCTTCCTCAAAATGATTTTCCACTTGACGCTCCCATATCGAGATGCCCAAACTGTTCAGCACTTTCTCCCCTTTTATCAATGCGATGATTTTTAGATTAAACTCAGTCTCCAATGACAGGTCACTCACCTTATAGCCTATAAAACAAGAAGGAAGCTTGAACTTCATCACATAATGTTCCTCGTCAATCCGGAAAGACTCCACATGGACATGAAGATCCAGCAACCGGACCAAGCTGCGTGCCGCTTCTTTCTCCGGTGTCAGAATGCTGTCCAGATTAAAAGCCTCAAGCACAGTCTTATGCACATCATCCACCGCACGGGCATAGATATGTTTCACCCCTTTCTTTTTCAGCAGCGCCACCACACGTACCGAAGAACCAAAGTCCTCGCCGATAGCAACAATAACCACATCCACATCTTTCAGCGGCAGCACACTGAGCGACTGTTCGTCCGTAGCATCAATAATAAAGGAAGTCGCGATTTTATCCTTCAACACATCCACACGATGCTCGTTTGCATCCACTCCTATCACCTCATGCCCCAAAACGGAAAGTTCTTCGGCCAACACACCGCCATAATTACCTAAACCAATAATAATATATTTCATAACTAGTTGATTATGATGTTATCACTCGGATATTTATATTTCGTAATTTTCTTCTGTTTAATAAGGCTGGATATCAAAGTAAGCACACCTACCCGCCCGATAAACATCAGAACAATGACAATCAGTTTGCTGTCACTTCCCAAAGCAGGTGTCAGATCCAAGCTGGAACCCACCGTACTGAGTGCCGAAGTACACTCAAAGACCAGCGCCATCACTGAACCTGCGGCTCTAGAATGCTTAAACTGAAGATACCCGCAAAAACAATCAGCAGATAAAGAATCAATGTGGCATTGGAACGCCGGATGGAATCATGAGACAACTCTCTGTTGAAAATATTGACCTTATCGGCACCGATAAGAATAGCACGCAAGTTCAACATGACTACGGCAAACACATTCACCTTCACACCACCGGCCGTAGACTGCGTGCCACCACCGATCATCATCAGCACCACCATCAGCAACAGTGTCTGCACGCTGAAAGTAGTCATGCCTACGCTGGAGAACCCGGCTGTACGCGGACAAGTCGCATTAAAGAAACCTTGTACCCATTTCTCTGCAGCCGTCATTCCCGCAAAAGCATGATTCCACTCGAAAAAGACAATGGCCACAGTACCCGTCACCAGCAAAATTGCTGTCATAATCAGTACAATACGGGTATTCAAGTTATATAAATGTATTTTACGGATTGTCCTCTTATTCTTTTTGACATAACGTTGAAACAAGCGCTTGGCTTCGTAAGAAACCGTCTCATACAGATTTACCAGAATCGGGAAACCGATACCTCCCAGTATAATCAGGAAAGAGATAGTGATGTACAGCAAATTATGATTATGAAGCACCAGTTCATTACCCAGGTTTCCATACAAGGTGGAGAATCCGGCATTGCAGAAAGCAGAAATGGCATGGAAAGCAGAGAAAGCCAGTTCCTCTTCAAGATCCATACCCATAGTGCCGTGAATACTCAGAAAAATAACCCCCATCCCCGCAGCCTCTATCGCCAGTGTAAACCCCAATATATATAATAAGGTAGAAAGCAGCGAACTGAGTGACTGTGAGCTTACCATATCACGAACCACCAACTGATTGTAGAGCGAAGTATTCCCCATAAAAAACATGGCGAAGAAACTGGTCAGAGTCATGACTCCCAAACCACCGATTTGTATCAGCATGATAATGATGAACAACCCCTCGGGCGTAAATGTAGAGGAAACATCGACCGAAACCAGCCCCGTGACACAAGTGGCACTGGTAGCGGTAAACAGAGCATCGATAAAGGAAATACCATGATAAGTGGCACGCGGAAGCATCAGCAACGCCGCACCTATCAGAATAAATATGAGAAAACTGGATGCAAAGATCAAAGACGGATTGGTACGCCTGCCCAGCAGCCGGACTATCCCATTAGACAATTGCAGCAGCGAAAGCAAAGTGAGCAACACCACATGATACAAACGGCTGTGGAAAAAAGACCAGAAATCATGAATTCCCCCTTGCACCTCCGGTTCATGGAAAATAACCGGAATCAAAGTCAGATAAAGCATCAGACTCAGTATCCACGCCAGCCCCCGGTACTTCCGCTTCGTGTCCGAGTAATTCAATAAAAGATGCAGCGAAATATCAACCAGAAAAACAATCCAGACAAAATGATACAACGTGTTTATCACCTCCATTTCTTCAAAAGAAATAAGAAATCCATGTTCGTAAACCAAGGTAAGGATTAACAAGGCCGACATCATATAAGTTATCCCGTCCGTCCACTTCAGCAATTGCTCTATGTACGGTTTTACCAACTTCTTACGATAGATAAACAATTTGTGTAAAAGTTCCATGTCGATATTATCTTGCATTAACAAAAAACAAACTTAATCAAAATATTCATATCTCTGTCTATAATAACAAATAACTTCACGTTTTTACTCTGACGCCCCCTTTTTTTATTGTTCGCGACAAAAAAGCAGTTGAAAATTAGTAAGGAATACTTTTTTTACTTAATTTTGACCGCAAAACTATTAAATTGAAAGATTATGAGCACAAAACAGAAGCGTTTTATCTTACCAGAGGATGAAATACCCAAATACTGGTACAACATACAGGCAGACATGAAGACCAAACCCATGCCGCCGTTGAATCCTAAGACCAAAGAAGCGCTGAAACCGGAGGATCTCTACCCCATTTTTGCCAAAGAACTTTGCAAACAGGAATTGAACCAGACAGACGCATGGATTGAAATCCCCGAAGCAGTGCGCGAAATGTACAAATACTATCGCAGCACACCATTGGTACGTGCCTACGGACTGGAAAAAGCACTGGGAACTCCCGCACACATTTATTTCAAGAATGAAAGCGTCAGCCCCATCGGCTCCCACAAACTGAACTCGGCTCTGGCCCAAGCGTATTATTGCAAGGAAGAAGGTGTGACCAATGTCACTACAGAGACCGGTGCCGGACAATGGGGAGCCGCTCTATCGTATGCCGCAAAAGTGTTCGGACTGGAAGCTGCCGTTTATCAGGTAAAAATCAGCTATAATCAGAAACCCTACCGCCGCAGCATTATGCAGACATTCGGAGCAACAGTCACCGCCTCTCCCTCCATGTCCACCCGTGCCGGCAAGGATATCATCACCCGTAACCCCAACTACCAAGGTTCACTGGGAACAGCTATCTCCGAAGCTATCGAACTGGCAATGAACACTCCCAACTGTAAATATACACTAGTCGGTATTAAGCCACGTCACGCTGCATCAAACGGTTATCGGCCTGGAAGCCGAAAAGCAAATGGAAATGGCAGGCGAATATCCCGACATGGTTATCGGTTGCTTTGGCGGCGGTTCCAATTTCGGAGGAATCTGCTTCCCGTTCATGCGCCATACTATCCTTGATGGAAAACAGACCCGATACATTGCCGCCGAACCTGCTTCATGCCCGAAACTGACCCGTGGCAAATTCCAGTACGACTTTGGCGATGAAGCCGGATATACGCCGCTGTTGCCCATGTTTACGTTGGGACACAATTTCTCTCCGGCCAACATACACGCGGGCGGACTCCGCTATCATGGCGCGGGCGTCATTGTCTCACAATTATTGAAAGACAATCTGATGGAAGCGGTTGATATCCAACAATTGGAATCTTTCCAGGCTGGTTGCTTGTTCGCTCAGGCCGAAGGTATTATTCCGGCTCCTGAATCGTGCCATGCCATCGCCGCCGCCGTGCGTGAGGCAAACAAATGCAAAGAATCCGGCGAAGAAAAAGTAATCCTGTTCAACCTTTCAGGTCACGGGCTGATTGATATGGCTTCATACGACCAATACTTGGCAGGCAACTTGATGAATTACGAGTTGAAAGACGAAGATATCCAAAAGAACCTGGATGAGATAAAAGACATGTAATCAGAACATAAAACGGACAAAGGATACAGAAAGGATATATGATTCCATAAGTTACGGCAACCTAAGCATTTGTATCCTTCAAGTTAAGAGTTCTCTTACTGATAAATTCTATCTCCCAAGCTTGCGGAGTTAACCCCATAGCCTTTGGAGTTATCTTCATAAGCTTGGGAGTTAGCTCCAAGCTAGATAGAAAGGATATGTTCAGCCGGTCGCCCCAAAAGGCTTAACCATACAAGCGTGGAGGCATAGATAAGTTAGAAATTATATTGCGCACTCAGGTTTATACGGTTTGCCTCACGGTTTACATCATTAAAATTCTCTCTCCAGCCATGCAGATATTCCGCACCCACCTGCAGGTTATGACTTATATTCCAGAACACATTGGCAACCAGATACTGCCCTTTTTTATATTGGGTTTCATAAAAGTGAGCATAGCAGTCTTCCGTAAACAGGCGTGACCGGCTATACGTGGCCGATGCGAATACCCGTTTCGAAAAGTTATATTGCAATCCGGCATACCAGCCTTTCATGGGGAGTACCTGCATACGTCCGGATTCATCCGCCACGGGAACGATATCTACATTCAAGTTGCTGATATCATTCAAATATTGAGCAATACCTTTACCATAAGTATATTGTCCGTAAAGCTGGAAATTACCCAGTCTTGCCGTTCCCGATGCCTGTATCCCCCAACCGGTCAATGACTTTGCCTTATTATTCACCTGATCCTCATAAGTCGTGCTCCGCAAGATCCCCCCACACGTATATGACCAGCCTTTGCCCAAGAATACTGCACATAAGCAGGAACATCCGGCATCCGTTGCTTGCCGATTCTCACATTCTTTGCCGGAGTTCCGTCTACTGAAGGCATTTCCACACCGATACCCACTTTCAGACCTTTAATCAGACTGACTTCATAACGCAACTGGGTGGCACGATAGAAGGTCATTCCATCAGGACCTTGAAAATCAATCGTCGGAGGAGCTGCGGCAAGGTCCATAAACAATCCGGTATCATATCCCATGGTAAAGCCCAGGAAGGATAAATAAGCATTCCGCAATTCAAAAGTCTTTCCGCTTCCACGGAAGTTGCCGGCCGTATAAACGATGAAGTTGCCCAGATGCCTGGTTCTGCCCACCAATTTTAAAAAGATAGTGGAAGTACTTGCATCCATCTGGAACTGGTTGCGGACGGCAGTAGCTCCCGGTTGCGGAATGAATGCAGGAATAAAATCAACATCATCCACTATTCCATGAAAATCATACTCCATCGTAGTCTTCAAATAACCACCGATGCCCAATGCAAACTTTCCCTGCTGGTCAGTAAGTAAAAAACGAGGAGCACGGGGATCATGGAAGTGCGGACGCTGCGTTTCTTCAAATACATTAATTAATTCTTCCTTTCCATTTTTATCTTTTGAGATAATAACAACAGGTCCCGGCCCTTCCGGCTCCGGATAAAGATCTTTTTGTTGCGCAAACACCGGTGCAGCAATAATTGCGCACAATGCGACACAACTCATTGATTTAAAGATAGTTTTCATAAAAGTTAAGTTTAGGTAAATAGTCAATTCAATGGACAATGAACAAAAAGTTTAGAAAAAAGTTTGGGAAAAGTTTGCATATTCAAAAAAAGTCACTACCTTTGCACCCGCAATCGAGAGAGAAATCCTCGGCAAAAAGGATGGCCCGTTCGTCTATCGGTTAGGACGCAAGATTTTCATTCTTGAAAGGGGGGTTCGATTCCCCCACGGGCTACCAAATAAAAAAGCTGTCGACAAATCGACAGCTTTTTTATTTTTATCCACCTTTAGGCCACCCTGGTATATAATAGGAGGTCAGTCCGAAAGACAACGGGACAGATCCAACTTATTCATTGAATCAGTCCCGTTCTGTGTCAGAATGTCATAAAAAGAAAATGCTTATTCAATCTCCCCGAAAAGTTCGGCCAGTTTGTTTGCCAAAGCCTCACCACGAAGATTCTCTCCTACCATGACCCCTTGGGCATCTATCAAATACATAGTAGGAACAAATTTCACTTTATATATATCGGCAATACCTTCAGTATCCAGATAATTAGGCCACTGAAGCTGTTCTTCTTTCAGCGCTTTTGTCCATTCCGCCTCCTTTTTGTCAATGGAGATACTTACAATCTGGAAACCCTTGTCTGCATATTGCGTATAGAGTTTTTTCAAATTAGGAATCTCCTTACGGCAGGGGTTACACCACGATGCCCAAAAATCAATAAGAATGTACTTCTTGCCTTGGCATAAATCGGTTAAAGTTACCGATTTCCCATCTTGTGACTTAGCCGTAAAGACAGGCACTTTAGAGCCGACCTTACTATCAGGAGCCACACTCTCTTTCACCATTTCTCCATAGCGGGAATGCTTGGCCTCTTCCGACAAGGCATCATACCACGGTTTCTGCTCTTCGGTAAGATAAGCAAACAAACTGATCATCATCAGAGGACCCCAATAAGAATCCTTATTGTCCATAACTATTTTATGGTAAGTGGCCTCTACCGTAGCAAAGAACAGACTATCGGCCACGGCAGAGGCTTTGTAAGCCTCCGTAGCAACGACAGAATCCATCAAATTCTTATCTTTGGCACCTCTCGCTTCTCCATAGGCAGCACGGATATCCTTAAACTTCTCGTTATTTGCCACATAAATAGAATCCAAAGCCTCACGTGCGCTCAATAATTTCACATATCTGTCCGTCAAAGGCGATCCTGTCACTGAAACCTGTGAGAAATTATAATTCACAGTTCCATTAAGATTTTCAGAAGTCACCTTACCCTCCACGCTTATACTGCCATTCTCCAACATCAGAGGCATGAAACCGTATGCGTCTTTCACCATCAACCGTACAGCCAGAGGTTCATCCGCCACCCCTTTAAATATAAATTTTCCATCTACAACCGTAGTGTCCGCCACCGGTTTTTCATGACTATGGCTTACGGGAAATAACTGTACATGAGTTCCGTCAGGAATTCCATCAATTGCAGCTGTCAGTGTGTACCCCGTTGCCGGCTGCCGGACACAAGATGCCATCATCACTAAAACGACGGCGGATGTTGCTAATAAATACATCAATTTCATAAAATCTGTTTTTATAGGTTATTTAGATACATTTTGAGTGATCGTTCCATTACCCGGATTCTGAACGGCACCTGCCGGGAAAGGCATGATCCAAAGATGTGAGGCCGGGATTAATGTGTAAGTCTGCCCTTTCCATGTTTTAGACAGTGTACGTGCAAAAGTACCTTCGGCGTTAAACCGCCGGGCATCAGCGAATGGCACAATCGTGAAAATCAAGTCATTGTCTTTCGTACGTCGGATCAAGTCAATAGCTTCGGTCAAAGTTGAAACCTGCAAGGGTTGATATACTTCCGGCAGAATACGGGTCTTACGTACCTTGTTCAACACATCCATAGCAGCAGAGAAATCATTACCTGTGGCCCGGCGCGCCAAACATTCGGCCTTGATGAGATATACCTCGCACGTAGTCAGACCGGCCCCATTGAAATATCCTCTGGCCAAACCTTGATAGTAAGTATCCTGATTTACTGTACGCAGTTTCCAGCGGGAAAGAAAACGTGCGTCACCTTCCTCGAAACCCGCCGCACGTTCCACCGGAATATTGAGTTCACCGGTAGCATAGTTCGGGTTACCTTCTCCACAACGGAAGTAGTAATTCTCCACATAGTCATATCCTGCCGCTGACGGTAATGACGGATAACTTCCTTCTTTTGTAATAGCTTCCTTATGAGTGTCGTAATAAGAAGTCCAGTCATACAGATTATCATTCTGCTCCAAAGCCATATCCGCATACTTCAGCGCTTCTTCGTAATTCGCCATTTGCAGATAGACCCGCGCCAAAAAGGCATAGGCCGCTCCCAAATTGGGATGGATCACAGTCTTTGACTGTCGGGGCAATCCTTGCTGTATGGCTTCTTTCACATCTTTAATCATGAAATCATAGATTTCCTGAATAGTGACCTGTTTGTGGGGAGCATTGATATCGGCACTGGTTATCAAAGGCACACTCAGTTTTGTTCCGGCAGTTGCAGCGACATAAGTGTCCGCATAATAATTAGCCAATATATAATAGCTCATAGCACGAATCACTTTGGCATAAGCCATCACCTCATTGCGTTCGGAATCAGTCGCTTCGGTTGCAACGGGAACATGCTCCAACAAAAGATTACAAGTAGAAACAGCCATATAACTGCGATAGTAGGTTCCTTCGTCCTGATTGTTCAACACAATTCTGTCCGCTGTTTCATTCCACAGATAATTGACACTCGTAAGGGTAACGCTATTCAGGCTACTTTGTCCTACAAATTTATCATTCAACAAATAAAGACTATTTGTAACAGGAATATAGCCAATGGTATATTCATCTCGCAACAATGCTTCAAAATCAGCCAAGGTAGCCGGAATCTTATTCCCTTTAGGCACAATATCCAGATAGTCATTACAAGAGGTCAGATTCATCCACCCCAGCACACTCATGATCATAAATAGTATCTTTTTCATATTGCCTCTCCTTTAAAAGTTCAAGTTGACATTACACAAATAATTCGGTTTACTATATCCCCCAAGCATCCATTTCACATCACGGCTTTTAGCCAAAGTGAACACATTCTCCATGCCCAGCATGATGCGTGCGTTCTTTACATAAAATTTCCGGCATATACTTGTGGGGATATGATAAGTGACGGAGAGATTCTTCAAACGCCAGTTATCGGCATCCAGTACATGGATGGAAGCTTTATAATAAAGATCGGATGAATAATAGTTATAATCCCTGCTTTCCGGTGATACATAACGCGGCACATTGGTATATGCCTCATCACCAGGCTGACGCCAGCGCCGGCTGACATCCTTGCTTGTCACTCCCAATCCCGGATAAGCTATATTGGTGTTCCGCATCTTGTGTCCTCCTTCAAACAGCAGTTGAGCAGCCAGCTCCCAATTCTTATAACGGAGATTGGTATTAACCGCCCCGGTATAAACCGGAACAGACGTCCCCAAATACACGGCATCCTCCACTTTCTGCGGTGAGCTGCTTACATGGATATTTCCTTCCGAGTCATACACCTGAGGCTGTCCTTTATCATCCAGCCCCGCCCACTGATAGCCATAAATGGCATCATAAGGCACTCCGACACGGGGATAGGCAGCAGGATAATCGAATTGAAGAAAAATAGCAGGCGCCTTCACATTGACATAGGTCACTTTATTCTTATTGTACCCCAGCACACCACCTACATTCCAGTTCCAGTCTTTTCCCGTAATGACATCACCGGAAAGGGTCAGCTCGAATCCTCGGTTTCTCATTTTTCCATTATTCATGGTATAAGTAGAATAGCCAAATCCTTCGGTAGGTACTCCATTGGTATTGGCCAACAAATCCACACCCGACTTATTATAATATTCAATAGAACCGTTCAAGCGGTTTCTAAACATAGAGAAATCCACACCAATATTAGTTGTGGTTGTCTTTTCCCACCGCAAATCAGGATTAGGACGGTTACTGATCGTCCCTTCTATGCCACCTACATGGGTATTATTATTGTAATAAGCCGTCATATAAGGAGCAGAATTCTTGGCGATGTTACCACCGATACCATAACTGAAACGAAATTTCATCATATTCACAAATGGAACTTCAAAAAAAGATTCCTTATCCACATTCCAGGCAGCACCTACCGACCAGATGGGTTTCTTCTGATACTTGGAACCGGTAGCAAACAAATTGGTACGATCCCAACGAATACTTCCCGTCACCATATATTTACTGTCATACGTGTAGGCGGCATTGCCATAAAAAGAGACAAAACGATTCACCAGTTCATAAATGCTGGAGATATCATTCTTGCTGAATGATACATAACTACCCAATACCCCGGTATATGTATTACTCAAGACCCGTTCATCAATCAGATCATAAGTCAGCAAGGCCGGATCGTAGTTATAGTATTTTCTATTATTGTATTCCGTCTTGTTTTCACGTATCTCCATACCGAACAGAGCGGTCACATCATGTTTTTCCGCAAATGTCTTATTAAAGTCCACTTGCTGACGGAAATTATAAGCACGGATACTATTAGTCCCCGTTGTATATATATTACCATAAGGAAGATTGTAAACAACCCGGCTGCTCCCGTCTGCATCAGTAGCAAAGGCATTGACTTTATTACGTACATCATAGCTTTCCTTGTCCTGCAACTGGCTGGTCTTGTACTCTCCCACTTCATATTGGAATGAAGCCGCGTATCTCAACCAATCTGTGAATTTTAAATTAAGTCTCGCAAAAGTACGGTTACTGAAATTCCTGCTCTTCAACAAGTTTCTTCCCAATTCGTCCAAAGGAGTAATATCCATACTATACAATCCGTAAGAAGAAATAATTTCCTGCTGCGACTTGCTGTACCGGTCGGCAGCCGTGTTGGTATAATAGCTTCCATCACCGTTCAACAATGAACTATAGGGAACATAATTATATCCCGGTGAGGTCAGATTATAACTCTGCGTCGTACCGTCTCCATAATTCAGATACGTTCCCAAGTCCAAAGTCAGCCATGAAGTAAGCCGGGTAGTGTTCAGCAAATTCAAGCCGAAACTCTCGCTGTCAGTATATTTATCCTCTTCCCGGTTATTCCGGTAAGACAGCGAAGCATTAAACGTATTTTTTTCCGTTCCACGCCCGATATTCAAGTTATATTGTTGTGAAAACGGATTTCGTTTACCATATTTCTTCACATCATCGTAATAACGAAATCCCCGCGAAGCCAATTCATGCAAGGTCTGCTCCATCTGTGTTTCGCTGATCGCACCTGTATGATGTTTTAAAATGGCCTGTGCCCCCAGATAGGAATACATGGACGCGTTATCCAACAAATTCTGCGCATATCCGGACGCTCCCTCCCCCTGAAGATTAGGATTCATGGCCGCCCATTCCTTTTCCATCTCTATCATGTCGGCCGTACCAGCCAAATGACCGGTATAAAAATGATAAGGACGTACTGTCAGTGTCGCTGAAAATGAAACATTCAGCTGATTCTTTCCTGCCTTTTTGGTCGTGATGACCACTACTCCATTGGCAGCACGGGCACCATAGATAGATGTAGCTGCAGCATCTTTTAATACCGTAATATTCTCAATATCCTCTATATTCAGATCAGGCACATTTTCCACCCAGTTACCCCGTCCGTCAGAAATCGTTTTCTCTACCGGAAACCCATCAATCACGTACAGAGGAGTAGTGAGTCCGTTCATCGAAGTTACACCACGTATCTTGCCGTCACTATAACCCGCTATTCTTCCCTCCATCAATGAGCCGACACTGCTTAATCGTTGGGTTTCCAACTTTTTTGAATCCACTTTTGCAAATGACCCGGTGGCCCGTTCCCGGGAGATAGTCTGATATCCGGTCACCACCACCTCGTCCAGCAGTTCGGAGGCCGGCTCCAAGGCTATCCTGTAACTTTCCGCACTTGTCAGTCTTACTTTTTTTGATTCATAGCCCAAAAAAGAAACTTCTATCTCTTTCGCCGTGCGGAGCAGGGTCAGCCGGAAATGCCCGTTCATATCGGTTATGACGGCAGCCAGTTCCTCCCCTTTCGTCTGGCTCACCTGGCGGATGTGAGCGGCAGGCAGGGGGGCTCCATTCTCATCTACAACTATACCGCTGATCATCCGGTCTGTTTGTGCATAGGACATTGTTCCATACAAAAACAATGCTACGAAAATCATCACCAGCCGAAGCAGCTTTCCGTGGTAATCTGAATGTTTCATACTCTTCATAGATTTAATATTAATACTGTTCATAATCCCTTTTTAAGTCTCATTTCATTGCTAAAACAGTCTTGCAGCTTGTAACATCGATAGCAAATTAATGCATAAAGTTTCAAATTATAGCAAAAAGAGATTATCCAAATGCGGCAATTGCTGCATTTGGATAAATTAATGATATCAGATTAACAGATTATCTATTTTTATGCAATTCCTGCACTTTGTTTCTATACTGGGCGGGAGTCATACCGGTAGCCGTCTGGAACTGGCTGTAGAAAGTAGTCATGGAATTAAAGCCCAACTCAGCAGAAATCGCCTTTAACGGAGTTTGGTTATCCGGATCGGAAAGTAAACGGACTGCCTCTTTTGTGCGGAAACCATTTACAAACTGAGTAAAAGTCTGCTTGGTCTGCTCATTGATGATCTGGGAGAGATAAGTACGATTAGTTCCCAACATTTCCGCTACTTTCTCTTTGGTCAGCAAATTGTCTGTAAATACCTTCTCCTCCTGCAACAACGTTTCCAGACGCAGAAATAAATCCTGCTTCTTTTCATCCGTCAGCGAGGATGACGCATATTTCTCAGGTTGCGGCAAAGAAGTTTTCGCCGGGTCTGTAAGATGTTCTTGTAAAAGAGCGGACTGGCGGTCTATCTCTGCAAACTGCTCGTCTATTTTGTGCTGCAATTGCTGTTCGCGCCGGATGGCATCCTGATTTTGCTTCACAATGGTAAGATACAGCTTATTCTTTCTGTAATATAAGTAATATAGCAAAGAAGCGGCTATGAAGATACAGATAAATCCGGCTATAAGCAGTTGCATCTTATTTTCCTTTTCCAATAATTCCAGGCGATTCTGTTTTATCTCGTTTTCCTGCCGTTCCATATCGTATTTTGCGCGTATCTCCCCCACGGCACGTTCCTTTTCCGCATTATACAAGCTATCCGTTTCCAGCTGATAGAGCTTATGATACTTCAACGCCTCTACCGGCATACCATCTTCTTCATAACATCGGGATAAAGCCTGCAACAGATCACTTCGATAAATGGCATTGGCCTGTTGGTAAGACAATTCTATTCCGGCTTTCAGCATCCGTACAGCCCGGTCATACTGGTGATGCTCCATTAAAATTCCGGCATAGCCCAAATAGGAATTCATCACAGAAGAAATATTTCCCTGTTCTTTCAAATCCAAAGCCTTCCGGAAAAAGTCCATCGCTTCATCATCTTTATTCAACTTGTGCAGAATATACCCATAAAGATTATAAACGTTTGATTGATCATAAAAATCATTCTGCACCATGGTGAACTCCGCCTCCTGAATATATTTCAATGCTGTATTATAGTCACTCTTCAAATAATACATATAAGCGGTATTGGTTGAACCACTATAGATCAGATAAGGATCTTTCCGTTCATGTCCCAGTTCATAACATTCAAGGGCATATTTCAATCCTGTGCTGTCATTTTTCAAATAATAAATGCCGGCAATATTAGAAAGCAAAATGGAGTAGAGTCTGTCATAATGACAACGCTTTGCAGCTTCAACCCCTTGGAAGAAATAAGTTAGTGAACGATAATAGTCTTTCTGGACATTCGATGCATAAAGTCCCAGACCATTATATACGGAACATAAGGCGGAATCATTTTTATTACTTTCACCTATCAGCCTGGCCTGCCCTAAATGACTATAAGCCTCCTTTACATTTCCCTTCATCATGTGGGCCTGCCCCAGACAAATATGAGAATAAATTACAGCGCCATTGTAATCCTGTTCATCATAACCTATCTCAAACAATTGTCGTCCATAGAAGATAGCCTGATCATAATCAGCTTTGTTCAGATAGAGAAAACTAACTTTCCGAAGCGCTTCTTTATCTTTAGGATGTTGTTTCAGATGTTCCAACTGCATATTTATGGCATTATTTATGTCTTCCCGTGCCTCCGAAACAACAGGCAAAAATCCCCATAACATTACAACCACCCACAGTTTAAGCATCTTCATTCCCGTCATCCTTCCTTTTCTTCTTTCCGCATACTGAACTCGCAGCCACAATATTGCTGATTATAGAAATTATATTCCTTGATGATAGCAATGCGACGCTCGCTCAATCCGCCTTTGCGCCAGTTCTGTTCCCAATAAGTGACATCCGGATAAGAAGCCGTAGCATATCGACCCGCCTCCTCTATCTGTTCCAGACTTTTCCAACGGCTGGAAGCAAGCGTAGTAGTGATAACCGAGAATCCGTGCTCGTGGGCATAACGCGCGGTTTCCTGCAAACGCATCTTGAAACAACACAGGCAACGGCCTCCTCTTTCAGGTTCTTGCTCCATTCCTGCCATTCGACAACGCCAGGCGTCATGATCATAATCGGCATCTATAATTTTCAATCCCAGGGACCGGGCGTACCGGGTGCATTCATCTTTACGGATAATGTATTCCTCCAACGGATAAATATTGGGATTACAATAATAGATAACCGGAGTGACACCATGCTGCATCAAGCACTCTATGATGGCTGATGAACAAGGAGCACAACAAGTATGGAGCAACACCTTGCCGGCTCCTCCCGGAACTTCAAGCTGGAATTTCTTTTTCATACGGCAAATTTAATAGATATTTGCCATACTGGCTAACGGTTCATATAATTTTTCGATATAGCCCTCACTTTCAGTTGTAACCCACTCATTATAAAACCCTCACTCCTTATCCCCTATATTTTTCACTTAAATCACTCATTCATAAGATAAAACATGTTTGCAAGCTCATAAACCAGTTGTTTGGAGAAGTCCCCTGTTTTTCAGCTTTTCTTCCTCATACAAGCGGCATAAATAGCGGCGACCGTAGTTTGTGTCATACTGTTCTTCTTTGATGGGCAGTAACTCAGCAAACTACCGATTTTTCGGATAATTCTTATTTTACACACTGATATTCTGCATGTTACATATAGTATATCATGATAGTTGTTTTACTAAAAACAAATTACCATATATTCAGTCCTATCTTGGGATTTAAATGTTAATTTCATCTTTAATTATTAGCTTTAATGGAGAAATTAAATTAAACATCAATTCAAATATAAAGGTATATTTATGCATCAAAGCTTTACGATATTTCTAAAAGAAGTAAACCGATTCAAGCGAAGTCAAGTTACCGAACTGAAAATATGGGATGAGACCGAAACTAATACCGTGCATGAGACAGCACGCTTCAATAAAATTAAGTTTCATTTTGGAAAGGATGATTTGGGCACCTATGGCAAAACAAGTGAAACTTAGAAAACGAATGGATAACATAGTAGAAAGAATTGGATAAATACAACTTTCCAGTTGTATTACTGAAAATAAATACATATCTTTGCAGAAAACATCAGCAATGGAATTTGACCGTATTACTGAAAATGAACATCTTTGGGCTGTCAGATATGATGATTGCCTTGACAATGTCCTTGATACGATTCTTGAACAATGGAATGATGTATCTTGGTTGCGTTCCTTTTTTAAGCAAAACATAAGAGATCTGGCCTCGTATTTCAAAATAACGGATGTCAATCAAGCAATCTATGATACGATTGAGGATAGTGAGCGGCTGCAATGCCTTATCATAGATATTTCTCCTGACACAGATCTTGAACGGATCTTTCGCCCGCTTGATAACAACCGCACTGCAGAAGTAATACTCGGCAAAGAAAAGGCCCGGCTTCGTGACACACCACGTCATGCATCATGCTTCGTATTTATGCCATTAAGCTCAATCCCGGAATTTACGTCATAACCGGAGGTGCCATCAAACTGACAAGGACAATGCAGGAGCGTGAACATACGCTTGTTGAATTGGCCAGAATGGAAAAAGTGAGACAGTTTATGCTTGATAACAATATTGTAGACATGGATTCTTTTAAGGATTATCTGACTGAAATCAATTAAGAAGGAGGTAATTATGAAAACTGAAAGTGAAATCATTAGCAAACTAAAACAGCATAGTAGCCTCACACCATCAAAGTGGAGGGAAAATGCAGAATGGCGAATAACCAATAAGTCATGGCTACGCTATTCCCAGATGATTGCCATGATGATGCTTGATAAAATGGAGGAGTTGGGCCTTACACAGAAAGCGGTTGCCGAGAGAATGGGCTGTTCGCAACAATACATATCCCGTGTTCTTAAAGGAACTGAAAATCTATCTATTGAGACTATTGCAAAAATAGAATCCGCTCTCGACCTACAGATACTTGATTCTGTTGCCATAGCCCGTTAATCAATATTATGGTAAAAGGGAGTGCGATGCCATACTCCCTTTTACTATTAGAATATCAAAAAGAGATTCTACTAATCGTAAAACAGTATATCTATCTGATAAATCACCATTAGGGTTAGCCGCCAAGATGATATCAAATGAAGCAATCTTTTCCTCTTTCATATCCAGGAAATAGAAAGTGTTGCTGACTTCATGAATAGTAGCGGCTTCGGGTACAACATATTTCAGCATGTACACTCCAATCCCGGCACTTTTCTCT
>NZ_BAKM01000039.1 GCF_000614185.1 Phocaeicola sartorii JCM 17136 = DSM 21941 | reverse complement strand
GGTTTACAGTTGTATTACAGAACATATTTTTATGGTGACGTCCGGAGGAGGGAAAACAGATACACATTATAATATTCGCACACGGGCGTGCAGGTGCGTATATGGGAAGAGAAAAAGGGAAAGAATGGGAAAGGAATGAGAAAGGAATGGGCGGGAATGGGAAAGGAAGCGGATTACGGCAACGGCAAAAAACATCAGGACCTTTTTTAAAAAGACCGGCATCTTTTAAAAAAAGGCCATCATCTTTTTATTAAAGACCGTCATCTTTTTGGAGAACGGCCTCATCCTTTTCCGAAAGGACAAGAACGTCCGGGCCGGAAAGGAAAGGGCATTTCACATACATATCCGGAGAATTCCGTGCACACCCGGACGATTCACACAAAACACCTGCAACAGAGTTTTGCAAAAGTGCTGCCACTGCCACCACCCAACCCTCTGAAACCACGATGGACAGGGCGTTTCAAGGGGTGGTGGCAGCACCTTTTTTTAGGTGGCAAAAAGGGCTGCTGCCACCACTTTCACCTGTTTTTTACCCCGGAACGACCGGTGGAGGGGGAAAAACAGGAGGAGGAGGAGGACCAAACACAGGGAAAAGGAGACGGGTACGGACAGACAGAACTACGGTTGCATACAGACAAAAACACGGTTGCAATCAGTCAAAACCACAGTAACAATTCAATGGAACTCTGGTTACATCTTGACGGAACTAAAGTTACAGCCGGACGGAACTGTAGTTTCAACCGGATGGAACTAAAGTTTCAGCCGGACGGAACCGCTTGAAACTCCTTGTCCGTATGCTCATTCATTTGTAGTTTAACGCTTCAGGCTGACTACTCCTTCATCTTACTTGTAAGGATGGTTGACGGAGTTAATACTTAGTTATGATATCAGTTGACTCTTTCAAGATGAACAAGGCGGACCGTACGCATCACCAGCTCCGGACACCAGCCCCGAAAAAAAAACAGCCGGAAAGCATCGGGCATCCGAAAAAAACGAAGAAAAGTGGTGGCAGTATCCCTTTTTACCGCGTAAAAAAAGGTACTGCCACCACCCCTTGAAACACCCTGTCCATCGTGGTTTCAGTAGAAAGGGTGGTGGCAGTGGTAGCACTTTTGCAAAACTCTTGGAAGGGAAAAAACAGAGAAGAATTTCCTTGTTCAAGTACATGCCAATAAAAGTTTGTATATAAAACCCGTAAAGAAGATTACATATCTTCCCCGTAGTCTTCTACCGCATATACACATTTGATCTTTATTACTTATAATAAATCGGTAACAGGCGCAAAGAAAAGCAAAGTTTGGCTTAAAAAAAAGTTCTATAATAATTGGTTTATATTATAAACTACATTATATTTGCAAAGTAATTAGACAAAATAAACTTTTGTCATTCAATCAATAAACATCAGAGCCATGAAAACAAACACAGCATTTTACAAGAAACGTGCCACCATCTTGCATGCGCCACACTAGCTATCCTAGCATTTACCATTGCAAATATGGCACAAACCGCTGACCTTACTATCACCATAAAAAGTATTAAGGGAAACAAGGGAAATCTTATGATAGGCGTAGGAGAGTTGCAGAATCCCAAATCCATGAAAGGAGATATGGCAAGGATTACAAACAAAACAACCACTGTACAAATCAAAGAAGTGGCCAAGAGAGCCTGCTGATGACAGCCATAAAGAGAAGCATTAAATATGAATCAATCACAAACAAAAAAAGAAGGAAACATTATGGAAGAAAGAAAATTGAATGAGAAAGAGAGTTTAGAACTCATCACTCAAATGATTCAGAATACCAAAAACAGACTGGAAACCAATTGTGGCATGCCGTTCCTCTTATGGGGATATACCACCACCCTTATCAGCCTGCTGGTCTGGTCTCTGGTAGTAACCACCCGGGATTATCATTGGCAATACCTATGGTTCTTACTCCCCGTCATTGCAGGAACAGGTACTTACCTGTCAGTACGCAATCAGCAGCCTGCTGTCAAGACTCATCTGGACAAAGTTATCAATCATATTTGGACAGTATTCGGTATAACCGGCTTTCTGATATCTCTGCTCGCCATGTTTTTCTGGCAACTTCCTATCCTGTTCATTGTCCTCCTGCTGATGGGCATGGGCACCGCACTTACAGGACTAGTGATCGGTTATAAAACCGTGATCATTTGTGGCACATTAGGAGCATTAAGTTCCGTCGGATGCCTTTTCTATCAAGGTTTCAATCAGATATTGATATTCGCACCCGCCTTTATTTTCATGATGGTTATTCCGGGACATGTGCTGAATCATGCTGCCCGTAAACAAAAAAAATCGTAACTTTGCGCCTATGTTCAAAGAATTGAATCCATTACTACATTCCGAACTGAGACTTGCCGTGATGTCCATACTGGTTTCAGTGGAAGAAGCCGAGTTCAGCTATCTGAAACAACAGACAGGAGCGACGGCTGGTAATCTGAGTGTGCAAATAGACAAGCTGAACAAGGCTGAATATGTAGAAGTCATCAAAACTTTCAAGGGAAAGATGCCTTGTACCATTTGTAAGATTACACGAAAAGGGCTTGAAGCCTTTGAAGAATATGTAGATGCGTTAAAAAGTTATATAAACAAATAAGTACGACAATCATTCTGAAAGTCACCATCCTAAGATGATTATACGGGATAACTTTCTATTATCCCATATAATTTTTTAGAATAAGCACCTTTATAAAAGGTTTTGTAAATTTGTAGCCGGAAGAGAGAACATCCTCTCCCACAAAAGCGTTTATATTATACAAACTTTAAATAATAAAAGAATTATGGAATTTGTAACGAATGAAAAGCTGACAATCGTAGGTGCTGCCGGAATGATTGGCTCGAACATGGCTCAAACCGCTATTATGATGGGCCTTACTCCTAATATTTGTTTGTATGACCCATACGCTCCCGGTCTGGAAGGTGTGGCGGAAGAACTATACCATTGCGGTTTCGAAGGCATGAACATCACCTTTACTTCCGATATCAAGGAAGCCTTGACCGATGCCAAATATATTGTAAACTCAGGCGGTGCGGCACGTAAAGCCGGCATGACCCGTGAGGATTTGCTGAAAGGAAACGCAGCCATCGCCGAAGAATTCGGGAAAAATGTAAAAGCCTATTGTCCGGACGTGAAACATATTGTGGTTATTTTCAACCCGGCTGATATCACCGGTCTGATCACCTTATTATATTCAGGACTGAAACCATCACAGGTTACAACCCTTGCCGCCCTTGACTCCACCCGTCTGCGCAGCGAATTGTCCAAACATTTCGGCATCGCCATGGATAAGGTTGAGAACTGCCGCACGTACGGCGGTCATGGTGAGCAAATGGCTGTTTATGCTTCTACCGCTAAAGTAAACGGAAAAGCATTACTTGATATCATCGGTACTGATGCTTTGACAAAAGAACAATGGGCCGAAATACAACAGAAAGTGACTAAAGGAGGTGCCAACATCATCAACCTGCGCGGCCGTTCTTCTTTCCAAAGCCCGTCATACGTCTCTATCGAAATGATTGCTGCCGCCATGGGAGGAAAACCATTCCGCTGGCCTGCAGGAACTTACGTATCCAATGACAAGTTCGACCACATCATGATGGCTTGGGAAACTTCCATCACTAAAGACGGTTGCCACTTGAAAGAAGTGAAAGGTACGCCTGAAGAAGAAGCCGCACTGGAAAAAAGTTATGAACATCTTTGCGCTCTGCGCGATGAAGTGATTGCCATGGGTGTCCTTCCTCCGATTGCCGAATGGAACAAGCTGAATCCCAACATAAAATAATTCCGTTTACAATATTCCGTTAAAAACGTTGTCGGACTCACCTCCGGCGGCGTTTTTTGTATCTTCGCACCCGCAATGATAGACCAGCCCACCATAGACCGGATACTGGATGCCGCACAGATAGTAGATGTGGTATCCGAGTTTGTCACGCTGCGGAAACGCGGTGTGAACTTTGTCGGGCTTTGTCCGTTCCATGATGACAAGACCCCTTCATTCTATGTATCGCCGGCCAAAGGATTATGTAAATGCTTTGCCTGTGGAAAAGGTGGGAATGCCGTCCATTTCGTGATGGAACACGAACAGATGACCTACCCCGAAGCACTACGATGGCTGGCAAAAAAATACCATATAGAAATAAAGGAGCGCGAACTGACCGATGAAGAGAAACAAGTACAAAACATACGGGAAAGTCTCTTTGTAGTCAATGAGTTTGCCCGCGATTATTTTCAAAACACCCTCTACAACCACGCTGACGGAAAAGCCATTGCCATGTCTTATTTCCGCCAACGGGGCATTCGTGACGATATTGTCAAGAAATTCCAGTTGGGATACAGCACCACCTCTCCTGACGCATTGGCACAGGAAGCCCTGCGGAAAGGGTATAAAAAAGAGTTCCTGATCAAGACCGGACTTTGTTATGAAAAGGAAGACGGCAGGCTGCGCGACCGCTTCTGGGGGCGTGTGATATTTCCATGGTTCAATATCAGCGGAAAGGTGCTTGGCTTCGGCGGACGTGTGCTGGACAGCCGCACCAAGGGGGTAAACCAAAAATACGTCAACTCACCCGAATCCGAGATTTTCAGTAAACGAAAAGAACTGTATGGCATTTATCAGGCCAAAGCCGCCATTGTAAAAGCCGACTGCGTTTACATGGTGGAAGGATACACCGACGTTATCGCCATGCACCAGTGCGGACTGGAGAATGTGGTGGCCAACTCGGGTACAGCGTTGAGCGAACAACAAATCCGGTTGCTGCACCGCTTCACCTCCAATATCACCTTATTATATGATGGTGACGAAGCCGGCATAAAAGCCAGCATCCGGGGTATCGACATGTTGCTGTCGGAAGGCATGAACATCAAGGTACTCCTTCTGCCCGATGGAGATGATCCCGATAGTTTCTCCAGAAAACACAATGCCACGGAATTCAGAAAATACATTGACGACCACGAAGAGAACTTTATCCGCTTCAAGACCAATCTTTTGCTGAAAGACGCACAGAGAGACCCTATCAAACGGGCCGGATTGATATCGGACATGGCACGGAGCATCGGACTGATTCCGGATAAAGTCATTCGATATACCTGCTTGACAGAGTGTGCCACCCTCTTGAACGTAAACGAGCAAATTATCCTGGACGAGATCAAGAAGCATCTGCTTCAGCGGGACGACAACTACCTGGAACAAATCAAGAAAGAGAAAGAAGCGGTCACCACCGGGGTTCTGCCACCTGTGGATACAGTTCCTTTTCCTACCGACAGCATGCCTCCTGCCGACATGCCCCCCATAGGAGTGGATGATGATGTTCCTCCTCCGCTCCCTCCTGCAGAAACAGAAGCGGGGTATCAATCGTTTATTCCCCAGGAAGGACGGGAAAAGTACGTTTTTTATGTAAAAGAACAATTACTGCTTCAAACGTTGATACGCCACGGAGAGAAAGTAATGTGCTATGTAGAAACGGAAGAAAACACGGAGACTCCGCTCACTGTGATAGAATATATATCAATGGATTTGAAACAGGATGAATTACAGTTCCATAATCCGTTGCACCGGAAAATACTGGCAGAGGCAGAAGCTCATCTGCATGACTCCAACTTCACGGCGGAACGTTATTTTCTGGCACATCCCGACCCCACCATCAGCAAGCTGGCGGCAGATATGATAAATGACCGTTACCAGTTGAGCAAAAGCAACTCGCAAGCAATGATCAAAGACGAAGAGCGCCTGCACGAATTAGTGCCGCATCAGCTTATCGACTTCAAGCTTGCCATACTGGAAGAGGATATGAAATATACCCTGCAAGCTTTGAACAATCCCGAAGTGGCCGCCAATGCCGATAAGTGCCTTGAAGTCATGGCCCACTTTAAAGAATTAAGTGAACTGCAAAAAATCATGGCCAAGCGTGCCGGCGACCGGGTAGTACTAAAATAAAGGCATAACTCCTTACCGGTTATGCCGTATCAGATTCATAAACTCCTCACGTGTCTTGGCCTGGTTGAACGCCCCTGTGAAATCCGAAGTAGTGGTAATGGCATTTTGTTTCTCCACCCCGCGCATCTGCATGCACATGTGCTTGGCTTCGACCACCACCATCACCCCCAGCGGATTCAAGGTTTCCTGAATGCATTCCTTTATTTGCAGCGTCATGCGTTCCTGCACCTGCAAACGATGAGAAAACACATCAACCACCCGGGCAATCTTGCTCAAACCGGTGATATAGCCATTGGGAATATAAGCGACATGCGCCTTTCCATAGAACGGAAGCATGTGGTGCTCGCACAAGGAGAAGAAATCGATATCTTTCACTATAACCATCTGGCTATATTCTTCTTTAAATTTAGCTCCCAGTAAAATAGCATGCGGATCTTGTTCATAACCGCGTGTCAATGTCAGCATAGCCTTGGCTACACGCTCAGGAGTTTTCAGCAATCCTTCTCTTTCCACATCTTCGCCCAATAGCGATAAAATACTCTGATAATGGCCTTTCAACTGCTCGATTTTCTCTGCAGACCATTCGGGATGCAATAGTTCTTCCATGTTATTAGTCCAGGGGGATATTAATTTGTTCACGAACAATAGATACTTCTTTAAAAACACCGGTACCTTCAGACGGCGCATGGCGGCATCCGCTTCCTCAATACTACGGAAATCGCCAACACGACACAACCAGCGAGGGGGCTGGAAATAGGCATAGACAGGCATGTCGGGAAATTCCTCTTTCACCTTGGTGGCCACGTTATTGGCTTCATTACGAGCTACGCGCGAGTTGTTTCCAGCATAAACCTGAACACGATATCCTCTGGCTTTCAACATTTTCTGTTCACCTCCCGTAGTATTCCCCGTATGGATATTACCAATCAGCCCCGTTATTTCAGGGTCTTGATGGATGGTTACAGTACCTTCTCCGGCACGGTTGCGCTGCAAGCTTTCTACTATGTTCTGCTGTGCCAGTGCGGAAAGTCCGAGACTCAAAAAGAGTAGGATAAAAATGTATCTCATGTCGTTTTATGAATTTAGGTAAATCACCACAGATTACACAGATCCTCACAGATTGTTTGATGAAATTGCAAGTTTGAGTAATCTGTGGTGATATTAATTATTTGAATGCATCGATAATGCCTTTGAAGTCAACAACTTTCAAAGCAGCACCACCAATCAAACCACCGTCCACATCAGGATTAGCGAACAATTCCTTAGCATTAGAAGGCTTGCAGCTACCACCATAAAGGATAGAAGTGTTATCAGCAACTTCCTTGCCATACTTGTCAGCAATCAAAGAACGGATGAATGCGTGGATTTCCTGAGCCTGTTCTGCAGTAGCAGTCTTACCTGTACCAATAGCCCAAACCGGTTCGTAAGCCAGGATGATCTTACCGAAATCCTCGGCAGACAAAGAGAATACGGATGCCAGCTGAGCAGCAACCACTTCATTCTGTTTGTTAGCTTCGCGTTCCTCCAATACTTCGCCGATACAGAAAATCGGTTTCAAGTTGTTGGCCAAAGCCAATTTCACTTTTTCTTCCAGGATTTCCACTGTTTCGTGATAGTAAGCACGACGTTCAGAGTGACCTAGAATGACATATTCAGCACCTGTAGAAGCTACCATTTCAGCAGAAACTTCACCGGTATATGCACCTGATACTTTATCTGCACAGTTTTCCGCACCCACACCAATCACAGCTTTGTCAACGATAGGAGTAACAGAAGCCAAGTGGATAAACGGAGTACAGATCACTACATCACAATTGGGTTTGTCAGCAGCCAAAGCCTCGTTCAATTCTTTTGCCAGAGCAATACCTTCCTGAAGGTTCTTGTTCATTTTCCAGTTTCCTGCAACAATGTTTTTTCTCATTTTGTTTGTTTTGTTAAAGGGTTAATGAAATTATTTCGTTCGATTCTCTTTCAATTTCAGTTTCTTTTTCCTGTGGAAATGCTCCCAAATGACATCTACCATACTAAAGAACAACAACGGGAAGACAAACCATGCCAATACCAGCACCACTTTATGGCTGAAAGTCTTTTCATTGACTTGTGCCAAAGGCAGGTTTTCCAACCGGTCGGTCAGCACGTATTCATCGGGCAGGTTGTTCACGCTCCACTTGTTTATAACCACACCGTTCTTCAGCAGCATCAGTCCGGGGTTAGAACGTATCATGGTTTTCAGCGTAATGTCATCCATCAGGCAGAAAGGATACTCGGCCCCAGTACGCTCCTGCCAGTCTTCAATGTCACTATCGGGTGATGAAGTGAGACAGTAGAATTGATATCCATGCTCCACACTATAATCATACAGTTCATTGATCAGGTCTATGGAACTGTCGTCCGCCTGGCTCAGCTGGTGCGCCACCAACAGGAAAGTATACTTATCATCCGTCAAGATCTCATCCGTCACATCCTCCCCGTCTTCTTGCCGGATAATAGAGAAGTCACGGATAGGCGGTTCGTATCCCTGCTCCTTCACCACCGTTCTTGAATCCACAAAAGTCCATGTGCTGTCGGGATAATCATCTAATGTAAATTCTTTCTCCACTCCGTTTTTCTGAAGAATAAAGCGAGTGTCATACACAGTCGGTTTCGCTCCTTCCGGAATTTCCATCCCCTTACGTATATCGGTTCCGATACGATAAGGGCGAAAATCAAAGACAGGCAATTCACGGTAACAATACAGGGTCATCCCCAAAATATAAAGAAACGCGTACATAGCCACCAGCCAGTCAAAACGCTTTGTCACCAAGGGAGTTATGCGGTTTCCCCATTTAAAGACGGAAACCGCCGCTATCAACAAAAGTACATTCTTCCCAAAAGTTTCCCAATTGGTCAAGGTCACAGCATCGCCAAAGCATCCGCAGTCCGATATCGGATTGGAAAGCGCCAACCATAAAGTGAGCGGAGTCATCACGCCCATGATCACCACAACAAACAAGGTAGTCATTCTCCGGCGGATGCCAAACAACAGGTATATTCCCAAACAAAACTCAACCATCGCCTGCAATACAGACGCCAGAAACGGGAGGAAGGCAGGCACCAAAGCAACCCAGCCGAAGGCCTCCAGATAGTCCTGAATTTTATATTGGGTACCCAGCGGATCCACCGCTTTGACAAAACCGGAAAATATAAATACCAGCGCCAGCAGAAAACGGCAGGCGTTTGTCCAGATTCCAACGATACTATGTGACTGTTTACTCTCCAAATTCCAACTTGATCAATCCGAATACTGAATAATTAATCATGTCCATGTAGTTGGCATCAACACCCTCTGATACCCATGTGGCTCCATCATGACCTTCAATCTGCTTGGTGCGATAGATCTTCATCAGAATCAAATCAGTATATGAGCTGATACGCATGCTGCGCCATGCCTCGTCATAATCGTGGTTCTTGGCCAACATCAGCTCCAATGCCTGTTTGGCATACCGGTCATACAGTTCCAAAGCACGTTCTTCAGTCATATCATCCGTTTCGGCATATCCCAGTTCCAGCTGGACCAGTCCGATGATTCCATAATTCACGATAGCGATAAATTCCGAACGGATGCCTTCATCCACCATCGTCACTCCTTTGGTTTCGATACTGCGGATGCGGTTTGCCTTGATAAATATCTGGTCGGTGACAGACGAGGGGCGCATGATGCGCCATGCCGCACCGTAATCGTGCAGTTTTTTTGCAAACAAATCACGGCAGATAGCTATTACATGTTCAAATTGTTGTTTCGTATCTTTCATCATACTCTATGATTAGGCGACAAAGTTACGCATTTTTCTGCTTAAGCGTAAACAAAAAGGCGGAAAAGAATACTCTTTTCCGCCCTATTTTGTATTTCTTAATTAACTAAAGCTTAAGAACATCTTAACACTTGCCCCGGACGAAGAATCGTTCTGCGGGTAATGTGGTTCAACTTGCACAAAGCATCAATAGATGTACCTGTTTTCTGCGCAATGCGACTCAAGGTATCTCCACTTCTTACTTTATGATAACGGATGGTACCATCTGATGAAGCCAACAAATTCACGTTCTTACTGTTCGTATTACGCTGGTATCTGTTATTACCTTTTCTAAACAAATAAGAATCGGCTACGATATCCTGTTTTTCAAAATCAAATAAAAGCGCCGGATTAATGGCTTGTCCCAGAAAACGGGTTTCAAAATGAAGATGTGATCCGGTAGAGCGTCCTGTGTTTCCTCCCAATCCGATGGGTTCTCCTGCTTCCACGTATTGGTCTTCGTCCACAATCTGCTTCGACAAGTGACCATATACAGTCTCCAGACCGTTTTCGTGGCGGATCACCACATATTTTCCATATCCGCGGCGTTCATACTTCACCATGCGCACCTTTCCACTGAAAGCGGCACGAATGGTATCTCCGATATATACTTTTATATCCAGTCCATTGTGCATACGACGACGGCGGGGACCAAATTTAGAAGTTATTTTCGTGTGTTCTGTCGGCATACGGAAGCCGGTCATATCAATACGGAAAGTATCAGGGATCGTAACAGTATTACCATAAGCGTGTACACGCTCGTTACTCCAGTTCGGATAGAGACTATATGCAGGGTAAGCTGACTTCTCCGCCTTTATCTGACGAATCAATGCAACAGAATCCACTGCTTTCAATTTTCGGTCGATGGGTGCCTGGCGTGCCAGCAAGTCCTGTCCTGACACATTCAGGCTGACTAGGGCGAAGGCTGCCGCTGCGACTACTTTAACACATTTCAAAATCATCCGTTTTTTTGTTTTTCTTTTAATATTCGTCATTCGCATAAAGGAAGCCGAACACGGCTTGTTTATACTCGAATATCTCTTCTGGTTTAAAAAATCGTTTCAATTCCACTTCGGCGGTCTCCGGCGAATCGGATGCATGGACTATATTTTCCTGAAAGCTCATGCTGTAATCTCCACGGATAGTTCCGGGAGCCGCCAGACGTCCGTTAGTAGGACCGGTTAATGTTCTCACTACTTGAACAGCGTCCACACCTTCAAAGCAACATACAATAACGGGGCAAACCATCATTGCGTCTTTCACACGCTGAAAGAACGGCTTCGAGCTTAAATGAGCGTAATGTTCGCTAAGCACTTCATCCGTCAACTGAACCATTTTCATTCCGGCTAAACGCAGGCCTTTCCTTTCAAACCTGTTAGTAATCTCACCTACCAAGCCTCTCTGCAACGTGCAAGGCTTCAAAATAACCAGCGTTTTTTCCATCATAATATTCGGTTCTTTTAAGGTTTATTCTGTGCTTCTTCTCAAAAATTCTCCCAAAGATAGAGATTTTCCTTGAGAAACAAGGTACTTCTTTAACTCTTTTTTTATGTAAGTTATATGCAAAAGGTGGACAGAAAGTCCGGAAACCACTATAAATAAGGGGGAAGCGCTGCAAACATGTTATGCAACATACATCCTTATTTTTAACAAAAGTACAGGATACAATATACTGTTACAAGCTCCATCACATTCTACAGGTACAATTTAAAAAATAGCAATCTATAAGTATAAAAGATTTAATAAAGAGCATATTGAAATACATTTTCAATCTTATTATCAGTTACAACATAGACCTTACCGTTTTCCTTTTCAATAGAACCTATCCCCCACTTCCCTTGTTTATCTTCTGACAATATGACATTAATATTTTTAGAAAAATCATATTCCTTAATATAATGGTTTACTACAGGCTGAGTAGCAACAGAAATCACAACTAATAAATTTCCACAGTACCTAGACGCACTTAATTTTTTAACAAAGCTTATAAAAGTTCCAATACAATCTGAACATTCAGAATTCATCACATAAATATATCCACTAAATCCATCAGGAAAATATTCTGTCACCGGAGTTAAATTAAGCAAACCTTTATCTTGGGAAAGCAAATACAGACCATCACTTTCATTTAGACATGACTTAGAAGTATGATTACTCATACATCCAGAAAGCAAGAATATAAAAACAAATATGAGTTTTATCATTTTCATAAATGTAAAATGTAATTATTCTCCCGTATTTGTAGGAGTCAATTTAATCAATTTCGGATTATTTTCTTCATCTTTTATTGTAGCATAAAAAACATTAGGTTCAGAAACTGACACACTTAATGTATTAATCCTTACGGGAGCACTATAACTTTTCAGAAAGTTACCATTCCAGTCAAAACATAAAATATAAGAATAATAATCCTTGACATTATCCCATATTATACTTCTTCCAGTATAAATAAAATATAGTTTGTCATTAAAGATAGTAAATCCAGTGTAGGCTTCAGGCTGATCCATTCCTTTATAACACACATCATGTTTACCGTTATTATCAATACTTATGCTTAATTTTGTTTCAGGAAGCATGACAGGCCCAAGCACATTTTTGACGAGTTTTAAATCAGAATTATAAAATTCTATCGAAGAAATATCAAAGGATGCAAAAAATATTTTTCCTAAACAGGCATTTGCACCTAAAAGCCCTTGCCCTACATTAACTGTCATATAATCGAAATCCATAGGTATAGAAGGATTAGGATTCTTATCGGTCATCGCAATAATTCTAGGTGGTTGTTGATCTATTCCTGCCTGTTGGTGAACATAATGGAATGGATTGATACACAAAATGGAATCTCCGTAAGATACCGGAGCACTTGTGACTATGATACTTTTTGAAAACGAAGCCAATTCTGGATTATAATTGGAGTTGCTCAAAACTTTATCAATTTCCACATTATATAGCCGTCTATTAATATAATCAGTAACACGCATTACATTACCTTCATAGATCATTTGCGCAAAATAACAATTCTCCAGGTCCTTCTCCAAAAGGTAATTTTCTTGCAATAAGGTTCCGATTTCGAATGTTATAAAAATCCAAGAAATTCCCAGCTGCTTTTTTATTTTCAACAACTAGAATAGTATCCGCATAAACATAAAATCGATTTGAATAGATACTATCAAACGGATACCATACATCATGCGCCTCTAGTGGAACTGCATTAGAAAGAGCCTGTTCCTCAAGAAGAACAGAAATAGAATCGTCAACCACCCGTTTTGAACAAGAATTCATCACGACTACCAATACGACTATTATTATACATCTAAATATATAGATAAATGTTTTCATCACAAATTAGCATTTAAGTAACAATTTGAACGTTTTATCATACAATATAAACCACCTTCTTCAAAACTCCGTAATGGTGATATTTTAAGAGATAGCCGCCCAATTTATATTTGTTTTACGCAACGCCTGCAACTGTTGCCAAAGAATAGCATTTTCCGGACGAGTCCCTGCGGGATCCTCATCTACAATCCGACTTGCCACCTCACGGACATATTGCAATAATTGTCCGTCACGGGCTATATCGGCAATCTTCAGGTCAAAAGCAACCCCACTCTGCTGGGTTCCCTCCAGGTCACCGGGACCGCGCAACTTCAAATCGGCTTCCGCTATCTCGAAACCATCATTGGTCTGCACCATTATCTCCAACCGCTTGCGGGTTTCTTCGGTCAGTTTGTACGTGGTGACCAAAATACAATAAGACTGATCGGCTCCGCGGCCTACACGCCCACGCAACTGATGCAATTGTGAAAGCCCGAAACGTTCGGCGTTTTCAATGACCATCACCGAGGCGTTAGGGACATTCACCCCTACCTCAATCACTGTAGTGGCCACCATAATCTGAGTTTCACCACTGACAAAACGCTGCATCTCAGCATCTTTCTCCACCGGCTTCATCTTACCATGCACCTTGCTCACCCGGCAATCGGGGAATTCGGCACAAATCAGTTCATACCCCTCTTCCAGATTCTTGATATCCATCTTCTCACTCTCCTTTATCAAAGGATAAACAATGTAGATCTGCCGACCTTCCTCTATCTGTTTACGAATGGAAGCATAAAGACTGGCGCGGCGGTTGTCAAACTGATGGATCGTCTGAATGGGTTTACGGCCCGGAGGCAACTCATCAATGACGGATACATCCAAATCGCCATATAACGTCATAGCAGGGTACGGGGAATAGGAGTAGCCGTCATGACCAACACATGAGGCGGACAGACGTTCTTACTCCATAACTTGGCACGCTGAGCCACCCCGAAACGATGTTGCTCGTCTATAATCACCATTCCCAAAGAAGAAAAGCCCACGGTATCTTCCAGTACGGCATGGGTACCTATCAGAATCTGGACATCTCCCGTCAACAAATCCTTCAATATCCTCTCACGCCTCTTTCCTTTGACGGAACCCATCAGAAGTTCCACACGCACATCCATGCCAAACAGGAATTTCTGAATGGTCTCATAATGCTGAGCGGCAAGAATTTCGGTGGGAGCCATCATACATGCCTGATAGCCGTTGTCCAGTGCAATGAGCATGGACATCAGTGCCACCAGCGTTTTTCCGCTTCCTACGTCTCCCTGCAACAAGCGGTTCATCTGCCGGCCGCTTCCCATATCCTTCCGTATCTCCTTTATCACCCGTTTCTGTGCTCCGGTCAGCTCAAAAGGAAGATTTTGTGAATAAAACGTATTAAAAATCTCGCCCACCCGCTCGAAACGAAGCCCCCGGTATTTGCGCTGCCTGTCCTTGCTGTAACGCAGGATATTGAGCTGCACATAAAACAGTTCTTCAAATTTCAAACGATATTGAGCCTTCCGAAGCTGTTCGGGGTTCTGAGGGAAATGAATATAGCGGATAGCCTCATCCAAAGACATCAGATGATGCTCCTCCACCAACTGCGGAGGTAATGTTTCGGCAAGAGGCTCTTGTAATAAGGCAAGCGCATTCTTCATCAGTTTCTCCACCCCGTGAGAGTTCAAGAAACCGCGCTTCATCCTTTCCGTCGTGTTGTAATAGGGTTGCAGCCCCATCGTCGATAAGGTAAGTTCGCCGGAAGGATCCATGTCGGGATGGGCCACGTTGATACGGCCATTGAATACGGTCGGTTTGCCAAAAACGATATACTCTGTCCGGGTCTTATAATGCTCTAACAGATACTTGATTCCTTGAAACCAGACTAAATCAATAACGCCCGTTCCATCCGAAAAATGACCGACAAGCCTGCGCTGTCTTCCCTCACCGAAAGTCTCAAAGCTGAGGATTTCACCTTTCAACTGGATATAGGGCATGTTGCCGTCTATTTCATGAATATAATAAAGGCGGCTGCGGTCTACGTATTTATAAGGGAAATAGTACAACAAGTCATGCAAGGAAAACAGATTCAATTCCTTGTTCAAGACGGTTGCACGCTGCGGACCTACTCCTTGCAAATATTTTATGTCACGCGTAGTGATGTCGAACATTTCAAATTAAGACTTCCGCTATTTTCAAATCAAAAGGGGTGGTTAATTTTATATTTTCTCTATTTCCCGGCACCAGGCAGATTTCTCCGCCCATGGCTTCCACTACAGAAGCATCATCGGTAAAGGTATCCGTATATTCCTGATTGTATGCCTCTTTCAGCAACTGTATATCAAAGACCTGCGGAGTCTGGACCAGTTTATAGTCGCTGCGCGGAACAGTCTCACTTCCCGGCTTCGTAAGGTGACGCACGGTCTCCACCACATCAATTACAGGAACGACCGCTTTCTTAGTCTGCGCCGCCTCATAGCATCCGGCTATCACTTCCCGGGAGACGAAAGGACGGACACCATCATGAACACCTACCAAGCCCTCCCCCGTTACGTATGCCAATCCATTCTTGACGGAATGGAAACGAGTCTCTCCCCCATCGGCAATATCATGAGGCAAAGTGAAATGATACGTCACACAAAGTTCTTTCCAGTAAGCCTGCTGGCTCACCGGAAGAACTAATATACAATGTATAGAAGAATCAAAAGCGTAAAAGGCCTCTATGGTACGCATCAGCACGGGCCTGCCTCCCACAGGCAAAAACTGTTTGGGAATATCGCCCCCCATGCGCAGCCCTTTACCTCCCGCTACTATAATGACATGCCTGTTCATTCTTCAATCATCATCCCCTGCTTCAGTTCCTTCACCTTTTCTGCACCGACATATTTTTCCGCAATAGCAAATGAGAATGCCATAGCAGCACCGGGCCCTTTGCCGGTAATGAAATTGCCGTCCTTCTGCACTAAAGCGGCCGTATAGTCAGCACCCTCCAGGTATTTTTCAAAGCCCGGATAGCAAGTTGCTTTCCTGCCTTTCAACAAACCACGCTTTCCATATACCAACGGAGCGGCACAGATGGCAGACAACGGACGTCCGGCCTCGGCAAATGTCCTGATCAACTTACCCAGACCTTCGTGAGCATCCAGATTGGTCGCTCCGGGCAGACCGCCGGGCAATACAATCATCTCCACCTCCTCTTCTTTCACTTCTTCAAACACCCTGTCGGCTATTACCGGAACACCATGCGCACCGTTTACGGTCAGCACACCTGTCACAGAAACGGTCTTTACAGGCAAGCCTGCACGTCTCAACACATCTACCGGGGTCAGCGCTTCCACTTCCTCGAAGCCTTCTGCCAAAAATACACAAATTGTTTTCATAAGCTACTTCAGTTTAAAGTAATATGTAATAGTACCTGTCTGGTTATTCACTCCGTCCACTTGGTTAAAGCGTGCCTTACGGGCAGCCTCTTCCGCTGCCTTCCGTAACGAAGCGTTCACTGTATTGGTACGTTTGTTGATACTGGTGCTTATCACCTGCCCTGCGGGATTCACGGTGATAGTCACCACCACCCGTCCCTCATCCTGCACATTATAGACAGGCATGGGCAAACCGCCACTACCCAACGAACGTCCGTTAAGGTCGAATGTTCCGTAGCCGCCCACTCCGCTGGACTTACCTTCCGAAGAATTTCCCGTCGGGCTTCCCTCCAAGCCGGAACCTGTGGTACCGGTTCCTTTATTTCCCATCTGGGTTCCCTTGCCGAAAGCACCGGCTATCTTCTTCGCCGCCGCTTCCGCCGCCGCCCTTTCGGCCGCCGCTTTCTTCTCTGCTGCCGCCTTTTCAGCCTCGGCACGCTTCTCGGTTTCGGTTTTCTCTTTCGGCTTTACCGTCTCTTTCTTCGGCACATCCTTCTTGGGAGTTTCCTTCTTAGGTTTCTCTTTTTTAGGAGTTTCTTTTTCAGGCTTCTTGTCGGGAACCGCCACTGTCTCCTCTTCTGTCTGGGTGATGATTTCCTCTTTTGTCTCGACAGGAGGAACCGTTTCCGGTTCGGACACATCAGGAGCCGGAGCCTCAGGCTCATTCATTATATCCACATCCGTCAGCGTATAAGGGTCGGCATTCCCTTGAGAAAGCTCCGTATTTCCCAACATAACAGGGACACCCCCTTCTTCTTGAACCTGCGGACGACGGATAACAATCACCAGCAGCAGGATAAGGAGAAGTATATGCAGTACAGCCGTACCAATCAGTCCTGTTATCTTATTTTTCTTCATGCTTACAGCTTAACGTTTCTTCTCAGGCGGACGCGTAGCCAGCACCATCTTGAAGTGATTTTCATTAGCAATATTCAGCACCCTTACTATTTCGCGGTAAGGCACGGCCTCATCCGCATAAAGGGCCACATACATATCGGGTTCCTTCTCGGCACACCTTTGCAGGAATGCGGGCAGTTCTTCCAAGTCTATCGGCATTTCATCCTCATTGCCGAAAGCGGTATAGAAGTTCAGCTGCTTGTCTATGATTACCCGTGTGAGCGGTTTCGCCGAAGTCTGCTGCCTGCCTTGCGGGAGCAGTACCTTGATGGCATTGGGCGACACCATGGTGGAGGTAATCATGAAAAATATCAGCAACAGGAATATGAGGTCTGTCATAGACGCCATACTGAAGTTGGGTGATATTTTTTGTCTTCTTTTTAACGCCATATACTTTTATTTTTGAACCGGTTCATTCAGCAAATCCATAAAATCCATGGTACGGGCTTCCATCTGGCCGACTACCTTATCCACACGCACCACCAGATAGTTATAAGCAAACATGGCTGCAATACCCACTATAAGACCACCCACGGTAGTAATCATCGCCTCGTAGATACCTCCCGACAGCAGCGTAATATCAATATTGTTTCCGGCATTGGCCATTTCCCAAAAAGCGCGCACCATACCGGTCACCGTTCCTAAAAAGCCAAGCATGGGAGCACCGCCCGAAACCGTAGCGATAACGGGGAAACCATTTTCCAATTTTGCCACTTCAATGTTTCCGGCATTCTCTATGGCAGCCTGCACATCGGCAACGGGACGCCCCATACGCGAAATTCCCTTTTCAATCATCCGGGCAGAAGGGGTATTGGTAATGCGGCAATAATTGATGGCCGACTTCACCTCTCCGGTACGGATATAATCCCGGATACGCTCCATAAACAAAGGGTCTTCCTTACCGGCCTTGCGAATATAGCAAGGCGTTCAAAAAAGATATAAAAACACGCTACGGACAGCAGAGCCAGCACAAGCATGATCCATCCGCCTTTTACCGCCATATCCCAAAGGTTCATCTGAGCCTCTCCCGAAACGGGTGTCAATACGGGATTACCCCCGGTAAGGGTATCCGCCAAGGCTGCCTGTGCAGCCAGTAAAGTGATATTCATCATGAACGAAGACAATTTTTATATTCTTCAATAGTTTGTTTTAATCCCATATAAAGCGCGTCGCTTATCAATGCATGACCGATAGACACCTCGTCCAGCCAAGGAATATGCGTATGCATATATTTCAGGTTTGCCAGACTAAGGTCGTGGCCTGCATTCAGCCCCATCCCCAAGCTACGGGTCACCTTCGCCGCTTCTATAAAGGGAGCGATGGCTGCCTCGGGGTTCTGGGGAAACAGCGTAGCGTAGGGTTCCGTATAAAGTTCCACCCGGTCGGCCCCCGCCTTGGCGGCATATTCTATCATCTCCTTGTCCGTACCGACAAAGATAGAGGTACGGATGCCTGCCTGGCCGAACGTATCCATCAGTTCGGTCAGAAAAGAAAGGTTCGCCTTGGTATCCCATCCGGCGTTAGACGTAATCTGATCGGGCGCATCGGGTACCAGCGTTACCTGATGAGGTTTTACTTTCAGCACCAGGTCAACGAACTCCGGTGCGGGATATCCTTCGATATTAAACTCTGTAGTAAGCAACGGACGAAGTTCGTACACGTCGCTACGGCGGATATGACGTTCGTCGGGACGGGGATGTACAGTGATGCCTTCGGCACCAAACGTCTCACAGTCCAAGGCTACTTTCACCACGTCCGGATTGTTACCTCCCCGGGCATTACGCAAGGTGGCTACCTTGTTTATATTTACACTTAACTTTGTCATCTTGGCAATATATTATTATCTTTGCAGTTCTGATGTGCAAAGTTAGCAGGTTTTATTAAAACCTGGTCCTTTTTGACAAACAAAAGATTTATAAAATTAACTAATGAATATACGCCCAATGAAATTCGCCCTTTTCGGAAACACTTATCAGGCCAAGAAATCGGCTCATGTGGAACGCCTGTTATCCATTCTATCACAGCATAACGCCGAAGTTCACATCTGCCGTGAGTTCTACCAGTTTCTGACAAACGACCTCAAGATCAACATCCGTCATGCCGGTGTTTTCGACGGGAACAATTTTGAAGCCGACATGGTGCTGAGCATCGGAGGTGACGGTACTTTCCTGAAAGCCGCCAGCCGTGTGGGTTCGCGCAACATTCCCATACTGGGCATCAACACCGGGCGGTTAGGTTTTCTGGCCGATGTCTCCCCTGAAGAGATGGAGGACACCTTCAATGACATCTACAGCGGAAACTACCGGATAGAAGACCGTAGCGTATTGCAGGTATCCTGCAAGGAACAGGAACTGAAAGGTTACCCTTTCGGGCTGAACGAGATAGCGGTACTGAAGCGTGACAGTTCTTCCATGATTTCCATCCACACGGCCATCAACGGGGCCTATCTCACCACTTACCAGGCGGACGGACTGGTCATTGCCACTCCTACCGGCTCTACCGCCTACTCGCTGAGCATCGGCGGACCTGTGATCGTGCCACACAGCAACACCATCGCCATCACCCCGGTTGCGCCACACAGTCTGAACGTACGCCCCATCGTGATCAACGACGACTGGGAAATCACACTGGATATAGAAAGCCGCAGCCACAATTTCCTGATTGCTATCGACGGACGAAGTGAGACTTGCCGTGAAGGCAGCCAACTCACAATCCGCAAGGCTGATTATAAAATAAAGGTAGTCAAACGGAACTGCCACATCTTTTTCAACACGCTCCGAAATAAGATGATGTGGGGAGCCGATGGCAGAGGATGATTAAATCAATCTGATATGAAAACTCCTTTAGAGTAGAAAACATTTAATCAAGTGAGGGAACGCATTAAACAGACTATATATGCATAATAATTCCGCCCACATCAGGTTTTGAATATGTGTATTCCAATAAAAATTATAAAAAATAATAAAATAGACACATAAGTTCTACAACATTGAAATAATAGAATAATTAGCATTACATTTGCAAAACCAATATGACAACTACACTAGGTTAAAAAAATCTGTAAACCTATTCAGTTTTTGAATATTGTTGAGTGAACTAATCCTGTAACAACAATAGAAGTTGTCAACTAAATGTCCAACACCTATCAAACAAGAGCAAGTTCTCAATTTAGAATACTGTTTTTAATATAAAATTATTGTAATTATGTTATTTAGAATCGTATTTGCATGCATATTAATTGCAAATAATTTAAACAATGCTTTTTCACAAGAAAAAGGCCTATGTTGAATGGGGAAAAAAGACACATGATTTTGGACAGATTGATACCAAAAACTCAAAGGTCGTATTTGAAGAATTTTCCTTTAACGTAAAAAGTAATACTCCTTTTGTTATCCACAAAGCATCAGTCTCTTGTGGATGCGTAAGAGTAGAATATCCCAAGCATCCCATAAAAATGGGAGAAAGAGGAAAAATAAAAGTCTATTATGATTCTAAAAATCAAACAGGGCGTTTTGATAAACGTATTTTTCTAGAATCAAATGTAGATAAAGAAGTGTGTGTGCTAAGAATAAAAGGAGTTGTTAAATGATTAATATGAAAATTATGAAGAAAAAATTATTTTTTTGTGCTTTATTGTTTATGACAGTCATCCTTTCCGGATGCCAAAATGAAGAAACCTATAGCTGTAACCAAGAAATTGATGAATGGGTACATGACAATCTCAACGAAATTAGAGCCATGAGCCGTAGTACATGGAACGATTTGGATGAAAGTGTAAAACGTGCAACATTCCGTGCTTTTACTCAACAACAAAAAATAAACTTCTGGAAAGACAAACTAAATGAAGTTCTGCAAATGGAATGGAATGATGAAGAAAAGGCTCACATTGCTATCATTCTTAACTATATTGATGAGAATCCGCAAATATTTGACCGGACAAAAGAAAGAACAGATGAGGAACAAGAAGAAATAGATATCTTTTTTTATAAATGGGTGGAAGATGCAAAAGCACAGCTCAATTGGGATATGCCACTAATTACAGGTATCGTTGCTACCGGAAACACATTAGTAGATAAATCCGGAAAAATTCGTATATCTACACAATCCAGAGCTTTAGTCAAATCAAGTGGAGAAGAATGCGACTGTGAAATAGATCAGTATATGAGATGGTGTCTTACAATGGACTGTGAAACATCAAGAACTGGATGTAAAGCAAGTGAAGATGGCTGTGGCTTTTTCTGGGATTACCCATGCGATGGAACATGTGGAGGGGTTTAAAAATAGAAACAGAGCAGACAGGGCTAAAACACTCTGTCCGCTACATAAAATAAAAGATACGCTATGAAAACTTTTTTCAAAATATTTCTTTATTCATTTGCAACATATATTATTTTTTCCCCTATTCGTTCAGTTTCTTTTCGGTGGGCGACAGTGGCAGGGAGTATTCTTTATGTACTACTAACACTATGGATGCTAAAGAAATACTCCAATCAAAAAAGACGGATGATTTATGGTGCTATTTTTACAGGAATGGCATTCATCGAGTTACCGCTAAGAATTGTAGATTTTGCGGGTACAGAAATTTCTTTTATATACTGTCTTTGCATTCTATGGGCATTCATCACGACAATACTAGCGTACGAATACAAAAACAAGATTTTAATCATTATAGGGTGCTTGATATGGCTATTGGGAATAACAAAAGTTGCAGACAGGTGGGCTGAAATTTATAACTATGGAAAGCTTAATAAAGAACAGACATTGAATGTTGCTGATTATTCCATTGAGGACAGCAATAAAAAATTTAAGCTGAAGGAACTAAAAGGCAAATATATAGTATTGTATTTTTGGGGAAGCCATTGTTCCAGCTGTTTCAAAAGTTTTCCTAATCTACAAAAAATGCATGAAAAGTATAAGAACGACTCCACCATCATCATTGCATCAGTTTTTCTCAAAAATGACAGAAAGGATGAAGACATAAAAACCGGACAGAAACTTATTACGGATAGGGGACATGATTTCACCGTATTTGCAACAGATTACGAAAATCCTTTATTGGATTGCATAGAATTTCATGTTGTACCTACCATCCTCATCTTGGACGAATATCACAATGTGATTTTCAGAGGTTCGCTAAATTTCGCGAGAACAAAATTAGAAGAACTGTTACATGATTAAATCAGAATCTTTTTTCTATCTTCTGATAATTGCAGGGACAAGCCTACCAGTTTATGAAGGACTTGTCGAACCGACAATAACCATTAAATGGATTGCATTTCAATTAATTATATTAATTGGGGCAATCCTATTTATAGGAAGAAATATCAAAAAGAAGATTTTATGTAATGTAGATGCAATATATATTTGTATTACATTAGCTATATTTTATATAACAATCAGAGCTTTCATAGCCTCACCACATCATATTTCTTTCATTTACAATTTCATTAGCTTTTGGCTGATTTATTCTTTCTTCATAATCAACAACAATTCTCTGTCAAACTTAAAGATAAATAAAATTCTTTTACTTACAGGAGTTATCTTATCTGTATGGGGCATCTCACATTTTATTAAAAACAACACTTTTGTTACAGGAAGTTTTGATAACCCCGCAGGGTTTTCAATCTCATTGTCATGCATATTTCCTTTTGCATGCGAACTCATACAGAAAACCGCATCCAAAAGAATGAAGATCTTATATTATATAGGAGCTTTTATTATTTTCTCATCCGTTCTTGCTTCTCAATCAAGAACTGGTATAATAGCATGTACAGCCGTACTTTCTTTTTTTATTTTCCGGCATAAAACCATCACACAATCATTATTAATTTGTCTTTTGTTAGTTGTTGCCATTTTTTACAAGTCCGATTCAACTAATGGACGGATATTCATTTATAAGACCTCCATTTCTATGATAAATGAAAAGACAATATTATGTGGAACAGGAAGTGGAAGTTTCAAGCGCGATTATATGAACTTCCAAGCAAAAGTATTTCAGAAAGATAAAGATAGTAAATATGCTATGTTGGCAAGCAATGTATTTCATCCTTTCAATGAATATCTATTAGTTTTGATAGAATATGGCTTGTTGGGATTTATCATATTAGCGATTCCCATTATTCTTCTATTTACCAGTAAAGAAAAAAAAGAAGAAGCCGAGCTATGTTTATTAGTCATCATGATATGTTCCTCTTTTTCCTACCCCTTCAGATATCCATTAGTATCATTCTTGCTAGCCTATAGCTTATCCTCTTTCAGAATGAAGAGAGTTTATAAAATGGAAACGTCTATTTATTGTATAAAATATTTCATAATAATAATATGCTGTTATGGCATTTATAATATTTTCAGTGATGCTTTCAGCCAATACACATGGAAGAAACAAATACGAAATGTGTCTTTTGGCTATTTTGAAAAAGCATATTTGAATTACAAAGACTTGTATAATAAAATGTCTTATAATCCCTATTTTTTGTTCAATTATAGTTCCGTTCTTTATGATAACATGCTATATGATGAAAGTCTAGAGATAGTAAGAAAATGCACTAAATATCTAAATGACTATGATATTGAAATGTTGTTGGCAGATAATAACTGGAAGTTAAAAAATTATCCAGAAGCCGAAAGACATTATTTAAAAGCATCATACATGTGTCCGGTTCGTTTTATTCCTCTTTTCAAACTTTACGAGCTGTACAAAGAACAAAAGAGAACAGACGAAGCCCGATTATTGGGAAAAGAAATATTGGAAAAGCCTATAAAAGTTTATTCTTCAACGATAGAGAACATAAAACAGAAAGTGCAATCTGATAATATCCAAGATCGTGGAGTGAACATTACAAAACCATAGCGCCATCACCCGGTTGCGCCACACAGCTTGAACGTACGCCCCATCGTGATCAACGACGACTGGGAAATCACACTGGATATAGAGAGCCGCAGCCACAATTTTCTGATTGCTATCGACGGACGAAGTGAGACTTGCCGTGAAGGCAGCCAACTCACAATCCGCAAGGCTGATTATAAAATAAAGGTAGTCAAACGGAACTGCCACATCTTTTTCAACACGCTCCGAAATAAGATGATGTGGGGAGCCGATGGCAGAGGATGATATTGCAATTCATCCTCAAAATAGTTTAAATAGTGGTTATCAAGGTTATACAAAACCTTTTTATATCCAACAAATTTCTTTTTTCAAATACTATGCTTATATTTGTGCCACAAACAAAAAATCAGACCATACTATAGATCAATAAAAAACACAAAAACATCACACGGAGTATGAAAGGCACAATACAAAAATGGAAAATCATGATACTTCTGAGCGTATTGCTGTTCGTAAGTAACATGCTTTTGCCGAGGACGAAACTAAAAACAATACAGAGGGAAATCCTGTAGATACAGCATTGGTTACCTCTTCCTCTGTCCAGACGAATATTCCCAATCACCTCTTTGTAGATTCCTTGTCATTGAGACGCCACTTTATCCATCGCATCGGCCTGGAAGCGCGCCCCGGATACATATTCCCCACCAGTTCTTTTTTCAGAGGAGAGAATCTGGACAACAGGCCCATAGAGAACTCCCTGTCGCTTCACTTGAAATACTCGTTCCAGTTTCATCCGAACACCTATACCGACCGCATTTACAGAGGCGCCTATCAAGGTATCGGCGTGGCCTATTATAATATGTATGAGAAGCAGCAGTTGGGCAACCCGCTTACCGTCTATTTGTTTCAAGGAGCACGCATCACCCGTTTCAACCAACGGCTGTCGTTAAACTACGAATGGAATTTCGGAGCCTCATTCGGCTGGAAACCTTATCACAGTGATTTGAACCCTTATAATAAGGTGATAGGTTCGAAAGTAAACGCCTATCTGAACACAAATTTCTATTTCAACTGGATGCTCTCTCCCCAATTCGATTTCACAACCGGGGTGGCAGTGACGCATTTTTCCAACGGTAATACTAAATTCCCGAATGCAGGACTCAATTCTATCGGACTAAAGGTAGGGTTGGTTTACAATATCAATAGAAAAGAAGAATATTTTACAAAACCCTTATATCAATCACCCGTACCTAAATTTCCCCGTCATATCAGTTATGACTTAGTATTGTTCGGTTCATGGCGCAGAAAGGGAGTAACGATTGGCGAAGGACAGATGGTTGCCTCTCCGGAGCTTATCCGGTGCTGGGATTCAATTTCGCGCCGATGTATAATTTCGGATATAAGTTCCGTGCAGGCATTTCATTGGACGGGGTTTATGACGGCAGTGCGAATGTGTATAGTCCGGACGGATACGGCAACGAGTTCCTCAAGCCGTCTGCAGGCAAGCAACTGGCACTGGGGGTTTCGGGACGTGCCGAGTACGTGATGCCTTATTTCACCGTAGGCATAGGATTGGGTACCAATGTGATTCATGCAGGCGGAGATTTAAAATCTTTCTACCAGATCTTGGCGCTAAAGATAGAAGTTACGCGCAGCTCATTCCTTCATATCGGATATAATTTGCAGGATTTCCATGACCCTAACTATCTGATGCTGGGATTCGGGTTCCGTTTCAATAACAAATATCCTACTTTTCACAGACGGTAGAATGACGACAATCACCTATATATTATTTCCATACAATTATTGACCGGCACAAAGCAAGCAGAAGCCTTGTTTGTTGAACTGATAATACATTTCGATACGCTCCGGCGTATCATTCTCAAGCAACAGTAAGAGTTCTTTAGCAAATTCAAGGGTTGCAGACCCGTTTGCCGTCACAATATTCCTGTCACTGACCGCTTGGGCGTGGATATATCCAGCTGGATTTGTATAACAGTCTCCTCCCCAAAGCTTCAATTGTTCCAGACCGTTTCCTGTATGCTTTACCTCATTGAGAAATCCGCACTTTGCCATAAACGAAGCCCCGTTGCATATAGCTCCGACAACCTTGCCCTTCTCAATGGCCTGTTTGACAATCGGCACAACCTGTTTCGCAACAGTTGTATTCCATCCGAAACCGCCAATCAGCACCAATGCGGCATAGTCATCGGGCATCGTTTCAAACGAATAATCAGGTAAAGTCCGGAAGCCACCGATAGATTTTACAGGTTCCATTGTCGGAGCAACAACCTTATTGACATACTTCGGATTCTCTTTCAGCGCAAATTCATCGGAAGCGACAGCTTGTGAAAGATAGACAATCTCATGCGCTGCATAATCCGGCAGAAGGATATATAAAATTTCGTTGTTCATCTATTTTGTTTTTATTGTTTCGTATTCTTTTTTCGATGTATTTTCAGTTTTTTCAAGGCCTAATCATAGTGAGCACTTGCAGTACTGATAAAACAGGAGGCGAGTGAGGTTGTTCCAGTCCAATTGTAATGGGCTTTGCCGAACAATCCACTATCGGTTAAACGCCCTGCCAGATCTAATACCTGTCTATGTCTGTCTTTGAACTGGTCCATCGCATCGTCGGTGCTATTCTTGGCATTCCTCCCACATTATTCCTCATACTTCTTGGCGTTATTTCTTCTGCATTGTCTGACATTTACGTTTTGTCATTTCTTCTGCAAAAGCCTGTTCGTCATGCTCCCTGATGTAGCGGATACAAGCAGGACGATCTGATTTGAACAGAAAAGCGAATATCTTTCCGATAAGATTGGAATATGTCTTACACTCTGTCACATCCTTACAGCATTCAGCACAGGAATGGAAGCCATGCCGATGGACACAAGTTCTTATTTTACACCATGAAGCTTTCTCGTTGAGCCGACAACCTGGACATTTCTCCGCAAGATACTTACGGCATGCGCCACAGTAAAGACCGCACGCTGCTATAAGCTGTTTGTTTGCTTCAATATTCTTCATATACATAACACTCTATCCGATAAAACAGAGAGCATATCGCTTTTTTTATTAATATGCCTCGGGCATGAGTTGCCTCATACCGAGTGCAAATTTACTTATTTCCATTGACAATCTCTTACAAATAAGTGATTTTCTCATTTTTCTACATTACAATTATTATATTACAGTTTCATTTTATCAAAATAAAATTCGTGTGCTATTTATTAAAAGCTACAATAAAATATCTATTTTTATTAGCTCATGGTTCTTTACAGAATCCCCGATAAACCCATAAAAAGACCAAATACATCATTGCGATTAGCAAACATGCACCAACTCCAATGCCATAATTTCCAATAGAATCACATTCTACGATATCTATTAAATCAGTAGAAAAAAACCATTGTGAATTCAATTTATCAAAATAGTAGAACCGCCAGTTTCCAACTTCTATAAATAAAGAAACAATTAACCATAAGACGAATAATAACCTATTAACACCTTCTGCAAACGGAAATATTTTTTTATTCTCTATAAATTGAGGTATAGGATTTCTTATAGGAGATTCAAAATACTTGCTAGAAGCTTTCTTGACTAATTGCCCTTTTCCATCTCGTCTCAATGGATTTTTATTTACATCCATTCCTTCTTTAATTTCTTCAATCTTCATTATTATGCAAAATAACTTATTACGATTTTAAAGAGAAAAGAAAAACAAATATGCTTATGATAAAACATACAACACCTGCAATTTCCCAAAACAATTGTTTTTTTCAAATACTTCCACAGATGGCCATTCCTTTTCAAACCAAGATATTTTATTACCCCGAAAACCATAGTAAAAAGAAAAGCTGACAGCAACCACACCACTCAGTAATATCATAGGTGTAGGCATTGCTGATGAAGAGAATAATCTAAGGACTAAATAACAAATAATAAGATGAGGTCTTTTATTCCATATTCCCCATATAGGCCATAATCCAAAAGCCCCCCAATTAAACGAATTTATATTAGAAGGAAATCTTCTTTCATCAAATGTCACTCTAAAAATCTTATTACAATATTTACATTTCAATATTGCAGAATAGTCGTCATTTACTTTTTGAACTTTTAGTTCCCCCTCACAATTAGGCATTTACCATAGTCTTTCATTTTGTTACTATTTACCCCTAGTTCCCAAAGAAGTATTTATACATAAAAAAAAGCGTGGAACTGCAATATATGATATTAGGGAAGACAAATAAAGGTCAAAATGAAAAGAAAAGCCAAACATCTGCAAATATAACCGTTGATATACTGCATTTTATGCGGTATCAGATTCGGGAACGACTTTTTAATTTGTCTTAATCCGTTGCAGGTTTCTTCGGGATATATGGGAACATATACGGGAATTTATTTACCTTTGCGATGTGAATCAAAAAGCGATGCCGATGAAAGTTTCCGTCTATCTGAAAAAATGCTCCACCGAGACTTCGACTTAATAGACAGATTAAGGCTCTTCAGGCAGAAAAGGCACGGTTGCAGGAACAACATAAATCAGGAATCGAAAAGCTGCGGAACAGCTACCAGAAAGAGATAGACGCAGCCATCCGCAGGGCGGAAGCCGCCGAGCGGCAGTCAGAAGAGAAAGATGCCGTTATAGGCAGGCAGCGGAAACAGATAGACTTGCTTGACCGCAAGGCAAACCCTCAGCGTTATAGCCTCTCATCCGGTGCCGAGCTTGTCCGAATCAGCGTGTCCAACTACCGGAATCCGTCGCTCCACATCTGGACACGGGTCGGAGAGAAACTTTTTGAGGACACCAAGTTCCATATAGACTATGATGTGGCCCAAAGACATTTCAACGGGCAAATCACGGACGAGGAGTTTGTCAACGCCGTCTTCGAGCCGCAGGAACAGGTAAGCGTAAGGCAGGCTGAACTGTTGGAAGTAACTTTTACCCTTGCTGCCGGTGGACAGGCAGAGGTTCATGTCAGCACAGGTTCTGGTAGTTCATCTTCTGATTTGATGTGGGGTGAGAAGAAGCATGATAATAATATGACTTCATTCAAACGAAAACGATAACAAATGGCGTTGTTTTGTAGGCAGATAATCTTTCTCACAAAAGAATTGCAGCTTTTCTGAGATTTTCTAGTGAGTCTGCAATCCTTTTTATATATTTGTGTCCAAATATTGACAATTCACAAATACTACAATAGATAAAAGAGAAGTCTTATGGATAATAAATCTGTTATACTTCCAATATGGCTTGATAAAATCATCTTTGACGATTTTGAGGCTGTCTATGAACCACGCCCTATGGAGGTGGTTTATAATCCAGATCAGCCATATGAATTTATAAAATTGTATTTGGGAACATATTTCCCTAGAAGTTTTGCTGAAGTTTATAGCATTTTAGCCTCTCTAATGACAAATGACAACTATAAACAATCATTGTATAATTTACAAGAAATCAATGTGCTAGATTTTTGTTGTGGGACAGGTGGTGAAATTATAGGTTTACTTGTTGTATTGAGCGAAAATCTTCCTAATCTAAAACGTGTAAATATAAATGCATACGATGCAAATCCTGATGCAATACGTTTTTTATATCATCTTACAGAGTCGGTAGAAAGGGCACCAGAATTTAGACTTGAAATACATATCAACCCTCAATGTATTTATGTCGAATCTGAACAGGAAATACAGGAGGTCATAAATGTGTCAAATATGCAATATCATTTTATGATGTCTTTTAAAGCTATAAATGAATTTGTACAACATGGAACTTTTAATGGAAACAATCCATATGAGTTGATAGCTTCGTATTTTTCCCCATTGCTTAAAACTAATGGAATCTTTATTATTTCTGATGTTACAACAAAAGTAGATAATGGGACCTTGTATTATCCACAAATGATGAATAGCGGAATAAATAGATTTCTAAAGAACTCACAGCAATACAAAAGCATTGTGCCCAATGCTTGTTATCATTATGAGAACCAGTGTTCCGGTTGTTATATGCAAGATATTTTTTATGTATCCCATAGAGAAAAGAATAATGATATAAGTAAAATCGCATACAGAATCATTTGTAATAAATCATTTGCTCAGGAAGTAATGGCAGGATATCCATCAAAAACATGTCGTGCAATAAATCCGATGGCAGATAAAAATACACCTTATAACTTATGGCACTAGATAATCTTACACCAGACAAAGACCAGCAGATAATCATCAATATGTCTGCAGAACGAACCGCAATAGTTAAGGGAATTGCAGGTTCTGGAAAATCGTTGACTCTTTTAAAGAAAGCCAAGCAAGTTTCAACGCTAACTAGTTCATATGCAATTATAGTATATACAAAATCACTAAAACAATTTTTTGTTGACGAATTGGCTGAAATTGGACAAAATGAAGGTCATGTATATTATTTTGAAGAATGGAAACGTTCTTCAAAACCTCACTTTACATATATGTTCATAGATGAGTGCCAGGACTTTAATGCTGATGAAATTGCAGATTTTAAAGATCATGGAAAATACTGCTGGTTTTTTGGGGATTCTAATCAATCAATAATGGAATTCCCAAACCATCCTGTCCAAAGTGTAGAGGAAACGGCTAAACAATTAAGAATTCATCCACAAGATTTGTGTATTAACTATCGTCTCACTATTGAAAATGCTAAGGTTGGTGAATATATACGTCCCGCATCTCGTTTGTCATTTGCATGTATCAAAAATGGTCCAAAGCCACGTTTAATACGAACCACATCTCAACTTGATAAAATAATAGAATATATAAATAATGGTGGTTTAACCGATGTGGGCATTCTTGTGTATTATAATCATCAAGTTACTATGATTCGAGACTATCTTGTGTCAAGAGGAATACCTGTTCAATGGAAGACACGCGATAATATGGACATAGATTTCAAATCAACAAGTCCTAAAATAATTACTTGGCACTGTGCTAAAGGATTACAATTTAATGATGTATTTATTCCATGTTGTGGGCTTAATGAATTCAAAAATTATGTCAACTGGGACATAGATCCAATGGTTGAAAATGAGTCTGCATTATATGTAGCGACAACACGTCCATTGGAAAACCTTTATCTTTTATATACAGATAACCTGACGTCCAAATTACCAGCACCAGATTCCCATATCTATGCAGGGAACGAAACTGGCGCCAATGGACCATTCTAAATATATACTTTATGAAATTCTATATACCAACATCAAGTTTAAATATGGACAATTTACTTCAATCTGAATGTATTTTGCCTATATCACATTATGTTCAACGGCTAAGTGGGTATAAATTATATGAACAAATAGAGGAACTTCGTCCTTTCAACGCTATCGTATTATTTAAATATCCAGTTCAATTTACGATTAACGACGTTGGACGCTATAATTATCCAGTGCTTATTGAGTTTGAAGATGATGTACAAACTCAAGATTTTTATGAAAACGAAATACAAGATGGTGTTTGTATTTGTTCTCATACTCTGAATCTGACCCCTACAAATTGCTGTTTCTATTTTTTCTCTGAGCAAGCATATAAAATTACTTTAGTAAATACCCGAAGTAATAAATCCATCAAATACTATAATAATTATTCTATAGTCCCAAATGCCAATAAGCTTGAAGCAAGACAACTTCCGAAACTTACGTCTATTCCACATTATGAAGTAGGAGTATTTGAGGATGAAATTATTGATAAACAAAAAGGTGTATTATATGCATATCTCTTAGGAGAGCAGAAATCTGTTAATCATGATTTAGCGGTACAATTAAGGCTTACTCAAGATATATACAACATATTAACCAGTCTTATTTCTACTCCTTCATCTATAACTGTTTTTGGTGAGAAATTATTATTTTTGTTAGATGAATATAAGAAAATTGATTTAACAGAGAGGAATAGTACAGAACAATTTGAAGTTAACTTGAAGAATGAGTTGGGAAACAGATTTTATTTCCTTAAAGAATGTTTAATTGGATTTCTCAAGAATATAAATTGTTGGGATTATATATTTACCTCTTTATGCAAAAAATGGGGATGCTATTTCCTTCCCCAAGTTTCAGAGCTACATACTAAAAATGATTATTTAAGGCTTCGATCTGACATTGAAAAGAGAACAGCATACGCAGTTAATGTCTTCCAAAAAAGTCTACCCCCATCTACTTTGAATGATATTTCAATGAATGGAAATATTATTTCAATTTCTAATGCTCCATTGGTTAATGCCGTTATCGATTATGTAATAAAAAATAAACAAACAGTAGAAAGGTTATATGCTAATCGCCTTGGCTTTTATATGGGAGTGATGGAGACCATTGTACCTATATTAAAGGGACAAATAGGTGAAATCAATTGGGAGAAGTCTAAAGAACGAGCATACATAAATAATTTACATGCATTTATTAACGATCCAGCCATCCATTTTGGAATAAATAGCATTGATAACATTGAACTCAAATCTATAGCTGCATTTATATTAAAAGGTCAGAGTTTCAATGATTGTATGGCTTTGTGCAAAATGGCAGAATTTGAGAATTATCGTTATATTCTTTCATTGTGGGGTAGTTTATGTGGTTATTTGGAAATGAATAAGGATGCGTTATCCGATATTCTTAACATGTCAACATATTCACTCATATATAAAAAATTATATGGGAAAAACATGGGAATTTTGTCTCATGATATTGCCAATTCTAATTGCAGCTCAGAAGAAATTGAAAAACAATCTTGTAAGTTTTCAAAGGAAGAATTATCTTTTATTCTAGAATCAGTAAACTTCAAGGAAGTCTATCAATTTGTAAATAAATTAGAATCGGTTTTATCCGTTTCATCAAAACCTATAAACGAGTGTTTTGAAGATGCTATTAATGAAACGTTATCGAAGAAAGCCAAAAAACAAAAAGAGTTAGCTTGCTTGTCCCTAAGAATCTATCAATCTGTAGATAATTATGATGCAATATGTTCAATATTAGAAAAGGCCAACTTGACTAAGACTGCACAAAAAAATATTTTGAGACATTTTGGTCATAACGAAGAGAAGAAAGACAAAATAAAGAAACAGGAAACTCCTTCGTTATTCCCCGAAATGAATACACCAACTTCTATAACTAATCAAAACACATCAAATTGTTTGCCTAATATTCCGTCCTTTGTCGGATTAGATAAAAAAGTGTTAAGACGTCTCGAGCAAAATTGGTCATTTACAGCATCAAAATATCCTAACAGCAAAGAAGAGCACATACGTTTCTTTGTAAATCTTTGCAAGAAAGAAGGCCTTTCAGGAAATGTAAAAGGACCAACTTCCTTAACATATATATTCACACAGGAAATGGCATATAAAGTTGAAAAAGAATTATTAGCATACTATGATATTCGATAAAATTACAATAAAGAATGACTTTGGCATGATTGTAGAGGCAACAGCTCCTGTTATCATTTCAGCAAGTCGTTCTACAGATATACCAGCTTTTTATTCCAAGTGGTTCTTTAACCGCTTGGCAAAAGGTTATTGCGCTTGGTACAATCCTTTTAACCAGCAAAAAATGTATATCTCTTTTAAGAATTGCAAAGTGATAGTATTTTGGACAAAAAATCCAAAACCTATTCTACCATATTTGCATATCCTTGATGAAATGGGAATACACTATTATTTCCAAGTTACATTGAATGATTATGTTAATGAAGGATTTGAACCTAACGTAGCATCTGTTGAAGAAAGAGTCGAAACATTTTAAGCAATTATCTCAAATGATAGGTAAAGAGAGAGTGATATGGAGATTTGATCCACTTATAATCACTTCATCTATAAGTCCAAGAGAATTGCTTAAAAAAATATGGAATGTCGGCAATAAACTGAAAGGATATACTGATAAATTGGTTTTCAGTTTTATAGATGTAAAAGCATATCGAAAAGTTCAAAATAATCTCGTAAAAGAAACAATGTTCTTTACGAAAGAGGATGTTGAAAATGCCGAAGCTAGCCATGCTCAGCGAATAGAAATTGTTGAAGGCCTTCAGAAAATCCGATCCGTTTGGAAAGAACAAGGATGGAATGTTGAAATGGCAACTTGTGCAGAAGATATAAATCTAGAGTCTTATGGCATAGAACATAATCGTTGTATTGACGGTGAACTAATGAAACGCATATTCTCTAATGACAAAGAATTGGTTTATTATCTTCATACATTAAAATGGCCGGAAAGAGATATGTTTGGGGAACTTCCACCAATTCCATCAAAGACGAAAAATGTGAAAGATTCCGGACAGCGTAAAGCCTGTGGGTGTATGGTAAGTAAGGATATTGGAATGTATAATACTTGTCGTCATTTCTGCGTTTATTGCTACGCAAATACCAGCAAAGAATGTGTTTTAAAAAATGCACTCAAACATAGTGACGAAAGTGAAAGTATAATAGAATAGTTAATATGTCAATAGAGTCAGAAATCAAACAGGCCATTACATATAAGTATGACATTGAAATCAAATATGAAAAGTACAATGGCGAAACTTCCAAACGAAAGGTGAGCAATATTTCATATAACAATGATTATAAGGATTATGGATACAACAATGACCATATTAAAGGTTATTGTCATCTTAGAAATGAGGAAAGAACGTTTCGAATAAGCAGAATTACAGCAGTTAGAGTGCTTCCCTTAGGGGAGTGGGTATCAATTCATTCTTTGTCTAATTTCAATATATCCTCTTCAAAATACAGTTATTCATCAAATAAATCGTCAAGTGAGAGCAAAATTTCGAGAAGTTCGTCTAATGAAGGATGCTATATTGCCACTATGGTTTATGGCAGTAATGAACATCCTCAAGTCATGATTTTAAGATGGTATAGGGACAATGTACTGCAAAAGAATTTATTGGGCCAATTGTTTATTCGTACATATTATTTTTTCTCTCCAAAACTTGTAGCAGTTCTGAAAGGACATGACAAAATTAACAGGACGATAAGATATATTCTAGACAAACAAATACAGAGGATTAAGAAATATAGAATCAACAAGAAAAAATAGTATCAACATCTTAAAAATATGTCCATGAAGTAAGTAGTCGATATTGTAATCATAACTATTTTACTTTGGAAAATCATTAAATTAGCTAATCTATCAAGAATACTATTTGAATAGGAATAACATATTAATTTAATATGACTGAACTCGAATTACAACAATACCTTCTCTGCGAGTACCCGCAAGAGAATACACGTTGCGAATGGAAAGAATTTAAGAATCTCAAGAATTCTTTCTGTGGAAATGAAAAAGATGATGTGATATCCTATGTATCGGCCATTGCAATATGGAAGGTGGACACCTGGTGATTGGTGTGCACGACAGAACATTGGAGATTGTCGGAACGGACACATACAATTATGATAGGCAAAAGGCAATATTGCGACTGACGGAAAGATGCGTAAATCTTTCAACAGAAGGCTTGGATATAGATGAGTTCATCACGGATGACACCAACCGTAAAGTATGGGTTATCCATATTCCTAAACATCTACCTAAACGCCCCGTGTTTGCTCATAATAAAGCATGGCAGCGAATTGAGGATTCTCTCGTAGAAATGACAGCAGAACGTATGAGTGCAATTCTTGATAAACCGATTTTTAGCGAAACGGATTGGTCGGCACAAATTGTATTTGATGCAACGATTGACGACCTTAATGAAGTTGCCATAGCCAAAGCTCGTATGATGTTCAAGAAAGTACACAGCAGAATACCTGAAGCCGAGGTAAATGCATGGTCTGCGGAAACATTCTTAAGAAAATGCGGCATAATGAAAAACGGAGGAATCACTCGTGCAGCAATCATTCTTCTTGGTAAATATGAAGCAGCTTTCAAGTTGCGTCCAGCTGTTGCACAAGTGACTTGGACAAGGCGAAATGAAAAACAGGATGTTGTGGATTACGAACACTTCACCGTGCCATTTATATTAACCGTAGATGAGATTTTATCAAAGATTGAAAATCTGACAATGCGTAAAATGCCGGGAGGCACACTCTTCCCTGACACGATGAAGCAATATGATGACTATACCATCCGCGAGGCACTTCATAACTGTATTGCGCATCAAGACTATACGATGCAGCAGCGAATCAATTTTGCAGAAAATCCAACTTACCTTTATTACTCCAATGCAGGGAGTTTTATTCCTGGCACTTTGGAAAATGCTTTAACAAATGAAGAACCTCAAGCATATTTCCGCAATGAATGTCTTTGCAGGGCAATGGTTGATTTCAACATGATAGATACAGTAAGTAGAGGTATCAAGAAAATGTTCAATGAACAATGGCGTCGCCATTTTCCAATGCCTGATTATGAAATTGATGCTAAAAACAGAAAAGTGTCAGTACGCATTTACGGTAATGAGATAAATAAGCAATATACTAACTTGCTCAAAACAAACGATTCACTGACCTTGTGGGACTGTATATCATTAGATGCGGTTCAGAAAGGAAGGACTATTCATGAGGATTTTGCACAGGATTTATTGAACAGAGGCTCATTGAGGGTGAAGCTCCCGATTATACAATCTCTTTAGGGGTTGCAAAAGCTACTCGTCAACTGCAAGGTTATACCAGACAAAAGGGACTTGATAAGGAGAAAATCAAACAGATGATTTTGCAGTATCTTAAGAATGCCGGCACAGATGGAGCGAAACGTGATAGCATTTATGAATATGTCAAAGATGTAATGCCACAAGTCAAGACACACGAACAGCAATTGAGGCTATTAGGTGATATACTTAGTGCGTTAAGTGCCGATAAACTTATTTATGCGAAAGGACGGATATGGTTCTTAAAAGAATAGTCATAACGGAAGATTGTGACGGTTTCCTCCAATTATAGCGGAAATTATAACGGATTCTGTCATATTATAGCGGACAATAATAATCCGGTTAATTCATGTCAAACTTGTAAATTGAAAAGTATGTTATTAGGAGAAAGAATAAGAGAATTAAGAGCAGAGCACGGAGTACTGCAAAGACAGTTGGCAGCCTTGCTTGAAATAGATACTCCGATGTTCAGCAAAATAGAGCGCGGAGACAGACGAGCTAAACGAACACAAGTAATACAATTGGCAGAGTATTTCAAGATTGATAAGAATGAACTTCTCACCCTGTGGCTAGCAGACAAAGTATTAGATGCGGTAGAAGATGAAGACGAATTAAAACATGATGCAATTGAAGTCGCACAGAAAAAAATAGGCTAAAACTTACATGTGTTGGGAATTATATGGTATCATAGCCATATAATTCCCGATATTAATATTTGATATTCAGTTGATTAGTTTGTAATATTGTGTTCAAGCGTGGAACTGCGTGTCACTACTCGTTCTAGAAAGCCCTGAGAAAACCTGAAAACACCAAATAATGACAGCATTCCCACGCTGGAAACCAGCGTAGGAAACATACTGTGTCATTCTTGGGTTTTCTTGAAAATTTCTCAGGTTTTCTAGAACAAGAATAAGCACGACGCTTCTTACAATATCTTCATAAAAAATTGAGTTAGCAGACTCTTCACTATCTCACCTACAAAACTATTAAAAATAAATGAATAAACAAAAAAGTAAAAGAATATTTTGAGAAATAACCTCAGTGCCAGGACCTCACCTCGGATTTATCATTATACAATCATTCGGCTGTAAGTATATACATAAAGAATATAGAAAATTACGGCTATAGCATATTTGACTACCTATACGTTTTCCTCATGGGATGTATTAATATACCCATAATCCAAACAAAACATTCCTATACCAAGAATCTGCAAATCCTGCTACAAGATTCCGAAAAACTTGCTACAAGAGTTGCCACATCTTGCGGCAAGTTTTCAAGATCTTTCTAGCTTCCTTTTGATATACGTATCCATCTTTTGAAGAGAAATATCCCTCTCTTGGAGAATGCCCCAAAAATCCTTCAGAAGTTTCAGCCTCCCCACAAACGCCCTGTTCATCGGCTTTTCGGCTGACAGATTGATGCGCTGAGATCCTTCAACCGCGCAGTTCTTTCTTTCAGCCGTGGTCAATAAATGTATAAAGGTGAATCCGAACACCGATAGAGAACCAAACAATACAGCATCGCTTACCCTGCCACGTAAGCGTCTCCGCGATTCTATATAGTTTGCTAAAATAAAAAGGCTAATGCTCCCTTTTTATCCATTAGCCTTTTTCCATCTGTCAGGAAGCAGTTCCATGTATTTTTCAAGTGGTGTGTTCGGTTGCCATTCAGCTGTTCTGTTTATCACATCCGTGAGATATTCAAACAGATTCACTTTATGCATCCTACAGGTGAGTGCTATCGTGTAGAGTATGGCGCCCCGTTC
>NZ_BAKM01000040.1 GCF_000614185.1 Phocaeicola sartorii JCM 17136 = DSM 21941 | reverse complement strand
AAAAAAGTGAGAGCATTGCCCTCACTTTTTTTAGTACTGCCCTCACTCCTTACCCCCCATATTACGCACTTAAATCATTCATTCACAACATAATATCCATTCACAGGCTTATAAACCGGTTGTTTGGGAAGTCCCGCATTTTTCAGCTTTCCTTCCTCGCACAAACGGCGTAAATGGCGGGCGGCCGTAGTTTGTGTCATACCGCAAAGAAACTGGAAACTTTTCCGCTGCACAAAATCATGGGTCGCAAAGTACTCCGTCAGCAAGGCGTCAATTTCCTCATCGGTCAGTTTGCTGGAATGAAACGGGAACCGGGTGCGCTGCACCTTTACCTTCCCCACCTCATCCATCAAGAATTGATCAGGACGGAAAACAATCCCCTTCAGTTTCACCTTCGTATTCTTGTGCTTCGTCTTTTCCGTCACCGGCTCGGTGCTCACCAGGTTGGGACGGAAAAAACCGATGCCGTCCAGATGCACCTGCCTGCCATCAGCCAATTCCTCGCCCATGGCATGTGACAGCGCATCAAGCACGGCTATCACGTCCGTCTCCGTCAGCGTGCAACGTTTCTGTATACGGGCACGGAGTTGGGACGTGGTCACCTTTCCGTTCAGCCGGAGACGCGGATGCAACATATTCTCTTCCCCTTGTTGCTCAGGAGTTTTAGGATTCTCGTACCAATCAAATAGTATTGCCATACTGTTCTTTTTTTATGATTGAAAGTTCAATATTCGTTAACCACCTAGGTGGTTAGAGTTAACTACCAACGTGACTAACTTTAACCACCTATGTGGTTAGACTTAACCACCAAGGTGGCTAAGCAATTACAAACATACAAAAGTAAGAAAAGAAAAGGGAGAAAACAAATAAGAGACAGGGAAATATACACTGAGACTCAGAATAAAAACACAGGAAAGAAAGGGAAAAGAAAAAGACAGCATTTTATTCGGAAAGCACTTGCAGAATGGGGAAATAAACCGTACCTTTACTAAAAATATGCACACATAGACTCTGCGACACACCGTCTTCTCCACACGACAGGACATCATCTTTTTCATGGGAGGTACATAAAACCAAAGAACATTCAAACAAAAGAGAAATATGAAAATTACACTCATCAGAAAAGATGAAGAACAGGGAACAGAAACCCTGTCACTATGCGACACGGACGCATTCTTCGAGAAAATAAAGACAGAGCCCCAAACGGCCCATGTATCGGGACTGCGCGAAGTGCTACCCCGGCTGGAAGGCTCGTCCGCCCGCTATACCCACATCGACAAGCTGCCGCGCGTCTATCCTGCCGTGGAGTACACCCGCAAACAAAAGGGTGAGAAACGCATGAAACATTACAACGGACTGGTACAGCTGGAAGTGAACCGGCTCGCCGACCTGTATGAGGTGGAATATGTGAAACGCCAAGTAGAGCAACTGCCACAAACCTTCGCCGCCTTCTGCGGTTCAAGCGGACGGAGTGTAAAGATATGGGTACGCTTCGCACGCCCCGACGGCAGCCTGCCCACCACCGGACAGGAAGCCCTGTTGTTCCATGCCAACGCTTACCGACTGGCCGTAACCTGCTACCAGCCCATGCTCCCTTTCGGCATCACGCTGAAGGAACCGGACCTGATGCAAAGTTGCCGCATGACCGTGGACGAACAGCCGTATTATAACCCTGCCGCTGTCCCTTTCTGCATAGAGCAACCGCTTGCCCTGCCCGATGAGGAGACTTTCCGACAACGGAAACAAAGCAGCGAAAGCGCACCGGAACGAATGAAACCCGGCTGTAAAAGTATGCAAACCTTTGCCCTGATGTACCAGTCGGCACGGAAAAGGCACTGGCCGAAATGGAAAACTGGAAGAGCGACGACGGACTGGAACCTTTGCTGCCCCATCTGATAGAACAATGTTTCAAAGCAGGCATCCCCGAAGAAGAAGCCGTGCGGCGTACGCTGATGCACTATTTTCACGAAACGGATACGGAAACCATCCGCATGACTTTCGGCAACGGCTACCGGGAAATGAAAGGCTTCGGCGAGAAAGGCGGACTCAGCAAAGAGCAGGAAGCCACCTTCCTGCTGGAAGAGTTCTTGAAAAGAAGGTATGAGTTCCGCTTCAACACCGTGCTGGACGAGGTGGAATACCGCCAACGGGACTCCATCCATTTCTATTTCAAGCCCATGGAAAAGCGTATCCGCAACAGCATCGCCCTTTGTGCCCTGAAGGAGGGGCTGCAAGTGTGGGACCGGGATATAGACCGCTTTCTTTCCTCCGACTTCGTACCGCTTTATAATCCGGTAGAAGAATACCTGTGCGACCTGCCCCGCTGGGACGGCACCGACCGCATCCGCGCACTCGCCCGGCTTGTTCCCTGCGACAATCCGCATTGGGAGGAACTTTTTTACCGTTGGTTTCTGGGCATGGTGGCACATTGGAGGGGGATGGACCGCCAGCATGGTAACAGCACCTCTCCCCTGCTCGTCGGTGCGCAAGGATTCCGAAAATCCACCTATTGCCGCATCCTGCTGCCACCCGAACTGCGTTTCGGCTATGCCGACAGTCTGGACTTCAGCAGCAAACAGGAAGCGGAGCGTGCCTTGGGACGTTTTTTCCTCATCAACCTGGACGAATTCGACCAGATTACCGTAAACCAGCAAGGATTCCTGAAGCATCTGTTGCAGAAACCGGTAGCCAACCTGCGCAAACCTTACGGGACCAGCGTGCGCGAGTTGCGCCGCTACGCCTCCTTCATCGGCACCAGCAATCAGAAGGATTTGCTCACCGACCCCACCGGCAGCCGCCGTTTCATCTGCATCGAGGTGACCGCCCCTATTGACACCAACGTCACCATAGACTACCGCCAACTCTATGCACAAGCCATGCAGCTGCTTTATAAGAACGAACGCTATTGGTTGAATGATGAAAACGAGGAGGTATTGCGGAAAAACAACACCGAATTTGAGCAAATCTCGCCTTTGGAGCAGTTATTCAAATGTCATTTTTCTTCTGCTACTATAGAGAAGAAGGCAGAATGGCTGACCGCCATGGAGATTTTCAACGACCTGCAAAAACACACGCGTGAGAAGCTGTCAATCAACAAGATAAATTGGTTCGGACGCATTCTCCGCAAGCTGGACATTCCCCAAAAAGCCAGCAGCAAAGGTACTTTGTATCACGTAGTCAAGTTGGAATAATTTATTTTCAAGCATCCATTAGTGAGGGCAATGCCCTCACTAATACGGATGCTACCACCACTAATAAGCAGTTCATTATAAACCAGTTACAGCAAAAGTGAGGGCATGAGGGCATTTTCGTGTCCAACTTTCTATTGGGTAAAGAAGCTGTTTTGATAAGGTCATTGCATTGAAAGGTCAAACGCATATTGGTAATTTATATATCCTTTTTGAGCACTGTTATCAATCCATCCTTTCTCATCATGGCTGACAAGTGAGATTTTCTTTGCATTCATATCTTTAAAACGATGGAATACATCTTTCAGGACTTCCTTTTCTATATCTGAAAGTATATCGAGATTTGCATTCGCATTGGATTCAAGCAATATTCCACTCGACTGTTCGTATCGAATACATTCATTCATTGACACTTCCGGTATAGAGCTATAAACCTTTCCCCACTGGTCTGGAACCGGACCATAAGGAAGTGCGGCATATTCCAATCCGGTCATGCCATAGCCATGTCTCTTGTATGAAAGAAAATCCGTATAGAACAACAATTTATTCATTTTTGTTACATATATCTCATCCATTTTATTGATAAAATACAGCATGACCGCTTTTATCTTCACCAAGGATAACGATACATATCCCGTCATGACAGAAGGTACAGGATAAGGCTTCTGATAATCCCCAATCCCTTTGACGTATTTTAATATTTTAGCATATTCCTTTTCTCCTATTGTCTCACAAGATGCTTCCAAAAAATCAAGAAACATATTCTTGCTTCGGATGGCAATTATATTTCTTGCATTAGAAATACTGGGGACTTCTCCATCTTCATAATATCTATATTGATTAATGCCAAAGCCAAGTATTTCTGCCATTTTTGCCGATGAGACCCCATAGTGTTTTCTAAGTTCGATTATTTCATCAGGAAATGGGATACCGTGCTTTTTACGGTATTGATTATAAACTTGATTAATGTTCGCTTCATCAAGTTCTGTAGTGGTCCACATTTCACCATTCTCGTCTATTATTCCGGTATGGATATAATCGAACTGTTCCTTTCTGAATGTCGCTGTTCTCGGTTCTGAGAAGTAACGTTCATTGTTTCCAAGTTTGTTCTTTTCCATAACTAACTATTTTTTAATGGGTATGACATTGGATATTCAGCTTTATGAAAAGAAATACAGACTGTATTTGTGTTCGGTGCACCCATTGTGATTTTGATATACACTTCTGTTCCTTTTACATCCTTGCCAAATACCCACATTTCCCCATGATTATTCAATTCATCAATGATAGGGCCTTCAGAATAGTCCTTCCACTCCAAAGACATAACCACCGTTTCTCTTAAACGTGGTGAGATTTCCAAATCAAAAATGGCATTACGGTTCTTTTCACGGTCATCCCTGAAACGAATACCAAAAACTTTCACCTTCAAGTAGAAATTATTCAAAAACTTTTCAACATCTTCTTTCGTAACCATGTTGCAAAGATACAGTATTATAACAAAAAAACAACGATAAAGTTGTGTATTATACAAAAAACAAGATCTATTTAGGGTTCCCTGAATAAGGGTTTCTCTTTATAAAGCTAATGCGTTTTCTGCGCATTAGCAAGAGTTGCCTATAATTTGAACGTATTAAGGACTAAATTGCTTTGGGAGACATACATATCCGCATTAAAAAATCAACTCATGGTTTTATCCCAAATCGGGTTGATGGTAACGGTAACCCTTTTGGCATCGGACAAGTCGATGGGACTATCCTTACTACCGATGCTATAAAACTGATTCGCCACGATGGGATAGTGATACGCTTTTTCCTGATCGGGGTCAATTGTATCATCCCCTTCAATGATGCCGGTCCCCCCGTCTGTATCCCCCCGCGGAGCAATCCTTCCGGAGCGGGACGGAGCGGCCGACGAGACCAAACGCACTTTATTCCGCTGCAACTCCCCGCCTGCCTCATCCACCAGCACCAATGACAGTGTGGTTTCTCTTCCTGTGGCTGCCGCCGCCGGCAATACATACGATCCACGGCTGTTCACCACGGACGGGGAACCGGCGAACTCCGAAGCGGGAATTTCCACCAGCACCGCCCTCCGGCATCCGAAGCCATCGGGGAAGTGATGTAATCGCTGAAAAGACTGCCGTTATAGGGAACTTTCCTCAAAGGCACCCGCGTATTCTGACCGGTATAAAGCCTGACTTGCAAGGCGCCCACCTTCCGCCCCTCAATAGTGGCAGGGATATTGACAAAATAGCCCATCACCCCGGCCACCCGGCGATACAAGTCGATGACAGGACGTCCCTTGACAAAGTCTTCCAGCCTCAACGGAAGGGAGCCTGCGAAAAGTTCGGAACCGGCAATGTCCTGTCTTCCCTTGCCCGGCGCCAATACCGCATTGGCCTCTTTCAGCGTGGAACCGACGGATATGCTTTGAGGCAACTGATAAGTGGCCCCGGAATGATCCTCCGTATATCCTCTGCCGACGGGCGCGTATTGTCCAGCCCTATCGCCAGGAAGGTGTATTCCTTGCCGGGCATAAAGTCTTTGTAGCGCAACACATGCTTCCGGTCCCGGGTGGGCAGTCCCCCATCGGCACCCTCCCAATGAGGCCAGTCCACCTCCTCCGACGCCACACACCGGGCTGTCCCCGAAACACCATCGAAGATATAAAGATGTACGCGGGTCACATGCTGCACGGCATCGGGACCGGACAGCACCGTCCGCGTCGTGAGATCCTGACTTCGCACCCCAAACTCCAGCACCCGTTCTCCGCTTTCCGGCTCCTCCGGCATATTCTCACCGCTACAACCTGCCAGCAGCCATCCTGCCAGACAAAGCATCCACCCATAATAACTGATCTTTCCCAAATACATACTCTTCTGATTTTAATGTAACCGTCACTTCACTTTCTCCAAATAAAAACGTCTCTCGTCCGTATGCATGCCACCGGCTGCCAGCTCCAGCCCGCCACGCAGGATATAGCTCTTGCCATCGCGGGTATCCACCAGGCGCCATCGGCCGTTGTTCCACTGCCCCGTACCGTCCAGGCAAAGCGTGACCTCCGTCTTTTCCGCACAGTACACTCCTACCGGAATGCATCCCGAACCGCTTCCCAACCGCTGTATGTCCAACGCCTGTCCTTCCGACAGGGTATAAACAGCAACCCGCCTGCCACCCGTGGTACGGTCAAGCAATATCCGAGTATCTTCGCCCGGACGGACACCATCGGAAGCACGCTCATCCATCTCTACCAGACAAGACGAGGAACCTCCGCCCGGCGTGCGGACGGTGATACACAGGCTTCCGCCGCTTCCCGGTGTGACGAAACGGTGAACCGCCCTTGCCGTGAGGGCACCGGATTCCAGCATGGCTTCCGTATAGGTGATGGCGCACGTCCGGGTTTCTCCCTTGCCTTCCACCAGAAAACCTTGCAGGGGGGCGATGGAGGTATAGGTCTGTCCGTCGCTGGAAGTCACCCCGCCACTGCCATCGGCCCTCAGCGAGACATATCCTCCCGCTCCGTCCTCCAGTTTGATTGAAGCCACGGAGGCGGAGTTCCCGGCAAGGAAACGGGCGATGTTGACATGGGTCATGAAGGGATTTCCCGCCAGGAAGTCCGTACCTGCCTCATTCTTCAGTTCGACGGATACCGGCATGGCAGGCGTGCCTGTTTCCGGTTCATAGATAAAACGCCCGCCGCGCCCCGTCCGGATGGCTGCATCGTCCGACGTGGCTACCGACAGGTCTTCGTAAATGGAGGTCGGATTTCCGTCCGGTTTGTAATACCAATATTGGGAATGGTATTTAGGCAACAGGAAAGTGTACTGTCCGTTGTCCGTCTCGGCGCCGGGACGGACGGAAAAACCGCAACCCATGTCATAGCGTTGCCGCACGGCATTGAACGGCGCAGTCCAATGGGTTTCTCCCGGTCCCACGGCTGTGGGGGTGTTGGAAGCGGTCATCCCATAAGTGGACTTGCTCCAGAAACGCTGGTAAATACGGGGATAGAAACGGTTTACCGGATAATTGGCATCCGTCCAGCGTGTAAAATAAGTATCGGGCACAGAAGTGCCGCCCGTCGGTGTCCCCACAAACAGATCGCCTGTAGCCATCTCCTTCAACGGGGCGGAAAGCAAACGGTAACCGCCTCCCGGCAGGATAAAGTCCACCCAGGCGGCGTCATACGTGAGGCGATGGGTATGCACCACCTCGGCACCCGGTTCAAAATGAATGCCGGCACACTGGTTTTCGGCTTGCTCCGCCAATACCGGATAACGCCCTCCGAAACGCAACGGAGTGGCGTCGGGATGCTGTCCGTTGAACCACGCTATCGCCGGGGAATCCGAAGGAGACGGGATAATGACATCCGTACATCCCCACGGACTGCCTTCCGACCAATTGCCCCACGTGTTCCAGCCGGTATCCACCGTCCCCAGCCAGAGAGTCTGCAGAGGATGCACCACCGCATGAGCACCGTTATACACCGCCCTTCCCTGCGGAGAGGCATCTCCTATACCTATATAATACTCACCCACCGGCAATTCCAGTTCAAAATATCTTTTCCCGTTTTTCTCCTGCAAGGGGACCGTCACCGTGCGTTGCTGTCCGTCGGCTTCCACACCTTCCACGGCATAATAGAACAAGGTATAGGAGGTACCCGGCTTGCCGCCCGACACGTACACGCTCACCGTGCCTTTGCCTGTCCTCGCTCCGGCAGCGTCACGCGCTTCGCACTGATGTTCGGATATGCCTACATAGGCAAGGTCTTCCGACTCGTCCTCTCCTTCGTCTTCCGCACAGTCGGGAATGCCGTCCCCGTCCGTATCGGGACGCAGGAACACACCACACACCTTGGCGTCCTTCAAAGCGGACAAGAGCGAACCGGTGGTGATTTCCACCCGGTCCACCGTGGTAAAGGGGGTCAGTTCGATGGTGGTATATCCTCCATGCGAAATGACATCGACATCCGCCACTCCCCCTGTTCCGGTGTCGGCTATCGGCACCGAACCGTGAAAGAGTTTCACCGTCATGGCGCTTATCACATCGGCATTCGCTATGGAGCCGGTGGTTTTCAGCAGTACGCCGACGGTCTGATTACCCTCTACCGGATGGAAGCGCAATGCATGGTGGAACCCAACAGCAGTCCCAAGGTAGTATTGCTCAGCGCACCGGATGTTTTGTCACCGTCCAGGATATGCTCCAGGTCGGCAAACACATTGCCTACTCCCAAGAGGCCGAAACCCAGTTCCAGATGCTCGTAGTCAATATCCAGCCCTGCATTGACGGGATTCATCATCTCCATGCAGGCATCCCCTATGGACAGGTTCTCACAGTCCGCCGCATCAGCCGGCTCATAAAAAGCCCCATAGATGCGCAACTGCTTCACTAGTCCCAAATCCAGCACTCCCGAAGTCCATAGTTCGATGCGGTCGAACTCCCGGTCGGTTTCTATGCTATAGCGTATCTTTCCTTCATCACTGCCCAGCAACCCCACTGATACCGTAGCGTTTTCATCGGCCGTTCCTTTATCCACCTCCGTATTGCCTTTGTACAGCCGGATGCGGAAGAATTGCAACGCGCCCAGGTTGAGCAACTTCTTCGAGGCTTGCAGCACAAAGCCGGTACGCACCCTGCCGCCTTCCTGCGAAGGAGTGACGGGAGTATCCATCCGGATGGCTGTCACGGGAATATTCGACGCCAAATCGAGCAAGCCCGTATAGGTCTGGTAATTGGTATAATCATCGTCCACGATATTGTTCACCCCTTCCGTTCCCAAAGGCAGACAAAGCAGACAGCCGCTGCCATGATCCACCGGTGAAGTGACCACCGCCCCACGGCTTGTATGGGTAATCCATTGGTTGCACGTGGTGGCAGCAGCCACCGTTTTTGTCACCACCACCTCTTGCACCAGTTCCTTGTCCAGATGCTCGGTGCCGTCTATGTGGATACGATACGTGGCGCGTATCTTGTAATCGCCCAGCACACGCATGCCCACCACCCGTTTACCGGACGGAGAGACAGCGGCCGAGGCGCCTGCCGGCTGTTCCACCAGCTCATACGTCACAGTCCCCTTCTGCGGCACAGGCAGATTATAATAATTCCGTGTGGTTTCCCCCCCGGCCATGGAGAAGAAGTTGGTGGGGTCCAGCTCTACCGGTTTACGCAGATAGGCATTGTAAATCTCGCCACCACCTATTTTCACTCCCCCCGGTAAGTGAAGTTTCGCCCGCCGGAAAGGATTCTGGGCTACCATGTTTATTTTCTGTCGGCCACCCGACAATAATTTCAAACTTAACACAGACAGGTTGCCGCCCGCTGTCTGCAACTTTTCTCCTTCCGATGAATAAGACGAAAGCGATGTACTGCCTGCAAGCACATCCAGGCCAAGGAGTTCAGATCCTTTAAAATAGAAACCTACCTCGTAATTTGCCGGAATATCTTTTCCGAAATCCACCGTCACTGAATGAGAAGGGCTCACAATAAAATCCTCATACGTAGCATGTTTGTCCGGATCAATCACATTCTCCGCATCTACCACATTAAATTTATCGGGAACACTGAGTCCTGCCCCGTCATCAAACCAAGAATTTCCGGTCACCGCCGGAATTTCGGGATTATCCCCCACGAATGCATAGCATACCTCAATGGCATCCAGCAGGTTCACATCCACTTTGATCGTCCCCATTCTCACCTCATCAAAATCCGCGTCACAAGTAGCGGCAATCTCACACTCCAAATCCCCCTTTCCGGTAGATGGAAGTGTGAGCAAGTCCAGGCCCAGCACTCCTCCCGAGCCGCCACCCGAAGCGGCCGAACCCACCTTTACCCCCTCTCTATAAAACTCCAGCCAAAAGCCCTTCAATACCTCCGCTCCCAAGAGCTTGCCGCTTTGGGCATTCGGCCGGTAAATGAATCCGGCTTTCTGTCCGGCCTTGTACACGCGGTACATATCTTTGACGGAAACAATCGGAACACCGAGTTCCACCGCCAGCAGCGATCCACTGAAAGACGCCGCATTCGTAAGGTCAATATCCATCAGATTCCCCAGTTTGCAATCTCCCGAACCCACGGCGCTGAGCAAGCCGTTTCCTACCAGATTGACAATGCGCCCGGGACCTATCAGAGGGACACGGGAACTCGCCTGCCACGTGCCATCGGCATTTTGTTTCAAGCTTCCCCCGGTATATGTAGTTTTAGTATCTGAAGCGGCTCTGGACACATCGGAATATGCCGGTATCTCCTCGTCCTGACAAGAGGCAAGAAGAATGCCACAAAAGAACAGCACACTCAGTAAGTTGATCATTTTATCCATCTATCTTCGTTTTTACTGATTAATCTTGGTTGTCGTCCAGCTGTGCACCCACCGATAGGTGTCCTGAACCGACAGGTTAGGATAAGGCAATGCCAGTTGGAACCTGTTCAGGGTATTGCCCGGATATACTTCGGCTATTTTAGCATCCAGTGCCGTCCGGAACGCTTCATAGCCCGTTAACGGAGGAGGCACCTCATGCTCTAAATTCAATACGGCCTCCCAGTCAATCGTCACCTTCAAGGTTCTGGTCCCATCCGGCACGCTCATTCCCGAACCTTCATAATGTAATTCGGCAAACGGCTGGCATTGCACCTCATACCACTCGTTACCCCCTTGGTTGGTTTGAACGGGGATGCCGGCCAATAAGACCCCGTGATTCAAGGTCACTGAAACCAGTCGGTTCTGGGCGGTCTCCCCGGGATTGGACCCCAAGGAACAGATGGAGAAAGCCCCTTCCGTTACGGGATAAACCGCCGGACGGGAGTCATAAGCGGCATTGTAGGCCGCCACCCTGTCAAAACTGAGTTCATTGGCACGTGTACCTTCCGCATAACCTATCGTGGCCGTCTGCGCCGATGTCCAGTCAAAGCACGGTAACGTGGCGGGAGAAGAGGATTTCAAATCGGCCAGCAGCCCGGCCTGTATCCGTCCGCCTATCGTCATGGCGTCGGGAGACGTTCCTTCCTTCGTACTTAAAACGGCATTCAAGCCCTCTTTAACCAAATTCTTGAACTCCCCTGTTTGAATAAGAAATTCCCCACTCAGCATAAACCATCAGCCAGCAGCTTGGAAACCTCCGCCTGGTAACCATCGTGTACCGCGCCGCCCGCTTGCAGAAGTTCGACATAGACTCCGGATTGGATCAGCGTTCCGAGCGCATCATCTCCGGGCACAGAACTGCATTTCACATCCGTCCGCGTGACCATCCGCTGCAACGTGACCCCGCAATTGCTAGGCACGCGGTGCGGGTCGGAAGCATCCTGCACAATGTCCGCCACCGCCAGGTAAAACATGTTCTCGTCCGTAAAAGCCCGGGAGGGAAGCACCAGACGCGCGTCCGAATACAGACTGCCATCGTTTTCGCCGACAGGCAAATCCACCTGAAAAAGCACCTGCTCGGCGGTGACACCGTCTGCCAGGAAATGGTTGTCGGTATTCGCTACAAATACCGCCCTGTACGCATGGCCTGTCACCAGTGTGTCTTTCAAGGCCTCGCGCTGCGCCCAAGTCATCCCGTTTTCACGGCTCAGCGGCCAACAGGACCCGGGAATGTCGGGAATCCGGCGTTTTTTGACCAGACGGTACTCCTCTTTCTGCTGTTTCTGATACAGTAAATAAATGAGCGACTGTATGCGGCGGTCGGGCATCCCCCCCGCACGGGCCGACAAGGATGTTCCACCGCCCACGGTATAGTCGATGATATATGCCCCCTCCGCTTCGCCGGTGGCTGCCGGATGATCAAAAGGCTGCCATCCGTCCCATCGGTCATCGTCCACACCGATGTGGGCGTCGTTTTCATTGAACCCGGCATAACGCACTTCAAATTCGGAATCTTCCATACCGTTGAAATAAAGGGTGGTGATGGTATTGCGCTTCACGGAAACAAAGGATTGGCCTTCCTCGTCGACCAAAGGAAAGACGGAAGGTGGAAGGCTTTCGTCGGCATAAAATACGTGAATGGAGCCGCCCGTCAGCTGCTGAGGCAGCAGGTTCATGCAGATGGAGTAAGGGGCGTCACTGTCCCACTCCACGGCTTCGCCGCCATATACATAATTCTGCGGATGGTCCGCCAGAATCAGCCTTGCGCCTCATCGCGCAGGTAAAGACGGGACAGGATATCGCTCAACCGCACTTCTATCTTTTCCACCGGATGCTCGAACTGGTCTTTCAGAATCCCCATGTCAATCACCAGCCTTCCGGTAAGACGGGACAGGACGACATCCTCCGTCAATGCCGTTTCCCCCGCCTTGAGCCACCGGTCCATCACCTGTCTGTACACGGCTAAATCTTCAGCAGGTTGCTGGACCTTACGCTGCAGAACGGGAGAATAATCAATATATAAATGAGTAAAATCATGGTCTTCTATAGACGGGAACACACCGTCCAACTGCGGAGCGCAGATAAAAGCCATCTTATACCACTGGGGAAGCATATCACTCAACGTGTAAGTGACCGCTCCGCCGCCGGTGGTCAAATCGTAACGCCACTCCTGCGGACAATACAGCGGACAGTCATTCATCTCCGGACGGCGGTCGGCCACATAGAGCCGTACCCCCTGCCCCACCGAAGGAGAGGCAACCGTCTCCGTCCCTGTCCGGTTCATCACCTTGAAAGTCAATGAGCCGGGTTCCCCCCCACCGGCAAGCGGACGCTTCTCTTCACACGCCGCCAGCAAGAAAGGAATCATTATTCCAACGATCCAACAAACAGGTTTCATCATTTTCTATCTTTATTTATTTTCAGTAACAGACTTGGGTAACACATCATGGTCTTCGTTCCATCCACCGTCCGGCAGTTCCACCGTTCCTCCGCCCCCTGCGTTCTCATTGCCTCGCCATCCGCCCCGCCGCCTGCAACACAGCACATTGTACTGGCGGTTACGCATGGCCAGCGAACGGTCGCCATCCGCCATCTTCAGGTAATACATGCGCCCGGGGTTCTCGGCATCGGGTCCTGCCGCCGACGGTGTGGACGAATGGAATTTCTCGGTAGACGAATCGAACAGCGCATCCGTGCCGGAATAGCTTTTCAGGGCTTCATACAGTTGCTGCAACTCGCAGATGGCAGGCATATACCACAACACCTCATCGTAATCTATCTTTCCATTGCCATTGCGGTCGCGGTTCTTGTTCACGGCATAGCCCACCGCCACATCATCGGGCAAGATGCCGGTTGCGGTATAAGCCGGATAGGCAGGTTCTTCGTCACCCGGAAAATCGGCCAGCCAGCCGGGAGGCGCTTCCTTGTCTCCATAAAGAGCCATCTGGTAGAGCTTGCGGGTATTGGACAGCCCGTCCCACTGTCCGGTAGAAATCAGGTTGTCCATGGTGAGGCTCCAATACGTCAGAAAGCCCCATTCTATGTTCTTTTTCTCCAGTTTCCGCTCCACATAATAGACATCCTTTATCCATTGCACCTTGTTGGCGTCGTACATCTCAAGCACCACCAGCTGCGCGGGCTGTTGGGTGACAGTGTATGTCTTCCACTCCTTGTCGCCCGAGCGGTAGCGTATGGTTCCCTGCCGGTCGGCAAGGTGGTGGATATTATCTTCCGGCTTGTCCAAATCGGGCACATACTCATCCGTATGAATATAGACGTATTGCAACCCGGCATGGCCCGACAGGCGGAAGGAGGCTTTCTTTCCCTGCGCATGGGGCTCTCCCAGCATGGCGGGCTGATACCAGGCGGAAGTGGACAATTCCAGCCACGGAGTCCGGTCGGGGGCCGACACCTCCATCTCCCAGGCTTCGGGAGCGTACAGCAAAATCTCTGTGGCATTGCAATGCGCATCCAGCTTCTCGTCGTCCTTCAGGGAGGGGTAGATGCTCATTTCGGAAATCAGACCGGACTCAATCCGGCTATCTACCTCATTCACCGAACGGATGGTGACGGTACACGTATATTTGTGATTGCGCAGGACATTGAAGTCTTTGTAATTGTCCTTTCCCACATACACATAATACTTCACTTCATAAACCGTGTGCTGGTTCTGTTCGTACACGCCCTCTATCAGCAGGTAAGTGGCCGCGTGAAATCCTTCTTGTTCCATGACTTTCTTCTTGCGAATCTGCCGCAGCCATTTATCTTTTTCAGCGACCAGTTCAGGCCAATAGGTTGTGTTTCCTTTTTCGTCGGTAATCCCTCCCCTCCGGTTTTCAAACATGCGCAGGGAGGTGCGATAGGTATCCGCATCCACCGCGTCGCGAGTGACGGCAAGACGCTCCGAGAAGTAATCGGCAGCCGCACCGGTCTGGGAATCTTGATAGACGGCATCCTCTGTGCAGGACACCAGCGTATCGACCTGCTCCGTCTCCACAATCCGACTCCTGCGGGGCAGGTTGCAGGCTGTCACCTTGCTGATTTTAAAGTTTTCGCCCGGCATCTGCGGATCAAATCGGATGGTGAAATCCAGATAAGCCGCCAGGCGGACCATGGGAACTGTGATGGTCTTGGGGTTGCCGATATTGGTGACCGACACGTTCTCGGTGGTGCTCCCCGACATGACGTAGCACCCTTCCCGATATACACCCGCTATGGTTTCCGTAGTGACAGTCAGGTCATGGAAAGCCTGTTCGGTGCCTCCCGCAGACTTTACCGTCTCTATCAGGGCGGCAGGGTCTTCGGCATTACACACCGCGCAGACTTTAGCACTGCCTTCGGGCAAATAACAATTGACAAAATTCGCTCCGTTCAGGTTTTGCGACAAGGAGGACAACAGGATGCCATCGGCCTTGAATATGAACAACGCCACATTTTCCAAGGTTGTTTCATTTCCGCCTGCCGCACGGGTAACAATGACCGGCTGTTCCGCCTGTACCAGGCAAACCGCCACTTCCCTGCCTTGCGCATAGTTGCTGCCTCCGGTCTCTTCCATGCAGTCGTCCGTGCAGCAAGTAAATGCAAGACACCACAGTATCAGTGTGCACAACCCAAACACCGGATTGCCGATTATTCCATTCTTCATATCCTTACTTCCACTTTCTTTTTTACATCCTGATTACTTCAACCGACATGCCTGCCGCAAATAATGCAGATTGATATAGGGGCCGTTCCACCCATTTCTGCCCCCTCTGTCCACATCTTCCCATTTTCCGGCAGCGTCCGCCTTGATACGATAAGAGTCATACCCTATTCCATCCGGAGAAGAGCTCCAATAATACTCATCCCGCCGCAGGTTCAATACCTCCTGATTATCCGGACGGAGTGGCTTATCCATGGAGATAAGTCCGGCCATCTCCCCGATAGAAGGAAAGAACCAGCAAGCATCTTGCGCGGTAGATTCCACAAGGGCGTTTCCGCTGACTTCCTTAAACGGATGATGACAGATCTGCAAGGCGGATCCTTTCCAAACACTCTTCCATGCATCCTTTTTTTCTATATTTTCCCAATTTGTCAAGCCATCATAGTCACTCCACTTATATCCTACATAACAAAGGTCGTTTTTTGATTCAAAATATCCCCAGCCATGCACTTCGGCTTTGCCCAGACTCTCTCCGCTCTCCCTATCATATTCATCCCCATAATCCAAGCGAGAGAAACCGGCATAATAATCCTTCTTTTCTTCCTCATTCCAATACTTTACGGTGATGGCATTATACTGGCGTATGTTCAAGGTGTAAGAATGCCCACCGGCAGTCAGCAATATACGGGCGGTACGGTAATCCTGCCGGATATCATCGGCTGTAATGCTTCCGGCCGGTTTTTCCGCATACGGAGCTTTCACCGCATAATGGTTCATGAACAGCTCCATCTTCTTGGAAGTAGGCACAGGGGAGGAATAACTGTGCTCCCAGTTATCCTCCGAACCATAAGGCCGTATCCATAGCCAGTCGCAGTTGGTCGTCGTTTGCTCGTCCGCACCCACATTCAGTATCGTCACGTTCCAATTGTCGGTGTTGTCATCCGGCAATACGGCATTAATGATAATGTCGGTGTGGTCTATGGAATTGAAAATATAGTTATTCGGATTAAATTCCGGTTTCAGTCCTGCCAGCGCATCGGGATTGGGGAAGATTACCTCGTCGGTCACTTCCTCCCAGTCCTTTACATCGAGGATGATCTTATCTCCCGACAAACTGATGGGGGCATCGTTCTCCGTGTTGTTATCCATCCATTTGATGCCGATGCTGTAAATGTGGTTGCTTGCCACATCGAATACTGCCTTTCCGTCTTTCTCCTGCACGGGAAAGCTTTTCAGCAGCTTGTCGTTTTCTCCATAGATATGCAAGGTCAGCGTAGCGTCCGTGGCGCCGCTTTCTCTTTCAAGGGGTAACAGATACACGCCTTTCAGCAGGGTATTGGGCAATCGCTGCACCCCGCTTCCCGGGGCGGGAGGCGCAATCTGGTACGTGCCGTTCTCCACATAGCCTTCGGAGGGGAAAGGGATGTTCATCAAGTTCTCGCTGCCGGAGGCAAAGGTGGCTCCGGTTTCCTCCAAGACCACTTCTTCGGGGGTGGAGGTGGAAGCCTCTTTACGGCGCAGCACCAGTTCGCTGCGTTGCTGGCTGCCCAGTACCAGTTCCATGCGGGTGGTCTTTTTTCCATTGATGGTACAAGGTATATCTTTCACATACAGCAGAATACCGGCTGTGCGGCGTTTCATTTCTATCCGCACTTCGTTGCCGGTGTCGGCATTGCCGGTATGCTGCTGCATGAGCACTCCTCCTTGATAAACAGCGAGAGCCGTTCCCACAAAAAACTCGGATTTCGCAAGGTTAGCGAGGGTTGCCCCTCCCGCTTCATTGAACACGGCTTTGGAAGTTCCCAGCTTCACATCACCGGGCAACGGTTCGTCCGGCAACGCCGGCCATTGGTAAGCAGTAGCCGATTCCTTGTCCATTCCTACCGCCATCAATGTATAGCTTTGTCCTTCCTCCAGCATATAGCGTATTTTGTATTTCTTCGTATAAGTCCCTTCTATCCAGCCCAAATTCTCGCAAGCCACCAGCGACGCATCATCCCCGGTTCCTTTATAGATATACAGACAGGCGGTGGTGACATGCTGCAACGGCTCGGCACTGGACAAGACACTGCGGCCGCCTTTCCCGGCTCCTTCCGCTCCAAAGTCCAGCCACAACACGGCCTCGTGCTTCTTATCCTTTTCCGGCTGAATGTCTTCTGTGCAAGACAGGCATACAAAGGGTAAGACTCCATACATAAGGATATAGACTAATATTCTCATTCGTAACTTTCGGCTAATGGTATCTTTCTTCAATCGGTTTTCTTTATAGAATTCATGGTACCGGAAGAAAAAGCTTCTTCCGATACCATAAAACCTGTTTCAAAAAGGGGACGGATTATTCAATCTCCATCTTGTGTATCAATTCCCAGTTGTCATTGACTTTCAGAATCAAAGTCTGGCCTTTAGACAAATCTTCCGGTTTGTCTTTGTCGGGATCGTAACCGTCGGTAGATTTCACTCCGACTCCATACAGGTGGTTGCGGACAATACTGTATGAATCGAATTTTTCCTCAGAATTATTGCCTGTAAGTACAGCTGGAATACCATCCTTTTGTACTACTTCCACATGGTTGGAGGCAGCGGTAGTACCTAGCTGTTCATCAGTGGAAGAAAGATTGATTCTCCATGATTTGATGATGGTATTTGCTGCTACAATAGGATTGTCTGCTAAAGAAGTGGCATCGCCTGCACTAGCAGTAGCCGGCAATTCCTTAGTTGCCACCAACTGCAATTCCAATGTTTTGGTGTTGGGTACTTTGGTAAACGGAATCACGAACTTACCGGCAAAGACAGAACCCGGCCGGAAATCAACTGTATTTCCACTTCCATAAGGGCTTACCCAGTTATCATTAGGGTTACCTTGCTCATCATAAGCATCCAGCGTACCTAGATAACCGTCTTTAGAAGTATCTCCTTGGGGGAACCAAGATTCCAATTTTATTTCATAGATTTTGTAAGCACCGATAGATTGATTAGGCTCATCAAATTTAGTTTTAAGGGCACTATTTTTATCATTCCATTCTCCTGACTGTGAACCATTCACGATATACTTCACATCTTTACCTGTTTCTTGAAAACTTGAATTAAAACCGGCAAAGATAATTTGATCATTAGCATTGGAAGAAACCAACTGAAGCTTCAAACCTTTGGTATAAGCTAGATAATTGTCTTCACTCACACCTAAAACATCTCCCTGTTTTCCAGCCGGGAAAGTAGGTACATTAGTGAAATAACCGGTAATACCCGATACCTGGCGATGCAAAGTCAATACATTTTCTCCCCCCGTTTTAATGGTGAAACCTCCTTCTTTGTCTATCGTCAGATTTTCCAAAGAACCGGCAAAGACTTCTTCTCCTAAATCAAGGGCTGCCAAGTTCTCAGCTGTTAATGCAGAGGAGACCCAATTAAAATCACCAGTTGTTAAATTTTCAAAATTATCTAATGAAGTCTTATACAATCCGGCATTGGTGTACCCGATGGCATATACCATATAAGTATCCTGCGAACTCTCATCATATTCCAATTTTTCATCCGCACCCAATCTCCATGTGTACTGCTTTCCGTGTCCTCCTGTGGCATAATCCTGACTGACATTCATCCAATCCTCTATCAGCTTTGAGGCAACTACAGTGTAAGTAGGAGCAGGATTACCCGGTGCACATTTTACAATGACAATCTTCACCTTGTCAATCTTCTGAGCCGCTTCCGAGCTATACAGAGGACGTCCTGCGCGAGACACCAGTCCATCGCCCGCACTGGCTACTTTCAACACCACTTCCTGCTCCCCTTTCAGTTCGGGAACTTCCACTTTCGAGTTGTCTACAAGACCACTTTCATCGCTGCATGATGCAACAGATGCCCCCAGTGCCAGCAATACAGCGGCACTGAACAAATTAATTTTTCTCATACTTTTATTTTTTAGTTATAAATGAAATGAACTGTTATAGTCAATCTATATCCATATTATGTTGCGCTTCCCACCGGTCGTTCACCAATACGTATATTTCAAACCCCTTGCCTGTAAATACATACTTCACCACCGCCAGTTCATTGCGGTTTATCGTGATATGGATATTTTCCGGCGACGCCCTTCCCCCTCCGGGTTCTTCCGGAAGAAAGTCCACTTCCAACACCGACCGGTCCTCCTCTACGGAAGGTCCCATCAGCGTTTCGGTGAGCATCCGGTACGGATCTTCCCACGGCGTATGCGTCCGGTGGGTAATCGCCTCGTCATATTGCAAATCGCTTTGCACAAAACTATACACTTGGCTGACCTCCTTGACCGAAGCTGCCACCGGAAAAGGCATATTCTCCGCCAACACAATCAGTTTTCCTTTGGTTCTCTCCAGCTCCACCGTATGGCGGTAGGCGGCATAGCCATACTCCAGCGTGTCCGCCGCCACATAAATATCCTGCAAAGAGGCGTCGTGCTCTTCCAGACAAGCATCGGTAGCATCGCCTTCCAGCGGACGCTCGTCACGCAAGTTCCCCCATACCACCATCCGGTACCTACCAAACGGCAACCGATCCGAAAAGGTAATCCGCTGTATCTTCTCCTCATTGTCCACCTCCATGTGAGGCTTCACCTCCACCTTTTCGCCACTTTCCAGCTCATACAAAGCACAGTAAAGCGTAGATACATAGCTACGGAAAGGCAAATCCTCATCCAGCCGGGAGGCAAGCCCCTGTCTTTCCACATCGTCCACATTGAAATAGTTCTTGTCCTTTACCCCGATGCTTACCTGCAAAGGCGGACAGGGACGTATCTCATCGCGCAGGCACGAACAGCACACCAGCATCAACCCAAGAAGCATACCAACCATCTTTTTCATCCTCTCTAACCGTCTTTAGTGTTTTCTATGAACCAGCATCCTGAACCGGTTGTCTTTTTTATAGGGTACAAAGTCGGGCTCATCGACCGCACGCTTACGCAGACGGTTGTCACGGCACGCCGCCTCCAGGTGGTTGTAAAACTCACTCCTCTTATGTAAACGGGCCGCCAGCAGCGCACGGACATACTCCGCCTTGCAAGACTCGTCGTCCAGCCGCTCCAGCACTTTCTCCGCCTGGTTGTTCTCATTCACACTGAGCGCTATGATGGCACTGTTCAGGTCGACAAACGGTTTGAGCAGCGCATAAGCCTCATGCAGTTTCCTCTGACGCGCCTTGACCAGCCCCAGGTTGTATTTGGCAGAAGGCAAGTCGATATTCTGAAGCAGCTCCGCCGCCTTCTCATAATCATGGGCATACGCATGGGTAGCCGCCAGCATGTTTGTCACCAGGGGCGAATGTTTCGCCAAGGAGGTCAACACCTCTCTGGCTTCCTTCAATCTCCCCTCATTGATCAAAATAGAGGCATAATCACTAGCCGCCGCTTCCGACTGGGGGAAGTAGGTAAGAATGGTACGATATACTTCCATCTTTTCCTCCCCGCCCTTTTTCAAAGCCGCTACCCGCAACAACTCTTCTTCATTGAAAGCATCGGGACGAGACTCGTACAAAGCAAGCAACTGAGCATCGGTTGTAAAACTTTTCATCGTATATGTATAGATATAAGCCACCTTCCGGTCCTTTTGTAAATACTCTTTCTTGATACGGTTCCAGCAGGGAAGGCGGCGGATATACCGTTCGTGCACATCCTCGTCCTTGTCTCCATAAGTCTCCAGTATATTCTTTACCGCCACCGAGTCTTTGTCTCCGGCGGCAGTCATGGCCAGCAGTACCGGCTGCCACCCTTCGGGACGGGAGCTGACACGGAACACCTGCCGCCCGGCAGCATCCAGATCCAACTCTCCGGCAAGCCAATTCTTTGCGGACAGAGCACGGTTACGTGCCAGTGCCGTATTGTATGCTGACGAACCGTCGGCAGAAGCCAGCCCTGTGATAGTGACGGCATCAAGCACCGCCAGCGTATCCTCCACAATCGGCTGCAAGGTATGAAGCATCCCCTCCATTTCCTGACGGTTATCCCCCATTGACAGGTCTATATCCGACTGATTGATAGCAAACTGTAACCGGGCTTCCCCACTTCCTTCCCTTACTTTGGGACGCACCACAAACTCCCGCTTTTCAACCGGCAGACGCCATGTGTCCTCCGTCAATGGGACCAGATTCTGAACAAAGGCGACCTCAACCGTATCCAACCCTGTACAAGCCCCGCATCCATCTGTAGTGACCACCGCCACTATCCGTCCGTTCTCCACTCCTTCGGGCAACTGTACCGTCTGCCTGTAAGGCAAGTGAAAGGCTTGATTTCCCCGTTCCGGCTTCCGTACGCATGCCTCATAAGGATCGGTCTCCTGCTCCAGCACTTGCTTTCGAAGCATTTTCTGACGGAAGACAGGCGCGTCCAGCACCACCGGCAGATACTCCTCTTTCACTTCCGATCCATGACATAATTGCGGCGTGACAATCAGCCGGTTTCTCTTCTTTATATAGTTTTCCGGAATATGAAAGACAAAATCCAGTTGCAGCCGGTTGGTGCTGTCAGGCGTCAGGATATACGGGCCGGAGGTCATTCTTCTCTCTGACAACGGCTGTCCGGTGACAGCACATCCGGCAAACAATCCTCCTGCCACAAGCCCTAAAGCCAGACCATATAAATATTTCTTCTTTCCCATACGCCACATCAAGTTTAAAAAAGATAAACAATGGATACCGCCGCCTTGGTAGGTCCGAAATAATTCTTACGCTTGCGCTCATAACATTTCAGACAAGGAATGCGCTCGCTTTCCTTATACCAAAGATGAGCATAGCCTATGCCCAAAGCCGCCTCAAGATTCCAGTGAGGGGAAAGTATCCAGTCGTAGCCATAAGTGAAGCCTCCTCCCGCCAGATAACCATCGTAACGTTTCTTGCCGAATCCTCCGAAATATTGCGCCCCATGAAGATGAACCCCGGCAAAATGTCCTTCATACTTTTCACAAAACCAGTATTTCGCTTCGGGCTGTACCAGCCAGAAGCGCATCTTCTTGCCGCCGCTGAAGGTCCAAGGATTGTAGGCGGCAGCCAGTTCCACAGTCATTTGATCATTCAAGGCCATCTCCACACCGGCATTCAAAGTCGTAGCCAGCCCGTAAAGTCCATTGATTTTGACCGCTGTATTCTGCGCCGATGTCTTGACCACAAACAGCGCAACCGCTAACACTGAAACAATATAAATTCTTCTCATTTACCGTATTTTATAGTCTGGAGAAAGATCCGAACAGTCTATCAGAGACCCTCATGTCACCTAAGAAAAGACGATGCGATTCTCTTTCTATTCCCCGCCGGCAAAATTACTTGTTTCCAGTCAAGCAAGACTTATCATTTTGGTGCAAAGGTTTACAATTTCAGCGCAAACAAGACTAAGTTCGTAAATTTAAAACCGTATCAAACGAACTGCTTTCCCTCAAATTCTGCGGTGTATCGCCAAAATGCCGTTTACAAAAAGTACTCAAATAAGCTTGCGAGGACATGTCATGTTCTATAGATATCTCCGCAAATGTTTTCTGTCCCAGCACAATGTCCCTGTATATCAATTCCGCTTTACGCTGAGTCATCCATTTGTGCACAGGCTCGCCAAAAGCATCTTTAAAACGACGCTTGAAAGTGTCCGTACTCATGTGGGCCAATTCCGCAAATTCATTGATATGCCGGACAGAACGGTAATTCATCAGCACCATATCTTTAAAGTCCACATCCTTTCCCAGTAAAGGAAAGAAAAAGACCGCCAGCTCTTCCTTACTATAATAGGCACGCAGCAGGATGAACAGTTCCCGCTCTTTCAACGTGTGGTAATGAGCGCAACTCACCCCATCCTGCAAACATTGCCTCAGCAAGGTCATGCATTGGGCCACCCTCTCGCGTACAGGCAGCACGGGAAATCATAGCTATAATTTTCCGGTATATACCTGGCCAGATCATGGAACGAAAAGCTGCTGCAAAAATCAACGTTGGGCAGAAACGAGCAGCTTATAATAGTGCATTCTTTTATTATTTTAACGTAACAGCAACTGTTACAGGGAAGCAGCAGCATTTCCCCCTCACGCTGATGCCGGTCTCTATAGTTGTTACAAGTAACCCGCGCCTCGCCGGACAAAAGGAAAATCAATACCGACCGGTCCACCTCTATCAGCTGCGGCAAATGGCTCACGTTAAAATGAAGTATCTGAAAGTTTGCAGATGCAAGCATTGTGTAATGATAACAAGTAGTGTGTTCTTCTTTATAAAATAAACTCATAATCTATTCCCTTTTAAGTGATTCATTATCCCCTGTCTTTAGAACTGATTCAAGAATACGTCCTACATAAATTAAACAAATTTATCATTAAGTTAACGATTCTTTCAACTCTGTTTCAAATTTAGAGATTACAAGAAAGAAAAGCAAGAAAAAGATGCTGAAACCGGAAAAAAGAAACCGGAGAAGGGAAAAATGCCAATTGAATTATTTCCGCATCCAACCTTATAGCAAGAAAAAACAGTGTGAAACAAAAAGCCGGATGGTTTGTTTGTGAAAGTAACGAAAAGAAGTTATCTTTGACACTACCCTTTAAAAAGGGATGGATATGCCGGTGTGCGAAGAAATATAAACCTAAAAATATGTACCCATCATGAAACCAGTGAAATTGTTTTATCAGGAAAGATGCCCGTTCTGCAAGAAAGCGTTGCGCTACATTGAAGAACTGAAAGAAGAACATCCCGAATTCCGCCCCATAGAGATAGAATGATAGAAGAAACCCAACAGTCCGAACTGGCCGACCAGTACGATTATTATTACGTCCCCACCTTCTATGTGGACGGCGTGAAAGTGCATGAAGCGGGAATCTTCAAGAATGAAATGGAGGCATTGCTCCGTAAAGTAATAGAATAAACCAAAACAGCATGAAATATTTAGAAGTAACCTTTGCCACACATCCCTGCAATGAGACCGTGAACGATGTAGTGTCCGCACTGGCGGGAGAAATAGGCTTTGAAAGCTTTGTGGAATGCGAAGGAGGCATACAGGCCTATATCCAACAGGAGTTGTTCGACGAGGAAGCGTTGAAAGAAATGGTTGCAGGTTTCCCCCTGCCCGGCACCACAGTGGAATACACCGTGAAAGAAGCAGAGGACAAAAACTGGAACGAGGAATGGGAGAAGAATTTCTTCCAGCCCATCGTCATCGGTGACCGTTGCTGCATTCACAGCACGTTCCACAAAGATACTCCGAAGACTGAGTATGAAATACTGATCAATCCGCAGATGGCTTTCGGCACAGGACATCATGAAACAACCAGTTCCATTATCAGCGAACTGCTGGATGCCGATCTGAAAGGGAAATCGGTATTGGACATGGGATGCGGCACCTCCATTCTCGCCATCCTGGCCTCCATGCGCGGAGCCGGCCCCGTGACAGCCATTGACATTGACGACTGGTGCGTCAACAATTCAAGAGACAACATAACACTTAACCAAATAGACAACATCACCGTGGAACTGGGTGACGCCCGTCTGCTGGAAGGACGCCCGCCGTTTGATGTGATTATCGCGAACATCAACCGGAATATTCTTCTGGCTGACCTTCCCTGGTATGCCGCCTGCATGCATCCGGGATCGGAAATCTTCATGAGCGGATTCTATGTGCAGGATATTCCTTTTATCCGCGAGAAAGCGGAAAGTCTGGGAATGGAATTCGTGCATCATCGGGAAAAGAACAACTGGGCAGCTGTGAAGCTTATCATGAAATAAGACCCTTTCAAATAGGGCAATCCGTAATAAAATGATGGGATCATCACTCATCACACAAGATTGATATTGATCTATTGGAGGACAAAAGAACAGAGTATCTCTCTCTTTTGTCCTTTTGTTTTTCTGTCCGAAAATTAGAACCAGGTAAGACAGGGATAAACATACATAAAAATCCTCCATCCGGAGTCACAAAATGATCCTGTCGGAATATAATAGTTACACAATCTCCTTTCCGAAAGGAGTAAGCGCCAAACCCGCCAGCTTGAAATGTTGCAGTCCGAACGGAATACCGATGATGGTGATGCAGAGCAACACCCCGAACGCCAGATGCGAGAGACTAATCCAGATTCCTCCCACAAATATCCAGATGATATTCATCAACACACTGAGGCATCCGCCGTCACCGGGACAACTGCGCACTTCCCGCCCAAAAGGGCAAAGAGCCAGCATGGACAACTTCAAGGTCTGGAAACCGAAAGGAATGCCGATGATGGTCACCATCAGCAACAGGCTGGAAAGGATATATTCCACGCAGATCAGAAATCCGCCGCAAATCAGCCAAAGAATATTGAGTAGTAAGTTCATAAAGCAAATATAGGGAAAGTTTTCAAGAACAACAAACCATGCCTCCTTATTTCTTCAGTGTCATCCATTGCAATTCCTCCAGCGAGCCGTTGAAAATATTCAAGTCCACCTTTCCGCGAATGCCCGGCAATGTACCCACATCCGTATGCTGCCAGAATTTCCACTCCCCCTTGTATTCCACCGAATCCACATAATAATGAGCTATCCAGTAGGGATAAGAATTAAAAACGGAATCGTTCAGGTAACGGGTCTTGAACTTATAAGAAGTATAAAGAATGGGCTTCACTTTGTAGTGCTGCTCTATTTTGTCCAGCCACCGTTTCAGGTCACGGCGAAGCTGGTTCTCGTCATTGCCCCTCTTCTCAATATCGAGCACGGGAGGAAGATCGCCCGAATCCAGCCGGACGGAGTTGATAAAGAAATCGGCCTGACGGATGGGATCGGTCTTCGGATTGTAAAAATGATAAGCCCCCCGGATGAAGCCGTGTGTTCTCGCCGAATCAAAATTAGCCTGGAAAACCTTGTCTCCATAATCCCCTCCCTCCGAAGCCTTCATAAAGACAAAGCGAATGGGGAACTTTCCCTGCCGGGTCTGCGCCAGCATCCTCCAGTCTATGACACCCTGATGGTGGGAGACATCGATGCCATGCACTCCGAACCCCGAAGGCATGCACACCCCGTATGCCTTAAAGCCATAGCAAGGCTTCCAACGATAAGAATAAGGGCGAATGAAGAAATAATAAAAAGCGGCAAGGAACAAAAAAGCAACGACAGCCGCAATGACATACCGGAGCCATGGCGGCATCTGTCTTTGCGGTTTCTTTTTCACCTTCCGCTGTGTAGTCCGGCGGACAGGTTTCGCGGCTGTCTTTTTCTTAACAGCAGCAGGACGTGTGCTTTTCGTTCTTACCATTTTATCCTATTTAATTGTTTTTCTTTACCTGCTTCCGCAGACCATGCAACAAAACCCATCGGGAGAATGGTTTTACAATCAGCCCCGATGGGTTTTCTTTATATTTTATAGGAATAAGAAAAAATTATTTTCCTTGTTCCAGCTGCAAGGTCTTGGTTGCCTGGTCGCAAACTTCTGTAGGACCGAAGTACTGGATAGGGCCCGGATATACATAGTCTGTCTCAACAGCCCAACGCTCACGCTGTGCGGCGAACGCCTTGAAAGGAGCACCATCCAGTTTCACCAGCGCTTTCTGGATAACCGGCTTCATCTCACCGTGACGACGTTCCATGTTCATCATCATTGTGATAGGCACACCACCTGCAATCCATTCTTCGGCAGGAGCAGTCGTATTGCGTACAGAAGACATATAACCGGTCTTGCCATTGGCAATCAGCATAGAAGCCGTGTAACCCAATGAGTAGCAATAGTCGGCATCGAAGTTAGACGGAGCGGCGCAACGTCCTTCGTAACCGAAGAAGTGATGCTGTGCGGCGAATTTGCCTACATATTTGCCTTCTTCCTTCCACTGAGCCAATTTAACGGCTACCATGTCCGACAACAGTTTTTCTGTCTCAATCAGTGACACCTGTACGTTTCCGTGCGGGTCACGATCCAAAGTAAGCTGACGTGCAACGCCTTCGGGCAGAGAAGCATAAATTTCCGAGTTTTCCTTAGAAAGCTTGGAGATGATATATTCACGTTGGTGAGATTTCTTGATCAATGCGAATTCTGACGCGTTAGCAGCCAGGAAGTCGTTCAATTCAGCGATCAATCTCTTCATGGCGGGGATGAACTCGATCAGACCTTCAGGAATCAACACCGTACCGAAGTTGTTTCCCTGTGCGGCACGATTAGCCACCACCTGGGCAATATAAGTAACGACATCATCCAAAGACATGTTCTTAGCTTCCACTTCTTCTGAAACGATACATACGTTGGGCTGAACCTGCAAAGCACATTCCAAAGCGATATGAGAAGCCGAGCGTCCCATCAGCTTGATAAAATGCCAGTATTTGCGGGCCGAGTTACAGTCACGCTGAATGTTACCGATTACTTCAGAGTAAGTCTTACAAGCCGTGTCGAAGCCGAAAGAAGTTTCAATCATTTCGTTCTTCAAGTCACCGTCGATAGTCTTCGGACAACCGATTACCTGTACCCCGCAATTCTTCGCAGCATAGTATTCCGCCAATACGCAAGCGTTCGTATTTGAGTCGTCACCACCGATGATTACCAATGCCTTGATGCCTAATTCCTTGATAATTTCCAGCCCTTTGTCAAACTGTTCTTCCTTTTCCAGCTTAGTACGTCCCGAACCGATGATATCGAAACCACCGGTATTGCGGTATTCGTCGATAATATCGGAAGTCAGTTCCATGTAGTTATGGTCTACCAAGCCACCGGGACCCAAGATGAAACCATACAGCTTGCTGTCCTTGTTCAATGCCTTGATACCGTCGAACAAACCGGAGATAACGTTATGTCCGCCGGGAGCCTGTCCACCAGACAAGATGACACCTACATTGATAGCAGGCATATTGACCGATTCGCCTTCAACGAACTGGATCAACGGCATGCCGTAAGTGTTAGGGAACAAGGCTTTGATAGCTTCCTGATCTGCAACAGACTGGGTAGGTTCGCCTTCCTTTACTTTTACCGCGCCTTTCAACGCTTTAGGGAGTTTGGGCTGATAAGCAGCTCTGGCAATTTGTAATGCACTTTTAGTCATATTCTATTTATTCTATTTAAAGGTGTATAAATCTCATTTGAAATTCACGTGCAAATTTCGCTCTTTTTTCGCAAATATGAAAACGTATACAAATAAAAATGCTACCTTTACCGCGAATTTAGAATTTTGTATTAATTTAAAACATTACATGTATGGCAAGTAGAAGAGATTTAAAGAAAAAAATAACCAATATAGCAGGTGATTTATTTTTAGTCAGTTTGATGGAAGGCGTGAACCGTGAAGTGGTTTGCAACTCGGTACACAATGTGATAAAGCTTATTACCCGCATCAGTCACACCGAACCAGGTAACGTAAAAGGGTTCTACAAGAAACTGAATGAAGACCTGAACAAAGAAATACAAGTGGTTGCGGACGAACTGGCTAAAGCTACAAAAGCATAAGATTTAGAGAATGAAAAAAGCTATTTGTGGTTTTATCTACTACAAACTATTGGGATGGAAGACCAAAGTTTCCGCTCCCGATTATGACAAATATATTATTTGCGCCGCACCGCATACCACAAATTGGGATTTGTTCATAGGCAAACTGTTTATGGGAGCGATAGGCCGTGAAACCGGTTTTATGATGAAAAAAGACTGGTTCTTCTGGCCTTTGGGCCCTATCTTCCGCTGGATGGGGGGAATTCCCGTAGACCGAAGCCGCAAGACTTCATTGGTGGACCAGATGATCAAGATTGCCAAGTCGAGCAAAAAATTCCATCTGGCTATCACTCCCGAAGGGACGCGCAAGGCCAATCCCAATTGGAAAAAAGGGTTTTATTATATCGCCCAGGGAGCCGGACTGCCTGTCATATTGGTAGCGATCGATTACGAGAAAAAGTGCATCACAGCCGAAAAGGTGATACATCCCAGCGGTGATCTGGACAAGGATATGCGCGAGATCAAATTGTATTATAAGAATTTCAAAGGAAAATTTCCTGAAAACTTCAGCATCGGGAAAGTAGAATAACATCAGAGTAAAATTCAGTATCATTCAATAGCAGGGGTGGATTGAATCCACCCCTGCTGTTGTAGAATATACCACCTTATTGTTCTTTGACACATTCCTTATTCGTTTGCCGCATTTTCATCCCGCGTCAGGAAGCACACTTTTACACGTACGTGAAAATTCATCCTCAAAACCGTTCTTTTCCATCTTCACATTCCGGCAAGTTCCCGTTTCAAACCAGCCGTTACACCCTGAAAGACAACATCACCACCCAGTCCATCCACAGTCAGGTTTTTCCGGTCTTTCAGAAAAGAACCTGCCGTTTCCGGGGTGTCCCTGCCTGGCTGGGAAAATAGGAACAGCAGCCGGACGAAGCAGAAATTAAAGATAATTCGTTTCATTTAGATTCATTATAGATTCGTCAGTACGACAATACTAACAAAAATCCCTAACTTCGCACCATTAAATGAAAGAATTTATGTTTTCCAGCTATATGAAAAGAACAGTAATGTCCCTCCTGCTCCTGATGACGGGGATTCTCTGCGCTCCGGCACAAGGACTGGACGCCAACGTGAAACAGCGTTTGGAAACCTTCTTCACCCGTTACGAAACGTCTTACGCCCACATAGGCAAGTGCAAACTGGAGCGTTATGAAATCAATCATAACCAAAAGGAACTGAACGTATATGCCGGTGGCAGCTTCGGCTACCAGCCGTTCACTCCCGAAAATACAGAAGCCATCTACCGGTTGCTCAAGCAAAGCCTTCCCGGCCCTGTAAACTACTACGATATCACCATCTATGCCGACGGAAAGCCTATCGAAGACCTGATTCCCAACTATCTGAGAAAGAAACAGGACAAAAGCCGCCTATGGCAACGGACAGATTACAAAGGAGATCCGTGGGTGAAAAACATCTCCCGCCCCTTTACAGCCGTCAAAGGACTGGAAGACAGGCACATCGCCCTCTGGCAAAGCCACGGAAAATATTACAAGAACGACAAAGGAAGCTGGGAATGGCAACGCCCCCGCCTGTTCGGCACCACAGAGGATTTGTTCACTCAGTCATTCGTCATACCTTATATCATACCCATGCTGGAGAATGCGGGAGCCATCGTCTACACCCCTCGTGAACGCGACTGGCAACGCAATGAGGTGATAGTGGACAATGACACCCATGCCCAAGGCTGCATCTACCAGGAAATAAAAAGCCGGAAAGGCAAATGGAAAACCACCCCCACTCCGGCATTCGCCAAAAAACGATTGATCTATCAGGACGGACAAAATCCTTTTGAAGAAGGTACGGCACGCTTCGCCCCCACCGAGAAGAAACCGGAAAAAGCCTTCGCTCAATGGATTCCCCATATTCCCGAAACAGGAGAATATGCCGTCTATGTGACTTATCAGACTTTGCCCGGAAGCGTAAGTGACGCCAAATACCTGGTATTCCATAAAGGAGGCGTAACCGAATTTCTGGTCAACCAGCAAATAGGAGGAGGCACCTGGGTTTATCTGGGCACGTTCGAATTTGACAAAGGAACCAACGATTACGGCATGGTGGTACTGAGCAATGAAAGCAGACAGAAGGGAGTGGTGTGCGCCGATGCCGTCCGTTGGGGCGGAGGAATGGGAAATATAGCGCGCGGTGGAACAACCAGCGGTCTGCCCCGCTATCTGGAAGGGGCACGCTATGCCGCACAATGGTCGGGTTTCCCTTATCCGGTCTACAGCCCCAGCGAAGGCAAGAATGACTATACCGATGACATTAACGCCCGTAGCCGGGTCATAAACTATCTCAGCGGAAACTCCGTGTACAACCCAAAGGAGAAAGGACTGGGTGTTCCTTTCGAAATGACCCTGGGAGTGCACAGTGATGCGGGCTTTTCCAAAGAGGACGAATTGATAGGTACACTGGGCATCTATACCACCGATTACAATAACGGTGAGCTGAACGCCGGCATCTCCCGTTATGCCTCCCGCGATCTGGCAGACATGGTTCTGACGGGCCTGCAACGGGATATCTCCGCCCGGTTCGGCATCCGGTGGCAACGCCGCAGCCTGTGGAACCGCAATTACAGCGAGACGCGCCTGCCTGCTGTTCCCTCGATGATTTTGGAACTGCTCTCCCATCAGAACTTCGCCGATTTGAAACTGGGCCATGATCCGCATTTCAAATTTACTGTAGGACGTTCTGTCTATAAGTCCATACTGAAGTATGTGAGCACCATGCACGGCACGGACTATGTGGTCCAGCCTCTGCCCGTAAGCGACTTCGCCATCCGTCCCGGCAGCAAGAAAAATACCTTCCAACTGACGTGGCAAGCGGTGGATGACCCACTTGAGCCGACTGCCAAGGCACAGCAATACATGGTCTATACCCGTCTGGGGCATGGCGGATTTGACAACGGAACCTTGGTACGCGGCACTGAATATACCTTCGAGGCCGAACCCGGACTGGTGTATAGTTTCAAAGTAACCGCCGTCAACAGGGGTGGAGAAAGCTTTCCTTCCGAGATTCTGTCGGCCTATCAGGCAAAGAAAAGCAAAGGAACGGTATTGATTGTCAACGGATTCGATCGTCTGAGCGGACCCGCCACCGTAGAATCTCCTTTCCTGCAGGGCTTTGACTTGAATGCCGATCCGGGCATACCTTATCTACATACGCCTGCCTTCTGCGGAGCCCAGCTAAGTTTTGACCGCAGCCGCATAGGACGCGAGACCAAAGACGGGCTGGGGTATAGCGGCAGCGAACTGGAAGGAATGCTGATAGCCGGAAACACTTTCGACTATCCGTTCATTCACGGGAAAGCCATCCAGGCAGCCGGAGGCTACTCTTTCGTCTCGTGCAGTGACGAGGCCGTTGAACATGGTTTTGTCCGGCTGACGGATTACCCCATCACAGACTGGATATCCGGAGCCGACAGACGCCCCTTCTCCCACACATTGCAGCAAATGCTCACGCTTACTGCCAGGGAGGCGGCAACCTGATGCTCAGCGGATCGTACATAGGAAGCAGCATGAACAGCCCCACAGCACTCCGCTTCACCGAAACCGTATTGAAATATAGTTTCGGGGGCAGCATGAGCAACTCCGCCTCGGGAGAGATCTACGGAGCCGACACCCGTTTCAGCATCCCCCGCACCGTCAACGAACAGACATACGCCGTACCCGCACCCGAGTGTCTGACACCGGCTGCTCCCGCCTACTCCGCTTTTATATATAGTCCGGACAACTACAGTGCCGGCATCGCCTACCAAGGAAACTATCGGACTTTTGTCCTGGGGTTCCCCTTTGAAAGCATTCAGGGAGTGAAGGAAAGGGCACGGGTAATGAGCGCCATTCTGGGCTTCTTCAGCGGCAAATGAGATTTTTAAACGAAAATAAAAAGGCAAATAAGAGGTTATTTCATAAAAACGCCTAACTTTGTCCGTATAAACCATTAAAATAAAACGATTATGTACACCATACAGACTAATGCCTCGGGCACACGCAGCATGGAAATCTCAGAAGAGAACTTGCAAACCATTGAAAAATATGCTTTATTCCAGCATCTGATAGACAGCAACGGCATTGTGGACGAGTCGGTACTGGACAAACTGAAACTGAATATCCGCTCACTGATCACCAGTGAGGAAGGAAATAATAAAGAACTGCTCGATCTTTGTATCGATGTGATTTATCATAATAATATGAAAGCTTTCGGGCTTCATCAGCTCATTCTGCTTTATATCCAATGGGAGAAGGAGAAAAACAAGGATGAAGAAGAGATAGAATAATCCGTCTCCGCCCCTCTGTAGCAAATCAAAAAAAACAGTACTGATCATTGAAAGAATACAAACTTACAGACTGGCTGCCGACCACCAAGAAAGAAGTGGAAATACGGGGATGGGATGAACTGGACGTAATCCTGTTCAGCGGTGACGCTTACGTAGACCATCCTTCCTTCGGCCCGGCAGTGATTGGAAGATTATTAGAGGCACAAGGCTTGAAAGTAGCCATTGTGCCTCAACCCAACTGGCGTGACGACCTGCGCGACTTTAAGAAACTGGGACGTCCACGCCTCTTTTTCGGTGTGTCCGCCGGATGCATGGACAGCATGGTAAACAAGTACACTGCCAACAAACGTTTGCGCAGCGAGGATGCTTATACCCCTGACGGACGACACGACATGCGCCCCGAATATCCCAGCATCGTTTATACACAGATTTTAAAGCAAATCTATCCCGACGTACCAGTTATTCTGGGAGGTATCGAAGCTTCCCTGCGCCGTGTCAGCCACTATGACTACTGGCAGGACTGCCTGCGCAAATCAATTCTGATAGACTCCGGAGCCGATTTATTGATCTATGGAATGGGCGAGAAACCGATTACGGAACTTTGCCGGAGGATGAAGGCATCAGCGGACACTACCGGACAGCCCCAGGGGGATGGCTCTGCAGCCCCCTTGCCTGTCCCACATGATATTTTACAAACAGCTTACATCACCTATAAAGGCGACCCGCTGTGTTCACTCCCCGGCTCGGCAGAACCCAAAAGCACAGTGTCCGATGCCCCTCAGGCAAAACCCGACATCGTGCTGCACTCTCACGAAGAGTGTCTGAAAGATAAAAAGAAACAGGCCGAGAACTTCCGTTTCATCGAAGAGGAAAGCAACAAGTATGAAGCCTCCCGCATCTTGCAGGATGCAGGCAGCCAGACGGTGGTGGTCAATCCGCCTTATCCGCCGATGACACAGGGTGAGCTGGATCATTCTTTCGACTTGCCCTATACGCGTATGCCCCATCCCAAATATAAAGGCAAACGCATTCCGGCATTCGACATGATTAAATTCTCGGTGAACCTGCACCGCGGCTGTTTTGGTGGATGTGCGTTTTGTACCATTTCCGCCCATCAAGGGAAATTTATTGTAAGCCGGAGCAAGGAAAGTATCTTGAAAGAAGTGAAAGCCATAACAGAAATGCCCGATTTCAAAGGCTATCTGAGTGACTTGGGAGGCCCCAGCGCCAACATGTATGCCATGCGTGGAAAGGACGAAAAGGTGTGCCGCAAGTGCAAACGCCCGTCATGCATCCATCCCAAAGTATGCCCCAACCTGAATACCGACCATCGTCCCCTGCTGGATATCTATCACTCGGTAGACGCGCTTCCCGGCATCAAGAAAAGCTTCATCGGCAGCGGTGTGCGCTATGACCTGTTACAATATCAAAGTAAAGATCCGGCTGTCAACCGCAGCACGGCCGAATATACCCGCGAACTGATAGCAAACCACGTCAGCGGACGCTTGAAAGTGGCTCCGGAACATACCAGCGACACGGTACTACAAATCATGCGGAAGCCTTCGTTCTCACAATTTTATGATTTCAAAAGGACTTTCGACAAAATAAACAAGGAACTGAATCTGCGACAGCAGATTATACCTTATTTTATAAGCAGCCACCCCGGATGTACGGAAGAAGACATGGCGGAACTGGCCGTGATCACCAAGAAGCTGGATTTCCACCTGGAACAGGTGCAGGACTTTACCCCCACCCCGATGACCGTAGCCACCGAGGCCTGGTACACCGGATACCATCCATACACCTTACAACCGGTATTCTCCGCCAAATCACAAAAAGAGAAACTGGCGCAACGGATGTTCTTCTTCTGGTACAAGCCCGAAGAACGGCGTGCCATTATCAATGAATTGCGCAAAATAGGGCGTACAGATTTGATAGACAAACTGTATGGGAAATAAAAGTTTAAATTCACCACAGATTATCAATCTGTATAGTCTGTGGTGATACTGTTTTTTTTGAAGTCTTATTTTGATCTTTCCTCGGCTTCTATGATCCACTCTCCGACAGTACGTGCCGCCCTGTCAAAGTTCACGCCAACCTTTACTACCCTGCGATGATCCGCCTGATAGGGAATGGCATATCCCTTGATGTTTATTTGAGCCAACGCCTCTGCTGCCGTACCATCCATCTTGAATTCGAATACATAAATAGCATCCTGTAGTTTCACTACGATATCCGACCGGTCAATGGCACTCTTCACTTCCGTTTCCACATATTGCCCCATCAGTTTGATATGCAACACGGGATAAACCTTCCATTCTTTTTCCAACCTTTCCATCGCCAATCCTTCGAACAATTCCTTCTTTCCTTGGATATAGGCTTCAAGAGTAGATACCAGCAAGCTTTTTCCAAAGCGACGGGGACGGCTGAGGAAATAAGTAGTATTCATATTTGCCAGCCGATAGACTAATTCAGTCTTATCTACATAAACATAGCCGTCCATACGCATTTGTTCAAAATTCTATATTCCGATGGGATACCTTCTGAATAGTCCTTCCATATTGATTTATTTTTATTAATGAAACATATACAACAAAAGCAATGTTCTGTGAACATTGCAATTCTAAGAAAGATTTTCCTCCTTCAGCACCATCCGTTGCAGATTCTGCTGATAAATTCTCTCCGCCTTTTCATTATCCAATGCCGTATGCATTTTTATTGACCTAGGTATAGCATTCAGCCATTTTTTCTCATCCTCCTCTTTCTCCGACAAATCATAAGTATGATCTAACCCCAACGAATCACAGTACATCGTCTTTTCATGCTGCAAATAATGCTTTGACCACTTTTCAACACAGATTTTTCCTGCCGACAACAACTCACTCCTATGAATCATATCTTTTAAACCGAAAAGGAATTGATGCATTTTACCATGATAACTATTCATTAAATCGTCTGAAAGCGATTCCAGAGGAATAATCTTGAATTAATCTTCTGATTACCATCACGGCTTCATTTTACTAAAAAATAGAGACATAGTCCCCTTACCCGGTTCGGCTAGAATCAGACCCGTTTTTCACCATTGATATTCAATTAATTATATTAGAAAATATATCGAATAAGATTTTAGGGCACTGATTCTCAATCACCCTGTTTCTTATTCTGTAAAACTCTATTGTTTCCACAATACCTTTTTTTATTTTTGACACCCTTTGATTTGTCAGCCCGTTTCTTTCTTATTCCTTATATATATAGGTATTGCATTACAATTTCAAACATAAGAACCTTCCGGTTCGGGAATCTGCGGAAGGTCATCGATTGCCCCGACAGGCTGCATCTACATAGTGCGGATTCTCATCCTCCTATTCATGAAATATAGTTTTTTCGGCCAGCTTAATCGCAAGAGGCCGATTCCTCTTGTATTTTACGAAATCTCTCGTAATTCATTGAAATGATCGTCACTGACATGAAAGGGCTGTGAGGTCTATCTGTTGTTGTAAAGAAAAGTATGTGGACTTCGTGAGCCAAGTAAGCGGTGTTACTTTGCCCGGGAACATATCTTACTTTGCCCACGAAGATATCTTACTTTTTTCAGTGGGATATGATCGGTCATGATACTCTATAGAGAAAAGAAATTGTTATCGGCCCTATTCCCAGACATAGATACTCTCTTCTGATTGTTCAGCTTTGTGTGTTGATTTACATTCGTACAAACTGGGGTACAGTACGCACCAAACAGCTCAAAAATGTGGATTAATTTAGGAGCGTTAAACCGAGAGAATATCAGTCTGAGATTCCTCATTTACTATCTCGTCGGCAATACAATGTCCGAAAAAACTTTCCGATAGAAGA
>NZ_BAKM01000041.1 GCF_000614185.1 Phocaeicola sartorii JCM 17136 = DSM 21941 | reverse complement strand
TTCTTCTATCGGAGAGGAATTATGCCGTTCTGCCAGTGAGGCTACCCGAAGACGTAGGGACAGCCCCATGTGTCCGCCCCTACTGTAAATGATAACAGATCACTTGGTTATCACTTTAAAACCGTTACAAAAAACAAGCAAAACCGTTACATTTTCACTGCCATAATTTCAATCGCTTCGATGAAATGGGCGTTTTTTGTGAATCGAATATAAGTTGGAATGTTTCTTTCGTCATATTTTTCTTCAATCTGCTTTTGCGGGTACGGAGTGCTCCAGCCGACGTCCTCGTGCAATATACAAGTATGCGTTTCCGAAATTTTAGGCCGGACAAGATGCAATAGTAAATATTTTCCTTACCTATTTTCGGATAGCTAGTGACGAGTTCCGCTATAAATTCTTTAAAGTGCGTATCCAACTCCCGGTATAGCAAGTCCTGATCATCCGGCTTTATATATTCTCCGGAAGTAATTTCCTTTTGAACTTCCTCCAGTTTCTCTTTCCATGGAGACGAGCTGAATGAACAGATTCCTGTCTCCAGGCTCTCTTTCCTGAAATTGCATACTGCCTCTTTTACTAAAATTTCTTCTCTATGCCCCGGCAGTTCTTCTCCGTGCTTCCTTTTCAGGTATTGACAAGAGCCAAGCCCTCCCAACAAAAGTATAACCATAATGAATCCACTGCCGGAATAGGAAAAAAACGAAGGAGCCTGGCACAATGACTCTTCTACAGCATCCGATACGCACGAACCGCATCCAATGATGATGAAGAGAAACCATATCGCATAAACCCCTTTCCGCATAAACAAACTCTGATTCAAAACCTATAATAAATACGCCCCAGAAAAGGAATTCCCCCTCTCCGATCATAAGTTTTTTTATTTATTATAAAAAAAAGTTGTAGTTCCTAAATATTTATCATATCTTTGTTATAAATAGGAAAAAGAACACAAGAAGATGGATGAAAAAAGAGCTATTGCATTGCTAAGACAGGGAAGTCATGAAGCCTTTTCCTCCATCTATGCCACGTATTGGAGTAAAGTGTACAATTTCAGCCGCCTCTATACGGTTTCCACAGACGATGCCAAAGAAGCCGTGCAAAGCGTATTTGTCAAGCTATGGGAAAAACGGGAACTGCTGGATGAAGAAAAAAGCCTGGAAGGACTACTGTTCATCATGACAAGGAACTTCATTTTCGATCAAGACAAAAAACACCTGAACGAGGAGTTATACAGAGACTCCGTGCTACAGGCGTACAATGAAGATTATATCAAACACCATTGCGACCTGGAAGAACAGATTATAGCCAAACAGCTGAGCAAACACATTGACCTGCTGATAGACTCATTGCCGGACAAACAAAAAACAGCCTTCACCCTGAGCCGTAAAAAGTATCTGAGTTACAAGGAAATAGCCATAGAAATGAATATCAGTGAAAAAGCGGTGGAGAAACTCATTACAAAAGCACTGAAATATTTGAAGCAAAACTGCACGCTGCTGTTCATATTCTGTAGCATGTGACAGGAATGTGAAAAAGTGATGTGACAGGGGGCGTTTAACAAAAAAACAACTTGTTTATACCATTCTTTAGCAGTAAAATGCGTATTTTCGCAGAAAATAATTTGAAATGAAAAAAATACCCTTTTACCTTATAATAATATTGCTCCTTTCGGCATGCGGAAAGAAAAGCGCATTTACATTAAAGGGCCATATAAGCGGACTGACTTCCGACACGATTCTTGTTTTCTACCAACTGCCCATACAGCAACTGGATACAATTATTGCGGAAAAAGGAAAATTCACTTATACCATCACCCCGGACACCTTCACGCTTTTCTCATTGATCATGAACAACGGGCAAACCTTGCCCATCTATGCAGACAAAGGAGAAAAGGTGGCCTTAAGCGGAGAGATAGACCAACTACAAATAAAAGGCACAGGCGAGAATGAAAGGCAGGCACAAATCATGCGGCAGCTGAACAACACTCCGGACAACGGACGCCGCCTGGTGGAAGCCGTAGATTCACTGATCAAAGCCCATCCACAATCGTATACCAATATTTATCTGATAGACAAGTATTACGTACAAGACTCCCTGCCCGACTATAGCCACATAGACCAGCTGATAAAGGGACTCAGCGGTGTCATAAAAGACACACCTTATATGATAGACCTTCAGAATAAGTTGAGTGAACAAAAAGAACTGGCAGACCATCGCTACATCCCCAATATCTCGTGCACGGACAGAAACGGAAAGACCGTCAGTTGGAACAGCGTAAAAGGGAAATATGTCCTTCTGGATTTTTGGGCAAGCTGGAACAAAGAAAGCATTGCCGCACAAGATTCTTTGGTATCCGTACAGAAAGCATTGAAAAAAGAAAAATTCGCCATAATCAGCCTCTCTCTTGACCTGGACAAAAAGGAATGGCTGGAGAAGACCCTTCAAAGAGACACCACACAATGGAAACAAGTCTGCGACTTCAAAGGCTGGGACAACTCCGTAGTGAAGCAACAAGCATCATCCGGCTTCCCGCCAATATACTGATAGGCCCAGACAAAAAAGTGATAGCCCAGGATATACGGGGCAAAGAACTGACAGACAAAGTAAAGCAACTGATAGAACAAGATAAAAAGAAAGAAAAAGCCGCCAAAGAGGCAGAACGCGCTCGGAAGAGACAAAATAAAAAATAAAAGCATGCTGGTAAAAGTCTATGGAGCAGCCGTTCAAGGTATCGACGCTACCATTGTAACTATTGAGGTAAATAGTTCACGAGGTATAAAATTCTTCCTTGTCGGTCTGCCGGACTCGGCTGTGAAAGAAAGTCACGAACGCATTATTTCCGCCTTGCAGGTAAACGGATATAAATTCCCCACCTGCCAGATTGTGGTAAATATGGCTCCTGCCGACATCCGCAAGGAAGGCTCCGCCTACGACCTCCCGCTGGCTATCGGGATACTGGCCGCTACTAAAATTGTTTCGGAAGACAAACTTTCACGCTATCTCATCATCGGCGAGCTGAGCTTGGACGGAAGCCTTCAACCCGTCAAAGGAGCCCTTTCCATCGCCATCAGTGCCCGCGAACAAGGGTTCGAAGGATTTATACTCCCCAAACAAAACGCCCGGGAAGCTGCCGTAGTAAATAACCTGAAAGTATATGGCGTAGAGAATATTAAAGAAGTCATTGAGTTCTTCAATAATGAGCGCACCTTGCAACCGACCATTGTCCATACGCGCGAGGAGTTTTATGAAAGCCAAAGCAACTTTCCATACGATTTTGCCGACGTAAAAGGACAGGAGAGTGTGAAACGCGCCTTGGAAGTAGCCGCCGCCGGAGGGCACAACCTGATTATGATCGGTTCGCCGGGCAGCGGCAAATCCATGATGGCCAAATGCCTGCCGGGCATTCTTCCTCCCCTCTCATTGGGAGAAAGCCTGGAAACGACCAAGATACATTCGGTAGCCGGCAAATTGGGGAAGGACAGTTCGCTGATTGCCATCCGCCCTTTTCGCAGCCCCCACCATACCATCTCGCAAGTAACATAAATATACGATTTGGTGGTGGATAATTTTTTTTTCTATATTTGTATCCGTAACCAATAATATATTCTTTCACTATGAAATGTATATTACTAGTCAGAGTTTCTACAGAAGCCCAATCCTATGAAGAACAGGAAAAGGAGCTATATGATCTGGCTCATTTCTATGGATATAAAGATAAGGACATTTCTTCAATAGCCACAAAAGAAAGTGCTATTAAATTGGATGAAGAAGAAAGATTCGGCCTTAACCGCATGAAAGAGCTGCTTGAAACAGGTGAATATGACTGTGTATTCGCTTGGGAAATCTCACGTATAGCCAGAAGGAAAAAGATATTGTTCAGTATCCTTGAATATCTTACCACCAAGGGAATCCAGCTAATCATCAAAGAGCCAAGAATTAGATTGCTCAAAGATGATAAAACCATTGATGAAGGAGCTGAGACTATCTTCACATTATACGCCCAGCTTGCAGAATCAGAAATGAGGAACAAGATTGCCCGTTTTTCCAGAGCCAAAAAAGAAGGCTTCAACAAAGGTAAGTATATGGGCGGCAAAATAACACTTGTATAAAGTTTCCGAAGATGGTTATTGGCAAATTGATGAAGAAGGATCCAAGTTAGTTCGCCTCGTATTTGATATGTATATTTCCGGTGAATACAGCTTGACGGAATTAGGGAAAGAGCTAAAGTCCAGAGGCTATTTCAAGAATCTGTCTGTAACCAACGTGAAAGCAGAGATGTATGGTTTACTAAAGAATCCAATCTATCGTGGCATAAGAACTAGTAACAATATCTATCCCCAGATTATAGATGATGATACATGGGAGAAATGCCGTAAGAAAAGGGAAGAAAACAGGACCCGTTCCAAAGCAAAAACTCCTCACCTATTAACACCTTTAATCCGTTGCTCTTGTGGTGCATCATATTCAGTTAATCTTATGGATGCAACATATTCATGTAGAGTAAAACATAATGCTGTAGAAAAGGGATTACTTCATTCACCGGACATTAATGTGAATGTAATAGAATCATTGGCATGGTACGTGGCTCTCCAAGAATTACATGAGGATATGATCTGTAAACGCAACGATGCAAAAGAAACATACGAAGAGGAAATACGCATCTACAATCAGAAAATAGCCTATTCACGTGGGATATTGGAATCAACCATGCAGAGACGTTCCGACCTTGACGAGAACTATTTTGTCCATGGCCGTTTCACGAAAGAGAAATACGAAGAACTGACAAAAAAGCAGAATGGCATAATAAAGGCAGAGCAGGACAACATAAGAAAATATGAGGCTGCAATCCAGAATATGGAGAAACAGATTCAGGCAGACATTACCTTTGACGACATGCTTGACTCACTCAACCAGTCCTATGACACCTTAAAAAATGGAACGGATATGGAAACCATGAGGAGAATCACCCATAGATACATCACCGATATTAATATTGAACCGTGGAAAGGCAAAGCGACATCCTTCTGGAAAAAAGTGACGATCAGAACTATCCATGATATGGGTAAGAAAAAAAAGATAGAACAGCTCAAGGAACAAGGACTGGATAACATGACTTTTACACTTGTGGGTACGTTCTATGTTAATACTCTCCACAAGAAAGCATATTGGGATAAAGATATGATAAACTGTGTACCAATGGTTTATATAGAACGTCTAACTAGGAAAAGAAAAGATACGAGAATAAATAAGAAATAATTATACCATGGAACATGAATTTATACAAACAAGCAATGAGTATCTGCAATATTTGAGTGACTTAGGAAGATTTGCAGTACAAAATTTGGAAATATCGGCTAGACAAGAAGAATTAATAAAAGATAAGCTTGGAAAAGTTATATTATATATTGTAACAAAGAGAGATTCTGATTCTTCTTTGAAAACCAACAAGGATGTTGCAAAAGCAGAGCATGACTTTCTTGAAATCCCCCTACAAATCAGAAATGAATATTGTAACCGAGTGTACTATGTTCTCAAAGAAAAAACAGATCAGTCTGTTCCTGTCACAGACGGGCTGACAACTGCTATGCAATATATTTTCAGAAAAACACAAAACACATTGTGGGATTCTTATATATCTAGTGTCTGCATATTCATTGTCGAAAACAACCTTCTGCCAATGGCTTCCATAAATTCCCTGAATAAAATACCCTTTATTCCGGATATGAGAATCACAGCAGAACAACTTTATGAGGCCTTAAAAAAAATGAGATACGAGTCCAAAGCACTGGGATTTATTAAATCAATACCCTGTCCCAATGCAATTTTAGATCTTCTCATTGAAAACTTTAAAATGAATAAAAAGAAAAAGTTCATAAAAGCCATCCATGATAACAATTGCGATTTAAGTTCAATACAAAAGATCTGTTACATTAATCTGAAACTTGAACATCTCAGATTTTTATACCAACAAAAAATAGAATTGTCATCGGAGATACTACTAATGGAAGATCCTCCCCAGGAAGAAAAAGGACCGTGCATCATTCTAGACGAAATACAGAAATATGAGAACAAAGTACTTGATCCACTATTTCATGCCCTTTTTGGAATAGATTTAAAATCTATAGATACAGAGAAAAAAGAGTACAAGGCATATAATATGTATTCAATTCTAAGAAATCATTTAAGCAATGAAGAATTGGAAGTTACAGGAATAGAGAAATTCTGTTCCAAATATCTTCAAAGGGGAGCAACCGTAACTATATCCCCGCAGAAAAGCAATGACGAGAACGTTCCATTCCAGTTACCCGAGAAGTATTTTGAACAAACCACAGTCCCTGACCAAAATGCTTATTTCTGTAAACTAAAAGATTGTGTCAAAACCGGAGGAGGAACAAAATTTATGGAATTTATCAACTGGCTGGCAAAAGAAGACAAATATATCGAAGATACTCCTGAAACGAAGGCCACTCTTGCATTCCGTCTGACTGGAATCTGTCCACCTCAAAATCCTGTGGAAAAAATTGAATGGAAAGCAAAAGCGACATATTTATTTTACATAATAAAAAATTTCTACCAGAAAGAAGATAGTAAAAGAGAGAAACTAGAGAAGTTCTTTTCCTGTAAGGACGACCAGTTTAAAAACGTGGCAAGCTTCTCTTCCTATGCAAAAAGAGGGGAAAAAACGACTAAAAATCCTTTTTTACTAAAAATTAGAGAGTTATATCCGAATATAGAAAAATAATTATCCTTTTAAATCGTTAGTCTAAAGTTCAGATTACCAAAGGAGAAGAAAACCCACTTAATCTGTATACGAACACAGAGGTTCAACAACCGATAGTAGTATTTTCTCCTTCCGATAACTTGTTTTAAGCTGAATTAAAACTAAAGTAATTCAAAAAGCAACCATCAAAACCAATATTCCAAGGTCAACCAAGAATATCACAAAATTGCCGCCAACGACTATAATCCAAACATAACACACCACATCAACAAGAGAACGTTTTAGTAACATGATACAATACTAAAACGTTTTTTTCATATAAAAGGAAAAAAGAGCCATATATTATGCCCCACCCGACCCCAATTCGGTTACACCTTCTTGCTATAACCACTTCCACAAGATTTTCATCTTCCAACACCCTATCTAATTTCCAATCAATTAACTTCAAGCATTCTGCTATAACCGTTATAACGCTTCTTACAATTATTCTAACAATTTGATTATTAGGATATTAAATAAACTCTATAGATCTTTGCAGCGTTCAAACAACAATGAAGTATGAAACAAAGTATGAATAACCCGGAACTGCTGCAACTGATGGAGAAGAAGCAAAAGCTCCTTCTTAAAATAAGAGCAGCTATCACATTAGATCGTATGGATCTAGTGAAGGAGTTGTCGTATGAGTTTCAGACCGTCATTGTCGAAGAACATAAATTTAAAAATAAAAAAAATGGAAAAGAGTCTAATTGATGAAGCAGTTTCCACACTGGATCTGCAAGGGTCAAATGTGAAAGAATCCACTGTAGAGGATAAGGATCTACAGGCAGGTGCATCTGCTGGTGATGCACAACAAACTAATTCAGAAGAAAACAAAGATGAAGCCCCAGAAGCAGTACCGATGAAGCTGACATGGGAAATGATCTACTCCTTATCTGTACTGCTTGGAATGGGTTATACTTTCGGGCGTATCAAGATTAACCGTGATATTGATGCGAAACAGGTCAAGAAAAAAATAGCTTCCATTCTGGCCTGCAAAGGTATCATATCTCCATTCCTTGTCGTACCTGCCATTGTTTGCCTAAAAGCGGGACTGGAACTGGAAGACGAAAACGGAAATCCAATCACAGAGGATACCCCGAACCTTGATCTTATCCTTATTGTAATTGACGGGCAGCACCGCATGGAGGCTCTCAGGCAGTTGAACAAGAAACTGAAGAAAGAGGGTAAGACGGAATATGAGGGTTATGTCTATCTTCCTCTTATAAGCGAGTATGATGTTCCCACGTTGTTGAGAGAGGCCAATTCAGCAACGAACCCTTGGGATGGTATGGATTGGGTGACACAACTTCTTGCCACTGCCAAAGAAAAAGGTATATCAACTGAAAAATTGGAGTGGGTAAAGGAGAAAGCCAAAACCGGATCTGATTCCGCTGCATGGTCTTGGGTAAATGGTGGCAAAACCAATTCAAAGACAGTCTGCATCAAGGCTTCGACCAATGATCAAAAACTGGAGGAGCTGGCTGATACTACATCATTTGAAGAAGACAAGAAGCTTTATGAAGCAGCCGCCAAGTCTTTTGAAGGGAATTCAGCCAAGGTTCTCGGTTGGAAAGTATTACCGGAATGGATTTACAAGCAACTGGACTCCCTGATAAAAAGGGATATGAAACGGAGTGAGGCCATGAATCTGTTGGTTGCATTTCTTGAAGGCATAGGAGCTACCAATGCACAGGAAATAAGCCAGATGAAGAAGAGTGCCAATCAGAGCAAGGATAATATGATTATCACCAAGCTGAACGAATTATTTGCTGATTTCAATCTTAAACACTAATCCCGGTTTCCCCATCATGTGAGAGGTGATGGGGATTCCATAAAACAACAAATCATGAAAAATTCTAAAGAAAATAACAATCGGATGAACACTAGTATTGACCTGTCGAGAAGTGAAACAGAGTTATGTTCCAACGCTTTTTATGGAAACAAGACTGTCGAAAAGGTGATACTTCCGGATTATGCGGATACAGTACCGGCCAATCTGTTCAAGGGATGTATAAACCTGAAGGAAGTTACCCTTCCGATGGATCCGGATATCGGTGAGGCAGCATTTGAAGGATGCAAGTCACTGACTGATATTCATATTTCGTTTTATGTAGGCAGTATTGCGACAAACGCTTTCAGGGGATGTCGGGAAAATATCAGATTCCATGCCGACTCATCGGGTATCAATCCGAAAACACTGAAGCAACATATCGAGAAAGAACTGGGACACAGTATCGAACTGTATGATATTTCCGGTAACTTGGTGGTTTCAACAGACTAGGCGAACCGGAAGATATCCACTTTCCACAAGACCGTTTTCATCATGGTTTCCAAAGAGAAGTTATGAAATTGGAAACGGTCTGTGGATTTGAAGAGAACAAGCAATAACATAATTAAAAATTTTAGGATAATGGAAAAAATGAAAATTTCTATTACAGCCCCTTCTATGCCTAAAAACATCCCGGGTGTAGGATATAAGAAACTGAGGGACAGAGGGATAATAGTATTGAATTTAAAAACAATAAGAAACAATGAGTAATAACAGCAAAATCTCATGGACTACAACCACATGGAACGTTACAGCGGGTTGTGATCCGATCAGTGATGGATGTAAGAATTGTTACGCAAGAATGATGGCCGAACGTCTGAAAGCTATGGGACAGGCCAAATATCAGAATGGCTTTATCCCGACTATCCATCCTGAATGTTTAAACGAGCCATTTGAATGGAAAGGGAACAAGCTTGTGTTTGTGGTAAGTATGGGAGATTTATTCCATAAGGATATTCCGTTTGATTTCATCGACAAAGTAATGGAAGTTATCACTAAATGTCCACAGCATACATTCCAGATTTTGACAAAACGGGCAGAGAGGATGTATGAGTATTTTTCAGTTCATACTATTCCTGAAAATGTCTGACTCGGTGTTACAGTCGAGAATCAGAAGATGAAAGGCCGTATTGATTACCTGAAGAAACTGGATGCTCCGGTACGGTTCCTCAGTTGTGAGCCTCTGCTGGAAGACCTGGGAACACTTGACTTGTCTGATATTGACTGGGTTATCGTTGGTGGAGAATCGGGAAACAGAGCCAGAAAAGTGGAAAAGGACTGGATTCTGAATATTAAATCCCAATGTGACGCTTCCACAGGTACAGCTTTATTTTTTAAGCAGTGGGGTACTTGGAGTGCTGACGGAGTGAAACGTAGTGCTAAAGAAAACGGGTGTCTTTTGGACGGAAAAGAATACCACGCTTATCCGACTCCAAGAAAGATAAAACCTTGATTGAGTAATTAACCGATAAAGCCTGAACCCATTTATGATAGGGCTTCATCATAAAACATAAAAAATGACTTTAAATGAAATTCTTAAAGAGATCCTTGATAATATTCCGAAAACGGATTTCAAGGAGATTTATGCCGGTGGATTGTACCGGAGACTGGAAAAGGAAACCGATCCTGATGTGAAGAAACTTTTTCAGGAGAAGATCTATTCCATACAGATCACTGATGAGAACAAATCCGTCCTTGTTGTCGAGAAAGTGAGGGAAGTAGCTGAACAATTGGGATATGGCCTGGTGATCAATGAGGGAAAAACGTGCTATCTGTATAACAAAGTGTTCTGGGAACCGATAAACGAGCTTGACCTGAAACATTTCCTAGGCAAGGCTTTCCAGAAAATGGGAGCCGACAAATATACAGCCAGAAATGTGAGGATAGCGAACAAGGTCCATGAACAGGCCTGCTACTCACTTTACAGACAGACAGAACGGGATAAGGGTGTGGTTAAAATCAATCTGACTAATACGACCCTTGTGATTGGTCATGATGGAAACGTGAAGGAACAGGAGCATTCGGCTGATGACTATTTCTTCTATGTCCTTCCTTATGAGTACGACCCCAAAGCGATGTGTCCCATGTTTCATAAGTTTCTGGATGAAGTATTGCCGACCAAAGATGTTCAGGAAGTATTGCAGGAGTTTGTCGGTTGCTGTCTCAATCCCTTCATCAAACTGGAGAAGGCATTGTGTTGTGTAGGTTCAGGATTCAATGGCAAGAGCGTGTTCTTCGAGATTGTGATGGCTCTGCTTGGCGAGGATAATGTCTGCTCCTACAACATAAACTCCTTATGTGATGATAAAGGATACAGCAGGGCAATGATCAGGAACAAGCTTCTGAACTACAGCAGCGACTTCAACGGCAAGATATTCGCTAACGGTATCTTCAAGCAACTGACGAGTGGAGAACCCGTTGAAGCCAGAAGATTATATAAGGAACCGGAGATTTTAAAGGACTATGCAAGATTGGCTTTCAACTGTAACTCCATGCCTTATAGCAGTGATACGTCTTTCGGATTCAGGAGGAGGTTACTGATTATTCCTTTCGATGTGAAGATAGACAAGAGTAAGGCTGACCCTGACCTAGCTAAAAAATTGAAAAGTGAATTGTCAGGTATTCTCATCTGGGCTATCGAGGGTCTGGGAAGATTTATCAGGAATGGAAAAAAACTCAGCAAGTCCTCCACCCTTGAAAATTTGGAGCAGGCATACAAGGAGGATACGGATACAGTGGTCATGTTCCTGAGTGCCAGAATGTGTGTTCCTGATAATGACAACAAAATAGGTCTGACTCCTCTATTCAACAATTATCGGGAATATTGCAGGGATAATAACCAGAAAGCCGAGACCAGGGAAAACTTCAAGATGAAACTGAAAAGCGAGGGTTATGTGGTGGAAGAGGATAACAAGAAAGGTGTGAAGATAGGTATAAACAGTTCTAAGATTAGACTTTCTTTACCTTTTGATTAGATTACTTTTCTTTCCCTACCTCAAAGGGGAAGAGGGGAAAAAGGAGGGGAAATGGGGGAAAAAGGGGTGGAAAAGGCTATTTTTTATAACTTTTTTCAATTCTACTTATCCAGAAATTAGTAAAAAAATAGGTTTTAGAGGTTCCGCTTTCCCCTTTCCCCCTTCTCTCTCTTGAGGACGGAAGAAGAAAGATAAAATGAAACATTAACAATTAAAATTTAGAAATTATGATTACAATAACAATCTTCAAACAAAAACCTTATAGTCAGGAATATACAAATCCTCTGACCGGTATAAAATCATTCAGAGTCATGGAATATCCTCCCAACCATGTGGATATTGATCTGGTATTCGATATGATTAAACAGGAAAAACTGAAACCTGAGATTGATGCCATGAGACTCTTCTATGATACTGACCATTCAAAGTATTCCGAACTTAAGGGAAAGTTACCTATCTGTCTTTTTGCCGGAACATTCGGAAGATTCTGTAATGATGCTCTTATTGCTCCTTCGGGTCTTGTAGTTGTTGATTTCGATAAGATTCCGGTTCAAGAAATGGTTAATGTCTGGAATATGCTGGTTAATGATCCTTATACCTATGCTGCATTCCTTTCTCCTTCCGGTAGAGGTTATAAGGTTATTGTCCGTGTTGCCAATAATATAGATAACACCAGTCATAACGAATACCTTGACGCTTTGAAGGAATATTATAACTCTCCATTCTGGGATGACAGTTGTAAAGGAATGTCCAGAGCTTGTTATCTAAGCAGTGACCCTGATCTTTATCGGAACAGGAACAGTATTATATGGACGAAGAGAATTTCATCATCCCCTTCTTCACCAGTTGTTATCCGTGTTAAAACTTATGCTCCGCCTTATGAACATGGGAAGCTGCTGAATTTCTTGGAAGGCGGATTTGACAAGTACCCAATGACACATGGAAACAGACATCAGTCATCTTTTGATAGAGCCAGAGAATTAGCGGAATGGGGTATTCCACAAGAAACAGCTTTCAGGTATCTCTCCCAATTCATAGAACCGGATTTCCCGGAAGAAGAGTTGAAACGTGAAGTAAGAAATGCCTATAAGTGGGTTGATGGTAAAGGTAAAATTGGTAGTAAATATAGAAAAATTTAAGATTATGGATTACAAAAAATTATTAGGGGATATAATCAATGCCATTCCCCAACCGACTATTCCAACCAACAAAAAGGGGACAAATACTGAAATCTGTTACAATATACAGCAGATAGCAATCAAGATCGGTCATCCTTTTCAAATGTTCAGAGACCAATATATTTATTGTTACACTGGGAATCATTGGGTGCGTATTGATGATTTTGATCTGAAAATATTTCTTAGGGAAGCTTTGGGGAGGATGACAAATAATATGGTGGAGGCATCACAAAGGGAAGTGGTGGAAGGATTGTTCAAGCAGTTCCCATATACGGTGATGGGATTTGCGGTAGAGCAGGACAAGGAGAAAATCAACTTTCTGAACGGTACGCTTGAACTTAAAACCGGAAGACTGGTACAACATCAGTATTCGGATTATTTCAGGTATGTTCTTCCTTACCCTTATAACCCAAATGCGACGTGTCAGATGTTTATGAAGTATCTGGACAGAGTATTACCGGACAAGGACGCTCAGAAAGTTTTGGCTGAATATATAGGCTGGATATTTACTTCATTGAAACTGGAGAAGTGCCTGTTCCTCTATGGATCCGGGAAAAATGGTAAATCGGTGTTCGTGGATATTGTGGAAGCTCTTCTAGGCAAGGAGAACATTTCCCATGAGTCTCTATCGGATATGTGTGGAGAAAACGGAGACAGAAGCAGGGCAAATTTATCCGGGAAACTGTTGAATACCTGCTCTGATGTAGCCCCAAACGCTTTCTCGGGGGATATTTTCAAACGTATCGCCAGTGGGGAACCTATCAGCACCAGACAGTTATACAAGGATGTGGCAACACTTACCGATTATGCCAAAATGCTTTTTTGTCTGAACGAGCTGCCGAAAACCAACGACAAGTCCAATGGATATTTCAGGAGGTTTCTTATCGTTCCCTTCAAAGTCCAGATACCCAAATTGGAAGTGGATCCGAAACTGGCTGAGAAGATTGTTTCTACAGAGTTACCCGGAATTATGAACTGGGTGCTTGAAGGTAGAGAACGGTTAATAGCGCAATCCGGTTTTACTGAATCTTCATTATGCCAGAAACAGTTGGAGGAATACCGTTATGGCAGTGGAGTACGGAAAAAGGTGAATCTAATTCTGCCTGACGGATTCAAATTATAAAAAGTAAAAAAAAGGAGACTGAACTATACAAATGTTCGGTCTCCCTTATTTTTATGTAGATGATATTTATTTGACAAATTCTGAGATTACTGACCATTCTTCCAACTTCTTCTCAAAACTCAGTTTACGTGTATTATTGGATGTTGAAGCAAGTAATACAATCTTTCCATCAAAGTCTATTGTGGAGAAAAAACGTTTGAAAAGGAAAGTTGTTGAAGGATGTTTTTTGCTCCCTTTTCCTTTGCCATTCAGAACTATTGTTTTTATACTCGGATGTTCCTTCAAAAAGGATTGTATATCATTAGGAATAAGAGAATTAATGCCATACCCATTATCCGTACTTCCTTTTCTTATTCCACTCTGTACACAATCCCACAAAGCTATATTATGGGAAGTGATGAAATCACGGTTGGACATCATATCATCCTTTTCCTCAAAGAGTGAATACATAATCTTCCAAAACGAATTATGGGCTGTATCACAATAATATGCTTGTTCTCTTAAAGACTTGTCTCCCGGCATAGTCCCTAAAATTAAAACTTTAGGTGAATCTCCTACCCATGCAGATAATCCTATTTTATGATCAGATAGAGGAGTGCTTTTAGGTTTATCATTCTTTATTTTAACTTCTTTGTTTGCCGCCTTCTTTATAGTAATAATATTGGATTTAGTACTGATATAGTTATAGATGTCATTGATTGCTTGGTTTTCTGCACCATTAAGTTTCTTATTCCAATATTGAGCATAATCAGTTTTTAGTTCTTCCTTACTTTTATTCAGAAAAACAACATTCTCTTTGGAGTTGTAATCTTTTAGAAAAGTGAACACCTTATTTAGGGCGTTATATCTACATTTTGCAATGCCTTTACTCTGATATTGCAATTCTATAGCCTTTTGTAATTCATTCGTTGTCATAATTTAGATTTTTATCTTTTCACAAAAATAAGGAAAGTAATTCATTTTAAGAAAAGAAAGCCGCTATACCTTTTTCAGTATAACGACTTTAACAAAATATGAACTATCCACCATTTCCTATGACTTATTCGTTTAGTTTATCCAATCCACTACAGTTTCTCCCTTATAACCCTTTTCCCATACAAACCAAGCATAAGCGATAGCATTCCCATTTGTCTGAGCTGCTGTAAAATCTCCACTTTTGGCTACAATGGCACGGGAAGAAAAGACGTGAATTTTTAGTGGAGGATTGATTTGAAAAAAGGATTTACATCTTTTTCCCTCTAAGAATGTTAGTTTCAGGAACATCCATTAGTGATATAAATCATTATCTTCTCTGATTGTGGTATATATTGTATTTTTCATAGTTAATCCATCGTGTTTGTCGTTATTATCTATGCTGCTATAGTCTTACCTCCCCACTGAAGAGCCATTGCATCCGTTATCAAAACATACTATTCATCCGTATTAGCAAAAAACAAGCACTATCTTTAACTCCATAAGCAAAAAGTCCATTCCCCACCATCCTCCTTGGTACTGTGACTGCTATGGAAAGAGAGAATATCAGCTGTCGGCTACAGTCAGGGAAAGCACAGTATATAGCTAAAGGTGGGAAAGTAGGCAGGAAAACGGGATATCGTAAACCGAAGGAGGAGAAAGCTGAGCAATATTCAGGTGTTTTTAAACTTTTAAGCAAGAATTATCCGATAAAGACGGTATCCAAACTTGAGAAAGTAAGCATCAGTACAGTCCAGAGGTTGAAGAAGGTGTTTTACTTATGAACATGGAGAAAGGTGCAACAAGCCTCTCTTTTGTTCTTCAGAGACCAGTTTCCCGATTTTACCTTTATCAGATTGAATACTATACGCTTATACGATACAAATATCAAATTTCATGTAGAAATTTTACATTAATGAGCTTTTTCATTAAGCCATTTGTTTTCTATTAAAGGTTTATCGCCATCTTTGATATCTTCTGTTGATATATCACATGCTTTTTTTATCAAAGACTGATAATCTTCAGTTAGACATATTTCTTTAAAGAACTCATTATCTTTAAGGTAATTGGCATATTTGTTAACCTCTTCTTCATTTTTGTGGGATATCCAGTACTCCAGTTGATTTATAAAATAGCAGAATAATTCATCATTATTCATCTGGCCTTCAATCAACTTGACATACCTTTTTTGGTCTTTTGGTTCTAAAATATCTTTAGAGTTATACATTACGAATGACACTTCTCTATGTATATATTTAAAATAATTCTTAAAATCAGCAGAAGAAGATAAGCCAATACTACTATTATATTTTTTTCTAAAATCAGAAATTGAAATTTTACTTTCTTTTATGAGATATTCATTTTCAAACGCCTCCCTGCACATTGTAAAAAGATTAGAAGCATTTTTTGCTCTACAACGAGCAATTATAATATCAAGTAATGTGATTTTTTTACATAGAACGTTATGTTGTGTAACTTTTCGATGTAAAATATTATGTTGTGCAAAAATTTGAGTAAAAGTGGCATCAAATGACGCTCTTCTTGCAGCAGTGGTCTGTGATCTAAGGGCTCTGAATGCAAGATATACAGACATTAAAGCGAATATGGAAGTCAGGCAGGTGGCAAAACCTCCCCAATCACCCATTTTAGTTGATATCAGTGTATCCGTTCTTACCCTACATAATTCACCTTGGTTGAAAGTATAAGCAAGCAATCTCCCAAAAACAATGATTGCTGACAATATTCCAATACCAAAAGCTACATTCCATTTATATCTTTTATATTTACGTAAGAGTTTTCCAATACCTTTACTTATGAATCTGTCAAATAGATAAAGTATTGCACTATGAGAAAAAGCCACACCGACAAAAATTAAAGTCACCAGAATGCACCAATAAATCCATTCGATTTCAGTGCCGTTTAAAGTTATAGCTTCATTATTGCTTATCATAGTAATTTATATTTATGAACTGTAAGGTAAAACAATTATTTTTATAACGATGATGGAGTCTGTGATTCATTATCTGGCCTGTTTTGCGATCTCGTCTGTGTTTCTTTTGTTTGATCGTTTTGTAAGACCTCAACATTAAAAGTGAAATTCATAATATTATCTATTTGGGGGTTATTAGAAAAAAATCCCCGACTTTCACAAGCAGGGGATTCCATTATAAATTTAAAGTTTTTCTATTATCTAAGGTCCTCCCACTGGAGAATCACTTATTCTATATAATTTGCTCTGTTAAGATTATCTCTTAACATTGATTGTAATGTCTTGGCTGATACTGAAGCCCCATACATCATTAACTGTTACAGTAATGTCACCAGTTGTATCGTATGCAGGGTTAACAGGTTCAACTTTGACATAACCTTCATAACCATCCTCACCCTCTTGGGTATTCTTGATCTCTTTAACTTTCAAAACTTTGTCATCCTTAGAGGTTATAGTGATAGTTGCATCATCATTATATTTGATCCACTCATAGATGCTGCTGCCTTTCTTAGTAGCATCTGATGGGAACAACTGATACTTGGTACCTGCTGTAGAGTAAGTCTTGGCCAAGAACTTGGATTCAACAATCTTCTGTTGGTCTGTAGCGTCTATTGCAATAGTCTTAGAACCATCAGCGGCAGAAATAGAACCTTCCTTGATCGGACTCTTCATTGTAATAGTGAACTTCTGAGCTTTCTTTTCGTTATCAGAGTAAGCATACTTGCCAACATATTTGGCATCAGCTACTTCAACAACGAACTTCTGACCATAAACCTTACCGTTCTTACCCTTTTGAGCCATCAAGATAGCGTCAGATGCATTAACATTAGTTTGGCCAGGAACAAGGATTCCTTGATTTGCGCCTGACATAGCTGCAAGACCTACGATTTTACCTTCAGAATTTTTATCATCACCATTGATGAAACCATTGGTCTTGAATGTCAGAGTTGTTGCTGTAGCACCTGTAGGAGCTAATTTTTCAGCCAACTTAACAAATCCGTAAGTCAAGTCATACTGCATAGCAACAACATCGTTATCTGCTACATTGTAATCTTTGCTAAAGATGTAAGCTGTACCATCATTTGTACCATTGAACACACCCTGTTGTTTAACCAGGAATGTAGACAATTCAGGAATATTTACAGTGAACGGCAATTTGGCAGTGCTCAGCACATCACCTTTCGAATCTTTGAAACTTACCAATACATAATACTCTTTATCGAATGCTAGATTGGTTGGCCATTCTTGATTCAAATTAACTTTGATAGAAGCTGCATCCACAGCATTTGAAATTATTGCACCATTACTATTTATCAAAGAAACCATGTCTTTGATTGTTTTAGAACCATTTGTACCATCTTGACCATATTGCTTGTATCTTGAAATATTCGTAGGACCATCAGCATTAACCTGATATACATCGTAGTCATAACTACTAACAAATTCTTTCCAATTGGTCAATTCCTCAGCAGACATTGCATCGTACATCTTCTTCAAAGGAGCAGTAAAGTTATCTTTACTCGGAACAGCATTGATTGTCCATGCTTTAGCATCCAATGTAACGTCGGCAGAAATACTTCTTTCAAGACGAATATAAACAGTCTGAGTTACTGACTTGATAGAACCGTCATTAACAAGTTCGATATAATTGAAATAAACAGGGAATGAAGGGATTGTGGCTTTATCAAAATACTTATTAACAGTAAATGTATTACCCTCAATTTTTACGCCCCAGTTTTGTGCTTCAAATTCATCTACGATAATTTGGCTTTTGTAGATTGAAGTCGGTACGTCAAAGTAGAATGTGTTTGTTGCACCTAATTTTACAGAGATATAAGACCTGTCTTCTGGATCTGAATTTGATTTCTCATTTTTACCCGTATAATAGATAGTATTTCCTACATGTGTCAGGTCTTCGTCCTTAACCAAACCATGATCGTCGTCATTAATAAAGGCATTTGCAGCTTTTAAGTCTATATTATTAAATGCCAAATTATAATTTGAGATAAAACTTGGGGTCTTCAAAGCAAAGGCTATGTTCTTTTCAGTCGCATCTTTTACACCATTACCATTTGCATCAATAAAGAAGTTCTGTTTTAAAGCTTGAAGACTTCCAACATCGCTTAACACTTCACTGCTCATAGGAACACTCCACAATCCATTAGCTGAAGCGTCTCTTGCCACTAATCCTTTATATGCTTTAGCTGCACCCAAAGCGATAGGAGCCTCCTTCAACTGGGAATTGATCAAATTCATGGAGACAGTTGACAGGTCAGCAGAAGCGGGAGCTACACGAACAACAAGAGAAGCACCTTCCAGAGAAACCAAAGCCGTTTTTTCCGCCATGCTTCCTGAAACCTTTTGAGAACCATCTTTATCTTTCCATTCCCATTCATACTTTTGTTTAGCATAAAAAGCAGAACTGTTCATTTCATATTTGTTATCAGCAGTTCCAGGGTTAGAGAATGCTGTAAATTGACCGGCGGCATTTAAATAACCGACAATTTCAAGTTCAGTAATAGAAGCGGCAGTAGTAGGTAATTTAACTACTGTAGTGGTTCCGTCCGGGTTTACCACAGTCAAAGTACAGATACCATCAGCTTCAACAGCGGTAACAGGAGCCGCTTTAATAGTAGATTTTTCAAGTTTGCCTGTTTCCTTGTTTACAAAATACCAATAACCATCGTTACCAACTTCAGGTACAATTACAGTAGCAGTTTCACCTTTTTTGGCACAATACCATCCTGTAGGCTCACCATCAATCAACCATTGGCCTTCAGCATCAAGAGTCAACTTGCTTCCGTCTACACCTTTTTCACCTTGTGCACCATTCTTACCGTTAGTGATATTGAATGTCCTGCCATCATTCATAGTGATAGTAAGGCCATCAGAAGTAGGAGTGACATCAGTAATCCACTTACCATTGTCGACAGCAGTCTGTAAAGCTGCAATCTGTGACTTCAGATCGTTCAACGTATTGTCAATACGATCAATGTCATCGTCATAGTCTTTACAAGACACAAATGTTCCTGTCGAAGTCACCATCAAGGCTCCGAACAGGACTGCACTTAAAAACTTTTTGTTCATAATAAAAATTTTAAATTTATAAATTTAAAAACTAAAATTGGTTATACATATTTTATTGCAAAGGACTTAATTGCTTTGTTTTGATTTTGTCATATATTTCATAGGCGTCATTCCGACTGTTTTCCTAAAAGCCGCATAGAACGGACTCTTTGACGCGAATCCGCATTTAGCAGGCATCTCCTCCAGAGTGTAGCATCCCGCACATAGCAGCTCCTTCGCATATTCTATTCTATAGCCGTTTATCAGCTCTTTCAGGTTACATTCAAAATATCTGTTCACCACATTGGAAAGATAGGTCTGGTTCGTATCAATCATATCACTCAACTTTTTCAGAGACAAATCCGAGTTCAAGAATACTTTTCTTATTTCCAGCTGGTAAAGCAAATTCTTGTAAATCAGACAATCAATTTCTCTTTTGCATCTGTTTCTCATGACAAATTCCTCCTCCCAGTGCTTTTCAGCAGCCTTGAAGAGCAGGTCCTTCTGTCTTTGAGAAGTGGAACTTACCTCTTTACGTCTTAGAAATAGATATTCCATAAGTCTTTCCTCCTTTATTTTTTCTCCGCCACGCATCATTGTCGGATGTTATCCGTGGATTTGTTTTTTCCTATTTTTTAATAGGATGAAACGTTATTTCGCTGCAAATATACATACTTTATCGAAACTTTGTGCATTTTTCCTATAAAAAAATATAGAATCCCGTAAAATAATTGTTTGGGAGGTTATTTTCAGGCTGTTATGTGAAGCGGAATTAAACCGGATATACCATATTTAATATGAATCCGCATTTCATAAGCAGACGACAAGCGGATAATTTAATGAATCGTATTCTATGAAAAATAAAAAATCCACCACCGCACAAAAGCAGGCTGATGGATAAATTAAGAACAAAACCTCCGCTACACTTCACAATTTGGCGGATTGATAAAAACATATCTTTCGCTGGAATACAAAATTAATATAATAGGATGAATCTCAAAAAACTCCGCCGACAAAAAAGAAGGAAGGGAAGCACTATGCACTACGCACAATACTTCCCTGTAAAGCATATATGAACTATAAAAAGGAGCAGATACTAAAACGTCAACTTCACCACCACTTTCTCATAATCCGCATCCACCGGCATCCCCTTGATCCGGACAGCATCAGGTTTCCTTACCGATCCTTGATTTTCGGGGAGAACAACAGAATTAGTGGCGTTTTTCCTAGGTATCCCACAATTATATCATCAAAATATTCTCTATGCTGCTATAATCCTGCCTCCCCATTGATCAGCCATCGCATCCGCTATCCCGGGGAAGGTCTTGCTCCTCAGTTTTCTCCTCTCTTCTGCCGACACACCCGAGAAGAATATATCGGTAAACCATTTAGGAGATTTGTTTCCGCTCTTTGAAACATAGACCTCACCTTTCCCGACTATATTTGTAGGTATTAAGAGAGGTAAGTTTTTCAACCACAGACAGGTTTTCTTGCTAGCCTCATGACCAAACTGCCAAGGCTCTATAATCTGGTCGGGTTTTCTCCACCGGCTGCTCATAATGCCCACCGGATTTTCAATAGCTAATTTTTCCACTCCAACCCTTGAAACATCCATGAAGAACCGAACTGCTTCCTCACGGTCTTTGGCTCTATCGGGGAACTTCGGATGTGGTCTTCTCTGTTCTATCGGAAGGTTCTTATCGTCAGGATGATAATACCACCTTGCACCCGAGACAGCAAGAAAAGTGCAGGGAGGATGGGCTATGATTAAGTCCCAGTTACTATCAAGGAAATATTTGATGCCATTCTCCAAAGTTCCACCACGATTGGCTATTACATCAAACATGTCCCCCTTGAAGTGATACTCGGGAAATCCACCGCTGCATTCCTGAAGGTCACAACTATAGGCGTTATGCCCCAATCTTCTAAAAGCCAGACATACAGCCTGACTCTCTTCACATGCTACTAAGACATTCATTGGCTTAATAGGTTATCTTCATTATTAATTTATCCTCACTCAGCCCTATCGTTATATCCTCCACTCTTTCTTCCATCATAATCATCAAATTCTTATAGAATCTAATAAATGCAAGTACAGGGGAATAGAACCGGCTTCCTCTCAGGGTTAAAGGATAAATGACCGGATCGCCTAAGGGTTTAAGATAGAAGTTTGTAATGTTCACGCCGGATGCCATGGCCATGTCGCAGTCTGCAATTTCCTTCAAGTCCAGGTTATAACTGAGGGTCCGGTGATAAATGAGTACAATTTCATTGTCCGCAATTTTCTGATACTCAAATTTCACCAGGCCGCTTGTTATCTCTTCAAGTTCGATATTGACGGTCTCTTCGATTTCTTCTTTGGATTGGTTGATATTACATACAGCTCCGCCTGCTATAAATACGTGGTTCTTCATAATGTTTTAGATTTAGTTTTTCGTGATGTGATTGTTAATGTTATATCCCATTCTTTCATCAAATAGGATTGCAAACCTCTGTATGAATCAACTCTTCTTCTTTCTCTCGGCATAATGGATAAAGACTCCAGAAGTGTAAGATTAATACAGAATCCGGTTTTAAAAGCATCCCCATATTTGCTCCGGAGTAATGCTACGTCTTTTCTGTATTTCTCAGGGACAGGTTGGGGGGATGTCTTGTTGCTGTCTTTTGTTACGATAACACTTGGCACAGCACTCTTTTCCAAGCGATCAGAAGCAGTAGATCTTCGTTCTGCTCCTAATATCCTGTTTATAAATTCAGTAAACATTAAAATTTATATTTCAGGAGTAAGGATTTGAGCTGGCAAGAATAGCATTTTAGCAATTTGGAAAGGAAGAAGAAAGAATAAAAGAAAAGTGTCCTCAAATCAGATTTATAACCATGAATATCGGACACTCTTCTTATGAGTATTGTTTCTTCATTGATAAGGCCTTCAATGCTTTTTTACAGAAAGGATAATATGATGCTGACGTAATACTTAAACAACTAAAAAGTCAGATCCCGTTATTTTCCATACCCTTTTTCTTCATCAACCGGCATCCTGATATAATCATCAATAATTTTCCCAACCCTTTCCCTTTCACCATACCTATTATATATAAGCTGCCAAAACTAAAGAAAGACTTGATTACCATCCTGAACAACAAATACAAAATATATAATCGCTTTTTCATTTCCCTACCTGCCTGAAATGTTATATCTTTGCACCCCGAAAACATAAATCAGAACATATTACAATGGCAACAACCAAGAAAACAACAGCTAAGAAGACAGCAACAACTAAAAAGACTATAACAAAAAAGACAGCCACAAAATCACCTGTAGAAATCATTACTCCTGATATTGTTGGGACCAGTGCGGGCAAGATTTGGAACACACTTAATGAATCAGAGAAAGCATTGACAGAAAAAGAGTTATTGAGCCTGACCAAACTTTCCGGACAATCATTATATCTCGGATTGGGATGGCTGGCACGTGAGGGAAAACTGGAGTCTGATGGTAAGGAATTTAAACTGGTATAGAATTCCAAACAAAACAAATTATCAGCCGGAAACAAGTAATTACCTTCCAATACTCCCTCCGCTATTTAAAGGTGACAATAACAAACATCAAATCCAGACAAAATTATCAAAGTACCTGACAACATTCAAAACCTAAACCCGGCTTTGATTCATTGGTCATCATCGTTTCCTTCTCTCTTTCCACCCTCAAGAGGAAAAGGAGCGGAAGCGGGGCGGGGAATTTATAGAACCTGTTCTTTGATTAATTCTTGAACAGATAAAATTGAAAAGTTATATAAAAACACTATTTCCGACCTATTTCCCCGGACATCCCCGCTCTTCTTTTTCTTGAGGCAGGGGAAGAGAAGATAACAGAACAATAAGACATCAAATCTGTCCGGACTATAACTGAGAAAAAGAAAGCTACAAACCAATCCTGACTGCTACAACCAACAAAAAAAGACTTGAACACCAACAAATATCAATCAACGGTCAGAATAATAAAAGTTCTCCAGTCATTTTTGTTTTGATTACACAAACCCGAATGAAATCAAAAATGAACAGTACCGCAACTCTTCCACATTTTCTTACTCTTTATAACAAACTTGATCCGGGTTAAGTCGAAGACAGGAGTACAGACGAAGAATGAGTGTGGTACATAACCGGAGGATGGAATAATTTATCTACATAAATGCTTATTCTTTAAGCTTTTGTACATGATTTGCACACTTTTTTATTCCACCTTGTCTTACAGTTATGTCATGCATTCCACTTACGTTTCATACTTCCGCCTCCAGCAAACTCCATAACCTGTAATTTCAGATTTTTTCAGAAGACAGTAATAGTAACCTTTTTTCTTTCTCTATATATAGGATACTAGATTTTTTTGGTTGCAAGAAGAAGAAAAAAATTAAAAAGAGAGACCTGTTTGGACCAAGTCTCCCTCTTGTTCATTGTGTCAGAATCCATAGACTGTCTCCTGCAAACGTTCAACCGCCATCCAGTTACAGTCAAGAAGCCTGAATCCGTAACCATCCTCCAGAGTCATCAGATACTCCTCAAAATCATCATACTTCTCCGAGTCACGTTTCTGCTCCTCCGACAGTTTGATCCTTATGATCTCTCCGGTACTGTAATCCAGGAGAATAAGATAGTTGTACTCCATAATTTCAATCCTCTTTTAGGTTATACCTTTTAATCAGTTTATATACCGTTGATTTTGTGAAGGAACAGCCTTTGGAAGATACAAACCCTTCCTGATTCAGGATATTTGCCATTTCATTATAGCTATGGCTCTCTTTCACTAAAATCCGTAATATAGCAACAGCCCTTTTATTGTTGGGGTTATTGTCAGCCTTATCCTTGCAAGTCCTGATACTGTTTTGGATGGCTTGCTCATGTCTATCCATCAGGTGTTCAGGATTACCAAGTTTGAATCCTCTGCTTTTCTTAGCCTGTAATGATGCCTTCGTTCTGGCTGCTATCAATTCTGCTTCGTATTGGGATATAGCCGAAATAATATGCAGTACCATTTTATTAGCCTGTGGGAAGTCGCAAAAGACTATTTCCACATCACTTTCTAACAGGTTGGATAGGAATGAAACAGACCTTGCCAGTCTATCCAGTTTTGCTACTATTAAAATAGCACCGTCCTTTCTACATGACGACAACGCTTCCTTAAGTTTGGGTCTCTCTTTTTTCCGGCCCGATTCAATTTCAATATATTCTGCAACCGGAGTTTTATCACAAAGGTAATTCTGTATTATCTCCCTCTGTGCCTCAAGTCCCAGTCCTGAATATCCTTGTTTTTGTGTGCTTACCCGGAGATAAGCCACATATTGGTTTTCATCCTTCATTGTCATTCGTTTTTTAACAATAGTTCCACTGACAAGATGGTCGTCTAATCTATGGAACCATTTACATTAATACATAAAAAAAGGCTTTCCATGAGATTGCGGGTTCTTATAAAATCTACTCTCTCACAGAAAGCCTGTTATCACATTTTCCGATTTTTCAGAGAACCGCTAATATCTTATAATATTATATGTATCAGAAACTCTCTTTTCATAATCATCGGTTCTCTCCACAAGTTCATCCACCACAGAAACAAGCATATCAAAGTAGATATCCTCTCTTTTATCCCTGATTTCTCCATCTTCACCAAGCAGACAGACTTCAAACAGGTCAGCACCCTCATTCAATACAATCTGAACTTTTCCGGTATGTTTGAATCCGTTGACTTTAAATTCAAGACCACATGCTATTACTTTCACTGTTTCAATCTCAACTCCCCAAGACATTAGAATCGGGAGATTGGATTTCAAGATGGCCCAGATATACTTGGCCAGTTCCAAATCGTAGTTCTTATCTCTTTCCATAATCCAAAGTTTTTCCGTTCATATCTTCTTCATCCTCAACCCAAAACATCCGATAATCTTCATATATCTTTCTATAATCCTCCAATCCGAAATGTGGAAAATTGGTGGAATACATGTCATAAAGATCTTCGGGAGTTAAAGTCGGGTCATTGTTCAGCATATCATAAACCTCATCCTCAAACTCATAGGGACTGAAATATGAATTACTTTGTGTATGGGGATAAGTGTCGGTACAGTCCTCTATGATATGTTCTATAAATCTCAGACACTTCATCAGGTCTTTCTTCACTGTAATCTCCTCATCGGTATGGGCATTGTAGTAACCACATGAGACGTTGATACAGGAAACTTCAAGTCCTTTTTCTTTCAAGGCCAGGATATCGGTCATCAACCCGTTCTCCTCCATGTAACCCCATTTCTCAGGTTCAAGGGCTTCTATAAACTTATCGGAACACAAGCCGGCATATCCTATACTTGTAATCAGATCCGAATCACCCTTTCTGTCTGGTTGGATAACAAACCTTACATCATCGAAGAAAGACATCACCGCCTCAGAACTTCCCTTGCAGCCTGTTTCTTCCTCTCTAAAAAAGACTACTTTCATAGAATCATATTTCTTCAGGCATTCAAGACAGATGAACACTCCATTTTTATCATCGGCTCCCAAATTCTCAAACCTCCTGTTCTTTGGCGAATAACCGAATATGACTTCCCTTGTCTCCACCGCCTTGAAATCCTTTGAATGCTTGCAGTGTGAAACCTGGTCGATATGGCTCACTAAACAGGGATAACTTTCCGATTCTCCCTTTACCACATACAGGTTCCCGAACTTATCCTTTGACACGGATATGTTTCCGGGAAGTTGTCTTATGTAGGAACAGAGGAACTTCACCATCTTCTGTTCCTTTCCGCTCGGGCTGTAGATACTATACAGCCGCTTCAATAATTGTATATTCATGATTCATCTCTTTTTTAAGTTTATAACCGTATGGAAGGTTGGTGCTCGGATTTACTTTATCAAATACATCCTCACCGAACTCCCATACATCTTCATTCTCAATCAATCCATCCAATGTGTCTATACTAATGGACTTCTCCTCATAGATACCTTCCGATTCATTCCAAATATGAATACAGATTATATCATCAAGCTTTCATACCATTCATCATCATACTCGGAATAATACCAGTTCTTCCGCTTGAATTCATCCTCCGCTTTCTCCATACACTTCTTGCAGCAATAGTATTCCTCCGTTACTTCCGAATACATGGCGTCATCTTCCAGAATATCCGTTCCGCACTCATCACAGCAGACACAATCGTTTTCATGGTGATATTCCTGCCTGGATTCTATCCATACGAAATCATCCAGGTTGTCTGAATCCACCCGGATTTCTATTCCATTCCGATAACAGAGCCTTGTATCATCACAATAGTATTGATGATAACTATCCCATTCTCCATCATCTTCATTATCATCCCCGTAAAGATTAAGGTCCGTTGTATCAAGGTTGTATGAGGTCCCGGAGTTTTCGTAGTTATAGGCTTTGTTCTGATTATAACTATACCATTTGAAAGAATCCTGATAGGAAAGCGTGTCTTCCAGTTCCAGTTCACAATCTATTTCAAATTTTCTGTCAGACAACGAGTTGCCACAAACATCCACAAAGGAATTTGCATCATGACAGGAAGCACCGATCACCTTGTAGCCGTCAATATAATCTTCCTGAATAAGTTTATCCACAAGCAGGCGTTTCAATACATCATCACCCTCCGAGGAATACTGCCTTTCAAGCAGCCTCCATTTCTTGCCGTCCTGATCCGTAACATCGGTAAAAAGAATTGCCCTTGCTACAATCAGCCCCGTCTTGTCTATTATGTATGCACCTTGGCTTTTACCGAATCATGATAGAACGAAGTCCTGTTCTCATCCACCATGCATGAACCGAAACTCCCTTTACAATAGTTACTGTCATAGATTCTCCCAAAATCATTGTTGACATGAAGTTCCATATCAGGCGATTTTCCATGAGTATAAGTACACCATTGCTGAGTGAAAACATCCCCTGCAATCCAGTTTACGACACAAGGCGAGAGTAGTTTCCCTATCCCTGTTTCAAGTATAAGCTCCCTCATGAATTTTCCGGCCCTCATCTTGAAGACTCGGTTACGTTCAATGTTGACATAGCGGACCGAACTTTTATCCAGATCCTCACATACACCTTGCTTTCGTCAGTCTGATATCGGGAGGAATAATATGTCTTGCCTATCAGTTCCACCCTATAAGGCAACTTTTCATCATTCTCTCCTGATTTGATAATGGCTTCAAATACCTTCTTTTGTAGATCAGCCATATTGTATATATGCAGCAGAGTATAGTCGTTATGTTCCCTGCAATATCTGAGCAGTGCAGGATTTTTCAGATGGCCCAGCAGTATCCTGTTCTTTCTTACCGCCACACCATTGTCTCCCTTCTCAAGTCCGAAACGGGCCTTGAATCCTTCGTAACCACAAAAATCATAGTATAACATAGTCTTCTGAATTTTAAATTGTCGGTAAATAAAAAAGGAGGGATACTTCCTTTCAATCGGAAATATCCCTCCCCGGAATATTATCTCGGTATGTCTCAACCGTTTCAGATGAATGGTATCGTCTCGTCCTCCAGAACTCCCGATTCCACTATCTTCTTACAAATCTCATGCGAAGCTTTGTTCCTCAGGTCATATCCGTAACCTTCACTTCCCATTGTTTTAATCACTTCAACCATACTTCTGAATAAGGTCTGTTGTAGGGTCTTGTGGAATGTGGTAACTGCAATAGCGAACCTTTTCTCATTCCACCCATAGTCGTTCAGGGCATGTTCAAGTTCTTTTGCAGCCTTGAATTCCCTGCTGTTTTCCAGTTCATGTCTTTCCATAATATTCATTATTGTTTATATATTATTCCTATTGCAATGATTTAGAATAAGCACCTTTCTTACATTCATCTATACGTGACTGACATTCATCCGGTAATTCCTTCAGAATCTCAGCACATCTTTTATCAGAACAGCCTTGCGGCAATCTGTCTATGTATGTCATAATATCATTCACTTCCATATCATATATCTGTCAAAGGGTTCAACAAAAAAGGGAGAAAGACCATGTTTGTTATTTCAGTTCTTTCTCCCTTGTGAGTCAATTTATTTTTCAGGTCTAACTCAAAAACCATCCATAGTTCTCAGCATCCTCACCGTTTAAAGCTTTTTGGATACCAATCGCAAAGTCAGTGCAGTTCCGGTTCCTCTCCAAGAACTTGTCTATGTAGGACTGTTTGGCGGCGTCATTAAGAAGCTGCATCAAATCCCAGCATGAAATATTCCCTCTTCCACGTAATCCGAAATTAGGGTTTTCTATATAACCTTTCGTAGCTGCGTTTACATTGGAATCACCTAAAATCACCTTTGGCAGTTCTCCAAGTTGGGATGCAGGTAAGGCTTGATATAGCCTAAGCCTGCCAATTATCTGACAAAACTGTTCCTGTGAAATCTTCGTCCTTCCCAGATTTTCAAGCAGCCTGAGATTTTGTTCGGGATTAAAGTCTTGAAATAGTCTGAGTGCCGAACTGTATATATCTGCATCACTCATTACTTCCAGCCGTCCGGTCAGGCCATCATTGGTCAACATTAGATTTGAACAAACTTTCACTCTCCATCCGATAAAGATTTTAAATTTCTCCGGTGATTTCCGGTTGTATAAGTTCTCCTCATTCAAACTACGTACCCCACCTATGCAAAGATGCACTTCTTCTCCGTTCATCATTCTGCTCATGGAACGGATATGAAAACAGAAAGCCATACGTTGGTAATAAATCGTTTCATCTTCCGGTTTCAGTTCCTCCTTCTTTTTGGTTAATGCTCCCGGAACCCTGCCCAGGATTCTATGTGAGACTCTGATTTCCGTGTTTCCAAAGTTCTCACCCGTAAAATAAGTCCTTGCAGCCTCCTCGATCCGGTGTATGAATGTCTGGTGGCTGATTGTTAGTTGATTGTCTCCAAAACTGGGTACAATGCAATTACTCTCCAGTTCTTCAAGTGTAATACCCGAAGTGTTCGATTCTATGAAATTGGGATGTTCTTCCTGTTCTTCTTCCGATACGATTACAGCATCTTCGATTTCCTCTGTATTAATCACATCCATCATTCTTGTCATCATTCCGATTGTTCCTGGAATGACAGTAAGTTCATTAGTCATTGTTTCCATACTCTTTGTTATTTTTTAGTTGTCAATAAAATCCGGTAAACAAAAAGAAGTCGAAAAGTCCGTTATTTCTTCTTCAAACTCTTCAACTTCTTGATTCCTTTCAGTACCGAAGCTATCACCTCCAGCACCGTTATAACTACGTCCTGTGCCTTGTCATAATTCATTCATCGGACGTATTATCAGTTATTGTCGCCGCAGTATCCGTAGCGACTTTACCCGTGGCGGATTTTTTCTTTCCCAATCTGCCACCATACTTCTCTGCAAGTTCTATTACTACTGAACCTGCCACGATGATCTCCGCTACATTTGCGGCGATCTTCAATGCTTTTACTAAATTTCCCATTTCTCTAATTTTTAATTGATTGTTATTACGTTTCTATTCTCTTATATATTCTTCTCACATATAAGGCTTTGAAGGATTCAAGAAAGGGGAAGAAAAAAAGAAAAGCCGTCATCAAACCTCCTCGATCTGACTTGACTTTCCGACAGACTGCATACTTTGGGTAATCAAGACTAAAGCTGTGAAAACTACTCGTACCGTTGCTGTCCCTCGAATTAAATCTCTAACCATTATCTGAAATTAGAATTAACCCGGTAATTATTTTTATCATTAATGCCTGAAGCTGAAGCACCTTATTCCAATGGTGCTGTATATGCTCCAGGCTTTTTCTCATATATAAGGGTTTGGAAGGTTTCAGGAAGGAGAAAAATAAACGGCCACACTTTGATATATAAATGAAAAGTCCGCAAACAAAGATCCGGGCGCTCTGTTATATCCGGATAAAGGAGCATTGTATGGAAAGAACAGAACTGACTGAGGCTATAAGAAAAGTCTGTGAGATACAAAACGATATCAGAATAGACATGAGGGTGAGAGGTAAGAACTGGTACTTTGATGCCGCATACATATTTCTTGGAGAAAAAGAAGTGTATGTGACGGATACATTATATATAATAAGGATAGAAGAACTGGACACAGAGTCCTTGAACAGAATATATCAAAAGATTGTTCTAAAATAGATTCCTTCATAAGGACAATAAGTTAATTGAAACAACAAAAGTGGCGGTTCGTTGAGAATAGCCGCTTTTATCATTTTATTTTGGAGGTCTTGAGTTTTTTGCCTATCTTTGTAGTAACCCATATATCAGACCATTATGAACAGCAACAATAAAAACCAGATAATCCGTTTTGACTGGGCGATGAAACGTCTGCTCAGAAACAAGGCAAACTTCAGTGTGCTTGAAGGCCTGCTCACCACGTTATTGGGTGAGAGGATCATTATCCAGAGGCTTCTTGAGAGCGAGAGCAACCAGGAGGACGAATATGACAAGTATAACCGTGTGGATATGCTTGCCGAGAACTCCAGGGGTGAGCTGGTATTGATAGAGGTACAGAACAATAATGAATATGCCTACTTCCAGCGTATGTTGTTCGGAACTTCCAAACTGGTCACTGAGTATATCAACAGAGGGGAGAGTTATGACAAGGTCCGTAAAGTATATAGTGTCAATATAGTCTACTTCTCCCTAGGGCATGGCAGGGACTTCGTCTATCATGGAAAGACGGAATTCAGGGGGATCCACACCAATGATCTCCTGGAACTCACTCCATTCCAGAAGCAGACATTCAAGGTGGATACGGTAAGCCAGCTATATCCTGAATATTATATCCTGAAAGTGAACGGTTTTAATCAGATAGCAAAAAGTCCCCTGGAAGAATGGATCTATTATCTTAACACTGGGGAGATACCTTCCACAGCTACAGCTCCCGGTCTTGAGGAGGCTCGTGAAAGGTTGAAACTGGATAGCATGACCAAGGATGAGCTTGCTGCCTATTATCTCACTTGGATAATATTGTAATCCTTCGTGACAATATCAATACTGAACGGGAAGAGGGCAGGGCGGAAGGGATTGAAGAAGGAATAAATAAAGGAGAAAGAAAAAAAGCAATAGAAGTTGCCCGTTATTTAAAATCATCTGGAACCTCAATAAAGTTAATTATGGGAGCAACTGGATTGACCAAAGAAGAAATTGAAGAACTATAAAACAAGTTTCTCTATATAACACTGTTTAGGAGGAGCATACATTTCGTATAGTTCCTCTTTTTTTTTGCATGATTGGTTGTTTATATAAAGTTCAAAAATACCAATCCACCACCTAATAGTTAATTAGTGTTGTCGCCATGGTAGGCGGCGGAGCCAATCCCCAACCCGGAGAGATCAGTCTTGCCCACAATGGATTGCTTTTTCTGGATGAACTGCCCGAGTTCAACAGAGGCGTGCTCGAGGTGTTGCGCCAGCCTTTGGAAGACAGGCACATTTCCATTTCACGCGCCAAATACAGTCTGGACTATCCCGCCAGTTTTATGTTGGTGGCCAGCATGAACCCATGCCCATGCGGATATTACAATCACCCAACGCGGACCTGTGTCTGCAACCCGGGACAAGTGCAGCGCTACTTGAACCGCATCTCCGGACCTCTGCTGGACCGCATTGATATCCAGATAGAAATCGTCCCCGTCCCCTTCGAAAAGATGGCGGAGGAAAACCGTGCGGAAAACAGTGCCAGCATACGCGGACGGGTAATAGAAGCGCGCAAGATACAGGCACAACGCTTTGCCGCGCATCCGGGCATTTATTGCAACGCACAAATGGAGGCCGGACTGCTCCATCAGTATGCCCGGCCCGATGAGCAGGGGTTGGATTTACTCCGTGCCGCCATGACACGCCTCAACTTGTCGGCACGCGCCTATGACCGCATCCTAAAAGTGGCACGTACCATTGCCGATCTGGATCATAGCGAGCACATCCGTTCCACCCACCTGGCAGAAGCGATCAGTTATAGAAACCTGGACCGGGAAGGATGGGCGGGCTAATTGTCAGCCTCTCCTTCTTTCAATGGAAAAATGACCTGCATCAACGCATCCAGCTCCATGTAGTTCGAAAGCATATCCTCTTCCTTGTCTGCCACATAGCCATCTGTAAGTTCTTTCTTTTCCGGAAAGAAAATATCCCAAATCTTATACCATGCATTCATCACTCACATAAATTAAGGTTTTACCAGAAAACAAACAAGTGAGTGTTTCGTTCGTTATTCTTCCGGTTTTTTCTCTTCTTTCGATAGTTTGACTACCGGAGCAGTGTACTCAAATTGCCCCTCAAACCAGCCATTCCCTTTTTTCAACTGTTTCTTATCCATCTTCTCCAAGGCTATGGAATCCGATTTAAAGGCACCTCCCTTGTTCTCACCGTCCGTATCGTCAAAATAAACCTTCTGCTGATCAATGGCTACAGTGGACAACTCATGGCTCTTGAACTCTCCTTTCGCATTTGTATATACCGTATCGGCATTATCATCCGCATTGTCCCAAGCAGTTCTTACCACCACCCGGATACCCTCCAACGGCACGTCCTCCTCCGAGAGCACCGTTCCCTTCACCTGAAAATCAACGATAGGGCAACCATACATATCCTCGTTTCCGCCCGATCCGTCACAACCCGCAAAGCCCAAGACACTCAACGTGCCGGCCAGTATCCTGCTCACTAATTTTCTTTTTTCCATATCCAGTCTATTTAAAGTTTTTGTATTCTCTTCAGATGGCAGAACAGCAACTCCCCGTTTCCATCACGCAAATGCATACCGCTACCCTTGCAATATCGGAAAAACTGGCAGTCCCCGCACTCCCCTTTACGCATCCATTCACGATCACGATAAGGCTGATACCTGGTGTTCCAAACCTCCATGAAATCATCTTGATAGATATTTCCCTGATGATAATCCGCGCGAATGCTGGGACAGGCAGAAATAGCCCCGTCCACCAATACAGAACCCACCGACACCCCAGCCTGACAGGCAAAGAAATAATCACGCACCTCTCCCTCATAGTTACCCAAAAAGCCCTCGCAACCATAATTCAACCGGATACGTCCTTCCTTGCGCGTACCTTTTATAAAGTCCATCACCCCACGGAAATCCTCGTTGGAAAGTTGTAACTCCTGATCTTTTGCAGCCCTTCCCACGGGGAAAACCGTGAAAAGCCGCCAGCGCCTCACCCCTATGCTCAACAGGAATTCTTTCATCTCTTCCAGCCGCATGTAACTATGCTTGTTGACACAAGTCACTACATCAAAAACAAAGCCGGGCTCTTCCGCCATGATGCGTATGGCCTCCACAGCCCGCTCAAAGCTTTGTGCATTTCCCCTCATCCAGTTGTGATCCGCTGCAAACCCATCCAGGCTGACTGTAGCCGTATGCAACCCCGACGAACGTAAACGGCGGAAGCGTTCGCGTGTCATATACAACCCATTCGTTACCATTCCCCACGGAAAGCCTTTGTCATAAATTGCCCGTCCGCACTCTTCCAAATCTTCACGCATCAACGGTTCGCCCCCCGTAATAATGACAAATACCTTATGAGGATCGGTCTGCCTCGCCACACTATCCAGCACCTTTAGAAAATCTTCTTTCGGCATATCGGGATGCCGGCCATTTTCTTACAATCGCTGCCACAATGGCGGCAATGCAAATTACACCTTAAGGTGCATTCCCAAAACAATTGTTTCAAAGGATGCCGGTTCACCAAATCATTGTTCAGTTTCCGCGCAATCTCAAGCCCGAGACGATGGCGCAGGGATAAAGCTCATTCATCACTCTCCCTTTCCTCCAATTTGACGCGGATTTCCTCTCTTCCAAAATAAGTATCCTTAATCGAGACTTCTACAGTGTGTGATTTGAACGAACCGTTTTTCGCACCATCCACATCCTCAAAGGTCAGTTTGGCCTTGGCGGTTTCCAAGTCATCCATCCCTCCTGACAAGTCCTGCTCGGTCCTGCCTTTTGCATTGGTATAGGTCGTATCTCTGACCAGTTCTCCATTTATACCTTTATATTCCAGCACTGTCCGGATACCTTCAATCGGTTTCTCGTCCGCATCCGTCACCAAGGAGCGAATGTAGTGCTTCGCTATAGTGCCGTACATACAAATCAATTCTTCCTCCTCGTCACTACATGCCGAGAATCCCAACAAAACCAATGCCCCGGACAAAAGGCGGTACATCAGTGTTTTCTTTTTTGCATTCATGTTTGTCCTCATATTAAATATTAAAGCCGTTAACAATCAGTCCTTTCTTTTAAAATGCACGAACCTGCAGAAGACTGCACCAATTCTTCAGTAATATTTGTTGGCGGATTCATTATGTACTGAAAGTTGGTGCAATGGCTGATGGAGTAGGGTGCGATACATACAAAAGCCACCATATTTTTAAAATACGCCTTCATCTTTTAAAAATAGATCTTCATCTTTTTTAAAAACAACTATACGTTTTTTAAACACGCCAGCATGTTTCGTGAACAGACCTAGCCTGTTCAGTGAACAAGCCTAGTCTGTTCCGCGCACAGACCTAGTCCGTTCAGTGTACAAACCTAGCTTGTTCATCGCATTCTCCCCCCGCTAAGTCAACATTCCCCTTTCTCCCATCACCCTTTCATTTTATGCAATACCCTCAGACAATCAGCCGGTTAAAACTGAAACCACATCCCCTCACTCCCGTTTCAGCCGTACTGTTGTCTCCTTTCACCCAAAAGGGCAAGTAACAAAATGATCGTCACTGGCATGAGATAGCTGTGAGGTCTGTTTGGTTGTAAAGAAAAGTATGTGGACTTCGTGAGCCAAGTAAGCGGTATTACTTTGCCTAGGAACATATCTTACTTTGCCCACGAAGATATCTTACTTTTTTCAGTGGGATATTTTTCCCTGAAATCGGTTGCCTCGTGTAGCCACAAAAAAACGTACATGAGTTATTCATTAACAAACAAGTTATGTGATGCAGAACGCTGCTTTATCGCCAGTGAAGTCATCTCAGATCGTCTAAGTCGAGGTATGGCGATGAAAAATATGGTATCAGTGAAGTTTCACTTTAGCGCTGGATTCGTAAATTTGCAGTCGACAAAGGCAATTTAACCATGGAAATAGAAGAATCAAAGAAGGCAAGTGACACTAAAAATGGTTGACTTCAAGCCTGAAAGGAGGCTGAAAGGACAATGACAGGGTAATGACAGAAGCCCCTACATAGCCGGAG
>NZ_BAKM01000042.1 GCF_000614185.1 Phocaeicola sartorii JCM 17136 = DSM 21941 | reverse complement strand
AACAGGTGATTGAGCAGAAAGAGCAGATGATTGAGCAGAAAGAGCAGATGATTGAGCAGAAAGAGCAGATGATTCGCTCCATGGTTAAGATGCTCTGTAACAATGGAGCATCAATTAATGAGATATCCGAACAATTAGGAATACCTATGGAACAAATCAAACAATATATCGATTCATAATACGATTGTGGTGTCCCGGAAAAGATACGGACATGATAGATTGACTTCTTTCGAAGTTGTGTCTAAATGTTGACAATGCTGCTATTTTCCTATTTTTCGGGCGAGGTTTACTCGCCCGAAAATAGTTTGCTTTGTGTATTACTCCCAAGGTCGTGACCATTGGTTCGGGCAGGCAAATCCTGCCCCTACAGTTGACGATTTGATAGAGTTTACACCTCTTTTCTGTCTTGCAGTAATAAAGCGGATTCTCAAAGAATCAAGCAAAGAATACTTTCTCTTTACTATGCCTGTCTTTACATCTATAATCTGTTTTAATGGCTCACCTGCAAAATCTTTTTATGACGGAACAGATTGGATTCTCAGTCTGAACCGTTTAAAAGAAACAACTGATACCAATCCATTAATCATTCGTATCGATGGATTAAAATCGGCAGATGCACCTATCTATTTCGAAAAGAATGTAAATCCAGCTGAATGTGTAGTCTCTACCCTATCTGATATTCAAATAAAGCAAGAATATAGATTCGAAGTGAATTTACAATAATCCTTTTTTTTAAAATAATACAATCTCTTCTTTTTTTGTTGGGCATTCTTATAATGCCCAACAAAAAAACTATTATCTTTACGCTCGTAATTACAAACCCGACACTGATTAAAATTAAATATGAACAAAAAAACACTACTCTATATTTTAGCTATTTTATTAGTTCAAATCTCTAAAGCTCAATCCTCAGATACCATCTTCATAACAGATTTCGGAGTGAAACCCTATTCGTATGAAAATAGTGTTACTCAAATTCAAGCTGCTATTGAAGCATGTAAACAGAAAGGTGCAAAAGTGTTGTCTTTCGAAAAAGGAAGGTACGATATATGGCCGGAAAGCGCCATGCGAAAAGAATATTATATTTCAAACACATCTACAGAAAGTGAATGCCCTTCAAAGATTAAAACGGTGGGGCTACTATTCGAGAATATACAGAACTTGAAAGTGGAAGGTAATGGTGCTTTATTAATGTTTCATGGAAAAATGACCACCATTGCACTAGATCATTGTCAGGATATCAAATTGGAAGAACTGCATGTCGATTTTGAACGACCAGCCGGTTCTGAATTACGATACATAGCAGTGAACAAGAATTATGTTGATGTGGCCGTACACCGTGATACCAACTATGAAATTGTCGATGGAAAGATAAATCTTTACGGTGAAGGATGGCGTTCCAATAAAAATCATTGCATCGAATATAATCAGGAAACAGAGAGCTTTTATTATAGCCAAGACTGGGATATCTTATCCAATTCGCCGGTACAAGAAATATCTCCGAATTTAATTCGATTTACTATTCCTGCTGATTTTCACCCTAAGAAAGGTAATACATTGACTATTCGTGATGTTGTTCGCGATCAAGTGGGAATGTTTATTCATCAAAGTAAAAATGTGACTTTAAATGGGATGCAAATGCATTATATGCACGGCTTAGGAATTATCAGCCAATATTCTGAAAATATCACGATGAATCAGGTAAAATGTATGCCCAGATCGGAATCGGGAAGATTGTTGGCTGCTTCGGCTGATATGATGCACTTTTCAGGATGTAAAGGAAAAATATTAATTGACGGCTGTTATTTTTCCGGTGCACAAGATGATGGAATCAACATACATGGAACCAATTTGAAGGTAGTAGAAAAAATCAATTCAAATACATTAAATCTACGATTTTCACACGGGCAAAGCTATGGCTTTCAAGCATATTTCCCCGGTGATACTGTCGCTTTTATAAAATCTGCCACCATGCAACGTGGCTCTACTGCTTGCGTCCGGTCTGTTAAGCCGATATCCAATTACATCTGGCAGGTCGAATTTGACCAAAAGACACCTGAATGGCTGGAATTGAATCATGATTGTGTAGAGAATTTAACTTGTACACCTAGTGTAGTAATTCGAAACAACTATTTTACTCGTACCAGCACACGAGGTACATTAGTTACAACACCAAGGAAAGTGGTTATTGAGAACAATATCTATTATAAAACCGGTATGAGCGCCATATTAATAGAGGGTGATGCCGAAGGATGGTTTGAGTCCGGTCCTGTTTGTGATGTACAAATCAGGTCAAATACCTTTATAGACTGTGCTTATAACGGAGGTCCCGGAAACGCTGTTATCGGAATCAATCCGTCTAATTCAGTCATTAATGCAAATAATCCGGTACACAAAAATATTCGCATTGAAAATAATACCTTTAAGATTTTTGATTATCCGGTATTATATGCAAAAAGTACGGAAGGGCTTTCTTTTATTAATAATACAATTGAACGGACAACGCAATTAAAGCCTTCAACAAGCAATAAGAACTTATTCTATTTTAATGGTTGCAATAACGTTAAAATTCAAAATATAATCTATAAAGGAGATATTCTAAATAAAAATATCCAACTAAAAAACATGAAAAGAAAACAGTTGAAGTACTCTTCCGAATTGACCATCCATAGCAAAAACAATTAAATCAGAAACCGTCTGAAGAAAGGAAAAGCACGAAGATGAATAAAGGTTTATTGCTATAAACAGAAATAGAGTGGACAAAAACACCTTTAGATATATTTATATGAATAAAAAGAATTTATTACTGACCACTGCCCTTTTCATCTGCTTAAGCGGGCAAGCCCAACATACGATAAAACTATCAGAACTAGACTTATCTCATATATGGCAAGAGTATGGAAAAGTACAGGACGGAAAATCCGTCACCGGAGAACAAGCAACCATTAATGGAAAGACGTACAATGAAGTGATAGGTACCCATGCTAAAAGTATACTGAAAATAGACCTTCATGGGGATGCTACGCGTTTGCGCTCCCAGATAGGCGTTGCAGACAGTAAAGTCGATATTTCGGACAAGAGCCTGGCCGTCCTTCCATTAGTAAACGGAACAAAACTTTATTTCCGCAAGGAAGGCAATGGCAAGCAATTCCTGGGACTGGCCGGCACCAGTGGCAAAATAGACAAAGGTTCTGTTTGCTTTATCGTGAAAGGAGACGGCAAAGAACTATACAACAGCGGCATCTTGCGCAGCAATGAATCGCCTCTATCCATAGATATAGACTTGAAAGGCATCCGTATACTGGAATTATCGGTAGAACCTACCGATGACGGTGCCAGTGGTGACAATGCACTGTGGATTACCCCAACCATTGAATATAAATCGGCTCAGCCCGAAACCATCCATGTGGGATACGCAGGAAAAGGCCCGGAAATGGCGGCCGCCATTTCCTGCAAGCTGGCGGATAAAATCAGCAAACTTCCTGTCTTATCCGTCCCCGTTTCTACGAAAACCGACTTTGATTGGTTGATTACACCCGAAAAAGCCAAAGCAGGCATCTATGCTTCGGCAGACGGTAAAAGCATTATTGTGGCCAACCCGATGGTATCCCGCACCTTCCGGATTTTCCCGAACCTGGCCACAACCAATATCATCAACCGCATGACTGGAGAAAGTATGCTCCGTGCTGTCAGCAGTGAAGGAAGCATACAAATTGATGGCAAGAAGCACTTGATCGGGGGATTGGCCGGACAGCCGGAACGGGCTTACATTGAGGACAAATGGATAGAAAACATGACTACCATTCCCGAATCTTTTTTGGTAGAGGACTTTGAAATAAGTCCTATCAAGGAAGATATAAAATGGGCACGCAGCCGTTGGGCACTCAATAAGGAAGCTGCAACGGGCAGTGAAATCACCTTTACTTTGCGGGGTGACAAGGAACTGAAAGATGTCATTGTGAAACTCCATGTATCGGTATACGATAAAATTCCCGTCATCCGCAAACGGTTCGAAGTGATAAACCAATCCGGTCTGCCTGTCAACATCGACACATTCCAATTGGAATACCTTGCTTTTGCCGAACCTGAATCTCCCGGAGGAGGTGACCCGTCCAAGTTCCTCTTGCCCAACATCCATATAGAAAGCGATTATGCTTGTGCCGGAAGTTTCACGGAAAAAGAAACAGACATTACCGAAAAATGGGTAACCGATCCTGATTATACCTCGCAACGGAACTATTTGATGCAAACCCCTTGCATACTGGAAGTTTCCCCAAAAATGGGGCCCGATCAAGCCGTACCGTCCCAAGGCACTTTCCGTTCTTTCAGTGTGTACGAAATGCCGTTCGACAGCTACGACCGTGAACGTAAAGGACTGTTTACCCGCAAAATGTACCGCACCATTGCACCTTGGACTACGGAAAATCCCATCTTCATGCATCTCACCTCAATCAATCCGGAAACAGTGTACCGTGCCATCGACCAATGTGCCGAAACCGGTTATGAGATGATTATCCTGAGTTTCGGTTCGGGTCTGAATGCCGAGGACATCTCGGATGCCAACATCGCCAAATACAAAGCATTCGTGGACTATGCCCGCAACAAAGGCATCGAAATGGGATGTTACTCCCTGCTTGCCAGCCGCTGGATCAGTGACGAAGTGGATGTCATCAATCCGAAAACCGGGAAACGTGGCGGCATGACATTCGGCAGCTCTCCCTGTCTGTGCAGTGACTGGGGTTATGAATACTTCCATAAAATAAAGACATTCTTCGAGAAGACCGGAATGCGCTGCTTTGAACATGACGGCTCTTATCCGGGAGATTTCTGTGCCTCAACCGTCCATCCCCACCATAAAGGACTGAAAGACTCACAATGGAACCAATTCTATAAGGTAACGGAACTTTATCATTGGATGTGCGAAAACGGAATCTACCTCAATGTCCCCGACTTTTATTTCCTGAACGGCTCTACCAAAGTAGGAATCGGCTACCGTGAAGTCAACTGGTCATTGCCGCGCGACCGCCAGCTTATCCATACCCGGCAACTGAACTATGACTGTACATTCGAACGTATTCCTTCCTCATTGTGGAGCTTTGTTCCATTGGTGGAATACCAGGGAGGTGGAGCAGCGGCCACACTGGAACCGCTGAGTGAACATTTATACGAATACAAAACACTGATGTTCCAAAATTATGGTGCAGGAGTACAAGCCTGCTACCGCGGCCCGCGTCTGTATGATACTCCCGAAACAAAAAAAGCAGTAGTGGAAATCATCAGCTGGTATAAGAAATACCGGAACATATTGAACAGTGACATCATCCACTTACGCAAACCGGATGCCCGCGACTGGGATGGTATCATGCACGTCGCTCCTGCCGGAAAAGAAAAAGGGCTGGCCATGTTCTATAACCCTACCGACAAGGAAATGACACGTGACATCCAACTTCCGCTTTACTATACCGGACTGGCAAAGACAGCCCGCATCCGCGAACAGGAAGGCAAGCCGGCAACTTATACCTTGAACAGGGACTATACGGTGAACCTTACCGTCAGAATTCCGGCAAGAGGATATACCTGGTATGTCATAGAATAACTCCCGTACAGATACAAACTTCCCCCAAGCCTACGCTTCAAAACAGCCGTACACTTGGGGGAAGATGCTATATCGGAACAGAAGTGCCCTGCTCTATTTTTCTATAATAGCCTTTGCTTTCTCCAAAGCCACATTGATATTAGGACAGATATTTTCTTTTCCCAGCAATTCATTAAACCCTGCTTTTTCAAGGATTTGATGCACCTTTTCATTCACTCCCGAAAGCACGATCCGGATATTCTCCTTCTTCGACATTTCACAGAGATTGGTTAGGTTGTGGATACCTGTAGAGTCAATGAACGGCACTTTACGCATACGTACGATCCGCACTTTGGGGCGGTCGCCCAGTTCGGACATGATTTCCTCAAACTTGGTGGCGATACCAAAGAAGTAAGGTCCGTTGATTTCATAGACTTCCACACCTTCGGGAACCGTAAGATGTTCTTCATGCACTTCCAGGTCGGACTCATTATTGGGGTCGATTTCATTCTTGATAACCGATATTTCCGTGGTTTCCATAACGCGTTTCATAAACAATACGCAGGCAATGACCAGACCCACCTCAATGGCTATCGTCAAATCAAAGATAACGGTCAGGAAGAAAGTGATCAGCAGCACGGTGACATCCGATTTCGGATTCTTCAGCAGTGCCTTGAAGGTACGCCAGCCGCTCATATTATAAGATACAATGACCAGTACACCTGCCAGACAGGCCATCGGGATGTATTGTGCCAGAGGCATCAGGAACAAAAGAATCAGTAATAGGACAATGGCATGGATGATACCCGCAACAGGCGTCTTTCCCCCATTGTTGATATTAGTCATGGTACGTGCGATGGCTCCGGTAGCGGGAATACCTCCGAAGATGGGCGCCAGGATATTGGCCGCACCCTGTGCTATCAGTTCGGTATTGGAATCGTGTCGGTCGCCAATCACACCATCGGCTACGGCAGCAGACAGTAATGATTCTATCGCTCCCAATACGGCAATAGTGATAGCCACCGGAAACAGGTTCTTGATAGCTTCCCAGTTTAACTCGGGTACTGTTGCATCCGGCAGTTGCGCCTGGATGGTAAAACGGTCGCCGATGGTGTCGATACAAGTGATTCCGCCGTATGTCTTCATCAAGTATACGGCAATAGTCACTACAATGATGGCAATGAGCGATCCGGGAATCTTTTTCGAGAATCGGGGAGTCAGCGCGATGATCAGGACACTGACTATGCTGACAATGGCGTTCCACCAGTTCACCGTATCAAAGTGACGGAAATAAATCATCCATTTGCCGATGAAGTCTCCCGGCACTTTTTCTCCTCCGAAGTCCAGACCGAAAATATCGGCAATCTGTGTCGTAAAGATGGTGACGGCGATACCACTGGTAAAGCCGACAATGATGGGATAAGGAATGAACTTGATGACAGCTCCCAGTTTAAACACTCCTAATAGAATAAGGAGTACACCCGCCATCAGGGTGGCCACTGTCAGTCCGCTGATGCCGTATTCCTGGATGATACCATAAATAATCACGATAAATGCTCCGGTAGGTCCGCCTATCTGTACCTTGCTACCTCCTAATAAAGAGATGATAAATCCTGCCACGATGGCGGTGATGATACCTTTTTCCGGAGAAACTCCCGAAGCGATACCGAATGCGATAGCTAGTGGAAGTGCGACTATACCTACGATAATACCGGCCATGAGGTCGGCCATAAAGCTCTCTTTCGAATAATTCTGTAAGGTAGTGAAGAGCTTCGGTTTGAATTCAAATGCTTTCATTTATTAACAACTTTATGCTATGATTTTAAACGAGTTGCAAAAGTAGATAAAATAAATGTATAAATTAAGGTATTGTTGTATTTAAATTCTTATTTTTGCTGTTTATAGAGTGTTTTGTTAATAGTAATGGTGCGTTGGGCGGTGGAATCATTTGTGATACTGACGGTGTCTCCTTTTGTAATGCGCGAATAGTTTGATGATGATTTTCATAATGGAAAATGTGAATGTTGTTATGAACACAAATGTAGGTGTTCTTGTTTCTTTTATATAAAGAGAACGTTTAATTAAATATAAAAATATAATTGTAACGAATACAATTTTGAAATAAAATATATATCTTTGCATCATCAACAGATGATCAAAATAATACTAACTAATAAAACTAACAATTATGGCTAAGAGCGTAAAAGGTACACAGACAGAGAAAAATCTGCTGACTTCATTTGCAGGTGAATCACAGGCTAGAATGCGTTATACTTACTTTGCAAGTACAGCAAAGAAGGAAGGTTATGAACAAATAGCTGCTATTTTTACAGAAACAGCCGATCAGGAAAAGGAACATGCCAAACGTATGTTCAAATGGTTGGAAGGTGGTATGGTAGAAATTACTGCCAGCTATCCTGCCGGTATCATTGGCACCACTATGGAAAATCTGAAAGCTGCCGCTGCCGGTGAAAATGAAGAATGGACTACTGATTATCCTCATTTCGCCGATGTAGCCGATCAGGAAGGTTTCCCTGCTATCGCTACGATGTACCGCAGAATCGCTGAAGCTGAAAAAGGTCATGAAGAGAGATACTTGGCTTTATTGAAGAATGTGGAAGAAGGCACCGTATTCAAGAAAGCGGAAGAAACGGTATGGCAGTGCCGTAACTGCGGCTACATTTATGTAGGTACGGAAGCTCCCGAAGTATGTCCCGCATGTCTGCATCCGCAAGCTTATTTCGAGGTGAAGAAGAATAATTATTGATCGGAATAGAACTGTCCGTTCATTACGAATCCGGTTTCTCAGAAAAGGAGAAACCGGATTTTTTATGCTTGTAGGGTCAGAGTATCATATTTTTTCTAACCGAGAATTTTACGATTGCCATTGCCTGGATATTGGTGACAGGCAAGTCCATCGGTTCGTGATGCGGATTATAGCTTACCAGTTTGATAAAACCGGGCTTTTCCGATTTATTGATGTATTTCACTGCCAGATAGTCGTCTCCGTCTATATGGAATGAAACCAGGTACATCTCACCATAGATAAGATAGTCCATGCTGCTGATTTCCTTGAACCCGATGATATCTCCCGATTTCAGGATAGGATACATACTGTCACCACTGACATATACGGCGCCGTCACATCTGGGAATACTGGGGATGATGATCTTTCCCACTATATATTGTTGTTTGTTGGTGAGCAATGTCTTTAAATTAGCTGCCGCCGCTATATCATAGAGGTCCACACTGCGGTCGTCAGTTGCTTCTACTGTTTTAGAATTGTGAAGAATTTCCACTTCTCCTTTTACAGGGTCGTTCTCACAGTATTTTTCGTGGCGCATCGGAGTTCCTTTTCCCGTTAACAACCAGTTGTAGTCCACCTCTTTTAATTTTTCCAACAATAGCGGGAAGTCAATGCTGTTACGTACACTCCAATTACAAAGTGTAGAGCGTGATATGCCTAGAAATGCGGCCAGTTCCGTATCTGTCTTGAATCCCATCGCTATTTTGGCACGTTTCACTATGTCAGATACATTCAGTAGCTTATCCATATTTTAATTGGGGATTTTATGATCATTATGTTTCCTCTATAAAAACAAACTTGTATTTCCGTAGCAAATATAGAAGATAAGTTTTAGATTTCAAAACAATAGAGCAATAATTTTCTTTTTAAATGAAATGAATAAGGAATGATTAGTTAATTTTATAGATAAAATAGGTGGAAATAGATCTTTAGACTGAAAATTGATTTTCGTTAATAAAACAATCTGTCTAAAAATTAACGCAATGTTTGATAAATATGTATTCAATATGAAAAATACTTGTACCTTTGCATTGTGGTTAAGATAAAGAAAAGAATCACTCAAATAACAGATAACTAATAATTCAAACGGTCATGAATACACACACTCAAACAACCATGAAACAAGCTTCAGTAGGCTCTAATCATATTTGTAGCCATTGTAAACGGGAACTTCCGGTGTCGGATTTTTATTTCAATAGTAAAAAACAGTGTTATGACAATTATTGCAAGGAATGCCGTAAACTGAGCAGCCGTAAGCAGCGTGAAAACAAGTTGTGTTTACCTATTGTGAACTATACGTGTCATTATCCTGTCATTACTCGGACAGATGACGGGCAGTTACGTATGCTGCTTATCCTTCAAGCTTTGCAAAAAGTACGTGAAAGTATGGCGCGTAAATTGAAAAAACAGCATGAAAGGGAATTTAAGGAGTTTGAATAAAGGCAATTCAGACTATTTGATACAATGATTATACAAATCTAAAACAAGGACTTACTAAACTATCTATTTTTATGCAAACTACTGATTGGTTCGTGGCGGATGGTTTCGCTGCGGAGGGAGGATTGTACGTTCACTTCCGGAATATTGGAACGTATTTGTTGCCGCTTACTATATTGTATAGTAGAGTGCTGTCCTTACATTTTATGAATGGGGATTCTCGCGGTCCTCCGTTTCTCATAACTTGATTATCAATTATTTATAAACTATTTATTTCTAACTAAACTAGAGGAGGATAAAACTATGACAACTAAAAAAACTACTTGGGACATTATTTTGAAAGTGATCATTGCAGTTGCTTCGGCCATTGCGGGGGCGCTGGGGGCGAATGCTATGAATTTGTAGAAGATTGAATTTAATCTTCCTTTCGGCAGATTCATTAAAATGATTATGGATCTGCCGGATAATATTATTCTTATATGATTTAACGACTAATTATTAAAAAAGAAATTTATGAAAAGAGCTTTATTGTTTCTTATAACATTTCTGTATATAATATTCATATATGGACAGAATGTTCCTTATACCCATGATTCGGCTGGAAACCGTATTAAAAGAGGAGGAGCGTTGACTTTTGATTGGAGCAGAGCTGACATCAGTCCTTTAGTTTCAAGAAGTGTTTTACCCATTACTTACCAATCTGACGCTCCTGATCCTTACCGTTCATTAAATACCACTTTACAGGTAGGTAGAACAGAGGGAAATGCTAGTGTTTCAGATTTAGGAGCTGCTATTTATCAGATTCCGATTAAAGTTGTGGATGGTACTAACGGGATGCAGCCACAATTATCAGTCGGTTATAATAGCCAGTCCGGTAATGGTATTATGGGATATGGATGGGGGTTGTCCGCTTCCTCATATATAATGCGTGTAGGCAAGAATTATTATTATGACGGAGCAGCTGACGAGATAAAACTGACTACCGCTGATAATTTGATGCTTGATGGACAGCGGTTGATACGCACTTCCGGCACCAATATGGTTGTAGGCTCTGTTTATGCTTGTGAAAAAGAGGATTATAGTATCGTTGAGTATGTTACGATCAATTCCAAAGATGCTTTTCGAGTACGTACAAAAGATGGAATGGTTTATGAGTATGGGATAAATACGGATTCCAATATACGCGCCCAAAATGCTTCCTGTGCTTTGTATTGGCTTTTGTCAAAGGTAACAGATCGATATGGTAATTATATGTTGTATCATTATAATGTAAATGCTACAACAGGAGAGTTTTATCTTTCCAGCATAGAATATACAGGCAACACCAATGAAAATGTATCCCCATATAATAAGGTAGAGTTTTCTTATGATGATCGTAATGATACCATGGAATCTTATGTTGCTGGGAATGTTATTACTCAGAAGAAATTACTTGTTTCTATTAAATGTCTGTCTGATGGGGTAGTGATCAAGGAGTATAAGTTTAAATACCTGTTTGATCAATATTACTCTAAATTAAGTGAGGTTGAAGAGTATGGGCGAAATGGGGCTAGATATAATTCAACTATTGTTGACTGGGGTGATTATGATGGAAATAATTCCAAGTATGCCCAAGAATACTTTTCCGGTGTAGATGTGTCACGTGAAGGAATTTATCCAGATTTTCTTGATTTTGACGGAGATGGCAAAGCGGATATGATGACTTATCCGACGAAAAGTTCCTATTCCTCATCCGACAATGCTGTATTATATCAGGCCTATTCACCGTATGGAGATGTTTCTTTCTCTAAAAAGTGCACTTTACCCTTATGTAGCGATTTTCAAGCTTTACGTTATGCTGATTTGAACGGTGACGGTAAGATGGATGTCATACGTATTCAGAAGGTTGGTAAAAATAATTATCGTTTTGATTTTTATTTATTCAATGGGTCTTCTTTTGTTGAATCAGGCGGTTTTAATAATAGTGATTCACGTATATTGACAGGTGATTTTAACGCTGATGGAAAGACGGAAGTGCTGACTAGGAACGCTAAAGTTTATAACCAAAGTGCAACGGAGATTGCATCCGGAGGAATTGATAATTGGGGGACAGACTATGTTTCTAGTTATCCGAATAATAATTATCTGGTAGACTTTAATGGTGACGGAAAGACAGATGTCTTGACAATGAGTGGTAGTGCCTGCTGGGTTTATACTTTGAATGGAGGAACATTTACCAAACTTACTTCATTCAGCAATTCAGAACTTCGTAATTGGAATTTCAATTATTTCGGTGATTTTAACGGTGACGGAAAGACTGATGTGTTATGCCAAAGTTCTAGTAATTTTTCCACTGTTACTTTGTTTCTTTCTACGGGCAAAACATTTATAAAAAAGCAGATAGTAAACCATGACATCAAAGCAAAAGTGCTTGTAGGTGATTTTAATCGGGATGGCAGGCATGATATTCTTCATCTAGAGCCAATTACCGGCAATAAGCTTAAAATAAAGATTGGCACTTTTAATGGAACTAATTTTGATAATGAATATTATACTACGTCTTTGATGACAAATGGATTGATCAATGACGATACTCAGACTGGACAGTCAAATCTAGCGGTAGCCGATTTTGATGGTGACGGTCGTTCGGAATTCATTATGGGCGCATACGCAGATATGAATCTGTTGTATCAGTTCAATGACAAGATGAATCTGCATGTCAAGTCGATAGTGGATGGCTATAATAGCCGCGTTTCTTTTGACTATATGCCGATAACGCAAGGAGCTTATACGGAAACGGCAGATGCTGTCACTTTCCCGGTAGTAAAGATGAAAGCTCCACTGTATGTGGTCTATTCCCAAAACTTGAATGCTGATGGATATTATCAGAATTTTTCATATAAGTATAAAGACTTATGTGTGCATAGACAAGGTAAGGGTATTTTATGTTTTAAGAATATAAGTGTAACCAATAATTCAAGAAATATTGAAGTTATAAGTGATTATAACATAGACGAAGACTATTATTTTTCGTATATGTATCAACAAATTAAACAGAAAACAGATAGAACTGAAGTTTCGCTTATGTTTTTTGCAAATAAAATTCTGCCAGGTACTGGGAAACGTTATGAACTACAACCATTTGTGAAGATAGAGCAAGATCATCTTAAAAATACATTTATAAATACTGTTTATAAGGATTATGAATATGGTTCTCCCAAATTTATTGGTATAATGTGGGGAAATGATATCATAGAAGAAAAAACGATTGAATATAAAAATGTATTTGGTAATCAACGTATGTTAGGACTCCCGTTGAATGTTACGATTAAGAAGCAAAGAACAGGTGAATCTGATTGGATAGAAAAGGTTGTCAATACATACGATAATAATAACCGTTTGACAAATAAGGTATCATATACCAAAGACGGTATGAAGAAAGTTTCTGAGGAAATTTATGGTTATGATAGTTTTGGGCACATGGTAAGTAAGTCTGTTAAATCTTACAGTTCATCAGACGCTGTTACTACAACTTATAATTATTCATCCAATGGTCAGCATTTGGTAGAAGAAATTTCTCCATTCGGTCTTAAGTCAGGATTTTCATATACTCGTGGCTTATTGACTTCATCAACAGATATCAGAAATAACAACACAACTTATGAGTATGATGATATGGGGAATCTAGTTAAAGTGATTTATCCGGATAATATTGTTAGAAACATTACTTTGGGCTGGAATCAGTCTGTTCCTCAATCACTGTATTATGTGCAGGTCACGCAAACGAATGCTCCGACTGTAGTATCCTATTATAATGCTTTTGGTGAGGTGGTTAGAAAAGGAGAAACACAATTTAACGGGACAATGATTTATGAAGATCATGTTTATGACTCAAAAGATATGTTGCAAAAGAAATCTATGCCATTTACAGGCAGTTCGGCTTCTTTGTGGAATACATATTCTTATGATTCCTTCGACAGACCCACACAAATAATGTTTGCTTCAGGAAACCAACAGACCTATTCATATTCCGGAACTTCAGTAACGGAGACCAAAGATGGAATATCAACAACTCGTGACTATGATCCGCAAGGTAATCTTTTGACTGTTACAGACTCTAACGGTACAATTACTTATTCATATTTGGCAAATGGCAATGTCGAGTCTGTTAAAGTTTCCAATGATATATCTACATCTTTTACGTATGATGATTGGGGACGTAAAACTTCTATAAATGATCCGGCAGCTGGTATTAAGACATTCGGTTATGATCAATATGGAAATGTGAATAGAATGACGGATGCAAATAATAAAACGGTGAGCTATGTTTATGACAAATATGGTAAATTGTTGTCAGAAACAACACCGGAGTTTAGCGTTACCTATAGCTATGATCCACATTATCCAGTTATTACTGCTGTTTCTAATACGAATGGAACTTCTGCTACCTATACCTACGATAAATATGGCAATGTATTGACTGATAAACAAGTAGGAATGGATGGTAAATGGTTGCAGAAGACTTACTCTTATGTTAACGGAATCTTGACAGCGACCGGTTATCAATCGCAGGCCGAAGTAATAGGAACTGAGAATTATACTTATGCTAATGGGCATCTGAAAACGATAAAACTGGGTACTAATACTATTTGGGATTTGCAATCTGCTGATAATTTCGGGAATCCGACCAAAATTGTTACAGGAACTGTTACCCGGAATTATACCTATAATCAATATGGCGTGCCTACAGGGCGAAGTTCGCTTTCTTCTTCCGGAGGAACGATTCAAAACAGCACTTATGCTTTTGATTTGGGCAAAGGCAACTTGAGTTCTCGTAAGGACAATACACGTAATCTGACAGAAAATTTTACGTATGATGCAGTGAATCGGTTGACGGGCTATAAAGGCGCTACGGTCAGTTATGATGCTATCAGTAATATAACTAATAAGACTGATGCAGGGATCATGCAATATGATAAATATCGCATAAGTAACATCGCTCCTGTCTCTTCGGTTTCAACGGCACAGGCGAAACCACAGAGTGTGACTTACACTTCATTCATGCGTCCCGGTACAATTTCAGAAAATGGTTATCAGGCTACATTCTCGTATAATGCAGATTATGACCGTGTAAAAATGCAGATTACTAAAAATGGTAGTAATTATTTGACGCGTCATTATTTGGGCAATGTGTATGAAATAGACGAAAAAGTTGGTTCTTCAAAAGAAAAGCTTTATCTTGGCGGCGGTTATTACCATTCTCCCGCGGTATATGTGAAGGAGAACGGGGTTTGGCGGTTGAATTATATCTGTCGCGACTATCTCGGTAATATTACGCATATAACTGATAATTCCGGTAAGCTGCTTGCCGAATATAGTTATGATGCATGGGGGCGGATGCGTAACCCGGTCAATCAGAATGTTTACCTTCCGGGCAGCGAGCCTGACCTTTTGTTGGGCCGTGGCTATACAGGACATGAACATTTGTCGGTCTTTGGTTTGATTAACATGAATGCGCGGCTGTATGATCCGGTGCTTGGTCGTTTTCTTTCTCCTGATCCTTTTGTGCAGTTGCCTGACAACTTACGTTCGTTGAACCGTTACGGTTATGGCATGTGTAATCCGCTTTGCTATGTGGATGAGAATGGTGAGTTCTGGTGGATAGTTGCCGCTGCCGTAATTGGTGGTGCTGTGAATGTTGCAATCCATTCCGATCAGATAAACAGCGTTGGTGCTTTCTTCGGTTATTTCGGCGTAGGTGCTGCTGCCGGTGCTTTGGGAGCAGTAACCGGTGGCGCGATAGCCGGTGCTGTCGGTGGACTTTCCGGAGTGGCTGGCGGTGCTATCATCGGAGCGGGTAGTGGTGCTGTCAGTGGTGCTGTGTTTGGTGCAGGCAATGCTGCCATGGCTGGAGGAAACTTTGGTGATATAATGAGTGGCGGCTTGTCCGGTGCAGCTTCCGGCGCTCTTTCGGGTGCTGTTACGGGTGGTGCTTTCGGTGGTGCTGTTTCTTACTTCAAAGGTCAGAATGTTTGGACCGGTGCGGATGTTGCGGCAGGCAGAAGCCAGTTTTCTTTCAAGAATACGCCGGTGGCAGGTGGAGTGAAAGCTCCTAAGGTGGCGGTAGAACCGGATGTGATGCCGAAAGCTACGGAACCGTCTAAACCTGTTGGAAATGCAACAAATGAATACTCTATAACTACTAATGATAAAATTTCGACTCCTGTGATGGAGGGTGAAAAAAGTTTATCTCTTAGACCGTTGAAAATAGAGGGATATAATTCTAGACTTGATTTGCAAGGTGATCTTTATCATACCTATCCACGTTCTTTTGATAAACAGATTTTAGAACATGGTGACATTTTTGGTATTAGAGGAAATAGTCAAATGATGGTTGCTCCAGGTACTATTAATGGGGTTGAAGGAGTTTATACATTAGGAATAAATTCGAATACGGGAATTGTATATCATAGGGCATTTTATGATTGGGATTCTTTTATGAAAACCTTTAAATTTCCCTTTATACCTTAAATAAATTTTAGTCATGAGAGTATGTCAAAACTAAAATAAGTTATTATTTTGCCTTTCTGAACATTTGTGTAGAATCTGAATATAACTTCATGTTTTAATCTTCTTGAGGCAAACTATATGATAATGCTATTGAACTTTTGACATAATCTCATGTCGGAATCTTAAAACGAATTGGTTATATTATTAAGATTAAAAAATGATGGAACAAATTGTATTTTATAATTCAGAACGGGAATCAATAGTACAATGTTATAATTTCCGTTGTGAAAGACGTATGGAAGATAATATCTTGCAATTTGATTTGCAGGCGCAAACCTCGATATTTAATGTGTCAGGACCTTATAAAGCAAGTATTGTTGAGTTACAGAAGTTTAAAGAGCAACTAGATTCTTTATATGTTGGGCATCTTCAAAAAGTGGCATTCATTTCGATGGATAAACTTCTGCATATAGAATTAGAATTGGAAAGAACAGGACGTATTAAACAGCATTTTTCTATCTGGAAAGATCAAACGATGCATAATGGCTTAACTTTGGAAACTCATTTTGATCAAACCTTTTTGCCGGAGCTGTCCGATAGTATAGGAAAAACAGTGGACTCTGTTCAGCTTACCAGTGAAATTATTATGAATAACCACAATCAGTTTTGTTCAATCTGTTTATTTAATTTTGAAGTTATAGAATATTCAGAATATATTCGCTTTAAGGTAGAACTGAAAGATTCATTCTTTCATCTATTGACAGACTGCGAAATGGATATGAGTGAGTTGCTTTGTTTTAAGGAAGAACTCACTTTGATAATTAAAGGTAAAACAAAGGAAATTAGTTTATCTCCCTTAGGTGAGTTTTGGTCTATAAGGTTTATTAGGTTGAGAGATAAAATAATAGTGAAAGGTGATGTTTATGACAAGCAATTTCCTCAAAATAATCTAATCTTTCGTTGGATTGTGAATCAGGATTGGTTATCAGAGTTACAAAAGCAGATTGGGAAGGCTTGAAGTTTTCGGTAAACCCTGTACAGGCCCATATATAGTAGTCTATAAACATTATTTTTAACAAATCTATAAGATGAAAAATTTGAGACGAGAAATAAAGAACTGTTTGGCAAAACGGCTTTTGCCTTTTGGATTTGTTCCGAAAGGAAAGTATGCTCGATTTGTACGTACCAAAGCCAATACAGTGCAAATTATAGGATTAGGATTTTCAAATGGAAGTAGAAATGTTACGGCAGATATGAATGTCTTATATCCAAATATAAATGAGATAATGGTTAAACTGGGAGAATACGACCTGATGAAAGCATATCAGGGTATGGTTACCGGAACTATGGGAATGCTTATGCCTGAAACTGAAGTGCCAAGAGGTTATAAGGAATGGCATTTTAGAAAAGAAGATATGCCGGATTCATTGGATGCTACTATAGATGAAATGATATCCGATATCGTTCAATATGGATTTCCTTATTTCGATGAGTTGTTAGATGGAGAGGTACTGCTGGATAAACTACTGTCGGATCCGAGTCAAAATAGATATCTTTGTTTTGGAGTGGACAAACTTATTCCTGTACTTTATCATCTGCGCGGAGAAGATGCTTTAGCAATGGATTACATAAAAAAAACTATTCAGAAGGAGGGTGAATGGCCTTCGAAGGAGGAGATGGAGAAATTGCTGTCCATGGGTGATATTGTAATCATCGGTAATCAATCGGTCAGTATGAATGACTATCTCGCCTTTGCCAGAAACTTTAAGAAGTTTATAGAAGCAGGTCATTAACCTACTGAACTCTCTAATTGTGAAAAGACGGCAGACGTATTAAAACATACCTGCCGTCTTTTGCATCAGTAGGGTCTCGGCTATATACTCATTATTTTTTAATTAGATGAATGACAATGAAAGAATTGAAAAGAAAAATTAGGGATCTTCTAAGTGAGAAGTTATCTAAATACGGATTTCGGCGTAAAAAAGATTGGGATATAATTCGAATTATAGACAATAATATTGTCCAAATTATAGCTCCTAGCCTTTCTTCCCATAATGAGAAACATACAATCTATATTGGAATAATAGTGGGTGTCATTTACAAAAATATAGATGAAATAGCTGTAAAACTTGGTGAACAGAGTCGTTTGAAATATTATTCTCCCATGGTTGCTACACCTATAGGTAACCTCTTCCTTGAAATAGAGTATATGGAATGGCGTTTTACTCTAAACGACAGTGATGAACAGATTGAGAGAAATATTGAAGAAATGGTTGATATTATTGTACAATATGGTCTCCCTTATCTTCAAAAGATTTCCGAAATAGATTTTTTTATTGAGAATATGTTCAAAGTAAATCGTCGGTTTTATTTGCCTATCCTTTATTATTTATATGGCAGAAAGGAACAGGCCCTTGAATATATAGACAATGTGATAAAAGAACTTTCTTCGCGCCCTGCTATGGATGAAGATTATAGAGCAATCATGGAACTGCACGGCATAGAGCCGGAAGTGACTGTTGACAATCGGGAATTGGAAGCTTACATGCCTTTTGTCGAAAGATTCCGTAAGTTGGTAAATGAAAAGGGTTAACCCCCAATCAGGTATAGTGTTATAAGGTGGTAGTTGTTATAAAAGACGGCTACCACCTTTTATTTATATTGAAGGAGTTGGTTCTTCAAAAGAAAAGCTTTATCTTGGCGGCGGTTATTACCATTCTCCTGCGGTATATGTGAAGGAGAACGGGGTTTGGCGGTTGAATTATATCTGTCGCGACTATCTTGGCAACATTACGCATATAACTGATAATTCCGGTAAGTTGCTTGCCGAATATAGTTATGATGCATGGGGGCGGATACGTAATCCGGTCAATCAGAATGTTTACCTTCCCGGCAGCGAGCCTGATCTTTTGTTGGGCCGTGGCTATACAGGACATGAACATTTGTCGGTCTTTGGTTTGATTAACATGAATGCGCGGCTGTACGATCCGGTGCTTGGTCGTTTTCTTTCTCCTGATCCTTTTGTGCAGTTGCCTGACAACTTACGTTCGTTGAACCGTTACGGTTATGGCATGTGCAATCCGCTTTGCTATGTGGATGAGAATGGTGAGTTTTGGTGGATTGTTGCGGCTGCCGTAATTGGTGGAGTTGTGAATGCTGCAATTCATTCCGACCAGATAAACAGTGTGGGTTCTTTCTTCGGTTATTTCGGCGTAGGTGCTGCTGCCGGCGCTTTGGGAGCAGTAACCGGTGGCGCGATAGCCGGTGCTGTTGGTGGACTTTCCGGAGTGACTGGCGGTGCTATCATCGGAGCGGGTAGTGGGGCTGCTAGTGGCGCTGTGTTTGGTGCAGGCAATGCTGCCATGGCTGGAGGAAACTTTGGTGATATATTGAGTGGCGGCCTGTCCGGTGCAGCTTCCGGCGCTCTTTCCGGTGCTGTTACGGGTGGTGCTTTCGGTGGTGCTGTCTCTTATTTCAAAGGTCAGAATGTTTGGACCGGTGCGGATATTGCAGCAGGCAGGAGTCAGTTTTCTTTCAAGAATACGCCGGTGGCAGGTGGAGTGAAAGCTCCTAAGGTGGCGGTAGAGCCGGATGTGATGCCGAAAGCTAGCCAGCCTTCCAAGCCGATGGCATCGGTAGAACAGGCTTCCGAGATGAGCATGAGCTTAAAAACGGTAACAGAACAAACAGGGTCTAACTATACGCGCTTTATTGTAGAGCCTAACGGGGTTATACATGACATGAAACCAACAATAGATAGAATCAATACTGGGGAATTATATAGTTTTAGAAATGATGGTGCTGTTTATTATAATAAAGACGCTTCTTTGCCATCTTTATCAGGTGATAATGTATATAAAGAATATGTGCATCTTATTAATCCACAGTCGGCAACTAGGCCGGGACCCATGAGGGTCATTGTGGGGAATGATGGCAAATGGTTTACCCCTGACCATTATTTGACAATTATAAGGATCGAATTTTAAATAAATAGAAAAAAAATGAAGGGAATATTTTTTGTAGAAAATAGTAATGAATATAGAGCACCAGACACATATCTAGCCTATGTTTCTCCTGTTGATGATGTTCAGGATTTATATGTGAAACTTGCTGAAACTTTAGACTTTCCCAATTACTTTGGGGAAAACTGGGATGCATTAATAGATTTTTATCGAGATTTTACTTGGATAGAACAAAAAGCTATTGTTATTTTCCATGAAAATTTATCTGGATTATCGGATTTAGAACTGGAGAAATATTTGGGATGTGTTTTGATTTGTCTTGATACATGGAGTGATGGCTTGGAACATTGTATTTCATTCGTCTTTTCCCATCAAGATGAAAGGAGAATTTTCCATATTCTATCAGATAAAATGAATGAGATGAGGAATGTATGATGTTTAGTGACGAAAACCGGTCTCATTTTTTATAGATAAACAAATTATTTACTGCTCTAGCATGGATACTTTCATGTTAGAGCAGTTCCTTGTTTCAAGGAGTAGAATATTTGGATTGTAGCGGATGTTGTTGTAGGCAGAAGTCCGTTTTCTTTCAAGAATACGCCGGTGGAAGGTGGAGTGAAAGCTCCTAAGGTGGCGGCAGAGCCGGATGTGATGCCGAATGCCAGCCAGCCTTCCAAGCAGATGGCATCTGCAACCCCTAGTGCTCCATAGCTACACCCGGTAATGCTATGGCTCCTTATGCAAAAGGGCAAGTCGGTGTTAAACAAGCTATGGATGATTTTGTAAAGGAAGGAGGTACTGTTCTGCATGAAGAAGTTACAATTGAATTAAATGGAGTGCGCAACAGATTTGATTTTGTTGGAGTTAAGAATGATATTCCATATCTATTTGAGATAAAAAACGGACCTAATGTTGGGCTGACTCCTAATCAAAAAATCAATTTGCCTCAATTGATGCAGAATAAACCAGCGTTTATTCCAGTAGGTAAAAATGCGATGAAGATAAAACTTCCAAACTTTACAGTAGGTCAACCATATTCAGAGCCATATATAGTTGTTTTTAAACATTATTTTTAATTTAATGATGAAAGAGTTTAAGAAGAAAATTAAAGGTCTGCTAAACGACAGACTGTCCGAGTACGGATTTCAACCGAAACAAGATTGGTTCAATACCCGATTAGTTGATGACAATGTGTTTCAAATTATCGACTATGGTACTGCTTCTCGGGGAGAGAAACATGTTATTTATATAAGTATGTCGGTTGGTGTGACATATAAAAATGTAAATAAGTATACAATAATATGCAATGATTATGATTATGTGAAACTTCATGCTGCTATGGTAGGTAAGACTTTGGGAGAACTATTGCCTCAAAAGGAATATAAGTCTTGGCGGTTTGCTTTGGGTGATAACGATGACGTGATTCAACAGAATGTTGACGAAATGGTGAATTTAGTAGTGCAATACGGGTTTCCTTATCTTCAGAAACTTTTGGATGTTGATTTCTTAATTGAAAAAATGTACAAATACAGAACTCTAATTCCTATTTTTTATTATTTATATGGCAGGAAGGAACAGGCCCTTGAATATATAGACAATGTGATAAAAGAACTTTCTTCGCGCCCTGCTATGGATGAAGATTATAGAGCAATCATGGAACTGTACGGCATAGAGCCGGAAGTGACTGTTGATAGCCGGGAGTTGGAAGCTTACATGCCTTTTGTCGAGAGATTCCGTAAGCTGGTAAATGAAAAGGATTAACCTCTAATCAGGTATAGTGTTATAAGGTGGTAGTTGTTATAAAAGGCGGCTACCACCTTTTATTTATAATGAAGGAGTTGGTTCTTCAAAAGAAAAGCTTTATCTGATTGATTGGAATAGAACTGCCCGTTCATAACGAGAGGATTTAGGATTCACCCTCTTCTTTATACTTTCCGGATAAGAGCATTATGGAATTGTTTAGCGATGCCACATAGCCGGCGGCAGGAGGTAGAAACTTGTCTGAATCATCCTTGCCGGAATCATCTGCCGTTTGAATAGTCTGAACATAGTATACTTATCGGTGATATGACTTGAAAAGATACCTCACAAAGCCTTTTCCTTCCAACGTCCAGCACCTGTTGGACGCATATTCAACAAGCACCGGACGTATATCCGACAAGTGGCGGACACATATCCGGCACTCGTTGGAAATAACTTTTTATACCGGCTTTAATTCATTTCCGCCACAGGCGGACTGTTCCTTTTCCCGTTAACGAACTCTCCCGGTTTCATGCCGAACTGCTTCTGGAAGCATTTGGAGAAATAAGAAGGGTTATTGAATCCTACCATATAGCAGATTTCATTGATGCGGTATTTGTTTTCCGCCAGCAGGGCCGCCGCTTTTTTCAAGCGTACCACCTGAATCAGTTCGTTTGGGGTGATATTGGCCAATGTCTTTATCTTGCCAAACAGGCCCGAACGGCTGATGCACAACTGTTCGGCCAGGAAATCTACGGATAATTCCGGATTGGAGAAATTCTCTTCTATGATTTCATTCATGCGGGTAAGGAACTTGTCGTCCATCGAATTGTTGGCAATGCTGTTCAGCGGAACCAGCGGCATCTTCGAGAATTTCTGACGCAGCAGATTACGCAAGTCCACCAGATTCTTGATACATGCTTCCAGGTATTGCATGGAGAAAGGTTTCTCTATGTAGGCGTCCGCACCACAATCCATACCTTCTATCTTGGAGTTGGTATCTGTCTTGGCCGTCAGCAGAATGAAAGGTATGTGGCTGGTAGTCTGGCTGGCCCTTACCGCTTTGCAGAATTCCACTCCATCCATGCGTGGCATCATCCAGTCGCTTACGATGAGTGTCACTTCGTTTTCTTTGAGCTTTTCCAATGCTTCCACACCGTCTTCTGCGGTGAGGATGCTGTATCTATCGGCCAGACTGCCCGAAAGGAAATTCAGCATTTCCTCATTATCATCCACTATCAGCATGGCCGGCTTATGCTTGACAGGAGAACCGGGAAGGCTTTCCTGCAAGATGTCTTCGGGAATGGCAGGGTTGTCCAACAGGGACGTGCCTGTATCCTGTGGCAGGACTTGTGCTTGTTCTACAGGCAGCGTTACGATAAAAGATGACCCTTTGTTCACTTCGGATTCCACTTCAATGCAGCCGTTGTGTGATTCTACAATGCTTTTGACAATGCTGAGGCCGATACCTGTTCCCGGCTTGTTGTCCATGGCCTGATAGAACGGATGGAATATCTTCTTTTGTTCTTCCTTGCTGATTCCTATGCCGTTGTCGGTCACCCGGATTGTGAAGGTATGCTGTTCCGGCTGAGTGATGCAGGCGAGGATAACCTCATCTTTGGTGTATTTGCTGGCATTGGTCAACAGGTTGCTGACTAGTTTGGTCACCGCCTCACTGTCTACTATAGCCGTGAAGCCGGCATCAGGATATTCCACAGTAAGCCGCGCTCCGTGTTGGGCGATGAAAGGTTCGAAACGTTCACAAACCGCTTTGAGCAGTTGGTGGATATTTTGGGAAGCGAACTTCATTTTCATTTCTTCCTGCTCCACCTTCCGGAAATCCAGCAATTGGTTTACCAGGAACAGCAGGCGCTGGCTGTTACGGTCGATAATGTTCAGATCGTCGCGTACCGTAGCCGGCAGGGGCAGGGGTGATTTCATTATTTTCTCCAGCGGGCCTATGATGAGGGATACCGGTGTGCGTATTTCATGGGCTATCATGGTGAAGAACTTGATTTTGGCTTCGTGCACCTCTTTTTCCTTGTTGGCGTTCAGTTTGTTTATTTCAGCCGTATGTTTCTTCTCCGTCCGTTTGATGATGAAGCGGATGACGAAACCGAAGGCTATGCAAACCAATACAAAATAGAGCAGTTTGGAAGCGGTGCACCAATAGAAGGGAGGGTGGATGGTGATTTTCAGACTGGTTCCTTTCTCATTCCATATTCCGTCATTATTGGTCGCCTTTACTTTGAAAAGATAGGTACCTGCGGGCAGATTGGTGTAAGTGGCCTTGTTTTGGGAGCCTACATAGTTCCAGTCTTTGTCAAATCCTTCCAGTTTATAGGCGTATTTGTTTTTATTGGGGGTGCAATAGCTTAATGAGGCATAAAGCAGGCTGAATGCATTTTCTTTATAGGACAGTTCCAGTTCCTTCAACTGGTTGAGAGATTTCGGAAGCAGTTTGTCTCCTACCGGAATTTGTTTATTGCCTATTTCCAATTCCGTAATTACTACCGGAGGAAGCACTACGTTTGTCTTGATCTGATAGGGGTAGAAAGCATTGAATCCGTTTACCGAGCCGATATAAATTTTTCCATCCGATGCTTTGAAGGCTGCATTGGGCAGGAATTGTTCACTTTGCAGTCCGTCGCTTTTCGTAAATACTCGGCAACCTTCTCCAGGGGAGTAGCGCACTAGTCCTTTGGTGGTGGTGAGCCACAATATGCGTTGATCTTCGATGATGCTGCATATATTGTGACTGGGGATTTCAAGCGTTAAAGTTTCGAATGCGTCTTCTTCCGCATTGTATTTGCAGAGACCGTTCATGGTTCCCACCCACATCTCTCCGTTCGTATCAATCAGTACGCAGTTCACCTGGTTGTTTGCCAGTGAGTTCGGATTTTTATGGTCATGTATATAGTTCTTCCATATCTGTTTTTCGGGATGGTATTTAAATAGTCCCTTGCCTTGGGTGGAGAACCAGAGATTTCCTTTGGTATCCTGATCTATGTCTATGGTAAGCGCATCCAGGTTTTTGATGCGGATAAAATTATCTTCTTCCCGGTTATACAGATTGATGCCATTCATGGAGGCTACCCATATTCTATCCGATCTGTCTTTAAAGATAGCATAGGAACTGGTTCCGTCAAGAGAGGTCGGGACATCTGTATAAGAATGATAGACTTTAAAGATCCCTGTTTGTAGGTTCAGTACATTCACTCCGCCGGTATAAGTTCCAATCCATAGGTTGTCTTCATCCATACATAATGCATGGACATTATGATAGGAAAGGCTGTTTTTATTATCAGCCGGTAGATAATGGACAAATTTCCGGTCTTCAGGCGAGTAGCGGTTCAGCCCGCCGTCGTCCGAAGCTATCCATATTTGTCCATGAGCATCTTCACAGAATCGTCCGATGACATTTCCATTTACAGAATTGTGAAGCCGTGAGTGAGAAAAGCTTTCAAACTGTTCGGCATTAGGCGATATGTAGTTGATTCCTCCATAATAGGTTCCAATCCAGATGCCTCCTTCACGATCTTTTATGATAGGATATACAAAGCGGTTTGATAAAGAGTTGGGAGTTGTTTCATTTTCAGTAAACAGTTTATATTCTTCTGTAAGGGTATTGAATAATAATAATCCGTCATCTGACCCTATTAATAGTTGGTGAGGAGCATATTCCATTAACGAATGAATGTGTGTTACGCCTTTTCTGTCCGTAGGATGTAAATAGGTAGTGGTCTTGCGCGTATATTTATCTATTTTTTGTAATCCGCACTCCCATGTTCCCAGCCAGAGGGTCTGTTCTGAATCTTCCAGCATGGCCAGTGCTTGTGAGCGGTGTTCTCCGGTATTGTAAAGAAGTTCAAAAGGTTCGAATTTATTTTCTGCTTTGTTCAATTTGTAAACTCCTGATTCTCCTTGATTTGTGAGAGCCCATATTTGGTTGTCACTGTCTATCATTGTGCTTGCTATTATTTCGGATGCACTTTTAAATTCGTATTGTTCCAGATAGTTTTTCGGGGGATTATATCGGAACAAACCTTGTCCATTGGTTGAGAACCATAAATTTCCGTCTTTATCTTCCAGGATATGGTTGACTGTATTGGTTATGCGAATATTATTGGGAGTTGTAAGATTGAAATGGACAAAAGTTTCCGTTGCATAAGAATATATATAGATTCCCTCGTCTGTACCTATCCATATATTGTTTTTCGTCTCATAGAGAGATGATATATATTTGCCGGCTGTTTTAGGACAAATTGGATATGATTTGATCATGGTTCCGTCATATCGGTTCAGACCTTCTTCTGTTCCTATCCATAGAAAACCATATTTGTCTTGCATGATGGCACGTACAGAGTTGGATGACAATCCGTCTTCTACGGAGAAATGCCGGAAACGGAAATCATTCGGCACAGCAAGTAGTATTACTGATATGAGTAGAAAGAGTATTGAAAGGATGGGTTTTCTCATAGTTACTATTTTCATCTTTATGCAAAGATAACAAGGTTTGAAATAATAGCCTTATAAAATGAAATATATTTATTGAGGTAGAGATGGGAATATGAAGGTGTGGAAACATTTTCTTTAAAAGGGTGCCAATAGTCTGATGGCACTATTGTTTTGTTACACCCTTTTAGCGAAAATGCGGTATGGTCTTATTGAATAATGGGATGGCTTCCGGTTATTCTTATCCGGTAGGGCCATTGTGCATCCTTTTCTTCCGGATTCGGATTTATCCAATGTTCGGCCGGTGCTCCCATAACGATGAACCAGAGACGTTCCGGAGATGAATTCTCTGGCACAGCATAACTGATTTTTCCTGCAGGGTCTGCTTTCATTTCTCCATAGACAGCTTTGCCTTCTTTGGTGATGGTTACTATTCCATAGCGCCATCCGGCTTTGTCTGCATTGATGGTATGGAATCCATTTTTACCGGCTTCTCCACAAAATTCTATCGTTACAGTTTGTCCGATTGGGGGGATTGAGAGAGGAACGGCGTTAAAGCCGTAGTTTTCCGGACAATTTTCGGGTGTGATCTGATACCAGTTGTCATCCGTGCTGTTCAGTTTGCAGGTATATTGATTGGCATAAGGCGTGTCTCTTTCCATACTCGTGGGAAATCCCAATTGATGAAATGACGGCAGGCGTCGAATATTTCATCACAGAATTGTTCCTGAGTCAGTCCGGTCATGCGTTTATAAGTCATTACAGGGTCTTCCCCTCTCTTTCCCTGACGATAAAGTTCGGCGATGAACGGCAGTCCCCGTTTCATGCTCCAATATTCTATGACGTATGGTGAATGATAAATGTTTTCCAAATGCAGATAAGCCTTGTGGGTAAGGGTCTTGAATGCATCCCAATGATATTTTTCATCGGTCATCCAGTCTGGATTCACTTGCCAGAGCATCCATTGTGAGGTCATTTCGAAGAAGCCGCAACCACCCCAGGCTTCTCCTTGGCCGTCACAGGTGATTTGTGACTGGAAACTATGTCCCAGTTCATGCGCTATACAATTCAGCTTTTCGTCCTGTACCGGTTGGGGGCAATCCAGAGGGCGCCGATTTCACCGTCATAGTCTCCACCATAAGCGGTTCCTTCCAGTGAATAATTGATCATAACCATCATGCGGTATTTGTCGCATTTTGATCCGGTTTTGGCGAATTGTAATGTGTGATAGAAATAATGGTAAAAATGCTCTAGTTTTTCTTCCAGATTTTTCAGGTTTACTTTCATGGAATGTCCTTCCAGCTGAGGAGGGTCCGACAGGTTGTCACCAAATCCTTTTTCCCAAAAGATGACGAAGTTTTCGGTACATGCCATGCGGTGGTAGCTCCATTTGCTTTCGGGGTCTTGCAAGTCCATGCTTCGCAGGTCTTTGGGGATATAGATTTCTTTGCCTTCGGGCAGAGATACAGTTGTGCTTTCATTGTCCTGTGTTTTGGAGTTGGAATAAGAGATGAGCATCATCATGAGCAGGGGTAGGATATATGTTTTCATATTATTATAAATGAGTTGTTTCATTATTTAATGGGTGTCAGTCTGACCATCAATACTCCATGTGCGGGAATTTCGTGCCGGGTATTTCTTTCTGTGGTTCCTATGTCTTTGTGCTGCCATAGGTCTCTTATTTTATATTCCTTCCGATGTATGTTCACTTCATCGGCAAAATAGATGGTTTGTTTTTTCCAGTCATAATCCAGTTTCCAGCTGTTTTCCGTACGGTTCATGAAACATACAGCCAGTTCACCATCATCCAGCGGCTTTGCCCATATTTCTTTTTCGCCCATATCCATAAACCGGCGGGCTTGTTCTCCTTTTTTATCTTGGTTGATGGCTATTACCTCTTTATTGGTTAATATTTCTATGGTTTCTTTATCCATGTTGCGCAGGTCGTTGCCGCTCATGAGTGGTGCTGCTAACATGCACCACATGGAGAAATGGGTGATATATTCGTCGCGTGTCATTCCACCATTACCTACTTCCAACATCTCGGCATCGTTCCAATGTCCCGGTCCGGCATAAGGATAGAGATCGGCCATCTTGTCTATAATGTCGAGTACTCCCACACCTCCCCAGTCGAATACACACTGGTAGCAATCGCGTATGTCGGGGGTGATGCGCCATAAATGTCCGATACCTTTTCCCCATTTCCATGGTTCATTCTCCCCCCATTCGCAAATGCTGAATACAATAGGACGTCCGCATGCTTTCAGCGCGTCGCTCATGGTACGGTAAGCAGCTTCCGCCTTTTGCCCTTCATTGGAGCACCAGTCGTATTTCAGGTAATCGATCCCCCATGTGGCGTATGTACGTGCATCTTGAAACTGATATCCGCGGCTTCCGGGTCTTCCCTGGCATGTTTCGGAGCCTGCACACGAGTATATTCCCATTTTCAGTCCTTTGGCATGCACATAGTCTGCCAGTGCTTTCATTCCATTGGGAAAACGTTTGGGATCGATCTGTATATTTCCTTCTTCGTCTCGTCCTACCTGCCAGCAGTCGTCGATGACCAGGTATTCATAGCCTGCATCCTTCATGCCGGTGGCAATCATGCGTCCGCCATTTCTTTGATGAGCTGTTCGCTCACATTGCATCCGAATTTGTTCCAGCTGTTCCATCCCATAGGTGGAGTTTGTGCCAATGCGTTAAATACAGAGTCGGGTACTTCTTTTTTAGTGCCGAAATACATTTGTGCTCCGGCTGTAAGTGTGCTTGTCAGCAGCAGCAGGATTATGAGTTTTGTTTTCATGGTACACAAGGTTCTTTTCATATAGTTTTCATATTTTGTGGGGGTAAAAGTAGTTTTTAGGAAGGTATTGATATGATACAATCATGCAAAAATATAGCAAAATAGTCTGGATAGTGAGCTATATAGGAAAATTTTACTTGAAACTCCTTGATGCATGAAGGTGATTAAAAAAGGAGTATCTTTGTTGGACACTCCTTTTTTAATATGAATAATCTGTTGCTTCCCAATAGTATTATTCGTAAGGAGCGGCATCAATCAGTTTGGACTTATTCAGCTCCCAACGTGGAACAGGCACCCAATACAGTTTGTCATTATTGAATACACGTGTGGAAACAATGTTATCTGTCCAGTATTCTTTGCGGTAGGTGCCGTCTTCATTTTTAAATTTGCCGATAGTTACGCCATAAATGGGCTTGCTGTATTCTTCATACATTTTTTTCCAACGGCGTAGATCAAACCAACGTTGTCCTTCAAATACCAGCTCTATTTGTCTTTCATATTCATATTCGGCTCTGATATCTTCTCCTGTAGCGGGTGGTAAAAGCGCGCGGGTACGTACTTTATTGATATACTCCAAAGCTTCTGAGTTGTTGCCTAGCTCAATCTGGCATTCGGCATAGTTGAGATAAATTTCTGAAAGACGGATGAAGAACCAAGGGGTAGTGTGCATGGTTGTTCCTGTAGCATCATAAGACGGGTCGAGAAACTTCCGCATGGAGTATCCCGTATTGCTGGCATTCCACCAATATTCACCCCAACTGCTGTCTTTTCCGGCAGGAATCGTTTCGTCTCCTCCATAATATACTTCTACTTCGCGTTTGTCTTTTCCATATCCCCATTCGTCCCCATCTAATAAGAAAGCGGCATAAAAACGAATTTCACGCCCGTTCCAGGGATAATAGTCATAGTGTGTTTTCTTTTCAGAAGCGGTACCGTCTGCCATTTGGAACTTATCTACTAGATTTTGTGTCGGATTGAAATTCCCCCATCCTTGGAAGCCGTTACCAATGCCGCATGGAGCCTGATATAAAAATGAGTTATTATCACCTGATCCGTATTTAGGGTCAAATAATTTTTCGAAGATAACTTCTGGATTTTTCACATCATAAAACAATGCTCCATATTCTTCACTGTTATTTACCGTTTTTAAATAGTATTTGTTTAAGTCGAATACTGCTTTTGCAGCATTTGCCGCCGCTTGCCACTTTTCAGTGCTGGGTGTTCCGAATAATGGACTTGCCTTATATAACAATACTCTGGATTTCAGAGCTAGAGCGGCTCCTTTGGTAACTCGTCCGAAATCATTGGGATCACTATACTCTATAGGGAGCAATGCAGCGGCTTCATCTAAATCCTTTAGAATGAAATCGGCTACTTTATCCATATCCTCCCGTTGCAGTTCGAATGAAGAATCCAGGTCAAAAGTATGATCTACGATAGGCACACGTCCGAATAAGCTGTATAGCATGTGATAATTCCATGCACGTAGAAACAGGGCTTGCCCTTTTTGTTCGTTTCTAGAAGTCTCATCTCCGGGTACATTATCTATCTTTTCCAAAAAAAGATTCAACTTGCTTATATATTGATAATAACTATACCAGGGATCCCACATCGTATCATCCCAACCGATTCCGGCATTATCACAGCTTAATAATCCTTGGGTCACATTTTCTGAACCATAAGTATGTTTTTGAAAAACTTCGTCTGTATAGTGTGCAAAGCGTGTGCCCTTCATGTTTTCGGCCATCAGATTCATATATTGCGCATTCAGATAAGTTTCGGAAAGGGCAAGATCATTCCATACTGCTTCATCTGTGAAAGAGTCCAGCGGGTCTTGATCAAGTATATCTGTACAAGAAATCATGCCTATGCTAGCCAATGCAAAGGCTACATATAAATATATCTTTTTCATTGTTTGTCGTTTTTGGGTTTCTTAAAATGTAATATTGGCACCGAAAGTAATCGTTCGCTGCAACGGATAGCTTAGCACACCGTTAGAGTTGATCACTTCGTTGTTTTCATTACGTGTCACGCCTGCTTCCGGATCAGCAATCTTATAGTTGTCAATCGTAAATAAGTTTGCTCCGTTGACATAAATTCGTGCTTTTTGTATTCCTACTTTAGCTGTTAGATCCTTAGGCAATGTATAACCTAATTCTACTGATTTTAAACGTAAGAAGGATGCACTACGTAACCACCATGTCGAAGCTTGCCCATTCCAGGTATCACCATAAGTTTGTTTTATGAAGGCTTTAGGCAACGTGCGTTGGCATTTTCTTCCGAGGTGTTTCCTTCTTTCCAGCGTCCTTCATAAAAATCTGTCGCCATGTTCATGGTTGGCTGGACTAATTGGCTGGCTTTGGCCTGCCCTTGGAAAAACATATTTAAATCGATACCTTTCCAGCCCCCATTTAATGTAAATCCGTAAATGATTTTTGGAGTAGCTGTTTCATCAATACGGATTGCATCATCCCATGTTATGTTACCGTCGCCATTCGTATCTTGATAAATCAAGTCTCCTGGTTTGGCTCCGTCAATATGTGGCGTATTATCTACCTGCTCTTGAGTTTGATAGATGCCTAATGCTTTATAGAGTACTTGTCCGTCAATGGGATGGCCTTCTGTCTTTTGCCATGCAGGAGTGCTGGCTGCCTCATCCATATAGTTCACCTTATTTTTTGCGTAAGTTAAGTTACCTGTGATTCCCCATTCAAAATCACCTGCACGATCTCGATACGTAGCTATGATTTCTATACCGGAGTTAGTAACCTCACCTATGTTCTCTTGTGGCAGAGTCATTCCGGCGTAATAAGGAATGGATGCGTTACGGTAACAAAGAATATCATTACGGTTGGAATGGAACCAATCAAAATCCAGACCAAATTTTCCGTTTAAGAATTGTGTGGATAAACCTAAGTTTAAAGTCTTTGCTTTTTCCCAAGTTACTACTGGATTGGCTACTCGTGCTTGGTAAAAGCCTTGGTTGATGTGTCCGTCCTCTCCTGCTCCAAAGTACGGCCCTTTATTATCTGCTAAGAATTTGTATTGGGACATGAACTGATAGGCGGCGATATTGTCATTACCCATCATGCCCCAGGAACCTTTCAGTTTGAAGAAGCTGACCACATCCTTTATCGGTTCGAAGAATTTTTCCTCACTCATCACCCAACCCAGTGAGAAAGCCGGGAACAATCCCCAGCGATGACCGGGAGCAAAATTCATGGAGCCATCGTAGCGCAATGTTACCTCTGCTAAATATTTGTCTTTATATCCATAGTTGATACGTCCGAAGAAATTGCAACGTGCTGTAGCGTCCGAATAACCTCCATTGTCCTTGTCTTCGGGTACACTGCTGCCTGCAAATATTTCAGGAATGGCTGTAGACAAATAGTTGGTACGATAGGCGGAAAGAGTGTTATAATCATATTTGCTTTGTTCGTAAGCCACGAATGCATCTACTTTGTGAGCTTCGGCAAATGTATGGCTATAACCGATACGGGCATTCAGGGTGATTGTTTTGTAGTTGCTAGACCAGGAGTTTACACTGATTTTACCGGTATCTGCTCTTTTGTTCTGGTATTCATTGGTGGCTTTGTCATAATAATATAAGTCGTACGGCTGATTTAATGATTTGCCGTTATCAAAATGGAAATCCAGTGCGGCATACCCTTCCACGTACAAACCTTTGGTAATCATATCCAGGTCAATATGCAGCAAGGGCTTCAGGTTTAATATATTATAGGTGTATTTATTGTATCCGGGCTGGTCTGTCACCATAATGGCGGCATTGCGGGTGATACCATCGTAACCTACTCGTGGGAGTCCGTTCGGGAAATAGGGAGCGCTGCCGGGAAAAGTGGTCAGGAAATAAGTAAACAGGTAGGGAGTCGAATAAATTCCACGGTTGCGTTGTTCTTGACGTCCCAGGATATCAAAACTAAAACGTACGGATTTGTTGATTTTGGCATCAATGTTGGTGATGAATTGATATTGCTTGTAGTCCTGTGTGCTCTGTTTGTAAATGGCATCCTGCCACATATATTGAGCGGAAGAGTAGAAGGATAATTTATCATTGCCACCACTTACGGACAAGCTATGCTGGGTTTTTCCTGCCCAATCTTTGGCTACTGCATCCCACCAGTCTGTGTCGGGATAATTTAGATCATCATCATGATTTATGTAATGTTGCAGCACTTCATCGGAATAAGTGATACCGCCCTGATCGTGGCGTGGGTCGGCGTCATATTCATTTACATAAGTCGCATACTGGTAGGAGTTCAGCATTTTGGGGATACGTGTCGGTTGAGAAAGTGTGTAGCTGCCGTTGTAGTTTACTTGCATTTTACCTTCCTTACCGCGTTTGGTGGTTACCAGGATAACACCATTTGCAGCGCGTGCACCATATATGGCGGCAGAAGCGTCCTTCAGTACAGAAATAGATTCGATGTCCTCAGGGTTGAGGCGGCTGAATGAACGGTCGGCTATACCATCCACTACGATCAGTGGAGAAGTATTTCCTAAAGTCCCTTTTCCGCGGATAAGAATGTCGGCGCCATCCTCGCCGGGTTCACCTGAACGGGTATTGGCTATGATACCGGCTGTCTTACCGGCTAAGGTATTACTTAAATTGGCTGCTGAGACTTTTTTAATATCTTCACCGCTTACAGATGATACTGAGCCTGTCAGGGTTGCTTTTTTTTGTGTGCCATAACCTACCACCACCACTTCATCCAGTATCTCCGTATCTTCTTTTAGCGTAACATTTACGGTTCGTTGCCCGTTGATGGATATTTCCATTGTTTTATATCCTATATAGGATATTGTCAATGTGCCTTGGGTCGGTGCATTGAGGCTGAACTTACCGTCAAAGTCGGTAATGGTTCCGTTGGTCGTTCCTTTTATCACAACGCTGGCTCCAATGACAGGTTCCCCGCTGGTATCGGTAATCCGACCGCTGATGGTTTGATTTTGTTGAACTGTTTCCATGACTGATGTGCTGGCTTCCGGAAGTGCAAATACAGGGGTTATCCCAACACCCGCAGTAAGGAAAAGACAGGTTGCGGCCTTTAGCAATGATTTGCTGAACAAGGCCCGGTTCTCATGTGTTTTCATATACTTTCTTATTTATAAGGTTTATATGTTCTTTCAGTTTACTTTCCATTCAATCACCCCTCCGGAGA
>NZ_BAKM01000043.1 GCF_000614185.1 Phocaeicola sartorii JCM 17136 = DSM 21941 | reverse complement strand
CTGAACTAACGCACCAATATATTAACGAACTGAAAAAATTTTGGCGGTGCGTACGGGACTCGAACCCGTGACCCCATGCGTGACAGGCATGTATTCTAACCAACTGAACTAACGCACCAATATATTATTTTTCTTTATACTGCATCTCTCTCGATTGCGGTTGCAAAGGTACGCAAAAATTCGATATCCGCAAGCTTTTTGCGAATATTTTCTTGAACTTTTTTACATCAACTCTGATTATAAGCCATTTAAGATACAAGAAAAATAAAAATACAAAAAAAAGAGACCACTTCATGCTTTTTTAAAATATAATCTCTATATTAGTAGGGTATAATAAAAGGAAACGAAACTATGGATATGCATGTTTTTCAAGTAGAATCAAATAAAGTACTTCCACAACAGGGAAGCATCCTTATATCCTCCCCTTTCATGAACGACTACCACTTTACAAGAGCAGTCGTGCTTCTTATCGAACACAATGACGAAGGAAGTATGGGTATCATCATGAATAAAGATTTCCGTTATCACATTCTGCTCAACGACCTCATCCCCGAATTGGAATTCGCACAGCGGATCCCGGTATACAAAGGCGGGCCGGTGAGCCGGGAGACCCTCTTTTTCCTGCACACGTTAAAAGATCTGGAAGGCGCACTGCCTCTGGGGAACGGACTTTATCTAAATGGCGACTTCAATGCCGTGCAACAATATATACTGGACGGGAAGCCCGTTGAGGGAGTGATCCGTTTCTTTGCCGGTTATGCAGGATGGGATCATGGACAACTTGACAAGGAAATAAAAGAAAACTCATGGCTCATTGGAAAAGCCGGAAAAGAAACATTGCTCAACCAGCATTTCCGCGACTTATGGCACAACAGTCTGAACGAAATGGGAGGCAAATACGCCATCTGGGCCCGCTATCCCCAATACCCCTCCCTCAACTGAGATTCAGTTTCTGGACCACCAGCACATCCGCATAGCCACCGCCAAACGTATGCGCCCAGTCTTTCAACACCGCACTCTCTTTGTACCCGCACGCCGCAAAGAGCCTGCGGCAAGAAGATTCTCCACGGCGATATAGGCAAACAGCTGATGAATTCCCAGATAGCGGAAACAATGCTCCTCCAGCAAAGTCAAGGCATTACGCCCTATCCCCTGCCTGCGACAGGATTTGTCCACCACAATTCCCACCTCGGCCCGGTTGTGCAAAGGATCAAATGAACATACATCCACAATCCCCACCACCTGCCGGTTCCCGTTTTCTATCATCAGGCGCAGCTGGCGGTCGGCAAACAAATCATTCTGGGCCTGCTCTATATATTGCTTCAACTGAAAACGCGAATATGGACCTGTGGTATTGCTTATCTCCCACACATCCGTAGCGTTCTCAAAACGGAACATGACTTCCAGGTCTTCCGGCTCCAGCGCACGGAGCCTTATCCCGTTCCCTTGAAAATGCCGGTCACTCATCATAAAGCAGGCTCCTCATCCTCCTCTTTCACCAAATCCAACTCATCCAGCATCCGCTTGCGGGTAGGGACACAGAACAGGGAAGCGATCAACGCCATCATGGCACACAATACGCCCGTATTGTTCAGAGTCAGATAATAAAATGACAAGTTCACCAATACAGGAACCAGCAGCATCCCCGTCCTTATCTCACTCCAGCGGCGATAACTTTTCAAAGCTTCCGGCAATGAACGCTGCTTCACATTCTTTACCAGCGAAAGACTGAACAGCCGGAGCGATAAAGGAATCAGCCCCACCGTCAATAAAATCCCTACCGTCTGCAAGACATAATCCATACGGACATCGCCCGCATAAGCCCCCTCGGTCATCACTCCCGTTTCATAAAGAGCCGCCAGAAGCAAAGGCAATACCCACACCGATACATATTCTATCTGCAAGTATCGCAACAATTGTTTTATCTTCTTTTCCATCTTTTTCTGTTTTTCTCCATTTATGCCGTTCCCGTAAACAAAGTACGATTTATGATGGAACGTCCCAAAGTCACTTCATCCGTATATTCCAGCTCATCCCCGATAGAGATGCCACGCGCTATCACACTCAGCTTCACGTCCATGCCTTCCAGCTTGCGCGAGATATAGAAATTCGTCGTATCCCCCTCCATCGTCGAACTCAAGGCAAGGATCACCTCCTTCACCCCACTGCCTTTCACCCGTTCCACCAGACTTTCTATCTGCAGATCGGAAGGCCCTATGCCATCCATAGGCGAAATGACGCCCCCCAGTACATGGTACAGCCCTCTGTACTGCTGCGTGGCTTCCACTGCCATCACATCACGGATACTCTCCACCACACAGATCGTGGAAGCATCCCGCGCCGGATTGGAACAGATACGGCAAGTCTCCGTGTCCGATATATTATGGCACACTTTACAGTATTTCACTTCATGTTTCAAGGTAATCATCGCATTACCAAACGCCTCTACCACAGCCGTATCCTGTCTGAGCAGATGCAATACCAGCCGCATGGCGGTCTTGCGTCCCACCCCCGGCAACTTGGCAAACTCTCCAACCGCTTTTTCCAGCAGCATGGACGGATATTGTTGGTTCATCAGTTATTTTTATATTATAATGAGTGCAAACTTACGCAATTTCAACGATTTTGAGTACATTTGCACTCAAAAAATTGAAATGAACGGAATTTATATTCTGCTGACCATACTGCTCTATTTCGGAATGCTGCTGCTCATAGCCCGCCTTACCGGCCGTCATTCCGACAATGACGCGTTCTTCCGCGGCAACCGCCGTTCTCCCTGGTATATCGTTTCTTTCGGAATGATCGGAGCCTCCCTTTCGGGAGTCACCTTCGTTTCTGTCCCGGGTATGGTACGCGGCATCGACATGACCTATATGCAGACCTGTTTCGGCTTCTTCATAGGCTATCTCGTCATCGCCCACGTTCTGCTGCCGCTTTATTACAAGCTGAACCTGACCTCCATCTACACTTATCTGGGAGACCGGATCGGAAAGCACGCCTATAAGACAGGGGCCTCTTTCTTCCTTCTGTCCAAGCTCATCGGAGCCGCAGCACGCCTCTATCTGGTATGCCTCATCCTCCAGCATTATGTATTCGACGCCTTCCATATCCCTTTCGCCGCCACGGTGGCAGGAATTGTCATACTGATCTGGCTGTACACCCGCCGTAGCGGCATACGCACCATCGTATGGACGGACAGCTTGCAGACACTCTGTCTGCTGCTGGCGCTGGGATTAATACTTTATGAGGTTTCCGGCCAGCTGGATCTGGACTTTCCGGGACTGGTACATACCATCCGGGAAAATGAGCACAGCCGCATCTTTGTGTTTGACGACTGGCACAGCAAACAAAACTTCTTCAAGCAGTTCTTCAGCGGCATCTTCATCACGATTGTCATGACAGGGCTGGATCAGGATATGATGCAGAAGAACCTGTCGTGCAAGAACCTGCGTGAAGCCCAAAAGAACATGTATTGCTACGGCATCTCATTCGTTCCGGTCAATTTCCTGTTCCTGTCACTCGGAATCCTGTTGTTATTGTTCGCCTCGCAACTGAACATTCTCCTGCCGGCAGCCGGGGATGAGATACTGCCCTTGTTTGCGGCGGAAGGCCGTCTGGGGTTCGCCGTACTGATATTCTTTACCATCGGCATTATTGCAGCCGCCTTTTCCAGTGCCGATTCGGCATTGACCGCCCTCACCACCAGCTTCTGTATAGACATAGCAGGCATAAGCCATTTGTCCGGCAAAGAAGCGGAAAGACGAAGGAAGATCGTGCACTTCTGCATATCAGTCCTCTTCATCGGAATCATCCTGCTGTTCAAGGCAGTAAACAACAAGAGTGTCATTGACGCCATCTATACCATCGCCTCGTACACTTACGGCCCGTTACTGGGGCTGTTTGTATTCGGGCTATTTACCCAAATGCGGCCGCGCGACCGTTTTGTTCCTTACATCGCCATCGCCTCGCCGCTATTATGTTATGCCACAGACCGGCTGGTGTCCACCTCCACCGGCTATCAGTTTGGCTATGAAATGTTGATGTTTAACGGCTTCCTGACTTTTATGGGGCTGACTTGTTTAAGTATAAAGACAAAGAATTATGGAAATACTCAGTGCAGAATTTGTAGTAAGTAACACAAAAGTAGAAAAATGCCCGCAGGACAACCTGCCCGAATATGCATTTATCGGCCGTTCAAATGTAGGTAAATCGAGTCTGATAAATATGTTGACCAAACGCCCAAAGCTGGCAATGACTTCCTCCACTCCGGGGAAGACCTTGCTGATCAATCATTTTCAGGTCAATAAAGAATGGTATCTGGTGGATTTGCCGGGATACGGATATGCCTCTCGGGGCAAGAAACAGGTGGAAAAGATCCAGCAGATTATCGAAGATTATATTCTGGAACGCGAACAAATGACCAATCTGTTCGTCTTGATCGACTGCCGTCTGGAACCTCAGAAGATCGATCTGGAGTTTATGGAATGGCTGGGAGAAAATGGAGTACCTTTCTCCATCATCTTCACCAAAGCCGACAAGCTGACAAGTGGCAAGGCCAAGGATAATGTAAACAAATATCTAAGAAAACTGGCAGAACAGTGGGAAGAGCTCCCTCCTTATTTCATCTCCTCCTCTGAAAAGAAAACAGGAAGAAATGAAATTCTGGACTACATCGACAGTATCAACCGGTCACTGAAGATACAGGATTCATAAAGGCTGTCTATTTTTTCCCTTACAAGGAGAGGCCGGTGGTATTTTCATCACCAGCCTCTCCTTTCTTTTTATAACCAACAGGGAGTTTATACGCTTTTGAGTTTTCTAAACAGATATTAAAATTCCTCCAACTCTCCGAACCATCCTTTTTCACCAATTGTTTTTTAATAAAAGACAATGACAAAGCGATTTATTATCTACGTACGATCATCACTATCCGACAGATAATATAACGCGTGCGACATTTTATTGTATTACCATTAATTTATTTTTAATTATGAAAAGATCTATCTTTGTTTTAGCATTAAGCATGGGCGTCTTTACCATGCATGCGCAAAATGACCGTACCGCCCTTGAAGGCACACGTTTGGGTGACAACTGGTCTATTGAACTGAAAACCGGTGCCGTGACCCCTCTTACCCACAGTGCGTTCTTCAAAAATGCCCGTCCGGCTTTCGGATTCGGGATAGGAAAACAACTCACCCCCATCTTCGGTCTGGGTATTCAAGGCATGGGCTATGTAAATACCTCGGCCAGCAAGACCGCATTTGACGCCTCCGAAGTAAGCGTGCTCGGCAAAGTCAACCTGATGAACCTTTTCGGAAGCTATACAGGAGAGCCGCGCACCTTTGAAATCGAGGCCTTGACAGGCATCGGATGGCTGCATTACTACCAGAACGGACCCGGCGACACAAACTCCTGGTCCACACGCCTGGGCCTGAACCTGAATTTCAACTTGGGTGAAGAGAAAGCATGGACATTCGGCATCAAACCGGCCATCGTATATGACATGCAGGGAGACTTCAACCGGAACAAAAGCCGTTTCAACGCCAATAACGCCGCTTTTGAACTGACTGCCGGATTAACCTACCATTTTATGTGCAGCAACGGTACACACCATTTCACAACGGTGAAACCCTACGATGCAGCAGAAGTAGGAGAACTGAATGACGCGGTGAACAATCTGCGGTCACAATTGAACGACAAGGACATGCAGCTGAACAATGCCATGCAGCAGGCAGACAATCTGCAACAAGAACTGGCCGACTGCAGAAGTCAGGCTGCCAAGATAGAAACTGTGGTGAAAACCAACCGCATCCCCGAGTCTGTCATAACCTTCAGACAAGGGAAATCGGTAGTCGACGCCTCCCAACTCCCCAATGTGGAACGTGTGGCCACCTACATGAAAAAGCATCCTGAAGCCAAGGTGATCATCAAAGGATACGCCTCACCCGAAGGTAACCTCGCCTTCAATGAAAAACTGGCGAAGGCACGTGCCGAATCCGTAAAGACCATCCTGGTAAAAAGATACAAAATCAGTGACACCCGCATCACTGCCGAAGGACAAGGAATCGGTGACATGTTTTCGGAACCGGACTGGAACCGCGTCAGCATTTGTACCATCGAAGAAGGTAAATGACCTTCAACCACAAATGGGAAATAAATTCAAATAAAATAACTTTTCTATTTTCATCCCCCTCATTTCCTGTTTTTCAACAGGAAGTGAGGGGGTAATAACAAATATAGGACTTACAGTCTGAATTACCCTATTGAATCATCGAAAATTCCCTATGGGACTATTTTCATCCTTTGGAAAAGGATCTGTCAACAGATGTTGTCATTGTAAGTTCCGGCATAACGGGAGCTTGATGGCACATGAATTGTGCCGTGCCAGCATAAAATGTTGCATAGTTGACAAACGCAGCCGTATTTTCGGCTACGAAAGAATCGAAAAATATGAGTAAAAGAAATACACCGGCCACTGTCAATGACCGGTGCATTTCTTTGTCTCGGGATATCATCATACAATCAATATAAACAGTTATACAACCATCAATACCTTTCAATACCTGTTCCCAACCACTGTGTCATACATTTTCACATGTAAGGTTTACTACTAACAAAATAATAAATCACAAAAATCAGTCAAGTTTTTTACTTGCTTCCTTTTTGACTTCATTATATCCTTTTTTTATTTCCTTTTGAGCCTTCTCAGCCCCTTGTTTGACATCTTTCTTCGTATCTTTCCATGCATCCTTTACAGCATCAGCACCGTCTTCCACTTTATCGGAAATCTTGTCTGCGGCATCATTGATGTCTTTTTTCACTTTTTCCACCTGGTACTTTGCCCGGTCCTGTTCTCTCTTGTCCCGACAGGACGTAAAAGACACTACAAACGTCAATACAAAAACAGCCAACAATATTTTTTTCATATCCATACTATTTTAATGATTAAAAGACTGTCCGGAAACCGGATTCCCGGACAGTCCATACAAATTTCAAGGTTTCACCCGCTTACTTCTTCTCCGTTTTCTTGCATGAAGCAGAAGATTTACATTCTTGGACCTGGGCACTCTTTTTCGTGCTCTTTGCCTCTTCCTGTTTCTTTTCTGTTTTCTTAGTCATAATTCAAATGGTTTAGGGTTAATAATTACAACGGCTTTAGACCGGTGTTTTTTTTCAAATCACTGATACTTGCACCAAGACATTTCCTTCTTGGAAGTAGCCGCCAGCACTTGCCCGCTACGTTCCTTAGACAATCGGGCTTCTTTTCTGGCAATCTCTTTTTCCGACCGGTCGGTACCTTCCGGTTTTCTACAAACAGTCTGCCACAACGAAGCCTGTATGCCTCGAGAGCTTTCTTTCCTCGTTACATCCTTCGGCGTATGCCAACAGACATATCCGGTACAGTTGCTCATCATTTTCCCATCTGCCATTAGCCGGCAATTGATGTTTCAAATGTTCCTCCCATTTCATAAGCGTATGAATTATCAGCAAGTTATCTGTTCCGATTTATTTCTTTGCTTCGGAAGCCATTGCATGCATTTTGTTCTTAAAATCGTCTGTTTTTTCAGCAAAGCCGAATGCTTGTCAGCCACCTTGTCTGCTACGTTTTTTCCGGCATCCATCGTTTTTTCTTTGGCCTCGTCCAACACATCTTCCACCTGGCCGGTTATTTTATGAAAAGTGTCACATACTTTTTCCTTCAGTTTCTTGGCTTTTGAAGTACGTGAAAAGCGGTAAGCTAAAGCACCGATGACCGAACCTATTCCCAGACCGATCCATAAGTTAGAATTTCTATTTTCCATAATTAAGTTGTTTTTAAAAGGTTAAAATAATTAAAGTTCAATTCTCTTTTTGTTATTAAACAATGAAACAATCCATAACAAAACGACAGCTCCCACAATCGAAGTTATCAGACTGCCCAATAAACCTGTCGTTGTGATTCCAAGCAGACCGAACACCCATCCACCCAAAACACCGCCAACAACACCTACCAGCAGATTAGTAAACAGGCCAAAGCCGCCACCCCGCATGAATTTGCTGGCAACGAATCCAGCAAGAATTCCAATAATAATGTACCATAGAAAATACATAGGCTGATTTTTTTTAAGTTATACACTTGGTTTAAATTTACATGTAAATTATATAGATTGATATATCATCACTTTATCCGTCTGGGGGGACTTGAAAATAAACAAGCTATTGCCCTGATAACAGAACTGACTATCAGTCTGGCCCGCAAATCAAAACTTAGATTTTTCATGGCTATAAATTTTAACAATAAAACAATTCTGATATTTTACTATCTCAAAACAATGTGATTTCAATCAGTTACAACAAGCCGAACACCATATAACCCATTTTCATAAACTGGAAATTCAGCATACAACCAATTTAACCCCCTGTCATATACTGAAAAACAAAGCATTAAAAAAAATAGTTCAGGACATAAAAACGGAATTAACATCATTTCCCACTTTACAAAAAATTAAAAAAGAACGCTCATATTAGTACAAACATCTCATGCACATGTAACTATATATATCAAACAAATGTAACCAAACATTTGTTGTTTACTTCAAAAGAGGTTTACCCCCTCTTTTAAAAAAAATATTTTATTAACTAAATGCCTTAATTATGAGAAAATTAATTTTTCTGGCTATGATTGTACTAGCATCAGTGGGCATGAATGCCCAAACAGTTAAAGGAGAAGGCTCCTTGATGGGAAATGTCGGTTATCAGACCAATTATGAAAGATTCGGTCTGGGAGTACAGGGACGCTATGCGATAGCGAATAATCTTCGGCTTGCTCCGGATGTAACTTTCTACTTTCCTAAAGACAAAGTTACCGGCCTGGATGTAAATGTGAATTTCCATTATGTATTCAATTTCAAGGAAGACGGGCAGGGATTTTCTGTCTATCCTCTTGCAGGCATCGGTATGCAAAACAATTTCTACGGAAAAAAGAGTGTGGAAACAAACGGAAAAGAAGTGGAAATAGACCGAAGCAACTCTACCAAATTCGCTTTCAACCTGGGAGGAGGTATCACATTACCCATTTCCAAGCGCAGTTATCTGAATGCTGAAGCGAAGTTCATGTTTGCCAAAGACGACAATGCATCCATCATGCTAGGCTATGGATACAGGTTCTAAAAAAACAAGAAACAGACCATTTTCACTTCTTTTATTTTTAAACTATAAATAACAACAAGGGGCTGCCCGAAGAAAAATCGGACAGCCCCTCTATCACTATAATCCTCTTGTCTAATTTCCCTACTCCATCCGTTCAAGACATTTATATCATTCAAAATGAATCATAGTTTTATCGTCTTCACCTTTCCCGGAATGACGGTCAGACGCACCGTGCCATCTCCGTCTATCTCCACCTTCTGATAACGGGCTTCCACCACCACCCGTCCGTCCAGAGCCATTACTCCCCACTGGCAGGCATTTTCCTCGTATGCACAATAATATCCCACAGGAGGCAGGATTTTTCTGTACCGGGGAGGCACCACAATGCGTTCACCCGACTTCAATCCCCATTTCATCCCCATCCGGAAAGGCAATGCGTTCCTTATCTCCTCCAGTCTTTTCCATCTTTTCCGCTCCTCTTCCTGCAATTGTTTCTGCCGGGCCGTCCCGGCACACCGTCCGGCTTCCTCCTTCAGGCGATCCATCACCGTATGGAAATCCGCCTCACCCGGACGGGGAGCGTTACAGGCCACGTACCGCTTTCCCTTCCCTTTCTCCACCTGATAATAATTCCCGTTCCCATCCATCACCACAATACTCCGGTCGGCCAGACGGCCGCAGCACCAATACACCTCCTCATCATCCCCTCCAGCACGCAGGCGAAAACATCAAACAAGGTAGTCCACACAGGATCCACCAACTGGCAGTCCTTCGGAACACGGTAGTCCGGTATCTTCAGATAAAAGTCATAAAAACAGATGCCACTCCGGTTCACCCCGCGCATGGAGACATACGGCTTTCCGGTACGGCTGAAAAAGAACTCCCCCACCTTCAGCAGCTCCACTCCGCTGTATGGCAGTTCCATACGGCCGAATGCCAGCACCACGGGTTTCTCCCGATAGGTCCTGTTTACCTTCAGGTCGATGTAAGATTCATTGCCCGCACAGTCTGTCACGGCAAGAAGATCCTCTCTCATGAACTTCATTTTCCGGCAGCGGTCCAGCTGTATTCCGGGCTGTCCGGCCTCATTCACCACGCCTGCCCCGCCATTTCCGAACCTCACTGCCGCCCGGTCTCCACAGACATCAAACACTTCCGGATACTGGGGCCTTACCGTCATCCTCTCCCCGCGCCTCAATCCCCAAAGACCGCTTTGTCTGTCATAATAACTTTTCAAGACAGGCTGTGTTTCTTTCTCCGGTGCGCAATCCTTCCGGTCTATAAGAGACTCCATCAGCCGGTCGTGCGTGATCACCACCTCCAGTTCATCCTCCGCTGCTTTTCATCCTCCGGCAATGACAAGATCCCGGGCAGGGAAAGCCTTCCTTCCGTCCGTGCCCGGGACAGCGCGTTACCGATCATCCGCCCCTCGAACATCGCCGTCCAGTCATGGTTCCGGACAGGCAGGCCGAAAATGCGGTACAGCCCCACATTGTCTATCAATATGCAGGACTCCTTCTCCCCCGACCTCCTCAGCCCGCGCCCCACCTGTTGCAGGTACTTTGCCAGCGAAAGCGTAGGGCGTGCCAGCTGCACGAACTCCACATCGGGGCAGTCAAAACCCTCGGAGAAGATATCCACATTGACCAGCACTTTAATCCTTCCCCGTCTGAAATCCTCCACCAACTTCTTGCGTTCCAAGGCCGGAGTCCGGCTGTCGATAGCCACGGCATCCAGTCCGTGTGCGCTATAACAGGCCGCTATCCGGCGGGCATGGGCGATGCTGACAGCATACACGATTCCTTTCTTTCCGTGGGCGTATCGTTCCACGCTCTCATACAGCCGGCCGATACTTGTCTCCCGGTTCAGCACCGCGTTCATCTCCTTTATCTGGTAGTCCCCGTCCGCCCCCCGCTTCTTCAGCGAGTCTATCAGATGCTGTTCCCTGCTGTTCGCACGGATGGACACGTAATCGAAGGATGACAAATATCCTCTTCCGATGAACGCTTCGACACTCCACGAGGTGATCAGGCTCTCGAACAAGTCCGTGAATCCCTTGCCGTTTAGCCGACAAGGTGTGGCGGTCATGCCCAGTTTCCTTGCTTCCGGATACCTTTTCCAAAGCGCCCGGTAGGTTTCCGCCAAGGCGTGATGCGCCTCGTCGATGACGATCAGGGCCGGAGTTTCGTCCATGGTCTGCCCGTTACGGGACAGCCACTGGATGGACAGTACCCTCACCCTTCCGTCCTCTTTTCTCATCCCGTACCGGGATACGGTTTCCTCTATCTGATCCACCAGTTCCCGGCGGTGCGCCACAATCCATACCGGAGCGTGGGAGCCATGTAGGAATTCCCTTACGATGGCGGCCAGCAGATGCGTCTTGCCCGTACCGGTGGGCATCTGTACCATCACACTCTGATGAAACTCCCACTCCTTGAAGAGGCGGAGCTTCATCTCCTGCTGATAATCACGAAGATTGTCGGTTGTATAATACATTATGCGGATGCCGGACGCTACCGGCAACAAAAAAGGGAAGGCCGCATGCGTCATTGCATGCAGCCTATAGTAAATATCCTATTCTTTACGGATTAATTCTTATCGAAAACCAAATTATCAATAAGCCCTATAAAAGCACAGACTTTAGGATACATTTCCTGAGTCGCTGCTAAATCAAAGTTCTTAAAGTCTTCATAATCGGCAGCTGAACGATTATTGAACAAAATAGAATAAAAGCGTCCCCATTCTTTAGGAAGCTTACCTGTAAGAATAAAATGCTGGCTGAATTTTTGACGGACACCTTCGTGGCTCTTGACTCCGTCTATTTCCGATTGCAACAACAACCCACTCACAGCATAAAAACAGGCATAATACATCCTATTCATTGCCGTATTGTAATAACCACGCTCTATATGATCTTTTATTTCATCTAACAATGATTTGGCTGAATTCATCCTATATAACACAATATCAAACCGCTGTTCCGGAGTCATAACAATATCCCCTCCTTCATTATATTCTCATAAAACGGAGTGAAACGTTTTCCCCATTCTTTCATCGACTCTATAAACGGATTGATCTGAACACCGGTTTCTAACTCAATGTCATATAAAGGAGCAGTTAAAAGCATCTTGTCCTCCAAAGTAACCACATCCTTATCTATCAACAGCAACAGGTCTATATCACTATCACTACGCGCATCACCCCGCGCCTCACTTCCATAAAGTATCACCTTTATACCAGGAGCAACCTTATGTAAGGCATTTTGTATAGATTTCACAATTTCAGGACGCTTCATACTCCTTATCTTTAGATTGAATTTGTTGTTAACTGTAATCAAGCTTAATACAAAGAACGAAATTTTTCTTCAAACAAACAAATATTCAGCATCTTAATTGATATCATATCGAAAAGTTTCTGCTCCATTATTTTTCGCTTTTACCGTCCTTGCTATGAAAGAGTTCTTACATATACAGTCTATTCTTCTATGATCCAATCCCCCAAGGTGTGTTTCTCCACATCAAAATTGATCCCCACCCTCACCACTGGCAGTCCGCCGAGCGCATACTGTGCCCTAAATCGGACGGAAGAAGGTGGAACTTTCGCAACATCTCTATCAGATAAGTGGGCGTGCCGCTGCCAAACCAATAAGCGTTCAACTCATCATTGGCAAAGGCATTTAACCTGCCATCTGTTCCTGCATTTTAGCATTACCGCTACGAAGATAAACAAATTCCGCCACTTCCGGTTGCATTTACCACAAAATTTGGTTCCTTTTCCTTCCGGCAAAGATTTCCCATCAATAAGTTTCAACACAGCTCCATAATCTCCCTCACCTTTTTCTTCCAAGCCGCCAGTTCATGTTCCACCTCGCGCGACAGGGGCGGATTGACATATTTGTAAAACTCGATACGCTTCTCATAGTGTTCTTCTATAATCGCCTTCACCTCGAAAAAAAGAAGAAGCGTCATGTTATTTTTTCCCTTTTAGGCTTGGGTAAAGAAACCATGACTTACATGGAGCTTACGCTCCAACTCCCGTCTGTGCAGATTAAGCTGGTCCAGACGTTTCACTACCTCAACAGCCAACTGCTGAGTTTGAATCACAGGATTTGAATGTTCCATCGGATTAAAATTATATTTTTTTAAGTTATAATCATTTACGTGTCCCCATTCAGGACAGAAACACATATATATCAATTATTATGACGAACTTTGACACATTGAAATCAATCAGCCGGCCCTAAAAAGACTAGCGGTTGCAAAATTAATAAATAAAAACGTATGAACCAATTTAAAATGTCTCTGTTTCTTCCGCCCATATCGCCGGTAAAGGACAGTGCCACCGGACGGACCATCCAGCCGCCCACCTTAACACCCTACAAGGAAACCACCTTGCAGGAAGTCTACGAACTGATTACGCACAGCGAACGCCTGAGAACACTGACCGAGGCCGTGCGGGGAGCGGCGGAAAGCGGAGATGAGAAAGCCTATCGCATGCTCAAGCAGCAGACGCTGCCCTACGTCACCCCCTGCGGCGTCTTCTCCTACCGCAAAAGCGACAGGCTGACCGAGCCGTCGGGGCTGATCGTGGTGGACATAGACCATCTGGACTCCTGTCAGGAAGCGGAAAAGTTGAAAAGAGAACTGTTCGACGACCTCCTCCTCTGCCCTGTACTGACATTTACCAGCCCCAGCGGACATGGAGTAAAGGCGTTCATCCCATACGACCCGGCACGCATACCCGATACCCGGCAGAATGCCTCCGAAAATATCTACTGGGCGATGAACTACATAGAAGCAGTCTATGACTCACACAGCATCCACCCGGACAAGGAAGCCCTTAAAAAGAGCCATCCCGACAAGGGCGTGGACCGTTCCGGCAAAGACCTGGTACGGGCATGTTTCCTCTCGTATGACAAAGAAGCATTGATGCGCGGGGAAATTTAAACTGAAAAATTAAACAGTTACTAAAAAAATAAAAATCATCATGAGAATGAACAATCCTCTGGAAGACTTGCAGCATCTGACCGAAGCCGTCCGTATGGCAGGTGCGGATATCGCCCCCACCTATATCGAATATGTACAACTGGCTTTCGCCATCGCAAACGATTGCGGAGAAGCGGGACGAAATGATTTCCTCTCCCTTTGCTCCCTTTCCTCCAAATACAACGAGCGCAATGCACAGACACTGTTCTCGAACGCGCTTCGTGCCGATAAAGAAGATATACATCTGGGAAGCGTATTCCATCTGGCCGAACAATGCGGCGTGAAGATTTCCGGCCGCTCCGGCTCTCGTCCGGTAAAAACAACGGGGACAGCAGGGACAGCCCCGGATTTCCCACACACGTACGCGCGATATAATAAGGAGGACGATAGCCTTTCCGATGAAACTAACGGGGAGGAACAACTCACCGAAGGTTCCGATCCCTACTCCCCCCTGCCTACCTTCCCACAGGACTATGTATGGCCGGAGCTGCTGGAAAGAATCATCTCCTTCGGTAAAAAGCCCGAACAACGCGATATACTGCTACTAGGAGCGCTTACCGTACTGGGCTCCTCCCTCTCGCACACAGTGCGGTGCCAGTACGGCCGGAAATGGCAAGCCCCCTGCATGCAGACCTTCATCGTAGCCCCGTCCGCCTCAGGAAAAGGTGCATTGACGTGGGTCAGGCTTCTCATCGAACCTATACACGACAAGATACGCGCCGAGGTGAAAGAGGCGATGAAAACTTACCGCCGGGAAAAGGCGAGCTATGACTCCCTGGGCAAGGAACGGAAAAATCAGGAGGCTCCCGTATTGCCCCCCAACCGGATGTTCCTCATATCGGGAAACAACACCGGAACGGGTATCCTGCAAAATATCATGGATTCCAACGGCACGGGCCTCATCTGCGAAAGTGAGGCGGACACCGTATCCACCGCCATAGGCACCGAATTCGGCAACTGGAGCGACACACTGCGCAAGGCATTCGACCACGACCGCCTGTCCTACAACCGACGCACCGACCGCGAATATCAGGAGGTGGGAAGAAGCTATCTCTCCGTACTGCTTTCGGGTACACCCGCACAGGTAAAGCCCCTGATCCCCACGGCGGAGAACGGCCTGTTCTCCCGTCAGAACTTCTATTACATGCCACGCGTCACCCAATGGGCGGACCAGTTCGACGAGGATGAGATAGATGTGGACGAGGAATTCCGCCTGATGGGCAAAGAATGGAAAAGCACGCTGGACAAACTGACACTCCAGGGTTTGTTTACCCTGAAACTGACCCATGACCAGAAAAAGCAGTTCAACCAGCAGTTTGACCAACTATTCCATCGTTCCGGCAAGATAAACAGTAACGAGATGAACAGCTCCGTAATCCGCCTTGCCGTCAATACGTGCCGCATGATGTCGATAGTCGCCATCCTGCGAAGCCTGGAAGATGCTTCGCTGGTGAAACCTGACGCACATCTTTCTCCTGACAATCTGAAGGACCATATCACCCCGCGCTGGGACATGGTGATCACAGACAATGATTTCCATGCCGTGCTCTCCTTGGTGGAACCGCTTTATCTGCACGCCACACATATTCTTTCGTTTCTGGCTTCTTCCGTTATCAAGCGCCGGGGCACAGCGGACAGGGAGATGCTCTTTGCCGAAATGAAGGATGAGTTTACCCGCCAGCTGCTGCTGGAAAAGACGCATGAAAGGGGGATACCCGAAAGCACCGCGCTTACCTGGCTCAAACGGCTCACCAAACAAGGGGCGCTGGTGAGTGTGGACGGCAAGGGGACGTATCGCAAGAGCTAACCGACGTATGTGTGCGAGTGTACGTGTGTGTGAGGAAAAGAGGGGGTGTCCCCATTGTCCCCACGATCCCCGTGCTCCGTACTCCGTGCTTCGTGCCCCGTGTTCCGTCGGTACGTCCGATACGTCACTACGTCGTTCCGGCCTGCACCCGGCCGATTTCCCCGGATAGTCACCATCGTTTATGTCAGTTAAAGTTGACCTGTTCAGCAAACTCTACATAAATCCAGTATGCTATCCCCTATAAAAGTCAACGTTAAACCCATATAATAAAATAATTAAGAAACCCATTATGAACAAGACCCAAACAGCCCTTCTTTATTTTCCGGACAGCACGCCGAAAGCAGCCGTGCGCCATCTGATGCGCTGGATCGCCCGTTGCACCCCGTTGCTCCACGACCTGGAAGCTACGGGATACCGTTCCAGTCAAAAATTCTTCACCTGCCGCCAGTTGCAACTCGTCTATCTCCACCTGGGAGAGCCGTAATTGCGCCGGCAATGCGCCAAGGTGTCAAAAGGAGACAGAAAGGGTCACGCCGCACGGACGTGAAAGTATCTTTGCACTGTCAAAAGGAACAAGCCGCACCCCGGCACAAGATTACAAAAATCTTGGTACAAGATTCCGCGGATCTTGTACCAAGTTTCACCGAATGTTGCAGCAGCGTGCGCCTCGCTCCTCCCGACGCTTTTCCGATAATAATAACCCTTTAAAAACAAAAAACGATGATCAACTACAGTATCTCCCTCCGTGCCAATCCCAGTGACAAGGATGCTCCCAAGAAAGCATACGCCAACGCCCAGTACTCCGAAATCATGACACTGGACAAGTTTGCCGAACACATTTCCAATCACAGTTCCAAGTACAACCGTGCCGACATTCAGGCGGTGCTTATCCAGGCGGTAGACTGTATGCGCGAGCAGTTGCTGGCCGGACAACGCATCCAGATGGGAGACCTCGGCACGTTCTCCGTCCACGTCAACAGTATGGGAGCCGAATCGCTGGAGACATACAATCCCGCCATCCATGTAGAGAATCTGGATGTACGCTGGAAACCCGGCACCCGTTTCCTCAGTCTGCTGGATGAAGCCACCTTCAATCTAGTGCCCACACGCAAAGCTGCCAAGCTGGTAGTCAAAGCCCTGAAGGCGGGAAAGACCTCTGTAGACTTGACGGGAAAGGACTCCGAAGCGGAAAACAATCCGGAAGAAAACGTCTAGGATTCCCGGACTTCTGAGGTACGGAAAGTATCTTGTCCTTTCGGTAAATGAGTTGTCTATTCTGGAAAATGGACTGTCATTTTGGTAAATGGACTATCATTCCCGTATATGGACTGTCATTTTGGTAAATAAACTGTCATTCCGGGACAAGGCTGAGGAATCTGAATGCAATCGCCCTTTTTTTTAGGGTCACAGATTCCTCTCCTTTGTCCGAAATGACAAAAAGCAAATCCTTTAAAACAAATATTCTTATGAACCATTCAAATAAAATCACCTGGCAGCAAATTCTGCGCGCCATTATCCAAGCCGCCGTAGCTGCCTCACTGCCTTGGGCATAACCAGTTGCACCACTCTCTTTTAAAAAGTCCCCTAACCCATTGCATGACACTTTTCAATTTTTAATTCTTTATTTCAATTCAACTATGATTCAAGAAACTTTCCCTATGATAATCGGTGAGGAAGAGGCCCCGAACGAGCGTACTCTCCTCACTCTGGAGGACGGTCCGATGATGGCTTCCCCCGCTTCTGTAAAATATATCGTGATTCATTGCAGCGCCACACGCTCCACCCGGGATTACACCACCGAGCAACTGCTCCGTGACCACAAGACGCGCGGTTTCCGCACGGTAGGGTATCATTTTTATATCCGTCGTGACGGAAGTGTGACGCAGCACCGCAAACTGCTGGAAGTGGGTGCGCACTGCCGCCCCTGGAACCGTTGCAGCATAGGTATCTGTTATGAGGGTGGTCTGGATGCGGACGGGCATCCGGCCGATACCCGGACACCGGAACAGACGGAACAATTTATCTTGTTGCTAATGCGGATGGTGAAAATCTTTCCCGGTGTCCGGATTAGAGGGCACAGGGATATGCCGGGAAGTATCCCGAAGGCTTGTCCGTGTTTTGATGCGGAGGGGGTGTTCGGGTATTTGGAGAGATGAGAAAGAAAGTGACAATCACCATGCAGTTTCTTCTTTGGGGGAGGCTGCATGGAGGATGCCCTTACGTATGATTTGTTTTGCTTCTCTTCAGGTCATCCAGCATCTGTTTTATCACTTGTTGCAATTGCGTAAGATCTTCTTGACAAATACGATAAATTTCATCAGCATCTACATCAAAATAATGATGTACTATTATATCACGTATACCCATTACATGCTTCCATGGAATTTCCGGATATTGAACCAGCAGTTCTTTATTTGTCTGCTTATCCAGATTTTTAATGCTTTCCCCGATTGCAGTCAGTTTCATGCAGATACTGTCCATTTTCATCATGCCACTTTCACTCAATAGAAAATCATCCGGACACGAGATACCCGAAAAACGGATACTTATCTTTTCTAAAGATTCCTGTATCAGTTCCAATATATGAAAAGCAATCAAGATATCATACATAAATACCTTCTTTTTGTATCCTTTCACGTAAAAACGAATCCATCTTATCGCGCAAGCGTACAATATCCACCTTGCAGCCCAGCAACTCTTCCAACTCTTGCTTTATACCTGCCAAAGCAAAAAAGCCATGGAGCCGGCCTTCCACACACACATCCACATCACTGCTCTCGGTCTGTTCGCCACGTGCCACAGATCCGAAGATTCTCATGTGGACAATGCCATATTTATGAGCATTCTCAGCCATATATTTACGTAATATTGCAATGTATTCAGATGTTGTTTTCATATTGCTCCTCCCAGTAGGTTTTCGCAAATATACGATTTATTTTTCTTTGTACAAGGCTTTTGCAATAATAAATTTACTAAAGGTGATTCCTATCTGAAACAGCAGAGTTCCTAATCGGATAATTTTATTTTATTATTTCAGATGGAGTTTGAAGACTAAGCCACCGGAAAAGTATTTGCAACGATTCAGTTCTACTATGGCGTTGATGTAATCTTTCCAGAAGCTGTACTCAAAGCCGCAATTTATCGATTTGCTATCGTATTCTGCCATCAGATTCAAGTTATTTACTGCTTTGTTGATAAAGGAAGTCGGGGGCAGAGAGAAGCGGAAGTTGGCACCGATGGCGGGACCGTTTAACGGGTAATCCTTCCGTCTGTTATAAACATATGCCAGATGCAAGCCCCACTCTCCCACCTCCTTCATGGAAAGATGCTTGGTAACAGCCAGATAATAGCGGCTGTAAAAACCATTTGCCGTAGCCGAACTCATTTCAATCTTGCTACCCTCCGTCCACGAATTATTAAGAGCGTCATTCGCACCCAGTACAATTTGCGGGGTCCACGGTTTCCACCAGCCTTCCTTCCACAGCCGTAAACGTACCGCAAAATTACGGTCCTGGTTGACAAACTTTCCATACGTGGAAGAAACCCAAAAGCCCGGACCGTATGCAGGATCAACCTCCATGGCCTTGTGCAATGTACAAATATAGGATACTTCCAGCCAGGGGAAAATAGTGATGTCAAGATAATAATTGAAAGTATTGTAGGTCCAACGGGCAGGAGTGGCATGTTTCTCCAGAAAACCACCTCCAAACACGAACGTCTTGTCACGCTGCATATCGGCAGTAGGCATATTCAGCAGCCCTGTAGTCCCGTAGGTGAACTGGGCGTGTACCTCACCGATCATTACAAAGAACAAAAGAAAAAGTATCAGCCTCCTCATTGCAGATACAGGTTACCATTATCCTTGTACCAGTCTGCCAACGCCTCTTCAAAGGTGTAGCGGAAACGGTAGCCCGAAGCGGACAGTTTTTTTCCGCAGATATTCGTGGAGATCTGCAACTTTCTCACCCGAGCCGGACAGATGCCCATCGGAGAGCCTAACGCTCCGGCTATACCAGCAGCAGTCATGATCAGCCATCCCGGCATGAAAGGAACTTTTACCTTCATATTTGTCACTCTTTTCATGGATTCTACGATGTGCTCTATCGTATAGGCGGGCTCGTAGCAGCAATTATACAGTTCCACCCCACTGTCGTGATGTTCCAATCTGTAAAGCATGAACCGCACCAGTTCCTTCACATAGATACAGGCCTTGATGGTATCCTTGCGCCCCGGGTACATAAACTTATGCCCCCGAATGCCCCAATACAGACGCGTAAAGTTTCCGTTCTCTCCCCGTCCGAACACCACACCGGGACGAACAATGGTAAGCTGGCGGCCTTCACCTCCTGCCTGCCAAGTCTGATGAATCTTTTCCGCAACCAGCTTGGATATGCCGTATGGGGTGTTGGGCATAGGCAGCGTGGTTTCCTCCTTCAGTTCCTCGGCAGCACCGTAAGGGGCTATGGAACTGGTGAAAACTATTTTCCGGATGCCATGCCGTTCAGCAAAGGCACATACGTTCTCCGCACCACGGATATTTGTTTCAAAATATGCAAGATCGGGATGACCGGGAGTGCGATGAACGGCGGCGAAGTTAAAGATCACATCATCGGGAGTGATATTTACTTTTTCCAGCTCTATCGGCTGGCGTATATCACAATAGATGAATGTGGCTGCATGTTCCTCCCCTTTTCTTAAAGCCGGTTTATAATTTTTTACTGTCGGTAATGGAGTACCCGGCTCTACAATATCCAAGTTGTAAATTCTTGCTTCGGGATGCACTTCGTGCAAAAGACTGGCGAGGTGGGTACCAATGAAACCGGTACCCCCTGTAATAAAGTAATTCATTATAGAAAATATTATTTTTTATATCCTAATTCTTCCAATAACTTTCTGTTCCAAGCAGAACGTTCTTTATCAACTATCCATCCCCACTTATTGAAATACTTAATCATATTAACCATATGAATCTTCAACATTTTCTTATTTTTGTAAGATGCTGCCCGATGAGCATGTACAATGGTCACACTAGGAACAAACATAGTTCGATACCATCTGTGCATTCTCCTAGTTATATCAATATCTTCAGGATACATGAAGAATCTTTCATCAAACAATCCTACTTTTTTAAAACATTCCAAACGAAAAAACATGAAACTACCTTGATGATAGGGCACATTCATTTCTTTCTTATGGTCATCAAATTTTAGTTGATAACGTATATTCATCTTCTCCACCATTCTCTTAGGTAGGAAACGTCGGAAAATCAGATTGGCAGGTGTGGGAAGAAGACGACAGGTATATTGCTGCTCTCCATCAGGGTATACTACATTGGGCTGTACTTGTGCTACATCCGTATGTGCATCCATATATGCTGCCAGAAATTCCAAAACCGAAGGTTCAAAATATACATCCGAATTAAGAATCAAATGGTATTTCCCACCCGAGTTGAGTACCTGTCTCAATGCTTGATTATGCCCTGCTCCATAGCCTACATTTTCACTACCAATATATACCACATTGGGGTATTGCTGACAGAAATCTGCAATATACCGCTCGTTGGAATTATCGACAATATAAATTTGGGAAACAAGAGAAGAGATTAGTGACTGCAAGCATTTGGACAGTTCTTCTAGATTCGTCTTGTAGGTGACGATAGAAACTGTTATCATTGTATTATATGCAATTATAAATAAGCAATAAAGATCTCCTGCACTAGCCGATACACGCTAAGCGCGAGATGTAATATTCACATAGTATTATAATATTTTTCTCATTGAATAAGAACCAAATTCTAAACAGAAAGAAATATATCGGTAAGATACATAATATAAATGTACCTGATTCAAAAAAGCCAATACACCTACCCCAACTATTAAAAGCAAATAAAACTTTAATCTAAAGAGCTCTCTCTTATTATAACTCCCAACAAAGAATAAAGCCCATTTTTCACATCTCCCTCGTTTCTCTTTAGCACATATTTGAATAAAAGTCGGAATAGGATAAGATATAATTATCAAAAGTAATAAATAACAGTTCCAACTAAAATGAGTATATAAGAGAAAAGGAACACCATATCTATAGATCATTAAAAAAAGAACCAAATACTGATTAAGTCTGTTTCTCATACTATTATATAAAAGATATAATGGAATGATCCCCCACAATACAGGTAATAAAATGCAAATAGGAATGCCTTGCTGAATATAATACATTGAAAAAAGAATACCTAATACGCCTCTTGTCATATATATATTACACTTATTTCGCTCATATATTTTCAATTCATCTTCAGATAACCTCAAAGTGGGATTCTCCTCTTTTTTTATTGTTTCACAATCATTTTGAATGTACCCGATTTCATAAAAACAATATACACAGACAACCGACAAAAGCATTTGAAAAATAGATATCGGTTCAATATTTGCCAACAATAATGACAATAATACGGGAAACAGATATTCAGCAAACCAAAAAAATATTCCCAGTTTTGTCCTTTTTAAGAAACGTGTTCTTATAGCATACAATACAGGTACATAAAACATCAATACTCCAACATAGCTACTTCCCATTTCTTTTGCGCTATTAACTTTATCCATCGTTTTTGAGTTTTAGGATAACAGACAATATTTTTTATCTCAGAATATTCCAATACATCGGTATCGGTCAAGTCATCCGTAAAAAAACTTTTTATCTGGTGTAAAATTCCTTGTTCATTTAGAAACATGCATTTGTTTCCTAATAAATCTTTCACCATTTTGCCAGTACAAACACCGTCTTTATATTCCAATGCAGTACTATAATATTGTTCACAATGCAATGAATCGGCAACTGCTTCTGCTACTACATCAATAGTAGCAGATACTAGTATCACTTTCGATTTATCTATTGATATAAGATGTTCAATCGTATTATAAATTTCAATATTACGCACTTGAGAAAGATAGACTTCAGTAAATAACTTTGCTTGTTTACTAAGTTCACTATAAGAAGTTCCTTTCAAAAATCTAAGGGCCAAAGTTCTTGTCAAATCATAATGCAGCCAACTCCTTAAAGCTCGATTAATAATCTTCCAAAAGAAAGATTTATAGATAGTTCTATAAAGTTTAAAACGTTTATTTTCTTTCAAGTAAAACTCCAAAAAATCAAATGTCGTATTAGAACGATAAATAGTTCCGCAAATATCAAATAAATATAAGTTTTTCATTTAATCAGCAATTAACAACTAGCGTAAATAAATATAATTTTTCAACCATAGTATTATTACTATAACTCTATTTATTCAAATACACAGAAATATGAATATACCGCCCATTACATTTTATTTTCCTTCCTCAAAAGAATTTCTATTAATCTGTACCCAAAATGTATCAACAAATAAAACCATCCATAATGTTTCATTATAACCTGATACCATTCTTTTCTATTATTAGTAACTGTTGAAATTCCATTCCACAAATGATTAGCAACACAAGGCATAGTGTATATCTTAACTATAGATTTACTCTTATATAATTTTTTATTAAGATCTGCATCTGCAAACACTCGATATGAGATATCATAAAAATCAATATTTCGACGATAAAATGTTCCTTGATGGTGAAGCGTATTTTTAAATCTCATCCTCCAATTCCAAGAAGGATAGAATACATCCTTACCATTCATCAATACAGGAAAAGATAAAGCAACTACATCAGAGTTATTTTGCCATTTCAACAAAGTCTCAATGGGAATATCCAACAAATAATCTCCTGAATTTATATGTAATATATACGTTCCTGATGCCAAGGATACACCCTTATTTATAGCATCATATATACCTTTATCAGTTTCACTTAATATTTTTATTCTATCTGCATATTTTTGTATCAATTCACGTGTTCCATCCGTAGAATTACCATCAACAATAACAGCTTCCACTTTATCATTTAAAAATGGAATGATTGACTCTATTGTTTTAATAATATTTTTATCATTGAAAACAACAGTAATAATACTAACCAATGGTTTCATCTTCCTTCAAAAATAGATCTCACAAAACGAATTTTATCACCTACATTTCGACTTCCTAAATACATCCTTATTTTAATTAAAAAACGTATTATGCTAGATTGTCTATATTCTGCTAATTCACAAAAAAGGACATCGTAACCTTTAAATAATGCTTTCCTTATTTCTCTTTGTTCTTCCATGTATTTTAGTGGCATCATAGAGCTAATGCCATCCATCATAAAATTTGCGACGTCTATGTTACAATATCTAATTTTTTCTTGATTAATTCCTACAACTTTTAAGAAAAAAAAACCAATCAGATGCCAATTTATATTTTTCATCATATAATCCATATTTTTCAAAGAGTTCCCTTGATATAAACGCTGCCTGATGGTTTATCATATTCTTATAGAAATCAATAATATCAGGATGAGATGATACTATTCCAAATGTTCTTTCTTTTCTTCTATCATAACATTTTAAAATATTACCATAAATTATTTTATCTCCCTTTTCATATCTTTCAATAAGCCTTTCAATTGTAGTAGATGTAACGAAAGTATCACCAGAATTCATAAAATTCAAAAAAGAGCCATGAGCCTTCAAAATGCCTTTATTCATTGCATTATAAATACCTTCATCTGCTTCACTTATCCAATACGATATCCTATTTTCATATCTTTTTATAACATCCAATGTACCATCTGTACTACCACCATCTATAATTATATATTCAATGTTATTATAACTTTGATTTAATACTGATTGAATTGTTCTTTCTATTCCGCGAATGTTATTATATACAACAGTTATAATACTTACTCCAATATTTTTCATATTGATTTTCTATGTTATTTAATTATAGGACAGACTCATAAATAGCAGATAAACGATTCGCCGAATCTTTCCAAGAAAAATATTTTAATCGCTCTCTCCCTCTCTTTCTCAACATACCACTGTATTTCTCCTCATGTTTCAAAAAATCCATTAAAACCGGAGAAAGAGTATTTTCAAAATCATCCAAACAAAAATATAATGCAGCCTCTCCTGCTATTTCAGGAAAACAACTTTTTTTATTCAGCAACACAGGACATTCATTCGTAAATGCTTCTAAGATAGGCAAACCAAATCCTTCATATAAAGAAGGATATATGAAAGCTGTGGCATGTTGATATAAATTACACATTTGGGAGTCATTAACAAATAAATGTATGACCCTATCATAAATATTCAATGACTTCATAAGCTTCATCTCTTTTTTAGTAAAAGGCTCACCGGTAAATACGACTTTTAAGTCTAAATAATACTGTGATATTTCAGCAAAGCTTTTAATAAACAAGAGAAAATTTTTATAAGTAAAACGTCCTCCTACATATAACAAGTATTTACCTGAAATAATAGCAGGAAAAAATTTCCCTCTATTAATGGGTGAACCATGATATACTACAGATATCTTATCATCTGGTATATGAAGGATACGAATCAAGTCTTTTTTTGTTTGTTCGGAAACTGTTATTATATGGCTTGCCTTCTGAGACAAAAGTCTTTTATTAATAATTTGCCCATCATTAGTAGAATAATATTGTGGAAATAATTCAGGCATCATGTCATGAACAGTTAAAACAAAAGGCTTATTTCCTAATACATTCAGGAAATAAGGATCAAAGAAAGTAGGATGAAATACATCGTAGTCAGTCTGTTTAATCAATTCTATAGCATAATTTCTATTTATATTTAGAGAAGAACGATAAAAATGTATATTTGCATTAATCCAATTAAAAAGACGGTTCTTCCCTCTAAAATTATGATTGAATATAAAATTATTTACCGTCTTACTACATTTACATAAATTGGGAACTAAGCCACTTTCTTCCAAATAAATATTATCACTTTCCCTTATCCCAATTTGAAATTGAACATGATCAGGCAAATTAGAAATAAGTTCCACAAAACATTTAGAAACGCCACCATGAGATTGCATTAAAAAAGCCTGATAATCATACAAAATTCTCATATTTGTAAAACTATAAAAATTTAATTAGTAGTCATTATTAAAATAATCTGGAGTAAGATATGAAATTGCTATAAAATTCCATAAGACAAAATACTCTAAATTTAATTTAGGCGTACCTGATGGATACAACCAAACAAAATGAAAAATAATATAGACAATAACGCTCAAAGAAAAATAAGAATCCTTTCTTCGAGCAACATTATTTATTACTGAATAAAGCAATATAATAATATAAGGAAATAGCAAAAATAATCCTCCATGTAATATAATATTCAGGTACCCTGTTTCAATACCCCGTCTATTCATCGTATCTAACTCTGCTACAGATGGACTACGATAAGTTCCATCCATTCCTCGACCAAAAAGCCATTCTTCAACACCTTTAAAGTCCCTAAAAAAATCATCTTCCACCCCTGATCTTGTATCTGCATCTATCCTATCAAACAAAACCACAAAGGTGTCTTCTAATGTTTCTAGCAAATAATCCATTTTTATGTAAAAAAGCGAAAGGAAAAGTAACATTAAAAACAAAAATTTCATTTTCTTTCTTCTTAGATATATAATAATAGAAATTAAAACAAAGAAAAGCAAACTTGCAGCTACACTTCTTCTACCTGCAAACAAAGCAGCACATAAAGCCAGTATAAGAGTAACGACAATTATCATTTTACCAACATTATTTATATTCTTCCATGAAAAAAAAATATATACATATAGGCAGTGCTAACTGACATGGTATTTGAGGCCTATTCAATACATAGCTTTCCCAGCCAACCATACTATTAACAATAGCTGTAGCATCTATATAAAAATCTTGAAAATTATATATGCAAAAGCATAGTGCTGTTATTACATAAATAAGACACCATTTATACAGTATCTCAAAATAATTTCTAGGTATTTTCAAAAAGACAGCAAAAGGTAACACATATTGCCAAAAATACTGAGGAGAAATTATTAAATCTCCAATTTTACTCTGAAGAGCTCCTCTAAATATTGTAATCAAGCTAACACATATATACAAAATTGCAATTATACAAATACCAGGATTTTTGCTAAATGGAAGTCGTTTGGGGACACATATAAAAGAATACATCAAAATACATATCCCAACTAAAGACATTAACCTACACAAATAATTATCCCTAAAAATAAACTCATAGAACATATTTCCCATTTCAAAAACATAAATGCCTAGAAACATTCTGTTCCAATGAGCAATAAGAACATTATTTACATTAAAATGGACATCTCGTTCTTGTACTATCACTATCTTACTGATATAATTTTACGAATATATTGAAAAAACTCATTTTCGAACTGTCTTATTCCATAATTGTGTTCAATATACAATTGACACTTACAACTCATCTCTTCTATCTTTACAGGATCCAAAGTAAGACTCCATGCAACTCCCATAGATATCGCATCTATACTCCAAGTATCCATCAAAAAACCATATTCTTCAATACCATCAAAAGCAGCCCATGGAGTAACAATAGGAATTAATCCTTTTTTCATAGAATTTATAACTGCACCAGGGCATCCTCCTTCTGAACCTGAAGGATATATTAAAAAATTACATCTATCAATTATCGCAGTCAATTCATCACTATTAATATCCATAAATCCCCATAATTTAATATTGGGGCTAATTTTTCTTTTCATTGATCTATAAAATAATTTATCTATAGGTCCTACAATATTTATAGTACGTTCAGGATGGTTATAAAAATATTCTATAAGTAATGAAATGCCTTTCAATATATTACCTCCACTAGCCATACAAAAATATTCATTATCACATGCATATTTCTTCTTTAAATAACAATCTTTAGATTGAGAGCTCTGATGTATAAGCTCTATTTTAGATTGACAAATAGGAGGATATGTAAGAATTGTATAACTACTCCCAATCTGTAAAATATAATCAGCTAATTCTATGGATTTATGAGGAGTCACTAACCGTTGGTATGGAATATGAGCATCATAAGTTACATTTACATAATCAGTCATTTTTTGTATTTGCTTATTTTGATGTTCATAATAAGCCCCTGTAGCATAATAAATTTTAATAGATTGAGGATTCGCTATACAAGCATTGCAGAAATTGGGCTCCAAACCAAAAATAATGGAGAACTTTATTTTCGGTATTTCTTTTTTTGATGCATGATCCTGAATATAAATATTAAATCCTAGCTGGTTAAAAACTTTGGCTATAATCAAAGCTTCTCTTCTGTTTTGGTGACTACTCAATAACCGGTTATCATTAGGATAATAGAATATATCCGTTAAATATGATATATATACCCATTCAGCCGTATCACTAATTTTCCAAATAAAAGTTGAATGCCTTTTTCTATATACGTTCTTTATTCTATTGAAGATTCGTATTATTACAATATATAAAGTTCTCATCATCCAAAACTGATAAAAAGTTTTTTGATTTTTTTCGCAAGCTGTCCAACTTTCGATTGACAGAATGCCATTCTATCTTTTTTGATAGAATATATATAAGATCTGATTTTCTATAAATTATCCTTTCTGTTAGGCCCAATAAAGTCAACAAGTCTGTCACTCTATTATTCCCTTCACTATATGCACCTCCTAGCGGAAAAAAGACAAATTCTCGATTAAAAATTATAGACAAAGCCACTCCATGAAAAGAACTAGTAATCATTATCTGAGAATAATAAATCAAAGAAAGCCATTCCTCAATTGTTGGATATAAATATCTGCACCCACTAAAATGTATTCTTTTATTATTGTATCCAGATGCGCTAGTCATATATATCGCATAATTTTGTTGATGCAAATACTTTTTTACTTCTTTCCAATATATATTCTCTTTACTATTAATATTTACAAAATAGACAAAAACATAAGGGCTTGAATTTTTATTTTTTAATTTTAAGGATAAATAATCACTTTGCTCTAACAGAAAAGTTGGATCCAGTACCCAACTGACATTATAACCTAACTCTTTACATATCTCAACGCCACTACTTTCTCTTACAGATATTGCACTAAATATGGATAACTTTTCTTTTAATTTTTTTTTAAGTTCTTGAGGGTAAGAAGTCATTGCAAAACTCGCTGCATACGAAATTCTTTTTATCTGTGACGAACCAAAATTTAAGAAAAAGCCTTCATTATTAATATTATCAAGAAGTTGAGCCCATACTTGATCACTTCCTGTAATATAACAATCTGCTTGAGGAGGATTTTGTTGTATTTTTGTCAAGCCATAATATACTATATCAGTACTTTGTATATGCTTAGCTTTAAATTCATCAAATTTTCTTTTTTTTATCCACAAAAAAATTATATCTATTTCTCAAAATCGAGTATAGTTTTATAATCTTAGATACTAAAGTATAAACCTAACAACTCTTCTTAGCCTCTCTTTTTTTTGACAAACAGCATTTACATCGTATCTGATAAGAAAAGGATTATGGCCTTGCATTTTAAGGTAGTGCTGTAATGCCCAAAGCTGCAAAAGCTGACCATAATTATTATTCGATTGCCAAATAGTTATAATACCAATCTTCATAAATACTAAGCTTTTTGATTGTAAGAGTTTATTCTATTCAATAATATAAGTGTTATTCCTTGTATAAAATCACTAGGGCCAAAAAGTTCTGAGAATCTAATCATTCCACAAGTTTCTCCACTACAATAAATTATTTGCCCTCCTCTATCTGTCATTTTTTTTAAAACTTCCAAAATATCAACATTAATATCTAAATAACTTTTAAGAAGTAATATGGGTATAGTTGCAGAAGAATCAATATCAAATGACTCTCCCATAAATTGAGCCCATGTATTATTTCTCAATTCTAGTTTTTCTAATGTTTTCAACAACTGATATGCTATATTTAAATAATATGAATCTATCTGTATAAATTCTATTAAAGCTAATATAAACCAAGCACATCCACGCCCCCAACTATTTATACCCAATCCGATATTATTTTTCACATTATAAAAAGGTAAACCTGATTTATCTAAACCGTAATCTATCCAATAATCCAGATTTTTCTTTGCTATTGCATAAGCATTCTTATCATCAAATTCTTTTGCATATCTTACTAGAAAAGGGACATACATTCCTAATTGATCAACAAAATAAAAATCTATTTCACTTTTTGTATTAGCAAAATAAGGCAATAGACCATTCTTATCTTGCCAAGAAAGTAATTTATTATATACATATCTACAAAATATCTCATATTTAATCTCTCTCGTTTGTTGAAATAAAGATAATGCAGCAAGAGCAAAAGGTGTTTGATGGACATTTATAAAATCAAATCGTGGTGTCCCATTTTCTTCTATATAATATTTATCGAAATATTTTTTCACATCATCTATTTTTATGTTACCATAGTAAGAACTATCTGTTAATCCTATAAAAAGAAAACCTTTATTCCAACCATATTTCCAATTATCATTTCGATAACTACGATACATTTTCCTCTTAATCATTCGAAGCATTTTTTTTATTTCTACAATAAATATATCGGGCTTTTGTAGCCTCATATATACACTTCTCTTTTTTGCCATTTTCAATGCTGCCAAATACACGCTTTGAAAATATATTTCATCGTTGACATTTCCTATTAGCTTTATCTTCTTAATGAATTTAAATCTTATAATTTTCACAATATCAATATATATAAACACTAATAGCACACACAGTAAAAAAATGGTACACATACGATAATATTTTTACATAACAACACAAAGTATAATCTATATATTACGAAATTCTTTAAACCGATTCTTTAAAAAAATTACTTTTTTTTCAAAATACACTTTTTCATTAACTGTTAAACCCACAAAATATGAAAATAGCAGCATCATAAAAACACAAATAACACAAATGAAAATATTTACTACGAAAGTATTAGGTAATACATAAAACAATACGATTGGTAAAGGGGTTGCTAATAGCAATACCCACAAACAGCGTAACACAACTTGATGAAAATAGCGATAGAGCGATAAATGTATCATAGAACGAATTATAAGCAAACGTATTATAAAAGCAAAAATGCAAATACAAAAATGGACCACAAATACACTCCAAGGTGCCGCTCCTAACCTTAATACTATATATGAAATAGGTACAATGAAAAGTAATACACCACCTACCATCGATTGATAAAAACGAATACGTCCAGTAGCTTGAGCAGCACCATAAGTGAACCTGCCATTGCATCTATAATAGTGATTCCAAGCATCAATCTGACAAATGCCACTGTATAATCAGGAACTATTTTAAGCCATACTCTCAATATCATATCCGTTTCAAGTATAAGAGGGAAAGATATAGTAGCTAGTAATAAAAACGTAAATTTAGAACTGCGAAAAATAAGGTTATGCATATATATAAAATCCCCTATTGCATAAGATTTTGTTATTTGAGGATTTAAAGCTGTTTGAAAATTAGTAGAAAATTGAACAACTGCTCCCTGTACTTGTACTGCTACTCCACGAGCAGCATTAACAACGGGTCCAAAAAACATATTCAATAGGATATTCAAACCTTGAGTAAAAAAAATAAAAGCACACCCTCCCCATAGATTCCAGCCTGCAAAACCTATCATCTCTTTAAACAGCTTAGAATCCCATATCCAATCATAACATGTTTCCTCAAAATGATGCCTACAATAACAATTATAAATTATGCAAATTAGAAGCTGCATACCACAAAGAAGAGCTGTGTAAAATATAAGTTTATCATATTGTGTTAGATATAATAAATAAACAATGCCTAACTTCAATAAAACTTCTGCCAATGATATATAAGCAAAAGCCGACATCTTTTCATGTGCAATAATAGTAGCATTATATGGAACACTTATAATCATAACCATCATATTAATAACAGAAAACTGATAGACCCAAAAGGCAGCATACATTCTAGCAGGAGGAATTATCATTTTCTCATAAAGAAACCAAAGACCTACTGTTTCTCCTAAAATCAAGATAAACAGTGCTATCAGCAAATGAATATTCACACTAGTTCGAAAAACTTTATGTAACTGTCGATGATCCTCTTTACCTAACTCAAATGTAATATAACGTTGTGTAGAAGAAGACATCGCACTATTAAGAAAAGAAAACATAGTAATAATTCCTCCCGCTATATTATATATACCGAAATCTTCCACTCCTAATGCGTTCAATACGACCCGTGAAGTATATAAACTCACAATCATCATAAACAACATTCGAAAATAAAGCAACAATGTATTTTTTGCTATTCGAGTATTATTTGCTGAAATATCTGTCATAAAAAGAAATATCAAATCCTTTTGTAAGCAGTTAGCGTCCAATATTGACGTTACCCCAAAGAAAGCCGCTATAAGGCGGTTTCCTAATAAATAACGTCAAAAAGGATACTGATTTTTAAGTTTTGTTGTTAGTTCAGCCCGATTGTCAAGGGTAACAAATGTTCATAATCCCTACTTCCTTTAACAAATTAGCTGAAAAATCGCTTGAAATAATCCAGCACAGACACACCCTGTATCTTACATGTGGAGATGATGGTATGATATACCGCTGAGACACGGACTATCCTGTCACTTCCGAAGAACAACGAGTTCTGCCACTCACCAGCCAATAGGCAGATAAAACGTTCGGCAATGGAATTATTGATTGAATAAGAACTATCATTCAAATAAGCAAATACATTATTTTTGAAATGACTGCTCACTTAGATTTTGATATTATTTATTATCTCTAAAGGCAATTCGCTAGCTTGTGATATCACTTCGGCCCCCCAAAAAACGAAGATAATTCTCAGCATCCTCCAATTTACCTTTCTCTATACCTTCCTTCGGCCATGTCTTTCGCCATACCTTTACGTTCAGTGGTTCTTACCACATTGATAAGAACCGGTTCAGACTCTCCTCATAACTACGCTGTTCCACAGGATTGTAATGGCTATCTCAGCCGTGGAAAACGCTTTATCGAATATCCTGCTCTGAAGTTTGGCAGGGCATCTGTCCAATACCTCCATGTGGCAAAGAAGTCATGATTTTCTGTTTCTATTTTTAACTCCGGTCACAAAGGAATAAATTAATTTCCTTAATCCCAATTGTTTGAAAGAAAGCTTGGCTACCGATAGACCACTACTCCACCTTCTCAAACGGAAAAGCCTGAAGATAACTAATAGCCACCGTCATATTACCAAAAGCAAACACCAGCTTGGTATTCCGATGCAGACGCATGATACACCCCTCCTTCCCTTGAAAGACACCACCCGTAATACGTATCTTCTGCTTTTTCTGAATATACTCCTCAAGAGGCTTATCCATCAGTTCAATGTTATAAGGCATGGATTCATACAGATAAATAAATTCTTCCATCTGTCTATGGGGAATAACAGCCATGCTATAGGAATTGCGGTCTTTTGCAAGATATTGCCGGGGGAACAGATGGGCAAGGATGAGATTCAATTCATCCAACGGGGCACATACAAACAGATAACCATCACCCGTGATTTCCTTTTCATTCGTCAAAGCGTTCAACTTCTGTACAGAGCCTGTCGCGAAAGCCTCTTTTACGGCAAATGCGGACTCCCGATGGGCTGCATACTCTTCCTTGCTATAAGGACACTGTTCAAAACGTCTTTTATGATCAGCAGAGGTATATGAAAACACTTTGAAGCAGAAATGCCTTTCTTCCTTTATGCCAGACCGGGTATTAATAGTCACAGCCCTCCTGCCGGTAAAGATTTCGATATAGCGTTTCAGCTCTCTGTTGCGCAGGAACATATAATACCACTTGTGGTCAGGATATTCTTTCTCTTCCCCCGTCTGTGACGTGGTTATCAGATCTGACCCCTGGTCTGGGCAGGAAGCGATTGAACTGCATGGCAGTAACCTAGGCGCTTTACCCGTTATGTTTTGATTCTGCGGAAAGGAGTATTCAGTACCCAAATCCGCATCATTACAGATTTGCATCAAAACATAAATTATTTATCATTTATACTTCTAAAATGAAGGCTTGTTGAAGCTTCATTTTTGGGGTTCTCTTAG
>NZ_BAKM01000044.1 GCF_000614185.1 Phocaeicola sartorii JCM 17136 = DSM 21941 | reverse complement strand
GCATCTGACCATTATTCCGGGTAAGGTGAAGACCATCAACCTTTGAGGGGCCTTGAAGAAATCAGAAAATGAAACGGAACAATGATCCGGAAGTAAGATAGGATATTGGAAAAATAAGAGAGGCTGTCTCACACTTGAACTGCAAGATGAGACAGCCTCTTTTTTATTGTTTCATTTCACGCAACGCCTTACATAATTGATCCGGGCAGGAGGTGGAGCGGTTTCCGCATCTTACACCTTCCAGTTTCTGTAAGACCTCTTCCACTTTCATTCCTTTCACCAGCCGGCTGATGCCTTGTAAATTTCCATTGCATCCGCCCCAAAAGAAAACTTGTTGAATAACGTCATCTTCCACTTCCACTTCAATGTGGCTGCTGCAAGTGCCTTGCGTCTTATAGGTTATTTTCATTTTATTCTTCCTCTTCAGATGCAGGCTTCATATTGGTATAAACGGTTTGAACATCATCGAATTCTTCCAGACGTTCTACCATCTTGTCCAGCGTTTCACGTTGTTCGGGAGTCACGTCTTTCAAATCGTTGGGGATATAAGTGAAATCACCACCCACTTCTTCGAAACCACATTCTTCCAGGTGCTTCTGGATAGCTGCATAGCTCTTCGGATCACCGTAGATAGTGATTGTTCCTTCTTCTTCATCTTCATCGAACTCATCTTCTACATTATAGTCGATCAAGTCCAGAATCAGTTCTTCCATATCTATTCCTTCTTTCTTCTTGAAGGTGAATACACATTTATGGTCGAACAAGAAAGCCAAAGAACCGGTAGTACCCAGGTTTCCACCGAATTTGTTGAAGACTGAACGCACATCTGCCACGGTACGGGTAGTGTTGTCTGTCAATGTATCGACAAATACAGCTACTCCGTGAGGGCCATATCCTTCGTAAGTCATACCTTTGTAGTCACTGGTATCCTTACCCATTGCATTTTTAATAGCGCGTTCGATGTTATCCTTCGGCATGTTTTCACGCTTACAAGTAGCGATAACACCACGCAGGGTTGGGTTATTTTCGGGTTCCGGACCACCTGCCTTTACTGCGATAGCGATCTGTTTGCCCAGTCTTGTAAATGTTTTGGCCATGTGGCCCCATCTTTTCAGCTTTGTAGCTTTTCTATATTCAAATGCTCTTCCCATTGGATTGTAGTTTTATAATGGTTATTTTTATTGTTATCTTAGTTTTGCACCTAGTTTGTTTTCCAGGTTGGCAATCAGTTTGGACATGATCTTGTCAATCTGTTTGTCGTTCAGTGTCGCGCTTTCATCCTGCAACAGGAAGCTCACCGCGTAACTCTTCTTGCCCGCTTCCAGATTCTTGCCTTCATAGACATCAAACAGTTCCACTTCTTTCAGCAGTTTCTTTTCTGTCTCATAGGCTATTTTTTCGATTTCCGCGAACTGCACATTCTTGTCAATCAACAAAGCCAGGTCACGTTTCACAGCCGGGAACTTGGAAAGTTCTTTAAAGTTGACTTTAGCGGACTTGATGGCTTTCATCAGTTCTTTCCAGTTGATTTCGGCATAATATACCTCATTGTCTATATCGAATGCCTTTTGAATCTTCTTGCTGATGATGCCGAAGGTGGCCAATAACTTGCCGCCACGTGTGTGTACGCTGATGGCTGTTGAATAGATATCGTTGGTCAGGTTACCGAATACCACGTTGCCGAAACTCAATCCCAAACGGGTGAAGATGTTCAGCACGTATGCCTTCAGCTCGTAAACATTGCTGTTCTCATCGGGATGGGCCCATGAATTGCTGACGCGTTTGCCGGTTACCCACAGTCCTAAATGATATTCTTCCGTATATGCAGCAAGCACTTTTTCCGGGTTCTTCTTTTCTGCATTATAGAAATAGCAGTTACCGAATTCAAAGAATTTCAAGTCAGCGTTCTTACGGTTGGCATTGTGCTGGATGCTTTCCAAACCACCGAATAACAAGGTTTGACGCATCACGTTCAAATCGTTGCTCAATGGGTTCATCAAGTACACCAGATTTTCGTTCTTGTATGTTTCCGATGCTTCGTAATAAGCGGCGGCGGTCAGTGAGTTGTTCAGTATTTCATTGAATCCACAACCTACCAGTTGCTCTGAAATCAGGTTCTGCAATTTCTGGGAGTAATCCACTTCACCTTTGGTGGTCAGGCTGGATTTCAAGGTAGTAGGAATCTCCACATTATTATATCCGTAGATACGGAGAATGTCTTCCACTACATCGCAATCACGTTGCACATCCACACGATAGGGGGGGACTTGTAAAGTCAGGCCTTCGGGCGTTTCGTTCACAATTTTCATTTCAAGACTGGTGACAATGCTCTTTATGGTTTCCACCGGTAGGGTTTTTCCTATCAGTGAGTGGACTTTTTCATAATTCAGCTCTACGGTGAAATCGGCTGTCGGGGCAGGGTAGTTGTCTTTGATCTCGGAAGAGATAGTACCTCCTGCCAGTTCCTGAACCAGTAGAGCCGCTTCTTTCAAGGCATAAATGGTTCCGTTGGGGTCAATGCCACGTTCGAAACGGAAAGAAGAGTCTGTACTCAATCCATGGCGGCGGGCTGTCTTACGTACCCAGGTAGGGTTGAAATAAGCGCTTTCCAGGAACACATCTACTGTCTGTTCGGTTGTTCCCGAATCCAGACCGCCGAATACGCCGGCAATGCACATCGGTTCTTCGGTGTTGCATATCATCAGATCCCTGTCGGACAATTTGCGTTCCACTTCGTCCAACGTGACGAATGCAGTACCTTCGGCCACAGTCTTCACTACGATTTTACCGCCTTTAATCTTATCTGCATCAAAACAGTGCAGGGGCTGGCCGTAGGCGTGAAGGATGTAGTTGGTGATATCCACGATATTGTTGATGGGACGTACCCCGATCAGACGTAACTTGTTTTGCAGCCATTCGGGGCTTTCTTTTACAGTGACCCCTTTGATGGAGACTCCGGCATAGCGCGGACAGGCTTCCGTATTCTCTACTTCGACGTCGATGTCCAGATCATGGTTATCCACTTTGAACGCTTCCACAGACGGACGTTTCAAGGTGGCTTGTTTGCCGTTCTGAATCAGATATGCATACAGGTCGCGCGCCACACCGTAGTGTGAGCAGGCGTCCGCACGGTTCGGAGTGATATCCACTTCCAGTACGTATTCGCTCTTGATATTGAAATAATCCTTGGCGGGAGTACCCGGAACGGCATCCGCCGGCAGTACGATGATACCTTCGTGGCTGGTTCCGATACCGATTTCGTCCTCGGCACAGATCATACCCATGGATTCAACTCCGCGGAGCTTTGATTTCTTGATGGTGAAACATTCTTCGCCATCGTATAGTTTGGTACCCAGTGTGGCAACCACCACTTTCTGTCCGGCAGCTACGTTAGCGGCTCCGCAGACAATCTGTACCGGTTCGCCTTGTCCCAAGTTGACAGTAGTGACATGCATGTGGTCCGAGTTGGGATGAGGTTCGCAAGTCAGCACTTCGCCGATGACAATACCTTCCAGACCACCTTTGATTGTTTGGACTTCTTCTACGCCTCCGGTTTCCAGACCGATGGAGGTCAGCGCTTCGGCTACTTCATCGGGTGTTAAATCGAAGTTGACGTATTCTTTCAGCCAATTATAAGAGATATTCATATATGATATTTTTTATGTATTTCAAAATGACCTGCAAATTTAGTAATTATTTTCTTTTATCCTGTTATTTATCCACCACAGATTACTCAGATTAACACAGATTTTTTCTTTGAGGGAAATAATCCGTGTTCATTCTGTGAGGGATAAATAAGTGTCAGAACGGTAAAGGCCCTTCGGGCATAGGTGCTCCGAACGGATTGTTATCGGCAGGTATGGTATCGGGAGATGGGGGAGGCACACTGTTGCCGCCACCGTTCATCTTGGAGCGGATAATACCCGGCGCCTCACCCGGCATAGGTACGATGATATCGTCGTCCGGATTCTGGAAACGGGCGAATTCGCCACGGAAACGCAGCAGCACATCGCCTACGGCACCGTTACGGTGCTTGGCGATAATGATCTCCGCCATACCGTGCAGGTCGTTCCCTTTTTCATCCGAATAGATTTTATAGTATTCCGGGCGGTGGATGAAGCATACCATATCGGCATCCTGCTCGATGGCTCCGGATTCACGGAGGTCACTGAGCTGGGGACGTTTTCCGTCAATACCCTCACGGCTTTCCACACCACGGTTCAACTGGCTCAGTGCGATGATGGGGATGTTCAGCTCTTTGGCCAACCCCTTCAGCGAGCGTGAAATGGTACTGACCTCTTCCTGACGGCTGCCGAACGACATTCCGCTGGCATTCATCAACTGGAGGTAGTCGATGATGATAATCTTTACTCCATGCTCGCGTACAAGCCGTCGTGCTTTGGTACGTAATTCAAAGACGGACAAGGATGGTGTATCATCCACATACATCGGTGCATCGTATAATTCTTTTATCTTATAGTCCAGTTGTCCCCATTCATACGGAGCCAGCTGGCCGCTCTTGATTTTCTCACCCGGAATTTCGCACACGTTGACAATCATACGGTTGACCAACTGTACGTTGGACATTTCAAGAGAGAACAAAGCCACAGGGATCTTCGCGTTTACCGCCATGTTCTTTGCCATGGAAAGCACAAAAGCCGTCTTACCCATGGCAGGACGGGCGGCGATAATCACCAGGTCGGAGTTCTGCCAGCCCGAGGTCATTTTGTCCAATGCATGGAAACCGCTTTCCAGACCGCTCAGACCGTCCGTCCGTGCCGCCGCTTTTTGAAGCATCTCATACGCTTCCTGAATGACAGGGTTGATTTGCGTGTAATCCTTCTTCATGTTCTGTTGTGAGATTTCGAACAGTTTTCCTTCCGCTTCCTGCATCAGGTCGTCCACGTCTTGGGTCTCGTCGAAAGCCTTTGTCTGGATGTTGCTGGTAAAGGTGATCAGTTCGCGTGCCAGAAACTTCTGCGCGATGATACGTGCGTGATATTCTATGTGTGCGGAAGAGGCTACCTTGCCGCTCAGCTGTGTTATATAAAAAGGACCGCCTGCCTCTTCCAGTTCACCGGTGCTACGTAATTGTTCGGCCACTGTCAAGATATCGACCGGTTGCTGGCGCAGAGCCAACGAGGTGATAGCCGAATAAATAAGCTGGTGACGGCGTTCATAAAAAGATTCGGGGCGAAGAATCTCACTTACTAATGAGTAAGCGTCTTTTTCTATCATTAAAGCTCCCAATACAGCTTCCTCCAGCTCAGGTGCCTGAGGCTGCAAATGTCCGTATTCGTCAACAGGTTTTGCTTTCGGAGCTCTGGGAGTGCGTGTCGTTTTTCTCGTTTCTGCCATTGTCATCTGTTTAAAGTAGGGCAAAGATAGAACTTTTTGCTGAGTTGGACACTCGTCCATCCCCAAAAATAATAAAAGAAATATGAACCTGGATCAACAGAGAAATGAACAATCTGGACAGTAATTGGTTTTTTTATATGGTAAAATGAAAAGTTTGTTCTATATTTGGCGCTCTGTCCGGATAAAGAGATGGCGTGCATCTTTGTAGAACGGGCAGCAATCTTGACGAAACACACTAAAAATAATTATTTAAAGAACAGAATATGATTACATTTCCTAATGCAAAGATTAATTTGGGACTTAATATTATAGAAAAGCGCCCGGATGGATACCACAATCTGGAAACTATATTTTATCCGATAAACCTGCAAGACGCTCTGGAAGTGACACGGCGGGAAAACAATGACAACGAATACACTTTACACCTAAGCGGATCTCCTTTGGAGGGTGAGCCCGAAGACAATCTGGTAGTAAAAGCCTACAAGTTATTAAAAAAAGACTATCCCGGACTGCTGCCGGTAGATATACACATGTACAAGCATATACCGGCGGGTGCCGGACTGGGGGGCGGATCATCAGATGCCGCTTGTATGATAAAGCTTCTGAATGATAAATTTTCATTGGGGCTCAGCACCGGACAGATGGAGGAATATGCGGCAAAACTAGGGGCGGACTGTGCTTTTTTCATTCAAAACAAACCTGTTTTCGCTACCGGAATCGGGAATCTGTTCGAGCCTGTGGAATTGTCATTAAAGGGATATCACATTATCCTGATTAAACCTGATATTTTTGTATCCACCCGGGATGCGTTTGCCGAAATAAAGCCTGTGCGCCCGGCTGTCTCTTTGAAAGAGATTGTAAAGCAGCCTATAGAAACATGGAAAGACAGTATGAAGAATGATTTTGAAGATAGTGTCTTCAAAAAGTTCCCCGAGATTGCTGCCATAAAGGATAAATTGTATGATTTGGGTGCGGTGTATGCCGCCATGAGTGGTTCGGGGTCTTCCGTCTATGGCATCTTCAAAGCACCGATAGAGAATGTGGAAGATAAATTCTGTGGATGTTTTTGCAGACAGAGGGCGTTGGAATAGGAAATAGGGAATAGTAGTTAGTGATCAGTGGTTAGTGGGCTGCGCTGTCATGCCGCAGGTATTAACCACTAATCACTAACCGCTACAGCTATCTTCTGCATAGGGCCTTGAAGTCGCAATAGGCACATTTTTCTATGGTTTCTGTTTGGGTGAATGATTTTTCCGGATGAAAGATTTCTTCTAATAATCCTTGAAGTCGTTCACGGTATTCCTTTTCATAGTTGCTGAAATCTTCCACGGCTTCTTTGGGTTTTCGTGGCTCGCCCATTTGTATAACGGGAGAGTAAGTTTCTGTGGCGGCCCGATGAATATAGAGAAGGGCCGGAGCTATCTTCATCGTTGGCTGCTTGCGGCATAGAATGGCGGCATACAGGAACGTCTGGAATACATAGTTGGAGCGTTTTTTGTCCGGAACAAACAGAGACTCCACGTTGGGTGGGGTGTCTGCGTCACCGCCTGTCTTGTAGTCCACAATGCGGAGTGTGCCATCCTTGCTGTCCATACGGTCGATAATTCCCCCGATACGTGATTTGATGACTCCTCTGGGTGTCTGTATGTCGATGGGTTCGTCCACTTCTATTTCCGACGCCACAAAAGTGAAGGGAGCGTAACGTAAATCGTTTTGTAAAAGTTGTTTTAAATATCTTGCAATAACGGCAGAGTTAATAAGTTGTACGCCATTATATTCCGGTTTCTCGTTTTGCGGCACATGAAAGAATAATTCCTTGAAGGCTGCATCCACATAATCTTGCAGCTTCACTTCATTGCGCAGCAGCGTTTCCAATGCCTCCTTATGAATGACTTTGCCATGAGTGGTCAGGTCTTTATAAATATGCTCGGCGGCGTAATGGAAAAAACTTCCGAATGTGGCGGAGTCTATTTCCGCACTCACCTCATCGGGGGCGGAGAGACCGGCTACGTACCTATAATAAAATTTTAAAGGACAATCCAGGTAATAGTTCAAGGCTGATGGAGAAAATTTTGCTTTGGGATTGGCACGGACATCAAACAGGTTTTGCATCCGGCGCATGACATCCGGGGTCTTTTCTACAGTGATAGGCGAGGTGCCTTGGGGGGACTGTCCGGCCTCCAGAAACTGACGTGTGATGGGGTGAGGCCATTCAATAAGGAATTGCAGCATGAAACGCTCCATTCGCCGCGGTTCAGTCCGTCCGAACTGGTATTGTACATCAAGGTAATCCTTCTGCCCGTTGCAGCAGACGGTAGAAATAGTATGCATATACGGCAATCTTATGCTCTATGGTGGTCATTCCGAAAGCTTTGCGCAGGTTGTAAGGAATAAAGGAAGAGTCTCCTCCCGATTTGGGAAGCTGCCCTTCATTGACCGACAGTAATACCAAGTGGCGGAAATCCAGGTTACGTGTTTCCAATACCCCCATGACCTGCATACCAATGGCCGGTTCGCCATGGAATGGAATATTAGTCGCTGACAAGACCTTGACCAGCAATCGCCGGAAGGTTTCGGGCTGTACGGTTAATTCATCTTCTTCTATCAGTGTGCGGAAACGGTTGATGGTGGTATAGGCTTTAAAAAGCGACTCCCGGTAAAGTTGGTTGAATGCATCTGTGTCCCCGGTACCGGAAGTGTTTGTCTGGTAGATACCTGCCACTTGCTGCAAAGTCTCGGACAGACGTATGCACAGATTCAGGTTTCCGGAAAGCGGAGTGAAAAGCCGGGTCAGGAATTCGTCTTTGCCCAATTCGCCGGGTAACGGATAGAAACGGTTGTCCCGGGTCAGTTCTTTTTCCAACAATTCGGCCTGGCCGGTGAGTTGGCGGGTATAGGGATGTTTTAACAGCGTAACAACCGATTGAAACGTGTAACGGCCGCTTTTGAAATTAAATCCGTGGGTATGCAATTCCAGTAAGGCGATGAGGAAACTATATACAGGAGTTTGCGATAACGGAAATCCCATGGTGATATTGACATGTTTCACTTCTGCCGGCAACGAATGGAGGACCGGTTGAAGCAATGCTTCGTTACACAATACGACTGCGGTCTCCTTTTCCGGTGTGGTCAGATTGTTCCGTATCCATTGAGGCAGGTAGCGGGCTTGTGCATTTTCAGTGGAAGATGCGATATAGTGTACTTCTTTAGGCTTCGAGAGATTGTTGAACAGTTCATCGGGCAGGGGAGAAGGAAAGTCGCGTAAGTTCCGGCGGATAAATTCTCCGGCTTCATGGGTGACGGCTTGTCTGTTTTCCCTCCTGTAAAATTCGTCGTAGTCCCAATAAAAGACAGCTTTTCCGGCATCTCTCAATTGGGTGAACAGCGTATGTTCCACTTTGTTCAGCACATTAAATCCTACAAAAACATATTTCTCGTAGGGAAGTTTGTCCACATCCAGATGCTCTATCACGTGGCGGTACATCATTCCTTCGTAGGCAATGTTTTGAGAGGCTAAGGATTCACGGAACCCTTTGTAGATGTTTCCCAATACGTCCCATAAGGAGATAAACCGTTCTTTCAGCGCTGTTCTCCGTTCGATGGAGAAGTTCTGGAAGAACTGCCGGATAGCTTCTTCCTGCTCATCGTCAATGAAGGTGTAGTCGTCCATGATGTTGCGCAGATCCTGCAAGTTGGAAAACAGTTTGTCGGTATCCACTTTGTTTTTGTCGGCATCGTCAAAATCACTGATCAGCATTTCTCCCCAAAAATAGAAATCATCCAGTGTTTCCGTACTTTGAGTTTCCCGTCGGAATATCTTATAAAGTTCGCATACCAGTTTTACCGGATCACCCACTTCCCATGGAGAAAGACTACGGAACAATTCGCTGATGCTGACGTATGCGGGCGACCAAATAGGTGAGTCCGACTCTTGGGCGAGATACTCATTAAAGAAAAGTCCGGCACGTTTGTTGGGAAAAACCACGGCTGTATGTGCCAGGTTTCCTTCCGTATGTTTATATAAATCGGCTGCTACCAGTTTCAAAAAGCTTTCCATTATTCTATTTCCTCCAGTTCGTTGTTAAATACATACCATAAATAGCCACGGATATGCTCATATCCCATATTCGATAATAAATCCATATATTCTTTCACCTGCTTGTTGTAAGCCTTCCGTTTTTTTCCGAATTTAAAGTCCACCACAATCACCTCCCCGTCTTTTATCATCACGCGGTCCGGACGGCGGGTTTGCAACACTCCTTTTTCCCGATAAATAATGGCACACTCATTGTATAGTTCCCAGCTGCCCGAATACCATTCTTTGACCAGCGGATGCCTCAAAGCCCATTCGGTGAGTTTTCGTATCTGTTCTTCCTGTTGTGCCGACTCTATGATTCCTTCGAAACGCAGGCGTTCTATGGCGGGAGGCACATCGTCCGTGGTACGGATTACGGAGAACAGATTATGCAACAGCTGTCCTTGCCGGATGTATTTGTCTTCCGTTTCCTCTTCTCCCCGGATAAATTCGGCAGAACGGTTGGACTGCTTGAATTCGATGTTGGTTTCCAGCGTTTCCAGATGAATAGGCAAACGTCGGGCTACAGTCAGCAGCTTGTTGCCGGACACTTGTTTTTCCTCTTCGTGAGAGGAGAGATAGAGTGTTCCCAGTTCGTATATTTCTTCTCCGGTGGCATAGCTCTTTCCGGTCATGTCGGATAAGGCATTGCCTAACAATTCGGATACCGTTCCTTTCTGTTCCGCCTTTCCATATATAATCAAGTTCTTTTTGGCACGGGTAAATGCTACATAAAGCAGGTTCAGATTATCCACCCATAATTGCAGGCGTTCGTTCAGGAACTCTTCCCGATAAATGGATTGCTGCATGGCTGTGGAATAGTTGATGGGAACAATGTCAAGATCGCTAAACGGAGCTTGCCGGGGAGCACACCATACCAGATGGTTGTAAGTCTCATTCTCCATTTTCCAGTCGCAGAAGGGTAGCAGTACGGTATGATATTCCAATCCTTTGGACTTGTGGATGGAGAGAATGCGAATTCCTTCCACTTCGCCGGAAGGGATGGTCTTGCTGCCTAGTTTTTCTTCCCAGTAGGTGATAAAAGCGGATAATTCGGAAGAATTGCTTTGCAAATATTCCGTCACCGCATCAAAGAAGGCGCACAGATAGGCATCCTGTTGTTCGATGCAGGACATCTGAAACAGATTGAAAAGTTTTTCCATCAGTTCATACAGTGGCATGAGGCGAAGCTGCTCCAGTTCTTCTGTAAAAGCGGATGGCAGATAATCATCTATTTCGTTCAGCAATAGAGTGTTGAGGTCTATTCCTTTATGTAATACTTCATTCTGATAAGCAGCAGCCAGTTGCGCCTTGGCAATCCGGTTTCCGGGTTGTGACAAGCAGCGCAGACCATCCATTATCATACATACCGCCAGTGAGGCATCCAGTCGGAATGCCTCATCGGATACGATTTTGTAAGACGTGTTCTTGTCGAAGTAATCGGCTATTAAAGGAATGCTTCTGTTCTTGCGTACCAGGATGGCCATATCTTTCAGTTGTACACCCTGCGCCACAAGCCGCTCCACTTCTTCTCCCAAGTGGTGCAGGGTGTTTTCCATATAGGTCATGTCTTCCGTATCCGACAGAAATTCCACTTTGACATACCCTTTTCCGGGATCTTTGTATGTCTCCTGACACACGTCGCTGTAGGCTTCCTTCAGTTCCTTGCATTCCTTTTTTTGTTCTTCCTTGTAAATGTTGTTCAACACCTCGCAGGCGGCTGTAAACACTTCGTTGTTGAAGTGAATGATGTTTGCGGCACTCCGGCGGTTGGTGGTCAGTGTCTTTACTTTGACGGGAAAGGCTTCGATGTTTGTTTTCAGTCCGTTCAGTATGCCCCAGTCACCGTTTCGCCAGCGGTAGATGGATTGTTTCACGTCTCCTACAATCAGGCTGTCGGCTCCTTGGGACAGTCCTTCGAGCAGCAACAGACGGAAATTGTCCCATTGCATACGCGAAGTGTCCTGAAATTCATCAATCATTACGTTGCGTATGGTCGTTCCTATTTTTTCGAATACAAAAGAGGAATCTCCTTCTTTTACCAGGTTATGAAGCAACGCGTTGGTATCCGACAGCAGGAAACGGTTGTTCTCATGGTTCAATTCGCGTACCTCCTCGTCTATATTGGCCAGCAGACGGATATTGTTTACGTGGCGTAGGGAGAGTTGGCAGGAATTGGCCAGCATATTGTTCCGGCTTCTGTATTTTTCCGATTCATTCAGCAGGGGAATCAGTTCTTTTTCTGCCAGGCCTATGATAGCGTTGCGTATGGGGGAAGTTTTTTTCACCCATTCGTCGGGGCAGTCCAGACATTTTTCCACTGTTACATTGCGGACGCTGTCATCCAGTTTACCCGATTGCAGTTTATTAAAATAGCTGGCTATACCTCGGGAGCCGTTTTTCAGATCTTCTACTTTCACCCCGTCTGTATCCAATATTCCGAAGAATTGATCGGCAAATCCTTTCATTTGTTCCTGCACCTCTTCCAAAATGGCTTGCAGCGTCTTGTGGTAGTTCTTGATACAGTCTTTGTCCCGTAATTTTTCCCGTAGTCCGTTTCCTTTTTCTATATATCCTTCATCGAAGATGTTTCGTCCGAAATTCTTTATCTCGCCGGAAACATTCCATCGTTTGTCATCGGCTATTCTTTCTTCTATATATTCCAACAGCCAATAGAGTACGGGAGATTTCCGGTCCAGCTTTTCTATCATGGAGTCCACGGCATCACTCAGTACTTCCATATTGTTCAGTTCGATATTCAGATTGGCGCCCAATTCCAGTTCCCGTGCCAAATTACGCATCACCGACTGGAAGAATGAGTCAATGGTTTCTACCCGGAAGCGGCTGTAATCATGTATCATGTAGTGCAGTGCCGTACCGGCGGCTGTCCTTATGTCTTCTTGGGGCATTTGCAGCTCTTCTGTGATTTTCTGTAAATAGGGGTCAGAATCCTTATCTTTTATCCATATTCCGTATAACTGGCTCAGAATCCGCTCTTTCATTTCGGTAGTGGCCTTGTTGGTAAAGGTCACTGCCAGTATATTACGGTATGCCCGTGGGTTCTGTATCAGCAGTTTTATATATTCCACAGCCAGTGTGAATGTTTTTCCCGAACCGGCAGAGGCTTTATAAACTAATAATTCAGGAGAATGTTTCATTTTAAATAATTTGTCAATTTGCCAAGCACATTATTAATTAAAGACCAGTACGAAAATAGTATCCTGTCCCTTTTCCTTGTAAGGTAGCAGGGTCAGTGTGCCTCCGCTCAGTCTCATAATTTGCTTGCTCAGGCTTAGGCCGATACCGCTTCCCTCATCCTTGGTGGTGAAAAAAGGTACAAAGATTTGTTCGGCTGCATCGGGAGGAATGGCAGGGCCGTTGTTGGCTATTTCGATACGGATACTTTCTTGTTGGTCACAATAGGCTTTTATGGTAATCCTTCCGTCAGGAGCAGTACCTATAGCCTGAATCGCATTCTTCAGCAGATTCGTGACGACTTGGGCTATCAGGTTCTCGTCGGCAAAGACTATCAGATCTTCCCGGGCTTCGAGGATGGAAAAGGTGATGTTGGGGCACGGATGCTGGTGCTGTGCCAGTTTTATCATTCGTTCCAGGAAGGGAAGAACATAAAATAGAGATGGCTCAGGCGCTGGCAGGCGTGTCAGTTTACGATAGGACATGACGAAGTTTATCAATCCTTTACCTGTGGTGTGGATCGTTTCCAATCCTTGCTTCATCTCTTCGTTCTCTGCGCCGGGAAGTGCCAGCAGCGTTTCGCTGAGGGAGGTCACAGGGGTCAGGGAGTTCATAATTTCGTGTGTCAGCACGCGGGTGAGGCGTATCCATGAATCTATTTCCCGCTCATCCAATTCCCGGTTGATGTCACTCAAGGCAATAATGCGGAGTTCCTCGTCTTTGATCCGGATGCCGGACACCCGTAAGGCAAGATGCACCGTTCCCCGTTCGGTGTTGAACTGAATTTGCAGCTTGTCACCCGGAACTGCTTTTTCCAAAGCAGTCATCAGTTCATCCGAGATGCGGGAGAGTTGTTTGACATGAGTCAGAACATCCAGTCCCAACAGATTCATGGCCTCTTTGTTTTTTTGATAGACGGAGCCTTTGCTGTTCAGTACTACAATGCCGGTTTCTACAAAGTCCATAATCAGTTCATAGTATTTCTCGCGTTGTGCCGTTTCCTGCTTTACATTGTACAAAATACATGCGATGCGGTTCAGCATGACATTGACCATAGTGGAATCACTGGGGGAGGCATGTTCATAAAAACGAACGGCGGGGTCATCATTTTCGATAGCATCGAGCAGAAAGGCTATTTTTCGAGTATTAAAAGTGTACAGGCGGTAAAACCAGCCTATGGAAACGAGGAACGAAGGTATAACGATACATAGCCATAGCCAGTTGCGTTGCTGAATCAGCAGGGTGCAGGCAATGGCTAGAACCAGTACGGTAAATAGGCGGAAGAAGAATTGTTTCACAGCTTGATTATTTATTGTTTCGTTTGGATGTTTCTTTAGTTCCTATTTAAAAATAGGTCATAGTCCGAACTTTTTCATCTTGTTATAAAGCGTCTGCCGGGTAATTCCCAACTGTGCCGCTACTGCCGAGAGGTTTCCGTTGCATTTCTCTATCGCTTTCTGAATCATTTGCAATTCCATCTCTTCCAGAGTTGAAACACTTGTCTCTGTCGCAGGAGCCGCTGCTTTTCGGGGAAAATGAAAATGTTCCTCGCTCAATATACCATCTTCATTGATAATGACCGCTTTCTCTACGGCATGTTCCAGTTCGCGTATGTTTCCATACCACGGATGTGTCCGTAATTTTTCTTGCGCACCGGTAGAAAGAAGGATCGTTCCTTTGTCATATTGTTTGCAGAACCGGTCTATAAAGCGTTCGGCCAAAGGGATAATATCCTCTTTGCGTTCCCGCAGAGGGGGAATCTCGATGTGGATGGTATTGATGCGGTAAAGCAAATCCTCGCGGAATTTGCCTTTGGCCACCATCTCTTCCAAATCACAATTGGTGGCGCAAATCAAACGTATGTTGACCGGTATCGGTTCGTTGCTTCCTACTCGTACCACGCTTCGGCTCTGGATGGCGGTGAGCAGTTTGGATTGCAGGTGATAGGGCAGGTTGCCTATTTCGTCCAGAAACAAAGTCCCTTCATGGGCGGCTTCGAACTTACCTGCACGGTCGGCATGGGCATCGGTAAACGAGCCTTTTTTATGGCCGAACAATTCGCTTTCGAACAGGGATTCGGTGATGGCACCCATGTCCACTGTTATCATATCCCGCCGGTATCGGGCAGACAACGCATGTATTTCCCGCGCCAGCATTTCTTTTCCTGTGCCGTTCTCTCCTGTAATCAGGATATTGGCATCCGTTTGCGCCACTTTCTCTATCAGCGTCCGCAGTTGCTTCATGGCATTGCTTTCTCCCCAATACATAGAAGATACGGTTTTAGGGACTTCCGCTCTCTTCTTGTTCTTGGAGGAATTGCGGCAGGCAGACAGCAAGGTTTCTATCAGCCGGGCATTGTTCCAGGGCTTGACGATGAAGTCTGTCGCCCCTTCCTTGATGCCGCGTACTGCCAGGTCTATGTCAGCGTATGCTGTGAAAAGTACTACGGGCAGGGAGGGTTGTATTTTCTTTATTTCATGTAACCAGTACAGACCTTCATTCCCGGTATTCAGTCCGCTGCTGAAATTCATATCCAGCAGCACTACTTGTGCGTTTTCTTCACGCAACGCAGCGGGCAGTGTGATGGGTGAGGGCAGTGTGACAATATGTTCGAAATGGTTTTTCAGCAATAGCTTTACTGCCGACAGCACTCCTTTGTTATCATCTACCACAATGATGGTTCCTTGTTTGCTCATAAATCGTTGTAGCTTCTTTTTCCTTTTAAGATATCTTTAGTTGTACGTTTCATGCAAAGGTGCTATTTCTTCGCACACTCTCATTTCCATTCCTTTATAGACCACTACTATTTTGTGTAGCTGTGTGGTGCCTACAGCATTTTTCACTCGGTCGGAATCAGCATAACGATTTGCCTGAGCGACCCCTTCCAGCCTCAGTTCTTCCACACGACTTTCAGAATCTTTGTATTTGGCATATTTCAACTCTATGATATAACTGTGCTTCATGTCCGGATAGATTTCCAGCAAAGGACACAGGAAAAGATCAGCGTATCCTTCTTGTGTATCCGCTTCAGAAATAGGGCGGTAGAAGCGGTTTTGCGCTGTCATGGCCAGTGTGAATCCATGTACGAAAAACTCTCCTTTCTGTTTGTCACGTTGTGAAGCGTAACGTTTCAGACAGTCGGCTATGTAACCGAAGTAGGCCTGCCAGTCGCCCCGATAAGCAAGTTTACTGGCTAATTCGTCTTTCTCATAACTGCTGAAACTAAGGTCGGCCTCATTGTATGTATTCAGCAAATAGGTGTATAGTTGCTCTTCCACTACCTGATTGGGAATGGTGAGTTTGTTTTTCCCTTCGTGCATTCCGCTGATGGTAAGCATACCGAAATAATAGAGCAGACTCACGAAATTGTCCGGATCGACAATATTCGCAGCCGGAAAGCTATCCTTCAGTTCTCCGGTGATATATCCTTGACTTACTAGGGTTTGTATGATGGAGGCATCATGAGCAAACTCCTTGTCCTTGCGAATCAGCATCCGGAGTTTTTCGTAGTCTATGCGTATGTTGCTTTCTATCATTTTCTGTGGCGCTTTGCCGCGCAGAATATAGTTTTTGACAAAATAGAGAACCATGTTGGAATTGTACAGGGTGGTTTCTCCGTAGCATTCCGGTGCGAAGCAGTAGTTGTCATACCACGGCTTCATGATATCTATCAGTTGGCCGACGGTATGGTTGAACGGACTGTTTGTGGAATAATACGTCAGCATCTCACGCACTTCCTTTTCCGTGAATCCTGTCATTTCGTTGAACTCTGGTGAGAGGGAGTAATTGGTACCTATATTGAATCCGCTGGTGAGATCATCCATGGTTACGGGGCTTACTCCGGTGATGAAGCAACGCTTGATGCAGGAATCAGTTCCGGCTTTCACTTTGTTGAAGAATGCGCGCAGGTAGCCCTCTTTGTGTGTCTCTTCAGTGTATCGGTGCAGACTTTCGGCATCGGAGAGAATGGTATTGGTAAAGTGGTCATACTCATCGATAAAAAGATAAATTTTCTGCTCAGTCTTGTTGCACTCCGTAAACAGATATTCCAATTGTTCTACCGCTCCTGATTTTTCATCCAGCTTCTCTTTGATACCTTGTGGGAGATAGTCGGCATAGATATCGCAGAAATAGTCGAACATGGTCTGGCAGTGTGCATCCAGTCCTTGACGGTAGTTGTGCAATTCCCCGCTGATACCGGAAAAATTGAGTTTCAGCACCAGATAGCTGTTGCGGTCCGGCGTGGGGTGCTTTCCTATGTAGAGGTCTCCGAACAGGGCGTCAAACTTATCGCGGGTACGTACATCATAATAATGTTGCAGCATACTCAAGGTCAGACTTTTGCCAAATCGCCGGGGACGGATGAAGAAGAAAAACCGGTCCGACTGTTCTATCAGTGGGATGAAGGCGGTTTTGTCCACATAATAATAATTGTCGAAACGGATGTCTGCAAAGTTCATCATGCCGTATGGCAATCGTTTCCTGTTTGAAGGTGCATATTCCATTAGTTATATTGTTTTTTTATGAATAAACTCTGGTAAAAGAGATATGTATAGCATACAAAGATACTTTCTTTTCCCTGCTTCTCCAAAAAACAAAGGTTCTTTTTGGTAACATGGAGGAAGCTGTCCGATAGGTATCCGCCAATCTTTTCTTTCAGAGAAAACTTTTCAAGTTCATGAATTGTTCTATTATAAAATAGCATTTCAAATGAAAACATTTATATTAAGCATAATTGTAACCATGATCACATCGGTAGCTGGCGCACAGCAAAAAAGTTTTTATGACTTTACGGTCAAGACTATTGACGGGAAGGACTTGCCACTTTCCACATTCAAGGGTAAGAAAGTATTGGTAGTCAATGTGGCATCTAAATGCGGTTTCACTCCCCAATACGCCAAGTTGGAGGAATTGTATGAGAAATATGGAAAAGATGATTTTGTCGTTATCGGATTTCCTGCTAATAATTTCCTGCATCAGGAACCCGGAACGAATGAAGAAATCAAGGAGTTTTGTACGTTGAATTATGGAGTGACTTTTCCTATGATGGCTAAAATATCTGTAAAGGGAAAAGATATAGCTCCCCTCTATCAATGGCTTACGCATAAAAGTGAAAACGGGGTTTCGGATGCTAAAATAGGGTGGAACTTTCATAAGTTTCTGATTGATGAAAATGGTAGATGGGTTGCCTCAATCGGCTCTACTACCAGTCCGCTTTCACAGGAAATTGTAGAATGGATTGAAGAATAAAATGACCAGAAGATAAATAATGCCCTATTGTTATTGTACCAGCTTTCCGTTTTTCAGTTCCGACATCAGCAGGTCATAGACGTATGCCGGGCTTTCGATATACAGGCCGGTGGAGAAGTCTTCCAGTTTGACGAATGTCTCCGAATTGTGGAATGTGGAGATGGCTTCCTGCAAATCCATATCATTACGTTCCACCAAGTAACGGACTACATCGGCGGATATTCCTTCAAAGAGGAATTTTGCGGTATTCGTGTTCATAGTCGTTTCAGCATTTTAATCGCTGCCTCTGAGTGAAAGAAATATTGTGAAGTCACTTTCGAAAATGTCAGTTCGTGCAATAGTTGTTCTTCGTTAATAAAATTCTCGGTGTATAAACGTAGCAAGCGCGCAATGGTATCATCGGCAACAGGGCCAATTACGATATCGTAATCGTGGCAAGGCTGAGTAGTGTTTATATCGCGGTTCGACATGACAAAACGTGCCCATTCCCAGTCTGGCTCCTTGAAAACCTTGACTTTCAATTCGCTCGACTGCGCTTCTTCGAGGTCAAACTCAAACATAGTCAGAGTGGGGTTTCCGCTGAACATCCGCGCTGTTCTTGCGGCCATCCTTTGGGCCTGTTCCCTAATGTCGGTCAGGTAAAATCCTCTGCCGAAATCCTTATAGGGGCGGCATCTGTTGAGGTCGATGCCGTCGATTGCCGTATTTGAACCGTGGTAAAGTATCATCGCAATGTTCCTCCATTGTTTTGGCAGACGATGGTTAGGTCATCCACACAGTCGTTAAAAGAAAGCGTGTGTTCCACATCGTAAAATTCGGTGAGAAAATCAATGCCTTTGAAACGTCTGATATAATTGCTTGCCTCCCGGATTGTCAAATCGTGACGGCGCGCAAATTCGACAATGACCGTCATCACATAATCGATTAGGTTCTTGTCCGCTTTCTTTTTGGACTTGAGCGCCACTATCGGTTCGACACCCAACGCCTCCGCTATGCGGTTGACAGTGCCAAAATTAACACACAGACCGTTTTCCACTTTGGAAACCATTGCTTTTTGGACGCCAATCATCACCCCGACTTCTTCTTGTGTCAATCCTTTGTTTTTTCGGCATTGGGCCAAAAGTTCTCCTATTTTTTGCAAATTCGTATTCATACCACAAAAATAGATAAAGTTTCTTGTGTAGGAAACTTTTTAACTACAAATATATTCTTTAGATAATTATTATCTTTCCAATTAAATGGCAGCTCTGCTCTGACACGCAAGAACCCGTGTGCCGGATGATGATTGTTAGGAAAACAGGAGGGAAATCAGTTCCTTTGTACATCATAGGTTATGGAACGGTGGTTCGAAAAGAGTTGTCGCTATTTTTTTGCTTATTTATTTGTGGGGATAAATATTTATCCCTATATTGTATTAGTAAAATTAAAAATATCATGGAGAATGATTATTAAAACTGAAAGTTATGGATACAATAAAAGACATTTGGTTTGATGCTAACCGCATTTATATGAAAACGGATGGTGGAGAAACTTTCAGCCGTCCCTTAGAGGCATTCCCTTTGCTGAAGGATGCAAGTGACAGAGAGCGCCTTGATTTCAAGATAGGAAAGTTTGGTGACGATATTCGTTGGGAATCATTGGATGAGGATATTCATATATCCAGTTTTTTCGATACAGCGGAGCCGGATTATGAAAATGAGATAGCAATGATATTTAAACGTTTCCCTCAACTAAATGTGTCAGAGGTTGCACGTAGTATGGGAATAAACAAGAGTCTTCTTTCCAAGTATATCTATGGTATTAAAAAGCCGAGTGATATAAGGAAGATGCAGATTAAAGAGGCTCTCCATCTTTTGGGAAAAGAATTACTTGCCGTTTGATTAATCTCTTAATAATAGTTTAGGTGTGATTCCATTTGGTTTCACGCCTTTTTTATGTTAATTTTTCCACAATCATAGTTTCAACAGAAAGATAATTAAATATAAGGAAGATATGGCTAGAATAAACAAATACGGCTATGTTGCTGCGTGACGTTTTTGCATCCGTCAGGGAGATGCGGTGAACAAGCCAAGCTCGTACAAAGAACCGGGCAAGCATGTGATGCAGACAGGGTAGGCGTGTACCGAGTACCAGGTAGCCTTGTTCGCTGTATCTTATATCTTAACCATCAGAGCGATGATGTGCTCAGAAAAGTTTGCATCAAGGCAAGCACACCTACAATCTGTTTCTTGTTTGCTTTTTAAGTAATAAAGAAACATCACTAAAAATAGCGGAATATATTTTCGTCCTATTTATTAAATTGCTATCTTTGCCACGTTTTCTACGCTGATACTTCCGCAGGGAAGTTATGGGAGGTGGGAAATATACATATATAGAAAAGACGTTTACTTGACGTTTTGTTCTTGACGCTTCGAAAATTTGCACCTTTTGAAATTGCTGTCAGAGACAAAGCAACAGTGGATGTCTGCGGGGTATGTTTATATCCTTGGTGCGCCTTTGTTGGTCAAAGGTGTATTCAAGTGTTGTTATACATATCGGCGTGGGCTTCTGCGTTGCTCGTTCAGACAGCAATGGGCAGTGCAAAGCCTTCGAAGTGTGGGACGAGTAACAGGTACAGATTCCCGCGCTTTTTTTATATATAGGTATTACAAATTTCTGATTTAACATATATGAACCGTCCGGTTCGGGAATCTGCGGAAGGTCATCGGTTGACCCGACAGGCTGCATCTACATCGTGCGGATTTCTATCCTCCATTTGTTGAAATAGCTTTTCTCCGGTCAGCTTAATCACAAGAGGCCGATTCCTCTTGTATTTTACGAAACTCCTCGTAATTGATTGAATTGCAGATAGATATCTGTACTTCAAAGCTCCATAACTATGCTTTCAAGTGAAAAAATGCAATGGTTTGCCATGCGTGCCACCTATCGCCGGGGGATGCAGATCAAGGCTTTGTTGGATAAAGAAGGAATCAACAACTTCATCCCCATGCGTTACGAAGTTCGTATAAGGAACGGGCGCAAGAGGCGTGAGTTGGTTCCTGTTATCAGTGATCTGATATTTGTTCATGCCGTCCAGTCCGAACTCCAGAAGGTGAAGTTTAAACTTCCGTATCTTCAATACATGATTGATATCCGCAACGGACAGAAAATCATTGTGCCCGATGATCAGATGAAGCAGTTTATCGCTGTGGCTGGAACGTATGACGAGCATCTTATCTTCTTTAGTCCCGATGAGGTGAACCTGCGTAAAGGTACGAAAGTCCGTATTACGGGTGGTGACTTCGAGGGCTACGAGGGGGTGTTTGTAAAGGTGAAAGGTGCGAGAGACCGTCGTGTGGTTATCAGTCTGCAAGGAGTGATAGCCATGGCCATGGCGACGCTTTCGCCGGACTTGATAGAAGTGATAGAAGAGCCGAAGAAGAGATGACTTCATTTGCTACGTTAAACATTCTTATTCCTTGATTAATGGGAAAGTAAACGATCTGATAATATAAATCTTATATATAATAATGTGTAGAACCACATCCATGCCGTCCGGCATCCGGCTCCAACAGCTGATTCAGAATCAGCATAAGGAAATCTTAGCCAGGGAACAGAATAATGATAAGTTCATTCATCTGTATGACATTGGTGCGTATTGGGTGGCCTTTGAACGTTCCGCCTGTAGGTTGAGCGGTTTGTTTTCTGAAAGTGAGCTGACTTTGTTTCGTGTCCCGGGTTGTGTGGAATATGTGGTGATGGCTTCCGTTCCTGCCGATGAGGCGGAGGGCTGTTTGGGTGAGTACATCCTTTTGCACGATGGAATTTACCGGAAAGTATGGTTGGAGCATTCTTTACCGACGGGGGATTATCGTCACTGGCATGAGATGGCCGTGAGGTCTTTTTTGTTGTAAAGAAAAGTATGTGGACTTCGTGAGGCAAGTAAGTGGTGTTACTTTGCTTGGGAACATATCTTACTTTGCTCACGAAGATATCTTACTTTTTTCAGTGGAATATGGTCATCGATCATGTTCTATAGGAAATACCCTGAAAAATCCTTCAAAAGCTTCATCCTGCTCGCAAACGCCCTACCCGTGGGCATTCCGGCTGAAGGATTGGGTTCGGGAATCCTTCAGCTGGGGATTGGAATGTTTCAGCCGAACTGATCTTCTTCCGATTTTTGGGGAGTCGTTTTCCTGAAGGATATTTTCCGGCTGAAACATTTCACGATGCATATCCTTCAGCCGGAATGCCGACAGGCAGGACGTTTGCGGAATGGCTGAAAGATCTGAAGGAAAAGTAAGGCGGTTCGGCATGTAGATGCCATTATGGAAAAAACAACAGGTCAAATTTTAAAAAGCTCTTGTTCTTTTAATGAAAACGTCTTGTTCTTTTTTTTAAAGACCTTGTTCTTTTCGGAAAAGGACAAGACCTTTGAAAGGTTAGTAATGTGCGTGCCGGAAGATTAGTAACGTGTGGGGTGACACGTTACTAATGTGTGGGCTGTAAGATTAGTAATGTTACAGGTGGAAGATATATATCTTTCAAGTGATTTGAATATATTAATAGAATCAGGATACATATTACGGGACTTGTCTATTATAGACATAATATTTTAATGTGCTTTTTTATAATTGAAAATGTCTGCTTTATCTCAGCAAAATAATAAAAGAATAGCTAAAAATACTCTATTACTTTATTTTCGTATGCTTTTCAGTATGGGAATAGGTTTGTTTACAAGTCGTATTGTACTTGAAAGTTTGGGAATAGAGGATTATGGCATATACAATCTTGTTGGTGGTATTGTTACAATATTTGCTTTCTTAAATTCGGCTATGATTGCAACTTCACAACGTTTTATTTCATATGAGTTAGGAAAGGGAAATTTACATAAACTTAAAGATGTTTTTTGTACGACTTTAACTATACACATAGCTATTGCGTTTATTATTGTTGTTTTATCGGAAGTAATAGGAGTTTGGTTCCTCAATACCAAACTGAATATTCCATCAGATAGAATGATGCTGCCAATTGGACACTCCAATTATCTATATTCGTATTTGCTGTGAATGTAATCAGTGTTCCTTATAATGCTTCTATTGTGGCACACGAAAAAATGAGCGCATTTGCATATATTAGTATCTTCGAAGTTAGTTTGAAGTTAGCAATAGCCTATTTGCTGTTATTTATATCTTATGATAAATTGATTGTATATTCAATTTTGGTATTTTGCGTTGCATTGCTTTTACGTTCCTTATATTGCTTTTATTGTAAAAGGCATTTTGAGGAGTGTCATTATACTTTTAGCTTTAATATTGAACAATTTAGGGAAATGTTTGCCTTTGCTGGTTGGAGTTTGGTTGGGAATTTAGGATTTTCTTTTAAAGATCAATTATCTAATATTCTCTTGAATCTATTTTTTGGTACAGTTGTTAATGCTGCACGCGGAATATCAGTTCAGGTAGGTTCGCTAATAAATAGTTTTTCTGCTAATTTTATGATGGCGATGAATCCACAAATAACAAAATCGTATGCAGTAGGAGACTTATACAGATCTAAAGAGTTAGTATATGCAGGTTGTAGATTTTCATTTTATTTGTTAGCTGTCATTTCCCTGCCTATAATGATTAATATTACCTATATATTAAATTTATGGTTGGTAGAAGTTCCACAATATACGGATATTTTTCTGATATTAACGATTGTATGCAATCTTTTGTATGCTATATCTAGTCCATTAACAACAGCCATGCAAGCCACGGGAAGAATCAAATGGTTTCAAGTAATAATTTGTATTGTTATGCTGACAGAATTACCGATAGCTTATTTATTGTTATCAATTGGATATCCGCCATATTCAGTTCTCTATGCATCATTATTTGTTACATTATTGGGGGTACTTATTCGGATAGTTTTAATAAGTAGAATCTTGCCCATCTATGAAATTAGATACTATGTGACACATATTTTCAGCAAAAATATACTTATTGTGTTTATCACCTATTGTATAGTTTATATCTTACATAAAAAGATGGAACAGGATAGTTTTTTTACAGCTGTTCTTTCAAGTTTTATATTAGAACTTATTTTATTTTCTCTTGCCTATTTATGCGGTCTTTCATCAACAGAAAGATATGTGGTAAACCAAAAGTTAGTGACCATTTTAGAATCAAAGCGGAGAAAAAATAAACAAAAAAAATGATTTAATATTTAGTTTGTATTAGTGCGTATGGAAATAGAAATTAATTATTCTTTTATAATACCTCATAGGAATGTACCACATCTTCTTCAACGATGTATTGATTCAATTCCCAAACGTGATGATATCCAAATAATTATAGTTGATGATAATAGTGATCCTAAGATCGTGAATTTTGAGTGTTTTCCAGGCTTAAATGAAAAATGTGTTGAGGTTTATTTTACAAAAGAAGGGAAGGGAGCGGGATATGCCAGGAATATAGGATTGACTTATGCAAAGGGAAAATGGTTTTTGTTTCCTGATGCAGATGATCATTATACAACAGATTTAATGAACGTTTTGGATAAATATGTGAATAGTAATTATGATATAATTTATTTTGCCTGTGATCATATCATAGAAAAGACCATGGAACATTGTGATAACATTATCTCTATACAAATAAAATCTTATCTAGAAGGACATAAAGACATGATAAATAATATACGGTATTATTTATGGGCTCCATGGAATAAAATGATAAAAAAGGAACTTATTTGTGAGGATGTAGAATTTGAGGAAATTGAAAAGGGAAATGATGCTTTATTTTCTGTAAGAGTTGGATATAGATCAACTAATATAAAAGTTATTAAAAATAAAATATATGTTTATTATACACGGGAAGGAAACATATCTACATCTAAACTAACATTTGATAAAATGTATAGTCTATTTACTAGTAGGTATAGAATTTACCAATATTTGTGCTATGGTAAAATAAGAAGATATAATACTGCACTTTGGAGTTGTTTCCGATTAGCTTTAAATAATAGGGATATTCTTTTTGCAATTTTTTTTGTGCTCTCAATTCCCTTGTATAGATTCAATCCTGTAAAAGAGAAAAAAAAAGGCCTATTCTATGTTCCTAATAGACAATAAATAAAAAAAGATGCCATCTGTTCTTCTATTCATCTACTTTTGTTTCGTTCTTCTTAAAGATGTGAAAAAAGGTATCATACAAATAGTTGTTATTTTGCAGATATTCATATATTTAACTCTGTGGAATACGAGTCTTCGCCTGATTTATCCGACATCAGTTTTGGCTATTTGTATTTTTGTTTATCGGAAATGCAGAAAAAGAAGATTAGTTATATATAGATCAAAAAAAGGAAAATATCCCATATCGTTAATTCTTATTTCAGTCTTAACTTCAATCAGCTATTTAATTTCTAATTATTTGGCATTATATCCTCCTGATAACATGCTGACCTTTGCTAACATATATTTCTTTTTCATTTTACCCGTGTTTTTATGGTATTCATTGGATTCTAGAAAATATATGATATATTGTTTGCAACTTCTTAGTGGATGTATGTTATTTGCCTGTGTTTATTCTATTATAGAAGTTTCTTTTTAATAAGAATATTATTCAGGACGTATTGCTGAGCTTATTTGATGTACATGGATATATAGCCCAAGGTGCGGAAAGATATGGTTTTAAACGAAGTAATTCTATATTTTCTTATTATCAGCCTTTTGCTTTATATTGTTGTATGTGTTTTTATCTTTACTTTTTTTGTAGTCGGTATTATAATTATCCATTGAATAAAAATAAAGTAACAAAGCTATTATATTTCCTTCCATTATGCACTATTCTTACAGGGACTAGGGCTGGGTATGTTGCCATTCTTATTGGTATACTGCCTTATTTATTGAGTGTAAACATTTTCAGGTATAAAGTTTTTTTATAGAATAGTAGGTGTGTTTTTAGTATCATGTTTGTTTTTTTTGGAAATTCTATTTTACTCTTATTTATTCTACTTTATTTGCTAACAAAATGGACGTAGGTAGTAGCAGTGGTATGAGACTAGAGCAATGGGGATCTATTTTATGGGCTTTTGAGCAAAATGAATTATGGGGAAATGGGAGCTCATATTTGTGGAATGTTGCCACACAGAATAATTATGAAATATTAGGTGCTGAAAGTATTTGGTTTTCTTTATTGATAGATTATGGAATAATGGGTGGCTTAATGTTTATTTTTCTTGTATTAGTATGTTGTTTTTTGATTTATAAATGTCAGAAAACTGCTGTGCTTTTTCCTGTTATATATTTTGTTTTTTTATCTCTATCTGCTCCGATTGATGAAAATATAAATATTCTGATGACTTTTGTTGTTATCTTTTTAAGAATGGACTATTGGAGTCGAGATTCTGAATTAAAGTGGTGTAATATAGTTATATCATCTACTCATAGGTGAACAAATGGAAGTATTGAAATGAAATTTTTTGTTTTTGGTGGAGGATTAGGTAACCAACTTTTCCAGTATAGTTATTATAGATATTTGAAGAAGAAATATCCTTCAGAAAGAATTTTGGGAATATATCCTGATAGTTTAAAGGCACATAATGGGATAGAGATTGATAAATGGTTTGATATAGAATTACCTCCAACTTCTTATTTATATAATAAATTGGGCATTCTTCTATATCGTGTGAATCGCTTTTTATATAATCATGGCTATAGATTGTTATTTTGTAATAGGGTTTATCCTCAATCTATGAAACATTTTTTTCAATGGGGAGATTGGCAAGATTATTCTATTATAAAACAAATAAATATTTTTGAATTTCGCTCGGAACTTCCTATAGGAAAGGAAAACATGGAATTTCTTAAAAAAATGGAGACCTGTAATTCAATCTCAGTGCATATTCGTCGTGGCGATTATTTGAAAACAGATTTAATACATATTTATGGTGGTATATGTACATCGAAATATTATCGGGAAGCAATTAAATTCATGGAACAAGAGGTAGAAGAACCGTTTTTTTTCTTTTTCTCTGATGATTGTTTATATGTGGAAACAGAATTTGCTGATATAAGAAATAAAATAATCATATCACATAATAGAGATGATCGCAGCTTCTTTGATATGTACCTGATGGCTCATGCTAAAAATATGATTTTGGCAAATAGTACCTTTTCATGTTGGGCAGCTTATTTAAATAGGACAGCAAAAATAATTATAACTCCAGACCGATGGGTGAATACTGATTTTTCAAAATTAGAAGCTTTGCCAAATGAATGGATAAAAATTCGTGTATAATTTATAGGCAATGTTCAAATGCTCTAAGTAACATATTAATAGGTCTTTATATTAAATATTCATTGTACAATTCAATATATGATAAAATTATCATCTATAACAGCGCATATATTAGATATTTGGCATCGCCGAAACAGCAGATCGTACATTGCTCATCTGCGTTCACTGGGTATAAGAATTGGTGATGGTTGCATTTTTAGAGATCCGCTGACTACGAGAATCGATGTTTCAAGACCAGCCTTGGTTTCCATTGGTAGTAATGTTGATATGAATACATATTTCCAGATATTGACACATGACTGGGCTAGCTTTGTTTTTAGGAATAAATATCATGATTTTGTGAATTCTTCAGGAAGAGTGGAAATAGGTTCGAATATTTATATTGGCACAAATGTCATTGTATTACGTGGTGTTACTATTGGTGATAACTGTGTTATAGGTGCTGGCAGTGTTGTAACACATGATATCCCTGCCAATAGTGTAGCGGTAGGAGCTCCTTGTCGTGTAGTGTGTTCATTAGATGAATATTATCAAAAACGGAAAGTCAAAGGATTGCAGGAAGCTGTGGAACATGTTAAGGCTTTTCAAAAGAATTTTGGTCGAGATCCTTTGCCTCATGAATTATATGAAGAATTCATCTATTTTGTAGATGCCTCAAATGTAGAGGAATATGAACGTCAAGGTGTGCCTGTTCGGTCTCAGTTAAGTATAGCTTATGGTGATTGGTTATCTACTCATAAGGCGAAATTTTCGTCTTATGATGATTTTATTCAATATGTAAATCAAAAAATGAATGAAACAGCCGAAAGTTAGTATAATAGTCCCTGTTTATAATGTGGAGAAATATCTTGATCGTTGCATGCAATCGCTTCTTGGGCAAACGCTGAAAGAATTAGAAATTATTCTAGTGGATGACGGTTCACCGGATAATAGTCCTGCATTATGTGATAATTATGAATCAGCGTCAGATAATTTGCATTGGCCGATTATCAAGGTGATTCATAAAATTAATGAAGGTCTTGGCTTTGCCCGTAATTCGGGGTTGGAGATAGCTACTGGTGAATATATAGCATTTCTGGATTCCGATGATTTTGTAGATGTGAATATGTATGAACAGTTATATTTAAAAGCAAAGGCCAAGGATATTGATGTTGTTTATTGTAATTGCAATATTTATAAAGATAAAAAGCATATTTATCCTCGAAAAGATGTAGAGGAGGAGGTTGTCTTCAGAGGGCGTGAAGTTGTTGATGATTTTTTGCTTGATATGATAGCTCCATTGCCTGAATATCATCATGATGTTCGCTATATGATATCGGTGTGGCATGCTATATATCGTCATAGTATTTTTATGGAGCATAGAGTACAGTTTGTATCTGAACGTGAATTTGTGAGCGAGGATATTATTTTTGATATTGATTTTCTTTCACATGTAAGGAGTGTATGTTATCTGCCTGATTGTTTGCACTATTATGTTGTAAATCCATATTCGCTTTCTCATACTTATGATGATGCCAAATACCATAAAATGGTAAATTTATCTCGGATAATAAAAGAGCGATTGGCAAAAATTTACTCTGAAGAGAAATATTATTTGCATTATCTTCGCTCGGTATTTTTTCTTCTTCGTAATACTGTAATGCGTATGGTGTTAGCTGGTGAAACAGATCAGAAGATCAAAAGAATATTAGAAGAAAAACTATATCAAGAATTATTGTCTAATTATCCTTATCAACGAATGGATTTAAAGCATAGAATAGTATTTTTTTTATTGAAATATAAATGCATTTTATTATTAAAGATGCTGTTTAAATCTGTTAAATCTTAGTCAGAACCCAAAATATTAATCAGCGAGATTTCCCTATTTATTAGGGTCTCTAATCAATTGAGGCTTATATATGGATCATAAATTGAAATATATATTAAAACATGATTGTGTATCTTTTGACATATTTGATACGTTAGTAAAAAGATATGTTTCCTTGCCTACAGATGTGTTTGATATAGTTGAATTGAGGTATAACAGTTTACATGGTACCAGTAATGAGAAAATAAGAGGTTTTAAGGAATTGAGGATAAATGCCGAACTTAAGGCTAGAAAAAAAATAATAGAAGAAGTTTCAATCGATGAAATTTATAATTTTATAGAATTTAGTCCAGCTATAAATGAAGAATTGAAAAACCTAGAATTGAAGACGGAGTACGAAGTTTGTATTCCCAATAAATCTATTGTCGGTCTTTTTAATGAATGCCTTAAGAATGGAAAAAAAGTAATAATAACATCAGATATGTATCTTCCTGAAGATATAATAAAGGATATTTTAAGTCATTGTGGCATTACAGGTTATGAAAAACTTTATCTTTCTTCATCTATAAAAAGAACTAAAAGAACAGGGGCTTTATTTCGTTATATCTTAGATAAAGAAAATCTAAAACCTTGTCAATTAGTTCATATTGGAGACACACTAAAGTCTGATTTTATTAGACCAAAGATAATGGGTATACATACAACTATGATAACTCTTACAAAGTCAAAAGTAGATAATACAAGCTATTTATCCCTATTAAATAATGTCATTGATTATATGTGTCAAACAAAAGAGGATTATTTTAAATATTTGGGCTATAGATGTTTGGGCCCTTTATTATGGGGATATATTCATTGGCTAATTAAAAATTTTCAAAAAGAAGATCTTAATAAGATTTATTTTTTTGCTCGTGATGGGCTTATCATGAAAAAAGCATTCGATATTGTAAACAAAGATGAAAGTTTGAAAAGTTATTATCTAGAAGTTTCAAGAAGAAGTCTAAGAGTACCCATTTTGTGGAATGATCCATCATTTATTAATTTATTGACCATGCTGTCACCTTCCAAAAGGATATCATTGAAGTCAATATTTGATGGAGTTGGATTAAATATTATTGATCATATAGCTTTAGTTAGAAAATATGGATATGATTTAAATTCTTATTTCTATAGAAATACCATATTGGAAGAAAATAGATTAATGCTTTTATATAATGAGTTGCAGAATGAGATTATTTTAAACTCAAAAAAAGAATTTGTCTTAATGTGTGAATATATGAAGCAAATGCACGTTGAAGGACGTTTTGCAGTTGTGGATATAGGGTGGTCAGGTGGTATGCAGAGATTTCTTCAAAAGTCACTGGGAATAATAGGTATAGAAAATGAAATTTTAGGTTATTATACAGGGGTAGCTGATTATTATAAACGAAATATGAATGATGGAAAACTATCATTACATGGATATTTGTTCGATTTTTATAATAATGTAAACAGTGTGGATAAACGAAGTCCGTTTGTTGGACTTTATGAAACATTGTTTTTAGAGCAAAAAGGGTCTGTAAAAAACTATATTCGTGACAAAAATGAATGGCTTGTGGCAGAGAGATATGATTATGAATATCAAATGAATGGTGAATTACAAGAGGAGTATTATATTGTAGAAAAAATCCAGTCAGCAGCTCTAGATTTCATTAATGATATAGAAGCAATAGAGTTTGTAAAATATATTCCTTTTACTCCAGATGTGTTGTTTGCGAATTTAAAAGCAGTGGGATTATCTCCCTCTCGAAAGGATTTAAAGATGTTGGCAAAATTTAGATTTTTTGATGAGGGAGAGACTTTTTCATTAGTTTCTAGTAAGTCGTTTATTTATTATGTGTTTAATCCTCGATGTTTAAAAAATGATTTATTGTCTAGTAAATGGAAAATAGGTTTTTTAAAATGCTTGCTTAAAATTCCTTTTCCATACTTTAAACTTTATAAAATATTGAAAAACAGAAACTAAAATGACAAGAATACTTGTTGAGAATTTAAATGGTTTGGATCTAGGTGGCATAACTACTCATATATTCAATTATATTTCAGTCTTACAGCGAAACAGTGATTATAAAATTGATATAGTGGTAACGGTACAAGAAAACAATGATGTTATAGATAAATTCAAGTCTCTAGGGTGTGGAATCATTCATTTGCCACATCGGCAGAAGCAATTATTTCGTTATATAATGGCATTATGTCGCATAATGTATAAAGGAAGTTATGACATTGTTCATATACATGGAAACAGTGCTACAGCTGTTTTGGAATTACAAATTGCAAAATGGTTAGGTATAAAGGCAAGAATTATACATAATCATTCTAGTTGTTGCCAACATAAAATTTTAAATAAATTATTGTTGCCTGGATATAGGCGTTCGTTCACTCAGGCTATAGCTTGTTCTATTGAAGCTGGTGAATGGCTTTATGGTGAAACACAATTTACTATTTTGCGTAATGCTATCAAAGTGGAACCTTTTATATTCAATGTAGATAAAAGAAAGACAATGCGGTGTGTCTTTGGTTTTAAAGATGATGAATATGTGGTAGGCCATATCGGTATATTCATGGAAGCAAAAAATCACTCCTTTCTTATTGAAGTGTTTGCCAAATATCATGCTTTACAGCCAAAGTCAAAATTATTGCTAGTTGGTGATGGTGAACTGCGCCATCTTGTAGAAGCAGCGATAGATAAAAACAAAGTGAATGATTGTGTAATATTGGCGGGATTGCGTTCTGATATCCCAGATGTGTTACAAGCAATGGATATTTTCCTTTTTCCTTCTATTTATGAAGGTATGCCATTGTCTGTGGTAGAAGCACAGGCATCAGGTCTACCATGTATTATTTCGGATGCTGTAACTAAAATGGTAAACATAGGTGAAGATGTAATTCAGTTACCTTTAAGTAAAGGTGCTGACTATTGGGCGGAATATCTCGGTAACGTTAAATACGAATTGTCTCGTCAGGAACGTTGCGAAAGGAATATTAAACTCATTACTAAAGCGGGTTATAATATAGAAACAGAGGCGGAAAACCTCATGAGAATTTACAAAAACTTGTAGTATAAAATATGACATCTCTCTTAGTCAATCACATTTTGCAAACAGAGCAATGGACGCCTCCCGAACTTTTCGAAACGAAAAGCAGAATTTACACCTTTCTCAACCCCGTCTCTTACCTTATCGCTTTAGAAAACAAATCTCTATTTGAACAATTCGATGGTATTTTTGCCGATGGCTCTTTACTGGTTTCTGCCATAAGATTAGTATACGGAAAGCGAGTGACCAGATGTAGCTTTGATATGACTTCCCTTGCTCCCGAATTGTTGAATTACCTCATGGAAAGCCGTAAAACACTCTATATCGTAGCCTCGGGTCAGGAACAAGTGGAATGTGCTGTGAAGATATTTCAAGAACAGTATCCGGAGTTACGCATTGCAGGGTTCAGGAACGGATATTTTTCTTCGGATGCGGAAATGAACAA
>NZ_BAKM01000045.1 GCF_000614185.1 Phocaeicola sartorii JCM 17136 = DSM 21941 | reverse complement strand
TGTAATAACAAAGCCCCTGCTTGTGAAAGTCGGGGCTTTGTGCATAAAAAAAGAGGTGTGCATTTTGACACACCTCCTTGATAATTCTATTTGATTATTAGAATTATCATTCATTACTGAATTGAGACAAACAAGCTTCTTATCTGTTTGGGGTATAAGATTAAAACATGGCAGGCTCTGTTCTTGATAAGACGAGTTTACGGCTGGCAGTAGTATCCAACATCCGCAAACACGTTCTTTACGCATAGCTTTGTATGTGGCTTCTACATTGCGAGGACATTTGCACACGTTGAAAGCCACTTTGTATGTATCATGTTCAACAACAACATCTGCATTCCATGTAGCAGACTTTACTTTGGTTATATAGTTTAGACCCATGTCTTTGCAAACGTCAAGTATTGTTGATATGATTATTTCTTTTTCCATAATCATTATTTTACTTATTTTTCTTTCTCCCTTCTCTCTTTTACTCTTTCCAATCCCGGCATCTTTTTAGCCAATACCTTTTCTCCTGCAGGAAAGTAAAGCGGAAAGACCTGAGATAAGAAACTTACAATATCATTACGCTTCTTACCTATGTTGAAAAAAGCAGAACAAACAAAATACATAAGATCTTGTTGACTACATGTATCTGTTTGCTGAATAGATATTGAGGGAGTGATGACTATCAAACTGTGTTCTGCAAATGCGCAAGCACTGGCAAGAATAGCTTTCTGTTCTTCTTCGGTGAACATCTTGATTTTATCTGCTAACCATTCAAGTTCTCTTTGCTGAAGTGCTTGTTGCTTTTCATTCTGATGTTCCAATAGAATTGCTACATTTTCTTGTTGCTTTTCGGTCAAGGCATTTTCTAATGCTTGATTCTTTCGTTTAAGGACATTGAATTTCAGTAATGCGGCAATGTACATACAGAAATAACCTACTGCAATATCGAATATCAGAACAAGCAGATAATTGCTGTGTGAATTTTTGGTATTTTCAGTCATATACTCACTGATAGGAATAACGGCAAATAGCATGATGATGGCTATTGCATAAAGCACTCTGTATCGTGTTTTATAATTTACCTGTGGTAGGGAGGCAAACAAAAAGGCAATAATCAAAATGGCAATTATTGCACTGAGTGGTATGAAAGATGTTCCCATAGATTTATTGTTTTGTTTATGGTTTAACAATTATGCGCCAATAGCCACCATGGTCCGCTCCTTCACGAGACAAAATTCCCATAGAACGAAGCTTTGAAATATGTTTTTCTACGGCTCGGGAACTTATTCCTATTTTGTAGGCCATTGCTTCAGCAGACATTGATGGGTCAGAAATGACGAAATCAATAATCTTTTGTGCGGTTTTTCCAATGCTTTTAGATTTGTTTTTCGAATCTCCGAACTTTTTCTCCGAACTTTTTTGTATTATCTCCGAACCTTTCTCCGAACTTTCTTGCGTATTATCGAAGGTTTTCACCGAACTTTTCCTCCGAACATTCTTCGTTTACAGGGTACTTTTTGAGGGTACTATTTACCCTGTTGGCTACTTCTTCAACAGGTATTCTTCCGTTTTCGTTCCAGTTTAAATTATAGAACGTGGTGTAAAAAGAGGTCGCTTCTGTTTGATATTGCGGTTCTTTTCCTTGCAGGAAATTGGGTAACTTCTCTGTAAGTTCTCGCATTTTGCGTAAGCCGGAGCCACGTTTCTCCATATAGTCCAACTGTGTGAACACATCCGCAATGACAGGGTTACGGCGCATGGAAGGCACTTTGTATATGTCACGGTCTTGAATCTGTGTACCGTCAAGCATAGCACCGGGTGATACCAGTTCTACACGGTCATCGTAAATATCAATATGCACTTCACCGCCCATTACAGTATAATCTCTATGGATAAGGTGGTTTACCAGTCCTTCAAAGATGGCACGGTCAGAGTAGTCGGGGAGATTCAGACGATAGTTCGGCATCTTCATCCACTCATGGTGTAGTTCTTGATGAAGTCCATGCCATATTTTAAGAGCAATACGAGGTTATCCCGATGCTCTACGGAACTGATAGCATCATCTTTATAAAGTCCCGTCCAACGTGTACAGAAAATACGCGATTGAAATACCGTGCAATTATCCACAAACAGCAATCCGGCATTGGTCAGTTTTCCGTCAGAAGTGATAAGCCCGAATGATTCCAAATACTTATCGTTCCATTCCTGATGAGTTTGCTCGCGGAAGGTATTAGCAAGGATGATGAAAGAGTGCTTGCTGGCATCCACTTGTGTAGGAAGAGAATCCCATGTCATGTGCGTACCCTTTAATACTAACGAAAGAAGTTGTTGTGAATTACATTCTACACTTTCATTGCCAACCCGTACATACGCAGTACGTGTCCCATCCTGATAATAGTAATAAGGTGTAAGCATTCCAGCCTTTACTTTCACTTCAAGTAAGGAGTGTCCTTCGTGTTCTATCGGAATAAGTTGAACTTCCGGCACAGGGTCAAGTCTTGCCTTTATCGTTTCACTGATAAAATCGGCATCGGCTTGCGGATTCTCCAAACCTACAATCACTCCGTCATCGTTCATTCCATAGAACAAACTGCCGCCATCCGTATTGGCGAATGCCGACACCGATTTAAGCCATGACTTCACCTTCTTGCGTTCCAACATTTCCTTGAAATCGTAAGTCGAGCATTCTGCTATCAATGTATTGTTATGTATCTGCATCGTTTTCTTATTATTGTTAGGGGTAAGGCCCAAGTTTATATACAAAGGTAAGGATAAAAGTGGAGAATCTACTAAATTAGAACGATGTTCTTAATTATGTGCAATATTCACTCCAACAGATTTCTATATCTCTAAAATATCTCATTTTGTGGTTGATAATATCCCTGTAACAAAGGCTTTTGTTGCGCACCATAAATCATCTTCAATTTTCAAAATTAGTATAGTTAAAAGCCGTAAGAATACCAAATATGCGATATGGTGTTTCTCGGTATCTTCTTCAGAAATAATGCAGCCATGAGCATAGAGGTTTCGATATGCAAATCCATTGGTGAACTCCCCATTATCCATGTAGTAGCTGAAGTATTGTTTCTCCTCTTTTGTCAATAGATTGTCGTTTTTTATAAGCCAACCTTTATCTACCATTTCATCAAGGCACTTCATTCCTTTCTCCGAATGATGCCAATAAGAACAAACACGATATTCCCATAGGGACTTTAATATGATTTTTAGATCATTACTGGGTATGGACAGTTGTCCGTTTTCGTTCTTTTTTATAACATTATGCGATATAAGGAAATCAATGCTAGCCCTTTTGTAGTCTTCGTAGTTCTCGTAATACACCTCTTCGTTATTTAATAAATCAAAAAGATTATGATAATGCTTCTCCTTAAAGGGCTTAATATAGCTAAGTAGAGTGTTAGAGCCAAATAAGTTGTTTAGTATTGTACGCAGTTCTGACGACTCCTTATTGATTTCATAATACTTGTTAAGCAAAAGACTTTTACCTTCTGTCATTTTCAAAGGCTTGCTTAACCTTATGATATCTTTGTCAATCTCATCATACTGAACATAGGTGTTATATTGTTTGACAACAGAATCTAGTTCAGGGAATAATATCCGGCATTTATTTAACCAACAATCTTCAATATTGGGGTAGTTCAATTTCAATGCAGGATAGCCATATTTGTTGAAAAGATGTACTTCGTAAAATTCTTTTAGCGTTTGCTCAAAAGACATGTTTAATTGAGCTAATACTTTGTTGTACCCATATATTTGATATAATGCTAAGTCGTTCTTTTGATGGAAATAGCTGTAATCTGGATAGGCATTTTTGCTTTTATCCATAAAAGCAATCTCTAATCCATCGATTTCACTACTTTTATTGATGAGTTCCAATAGTCCGTGACGATTTATCCAATAGAATAAGGTTTTGCAATTCTCCACCAGCTCTATAGAATTGCAGGAACGAATATACTTTACGCTGTATAAAAAAGTAGGACAACCTTCTTCGATTCTATAGTCTGTTGGTGTTATATTGTTTTCATTAGAAAATGCAATAGCTATTTTATGCGGAATTTTAACAGTACGACTGTCGGACATCAATTCATCGTTCAGCTTTTGAGATAGACGTTCAGCTTTTACTCTCGTTTGGGGATCTAATACTAGTCCATTTTTGTCATCCTTATTCTGACAAATTAGGCGGACATAATTTAAATTAGGTTTTTTGCTATCTAAATATGAGTTTATTATTTTAACCTTGTCGTCCATTGATAGATTTGAAGGAAGGTGAATTTTTCTATCAGCTATATTGTCATGTTTGGCGATATAATGATTTATGAGAATATGAGCCGTATTACTGTCTTCAAGCATTATCTGCCTTAGTTCGATTTTGAATTTTTCCACAACATTTCTGCAATGAAGTATTTCTGTCAAGTCATTTTGTTTGCCTTTTGCTATATGTTTTACAAAATTATTATCTATAACATTAAATAATTTGAATTGGTCAATAATGTCCCAAAATGCTTGTCTGTAATCCCAAGTTAATGCATCATAGCAGTTCTCCAAAGAGTTCCTATTTAGCTTGGCAAAGTGTTTTACAATAATAGCATTATAATCTTTTATATCTTCTTTGATTTGATTAAACATGGTGTCTGACCAGCATTTCAATCGACAATCATTATCTATGAGTTTTTTGATGTGGAATAATTCTATCACGTCTGTTAACGTAGAAGCTAGCTCAGATTTATACTTTGCAATTGCTTTTTCTGCAAGTTCAAGATTATAACCGATGCTTAAATCATTCGGAGAATAAAAACATACTCGATTTTCCATCATAAATAAAAAGTGGTATTGAAATGAATGAAAATGCGTTTTTTACAATCACGTGTCCATTCCCAGACTTATCTTCGTGCCTAAATGCCGACACCGATTTAAGCCATGACTTCACTTTCTTGCGTTCCAGCATTTCTTTGAAATCGTAAGTCGAACATTCTGCTATCAATGTATTGTTATGTATCTGCATCCTTTTCTTATTGTTGTTGGGGTATAAACCATCTGTTTCCAGATACAAAGTTATGGATAAAAACGGAGAAACTGTTAAAATCACTGTTTTCTTTTGATTTTTATGCTTTTATCCTGCGTTCTTTATCAAGAAAAAGTGTACTTTTGTGGATGAGAGCCATTGTTGCTTATAGATGCTTATTTTCGGATTTGCGATATATTTGCAACACGTGTACGTAAATTGCTTATAGAGATAATATGTTGATTTTGAGGAGGTCAAATGATTCCGATAAGGAAATAGATAATAAACAATAAGCAAAAGCGTGCAGTTCTGGTGAGGTGCACGCTTTTTTATTTATAGAGTTTATGGTTGCTATGTCTTCAGACAGGATTACGACGCATGGACGGCACTTAAAAAACAAAAGGGTCTTTAAAAAAAACTCGTCATTTTTCAAGAGCAACCGCTGTAGTCATCATTAGAAATAGTGAAAATTGAATTCGGGAAGGTGTGACTGCGAAGCGGACAGGAATTGCATTACGAGAATGTAGTTTTTATCGTTTTCAAGCTTGCCGGCTTCTTCACTAAGGGAATATCATACAGGCGAAGGGCGCATCGGCCTTGTCTTGCCTTCAGCCTGCTGGATGTATTCTTTAAAAGCCAACATCCCTTCTGCAAGTGACAGCGGCTTGTCAAACAGATATTAAGCGATAGAATACGGATCATTATGAAAAGTTTTGTAACTTTGCATCCGATTTTAAAAAAGGAGATATTGATATGGAATTACCTGACGACCCGATGATGCTTTTCAGCATGGTGAATATGAAACTTCGTGACTGCTATCCTTCGCTGGATGAGCTTTGCGATGATATGAATGTGGACAAGGAACTGTTGGTGAAAAAATTGAAGGCAGCCGGATTTGAGTATAGTAAGGAAAACAACAAGTTTTGGTAGATAAAAGGATCAGCCCGTTCCGGAAAATGGAAACGGGCTGATTTTTTATGGGGTTTCTATTGATTTTTTTTATGTAAGTCTTGCTTTCGGTATTGCAGCAAGGATGCTCCGGTATGCCTCTTGAAGAAACGTCTCAAGGTGGCGAGATTGGAAAACCGGGTTCTTTGAACAATTTCCTGTATGCTGATGGATGGATTCTCCAATAGTGCGTAAATCTCTTGCAAAGTATAATGTATAATCCACTCTTTAGGAGATTTTCCGCTTACCAGAGTCAAGGCTTCGGTCAGGTATTTGGAGGATACATGCAGCTTTTCGGCATAGAACGCCACTTCTTTGTTTTCCTTGTAATGTTTTAGTAACAAATCCAGAAAGAAGTATCCGATTTCTTCTTTGTGCAAGGTGGTGGATTTATGTTCTTTTACCGTGTTGCAATAGTCTGCATAGAGTTCCAGAAAAGGCAGCTTCAGTAGATTGGTGATGGATTCTTTTATAAATAAATAAGTTGGCGAAGTCGCTCTGGTGTATAATAACCGGAAATAGATGGAGAACTGCTCCGCTTTCTCTTGGGATAACGAATACACGCAGTGGGTCTGGGTGTAGGTATGAAAACCAGTCGGAAAGCGTTTGATACTTCCATTGATCACGTCGTAAAAAAGGGCGTTTGAAAAAGTACAATAATTGATGGTGAAAGTGAGACTGGATTTTATAAATGAAACCAGAAATCCTGGCATGAAAATAAGAAGGTCGTTTGCGCAAATGACATATTTCCGGGAGCCAATCCGGATCTCGGCATTTCCTTCTGTACACATACCTAGAATTCCTACCTGCAGATAAGAAGGGTATTTGCTGAAAGGCACTGTGTGCGCATTCATATAAAGTCCAAAGTCTTGGCTGGATAGTCTTTCTTTGATATTCTGTTGGTTTTGGTTATTATATAACATACTTTTATCAAATCTAAGTTCGCAAAATTAGAATTTAATGATACATTCCTCCGGAAGTAGTGGATATAAGGGAAAATAAAACAGAAAAAAAATACGTGTATTTGATTTTTTTAATACTATGGCAGGAGAACAGTTTAGCTTTCCGTATGTTGGAGGAAAGTACGGAAATTTATTCTTTTTTACAGAAAGAAAGGTGAATTCAAAAACAAATCAAAAAGATCTTTTTGAATTCACCCTTTATGAATGGAGCGGAGTTATTTTTGCGCCAGTAATTTGGCTATGGCACGGTCGGGTTTCCCGGTTTCTGTCAGGGGAAGTTTGAATACCGGAATAAAACGTTTGGGGCGCCAGTAGGGGGGTAATTGATGTGTGCAGGTCTGTTCTATGTCATCGGGCAGTTGCCCTTCGGCAAGCAGCACAATGATTTCTCCGAATTTTTCATCAGGAGCGGAGGTGATTAAGAAAGGAACGGACAGGTGTTCTTTCAATGCGGCCTCTACCTGTTCTATTTGCACTTTCACTCCTCCGGTATTGATCGTGTTGTCTTTTCTGCCTAGAATGCGGAATTGGTTCTGCCCGTTTGTTTCGGCTATGTCATTGGTCACCAACTCTTTTTCGCAAATCTGGGGAGCGTATATCACCAAGGTGTTTTCTTTACTCAGACGAATCTGTATGCTCTCGAAAGGGGTGTACCAGTCTGAAGCTTCAGGACCGTTCAGTCTGCGTAGGGCAATGTGTGACAAGGTCTCGGTCATGCCGTAGGTAGACCATACGGCATGAGGGAAATCTTTTAACGCAGCGTTCAGTTGGGAGTCGATAGGACCTCCTCCGATAATGAGGTGTCTGATTTGTTGCAATATCGCTCTCTCTTCGGGTACTTGTAGTGAGTTATAGACTTGCATGGGGATCATGGCAGCAAAGACGGGGGCTTTTGTCAGGTCTTTTAAAGGATGCCCGGATGGAGTGACAGGCAGCAAGTCCAATCCCGCTACCAAGGCACGTACTACCACCATTTTTCCGGCAATGTATTGTAAGGGCATACAGAGCAGGGCGGAATCTTCTTTTTGTAGTCCGAGGAAGGAACAGGTGAGGCAGGCGCTTTCCATCATGTGTTCTTTTTCTACATGCAGTTCCTTGGGTTTGCCGGTGGAGCCTGAGGTATGTACCAGCAGGGTGTCTGCCGGGTCAAACCATTCGGAAAGAAAGGAGAAAAGTTCCTGCCGGAAACTTCGGTTGTCGGCAGGGATATTCATTCTTACCATTTCAATTTCCCAATTGGAGTAGGGGATACTTTCTATCAGAATGGTTTGTTTGTTTCTATTGGTGCAGAATTTTGTCATTGTTTCAACCAGTTTAGTAAGTCGGGTTCTTGTTCTTCGGGGTGGAACCAAAGGCAGTCCCCTTCGATGTGAAGCGGATAGTCTATATTGTCGGTAAACAGCAAACCGGTACCTAGTCCTTGGGGAAGGGCGGGCTGTAAGGTGGCACACCATTGTGCGATGGCATTCAGTCCGATATTGGACTCCAGAGCGGAAGTGACCCATGAACCGATGCCTCTTTCAGCCGCCAGTTCCATCCATTCTTCGGAGCCGCTGATTCCTCCGTGCAGAGAAGGTTTCAGGATAATGTATTGAGGATGGATGGTTTCCAGCAGTTCTATCTTGCGGTCGCGCCGGTTGATGCCTATCAGCTCTTCATCCAGTGCAATGGGGAAGGGGGTGGCGGCACAGAGGCGGGCCATTTCATCCCATTGCCCCGCACGGATGGGTTGTTCGATGGAATGGAGCCGGAATTCGGAAAGACGATGTAACTTTTCGAGGGCATCTGCAGGAGAGAAAGCACCGTTGGCATCTACACGCAGTTCGATTTGGGCTGGGGTGAAATGCCGGCGGATGTGCGCCAGCAGTTCCAGTTCCTTTTCAAAGTCGATGGCACCTATTTTGAGTTTGATGCAGCGGAAGCCTTGCTGCATCTTTTCCCCGATGCGCCGGTACATCTCGTCAAAGTTTCCCATCCAGATAAGTCCGTTGATGGGGATGCCCTCTTTACCTTTGCTGAACGGGGTGTGCCAGAATTGCAGGCTGTGTGCCCGGAAATGTAGCAGGGCGGTTTCCAGACCGAACAGGATGGACGGATAGGGAAGCAAGGCTTCCCGATCTATTTCTCCGTTCTTTTCCAGGTTTTTGCAGGCAGTAGCCAACACCTCGTCGTATGAGGGGATATCGTCACAACTCAAGGCAGGGAGAGGGGCGCATTCACCCACGCCATAGTGGCGGCTGCCGGTGTCGGTGAGGAGGATGTACCATACATCCCGGGTGGTATATACTCCTCTGGAAGTACCTGCCGGTTGCTTGAAGTGTAGTTGTTTTTTTATAATTCGGGTTTGGAACATTCTTATTAGTGATTAGTGGTTAATGGGAAGCAAGGAGGACTATTGGGTTGTCCTCCACCGGAAAAATGAACCACTGATTATGGGAACTTCGGATAATCCTGGAACCGTGGCTTGCGCTTTTCCAAAAATGCCTTTCCTCCTTCCTGCGCTTCCTCTGTCATGTAATACAGCATGGTGGCATCTCCGGCAAGTTCCTGTATGCCGGCTTGTCCGTCCAGTTCGGCATTCAGTCCGGCCTTGATCATACGGAGGGCGAGCGGGCTGTGTTCCATCATCTTTTCCGCCCATGCCACGGTTTCGTCTTCTAGGCGGTCGAAAGGAACGACTGTATTGACCAATCCCATTTCCAGTGCTTCCTGTGCGGAGTATTGGCGGCAAAGGAACCATATTTCACGGGCTTTCTTCTGCCCTACGATGCGTGCCAGATAGGAAGAGCCGAATCCAGCGTCGAAGCTGCCTACCTTGGGGCCTGTCTGTCCGAAGATGGCATTCTCTGAGGCAATGGTCAGATCGCATACCACATGCAGCACATGGCCGCCGCCGATGGCGTAACCGTTTACCATGGCGATGACCGGTTTCGGCAGTGACCGGATTTGCTTTTGTACGTCCAGCACATTCAGACGGGGAACTCCATCCGTGCCGATATAGCCGCCATGACCTTTTACATGCATATCGCCCCCGCTGCAGAAGGCTTTGTCGCCTGCTCCGGTCAGAACCACTACATTGATATCCTGGCACTCGCGGCAGTAATACAGGGCATCGCTGATTTCCGAAGTGGTGGTGGGGGTGAACGCGTTGCGGTAACGCGGACGGTTGATGGTGATTTTCGCTATTCCATTGTAAAAGTCAAACAGAATATCCTGATATTCTTTGATGGTTTTCCATTCTCTTGTTTCCATTATTCATTTTTATTTTTAAGTCCGTGATAATATTCTCTTAACAGGGTGGTGTCTTTTTCCTTGTCGGTAAACACTTCCAGCAGCATGGGTTGCATTCGTGTCTCGGGTGAGGTGAATGGCTGCATCGCTTCTTCCAGCTCTTCTTCTCCGGTCACTTTCATGTAAATAAAGCCGCGTTCTTCCGCCCAGCCTTTGGCGGTGGTGTAATGCTCGGCTGTGATAAACTCCCTGGAACGGCTTGATTTGTCCATTCCAGGCAGGGTATGGAATATTTCTCCTCCTTCGTTATTCAGTAACAGGATGCGGATGTTGGCACCGTAATTTTGATTCCACAGAGCGTTCATGTCATAGAAGAAGCTCAAGTCGCCTATGATGATGAAATTCAGCTTGCTGGAAGCGGCGGCATAACCGATGGCGGTGGACAGGGAGCCTTCTATGCCGTTCACGCCCCGGTTGCAACAGATTTCCACCCGGGGAGGAACTGTAAATAACTGTGCATAGCGCACGGTGGAGCTGTTTGCCAGATGCAGGGCACAGGGTTCGGGCAATGCCCGGATGAGTTTTCCGATAACGGAGATTTCGGAATAGGCAAGGTTCGGCATCGGAATGGTTTTGCAATAGTTTTCCCACATCAGCGGATAATGGGTCGGTTTGTTGTCCAGCAGGAAAGCTATTTTTTCCAAGAACTCAAACGGATCCATCTCGATGACAGTGGTCAGGCAACCGTATAAATCGGCTATCTTTCCGTCAGCGGCAACATGCCAGTGTTCGCGCGGGGGATGGTTGCGCAGGTATTTCTTTAGTTGTTTAGATACGATGTGTCCGCCGTAGGTAATCAGTATTTCGGGGGCCATGTCTTCCTGGCGCTCCGGCGTCATGGAATAAACGGCGGCGTCGAAATTCTTGATAGGAATGCCGGGGATGGTCTGATTGCCAGATGTTCCGTCAACCAGGCGAAATGTTTATAAAGCGGTTTCACATATTTTTTCTCGAACAGGTAAATCAGACTCATCTGGCCTACCACGACCATGCGCTTGTTGTACTTGTTCAGCCGTTCGATCAGTTCCTTATAGTCACGGTCGTACACGCTCAGTCCCTGATAACGGGTGATGACACGTACTTCGGGAAGTGTTTTGGCGGTGAAGCGGTAGATGGGTTCGGAAATAGGTACATTGATATGTACAGGTCCTTTGCCGTGGTGGGTGGTTTCCAGTATGGCTTCGTTGATAAGGCGGTTGCAAAACCATTCGTCTTCCTCTGTATGTACTTCGGGCAGGTTGACAGACATCTTGACTAACGTTCCGAACACATGGGGCTGGGGCAGGGTTTGTCCGTCCATTTGTCCTATCCAGGCGGCGGGGCGGTCGGCGGAAATGACAATCAGAGGTACTTGTTGGTAAAAGGCTTCGGCTACGGCAGGGTGCAGGTTCAGCAGGGCCGAACCGGAGGTGCAGCATACTGCGGCAGGACCTCCGCCTTGTAAAGCCAGGCCGATAGCAAAAAAACCGGCACTGCGTTCATCGGTTACAGAATAACAAGTGAAGTCCTCTATATTGGCCAAAGTATGTACGATGGCAGCATTACGGCTGCCGGGACAAAGCACTATTTTCCGCACACCGTGCGCTTTGAGAAGTGCCACCAACTGAAGTATGTTCTTTTTGTCTGAATACATTATTCTTCTACTTTAATTGTTTCCATTTATTTACTTATAAAGTCAGGATGAAGGATGCTTCGCATCGTATTCATCTTGTCTCCCGTTTCCACCCATTCCGATTCTACTTCCGAGGAAGCCAGTATTCCTCCTCCTGCATACAGGATGGCTTCACCCGGCTTTATTTCCATGCAGCGCAGATTGACGTAGATATCGGTATGCCCCTCTGTGTCCAGCCAGCCGGTGAATCCGGAATAATAACTGCGGTCGTACCCTTCATTGTCCGGAATAAACCGGAAAGCCTCCTCTTTGGGCAGGCCGCAGACGGCGGGAGTGGGATGGAGTTCTTGCAATAAATTGCCTATATGGTCTGTATTTTTCAACAAGAAATAAAAATCGGTCTTGAGGTGTACCAATTGTCCGGCACGGGCGGTATAAGGACCTTTTTCTGTCATTTTGTTGCCGAATTTTTTAGCGATCCGGCGGATGTAATCAGCCACATAGCCCTGTTCTTCTTGGTTTTTCTTGTCCCAGTCTGTCGGCATTACTTCGTCCTGCATCGGCATGGTACCGGCCAGGGCCACGGTGTGCCATTCTTTGCCGTGTCCGCTTAATAAGATTTCCGGTGTGCTGCCCAGCCAGGTTCCGGAAGCGGGGGTATGGCATAGGTAAATCATCATGCGCGGATAGTTGTTGCAGGCCCGGACAAAAGCGCCGAGTGGTGAAAAATCATCTCCGATATGTCTGGCAGAAGAACGTGACAGAACCAGTTTCTGGAACTGCTTCTCTTGTAAGGGAGTGATGAAACGCCCGAATGCACGGGTATATTGTTCTTTATCCGTTTCTTCGGAAACAAAAGGCGAGAGTTCACTCTGCCGGCTTTTGCAGGTAAGCAGGGCATCTGCACATTCCAGTGAAGACAGTGCTTCGCTGATTTCGCTCCAGTCGTATGCGGTGACATCCGGACGGATAAGTACCAAGGGATGTTCCTCCGATATCCGGAAAGGAGCCATGACAAATCCCTTTTTTTCATTCAGTTCCTGAATATCCGCTAATTGTTCCACATCGCCTGAGGTTTGCAATACCAGGTAGCATTCGTCTGTCCAAGGTAACCGGTAGAGGGCGAAACCGAGGCGGCTGTGTGTCAGGCAATCTAATAAATTTTGCGTATGTATATCTGGTAGATTCATTTCTTTTTCAGTATGAAATTAACGACACGAACAGTAGAAACCAGTTGTCCCTGTGGCTGGTGATATCTATATTCCATATATGCGAGGATCTGCCGCGGTGAATCAGTTTGCCGGTGGCGAATACTTTGCCTCCGACAGGCACGGCCGACAGATGATTTCCACTTACTTGTACTCCGCAGGCATATTCGTCTTCCCGGCATAGCGACATGGAGCCATGCCCTGCCACAATCTCGGCCAGAGCCAATGACGCGCCACCGTTCAACATGCCAAAGGGTTGTGAAGTACGATGGTCTACAGGCATTTCGGCATGTACCGTATCTTCGGTGGAGGGTAGAAACCGGATGCCCAGATGTTCCGCCATCGAATTCGAATAATCAGGTTTGCAGGTTGTTTCTTCTATCATTTGTATGTCTGTTCGTTTCTATAAGGCTACAAAAATAGGAAAATTTTAGATGAAAATGTCGTTAATGTTGTTCTTTTAAGAACAAAAACATTCGGGGTTTGTTTCTAGTTTCGGAATATATTTCTTATTTTGCAAAAAGAACTTGTACAAATGCAACAACGAATAAATAAAACAATAATTTAATACTTATGCTCATTACGATTATTATCCTTGTACTGTCCGCAGTATTTTTTGTAAATGGCAAGATACGGTCGGATCTTGTGGCTCTTTGTGCTTTAGTGGCTTTGTTGATTTTTCAGATATTGACGCCTGACGAAGCTTTGTCCGGATTCTCCAATTCGGTTGTCATTATGATGGTGGGGCTGTTTGTAGTCGGCGGAGCGATTTTTCAGACGGGACTTGCCAAAATGATCAGTTCACACATTCTGAAATTAGCGGGTAAGAGTGAATTGAAATTATTCTTGCTTGTAATGTTGGTGACTTCGGCTATCGGGGCTTTTGTGAGCAACACAGGTACGGTGGCTCTGATGTTGCCTATCGTGGTCAGTCTGGCAGTCAGTGCCAACATGAATCCCAGTCGTCTGCTTATGCCGTTGGCGTTTGCCAGCAGTATGGGAGGTATGATGACACTGATTGGTACACCGCCCAACCTTGTTATTCAAAATGCGTTGACTTCGGCCGGTTTCCCTCCGCTTTCGTTCTTCTCTTTTTTTCCGGTAGGGATTATTTGTGTGGCAGTGGGTACTTTGGTGTTGCTTCCGCTCAGTAAATGGTTTCTTTCGAAACGGGGGAAAAACGGGGAAGACAATGTTCATTCGGGCAAATCCCTGAAACAGTTGGTGAAGGAATACGGGCTGTCCAGTAATTTGTTCCGGTTGAGGGTGGTAGGTGACTCCCGGTTACATGGAAAGACGATTATAGAGTTGGATATCCGGCGCAAGTATGGATTGAATATACTGGAGGTGCGTCGTGGGGATATGTCACAACATCGCTTCCTGAAAACAATTACTCAGAAGTTGGCCGACCCCGGTACAGTTCTTCAGAAAGAGGATATTCTGTATGTGACAGGGGATTTTGAGAAAATAAAATTGTTTGCCGAGGATTATCTCCTGGAGATGCTGGACGAGCATACTACCGAAGAAGCGAAAAACTCTGCCAATTCATTGGATTTTTATGACATAGGTATTGCTGAAATCGTTTTGATGCCTTCCTCCAATCTGATAAACCTGACGATAAAGGGGGCGGGCTTTCGTGATAAGTTTAATGTGAATGTACTGGGTATCCGCCGGAAGAAGGAATATTTGTTGCAGGACTTGGGCAATGAGCGGATTCATAGCGGGGATGTGTTGCTGGTGCAGTACATGGAACAATATCGCCCGGCTGAGCAAGGAAGATGCCGACTGGGTGGTACTGGGACAACCGCTGGCTGAGGCTGCGAAGGTCACGCTGGATTACAAAGCACCGGTGGCTGCGGTTATCATGGTGCTGATGGTGGCAATGATGGTGTTCGACTTCATTCCGGTAGCTCCGGTGACGGCGGTGATGATTGCGGGTATCTTGATGGTACTGACGGGATGTTTCCGCAATGTGGAGGCGGCTTACAAAACCATTAACTGGGAAAGCATCGTACTCATTGCGGCCATGCTGCCTATGTCGCTGGCTTTGGAAAAAACAGGGGCTTCCGAATATATTTCGAACAGTCTGGTCAGTGAACTTGGGACATACGGACCGTTGGCGTTGATGGCGGGTATTTATTTCACTACTTCCCTGATGACGATGTTTATCAGCAACACGGCTACCGCAGTGCTTCTGGCTCCTATCGCGATGCAAAGTGCAACGCAGATAGGGGTAAGTCCCGTACCTTTTCTCTTTGCGGTGACACTGGGGGCAAGTATGTGTTTCGCTTCGCCATTCTCCACTCCGCCCAATGCGCTGGTGATGCCTGCCGGACAATATGCCTTTATGGATTATGTAAAGGTAGGTCTGCCGTTGCAGATTATTATGGGCATTGTGATGGTGCTGGTACTTCCTTTGCTGTTTCCTTTTTAAGTTGTTTATAATATATGATTCCGATGACGTCCGCTATAAACCATCCGATAGGAATAGACCACCAGATTCCGATGACCCCGATGGCAGGAATGCCGGCAAGCCAATAGGAAAGGGCTACACGGGTTCCCAACGATACCACTGTGAGTACTACGGACATTCCCGGCATACGGATGGCACGATAATATCCGTACAACAGGAACAAAATCCCGATTCCGCAATAAAACGCTCCCTCGATGCGTAAATAACTGATACCGATGTTCAGAATTTCCGTTTCGTGGGGGCGGACAAAAATCAGCATCAATGGTTTGGCGAATAAAAAGACCAGAATGGAAATGACCAGAGAGAAGAGAACGGTGGTAATCAAGGCACTTTTCACTCCTTTGCGGATCCGTTCCTCTTTTCTCGCTCCGAAGTTCTGGGCAATAAAGGTGGAAAAGGCATTTCCGAATTCCTGTACCGGCATATAGGCAAACGAGTCTATTTTTATTGCTGCCGCAAAGGCGGCCATGACTACAGTGCCAAAACTGTTGACCAATCCTTGTACCATCAGAATGCCCAGATTCATCACCGACTGTTGTACACAGGTCAGTGCGGAGAACGAAGTGATCTCTTTCAGGCAGTGACGGTCGAAATGCAGGTCGTTGCGGTGTAATCTCAGTTCGGGATATTTCACGTAGACATATCCCATAATTCCCAAAGCGGATACTCCCTGTGCGGCTACCGTGGCGATGGCTGCTCCCTTGATTCCCCAATCCAACTGCAAGATAAAGAACAAATCCAGCCCGATGTTCAGTACAACGGAAACCGCCAGAAACCAAAGAGGAGTGACGGCATCTCCTATGGCACGCAGCAATGCTGCATAGAAATTATAGATAAAGGTAAAGCCGATTCCCCAAAAGATAATCCACAGGTAATCATACATCATGCCATAAATATCTTTGGGAATCTGCAATAACCTGAGGATGGGATGCATCCAGACGAAAACCGCTATATTTAGAATCAATGTTACTGTGCCGATCAGCAGGGCGGATACATAGATGCTACGGCGTAGGGAATCCGTCCGTCCGGCTCCATATTGCAAGGAAAAAACGGTTCCGCTTCCCATAGACAATCCCAGCAGGATGGAAGTAAGGAAAACCATCAGCGTGTAGGCGGAACCGACAGCGGCCAACGCACCGGAACCTATACATTGTCCTACAATCAGCGTATCGGCTATATTGTAACACTGTTGTAGCAGTGAGCCTATAATCATAGGCAAGGTAAAACGTAGTAGCGTGCCGGTGATGCCTCCCTGCGTCAAGTCTATTTTAGATAACATGATGCGTGTCTGTTCTATTCTATTTCCTGTTTATTTTGAAATTTATTGCGAAGGTAGGGAATTAAATATCAAACAACAATAGGGATTGTCTATTTAATACTCGGAATGCCCTTTCTCCTTAAAAAGAGTTAATCTGAGAACATTTTCCATAGGAAACTTTTTATTATAAAAAATATCATGTATGTTTGCATAAGATTTCCATTGGAAAATATTAAATCAAATAAAATAGTTCAATTATGAAGTATATAGTAATAGGAGGCGTAGCAGGAGGTGCAACTGCTGCCGCACGTATCAGAAGAAACACGGAACAGGCGGAAATCATTCTGTTCGAGAAAGGAGAATACATCTCGTATGCCAATTGTGGTCTACCTTATTATATAGGAGGTGTGATTGCAGAGCGGGAGAAATTGTTTGTACAGACTCCGGAGGCTTTCGGGAAACGCTTCAACCTTGATGTGCGTATCCGGTCTGAGGTAATGGCCATCCATCCTGCCGAGAAGACAGTGGACATTCGCACTTCGGACGGGGAAACTTATACGGAGAGTTATGACAAATTATTGCTTTCTCCGGGTGCGTCACCTGTTCGTCCTCCCTTGCCGGGCATTGACAATGAAGGAATTTTTACACTACGTAATGTGAATGATACCGATGCCATCAAGAGTTACTTGCAGCAGCATCAGGTGAAACGGGCGGTAATCATCGGGGCCGGATTCATCGGGTTGGAGATGGCGGAGAATTTGCAGGAAGCCGGTGCGGAAGTGGCGGTTGTCGAGATGGCAAATCAAGTCATGGCTCCTATCGATTTCTCTATGGCATCGTTGGTGCACGAGCATTTGTTGCAGAAAGGGGTGCGCCTCCATCTGGAAAAGGCGGTGGCTTCTTTCGAACGCACGGCCAATGGATTGGAGGTTGTTTTCAAATCGGGCGAGAGACTGCCGGCCGATATGGTGTTATTATCCATCGGGGTACGCCCCAATACTTCGTTGGCGGCAGAAGCCGGACTGGAGATAGGGGAGATGCGCGGTATTAAGGTAAATGATTACTTGCAGACTTCCGATGAGCATATTTATGCGGTGGGTGATGCTATCGAGTTCCGTCATCCACTGACTGACAGGCCGTGGTTGAATTATCTGGCAGGTCCGGCCAACCGTCAGGCGCGTATTGTGGCAGATAACATGGTCTATGGAAATAAGGTTACATACGAAGGGGCTGTCGGTACTTCCATTGCCAAAGTTTTTGATATGACTGTCGCTGCTTCGGGCCTTCCGGCAAAGCGGTTGAAACAGGCGGGCATTGATTATTTGTCGGCAACCATCCATTCCGGTTCCCATGCGGGATATTACCCCGATGCTTTACAGATGTCCATTAAAATAACCTTCTCTCCCGTGAACGGGAAATTACTGGGAGCGCAGATTGTGGGGTATAACGGAGTGGACAAACGTATTGATGAATTTTCGCAAGTGATTAAGCATAACGGAACTGTTTATGACTTGATGGCTTTGGAGCAGGCATACGCTCCTCCTTTCTCTTCGGCAAAGGATCCTGTAGCAGTAGCCGGATATGTGGCTGGAAATATACTGAACGGAAAGATGCAGCCTCTTTATTGGCGTGAGTTGCAGGCTGCCGATTTGAGTAAAGTTACGTTGGTTGATGTCCGTACTCCTGATGAATTTGCACTCGGCGCTTTGAAAGGGGCTGTCAATATACCTTTGGATGATATGCGCGAAAGGATGAAAGAGATTCCTCAGGATAAGCCGGTCTATTTGTATTGTGGAGTAGGGCTGAGAGGGTATCTGGCTTCTAATATATTGTTGCAGAATGGTTTTGGGGAAGTAAAGAATTTAATAGGAGGTTTAAAACTGTATAAAGCGGCAACGGCTCCTCTGCCCGAACCGGAAGCTTTCTCGGATTCCGGATCTTCAAGTATGTGTCATTCGTCTGCCTCTTCCGTCATTCCTTCTATGAAAGCGATAAAAGTGGATGCTTGTGGCATATCTTGTCCCGGTCCTATCATGAAGCTGAAGAAGAGTATGGAAGAACTGGCGGATGGCGAACGTCTGGAGATTGTCGCTACGGATGCCGGTTTTCCCCGCGATGCCGAAGCATGGTGCCAGACTACCGGGAACCGTTTTGTCTCAGTAAAATCAGGAGTAGGAAAGTATGAGGTAATTGTTGAGAAAAATACTCCGCAATCTTCTTCCTCGGAAGTTTGCCGGGAGGATAAAGGGAAAACTTTTATTCTGTTCAGTGATGACCTGGATAAAGTTTTAGCTACTTTTGTACTCGCAAACGGTGCGGCGGCTACGGGAAAAAAGGTGACCATCTTCTTTACTTTCTGGGGGCTGAATGCTATCAAAAGACTGGATAAGCCTGCGGTGAAGAAAGATATCTGGGGGAAGATGTTCGGCATGATGCTGCCTTCCAGTTCTTTAAAGCTGAGATTGTCTAAAATGAATATGGGTGGAATGGGAGCCAGGATGATGCGATATATCATGAATAAGAAAAACATCGACTCACTGGAATCTCTGCGTACTCAAGCCATTCAGAACGGAGTGGAATTTATTGCTTGCCAGATGTCGATGGATGTAATGGGTGTGAAGCGTGAGGAATTGCTGGATCATGTGACTATTGGCGGAGTGGCAACCTATATGAACCGTGCCGAACAGGCGAATGTGAACTTGTTTATTTAAATTTGCATGGAGAAAATAAAATCAATATGTGTCATGAGAGAGCTGTTCAAGGCTCTCTCTGAACTTGAAACCCGCTTGATGGAACAATATGGTGTGTCATTGAATGAGGCAATGGCACTTTGTTGCATTGGTGGCGATACGCTGATGGCCAGTGTGATATCGGAAAAAACGGGCTTGTCTGCTTCGCATACCTCTAAAGTCATCCGTTCCATTGAAGAGAAAGAATTAATCGTCCGTAATTTGGGGGATAAGGATAAACGGCAGATGCATTTTACTTTATCCGATAAAGGGCGTGAATGTTTGGAAGCGTTGAAAGCAAATGAAATAGAAATACCGGAACTATTAAAGCCATTGTTTAAATAAACCCTTCTCTTTTCCATTTGTTTATTCCGGATATGAAACTGGAGAAATGGAAAAACAAGTGGAAGAAGTGGAGCAATCTGCGCAAATGGCAAATATGGAAACTGAAGCTGATTGATGCCCGTCTGTATTTCGTGAGCATATTCGTGGGGCTGCTTACGGGACTGGTTGCTGTGCCTTATCACTATCTTCTTTGGTATTTCTTTGATGTGCGGAAAACTTTTTTCATAGCGCATTATCCGTGGTATTGGCATGTATTGTTATTTTTTATCTTATGGGGGATTTTGATCTTTGTCGCCTCTTTGGTAAAACGTATGCCATTGATAGCCGGAGGCGGGATTCCTCAGACACGTGCGGCCAACAACGGTCGTATCCGTTATGAGCATCCTTTTAAGGAACTGGTGGCCAAATTCTGCGGAGGGGTGTTGGTTCTCAGTGCGGGGCTGTCCTTGGGACGTGAGGGGCCGTCTGTTCAGATAGGGTCTTATATAGGGACACTTATCTCCCGTTGGGGACATATTCTGAAAGGGGAACGGAAACAATTGCTGGCTGCCGGAGCCGGTGCGGGTTTGTCTGCCGCTTTTGCCGCTCCGTTGTCTTCTTCTTTGCTGGTAATAGAATCCATTGAGCGTTTTGATGCGCCTAAAACCGCCATTACTACTTTGTTGGCCGGTGTGGTAGCCGGAGGAGTGGCCAGTTGGATGTTCCCCACAACTCCTTATGATCTGATTAGTGCGGTCGTTCCCGGTTTATCTTTTATCCGTCAGGCGGAGCTTTATATTATCTTAGCCGCCCTTATGGCTGTCATTGCAAAGTTTTATTCGCTCATTGTTCCTTTTTTTCAAGAAAGGATGCCTGCCATGAAACTCTCCATTCCTGTCAAGATGTTGTATTTATTGGTCATAGCTTATGCCATTTCGTTAACAGAGACGAATCTGACAGGTGGCGGAGAGCAGTTTTTGATGATGCAGGGAATGAATGGAACTCATGATATCCGGTGGCTTACTATCATGATGCTTATTCATTTTGTTTTTACGCTGTTTTCTCTTTCTTCGGGTTTGCCGGGAGGCAGTTTCATTCCTACTTTGGTTACGGGAGGATTATTGGGACAAATCTTTGGGTTGGTATTGGTACAGCGTGGATGGATAGGGTATGAGAATGTGAGTTATATGATGCTGATCGGGATGGTGGCTTTTTTGGTGGCTGTGGTGCGTACCCCTTTGACTGCTATTGTCCTGATAACGGAGATTACCGGTCATTTTGAGGTGTTCTATCCTTCCATTGTGGTAGGTGGATTGACTTATTATTTCACCGAATTGTTACAGATAAAACCTTATAATGTATTGCTGTATGACAGGATGTTCCGTAGCCATAATCCGGAGTTTCCCGAAGAGGCTGGTGGCCGCTATCATCTTTTTGTCGAGATAATGGACGGGTCTTATTTTGACGGAAAGGAAGTGGACACACTGGCTTTACCTAATCATTGTATCATTCGTAGCATATACCGGAATCGTAAAAACTTGTTTCCGCAGGGACAAACCCTTATTCCAGGTGACCAAGTGGAGATAGAAATGGATGCGCAGGACATAGAAAAATTATACGAACCGTTAGTCAGTATGGCAAATATCTATTAAAGAATGAGTATAAAAAAGCCCCCGTTAGAGGACGAGGGCAACCTGAATGTTTTCACAACGGAATAATCCTTATTGTGACTTGTTTCAAATTAGTATTGCAAAACTATGAAATTAATACGTAAGTAACAAGTATTAATCGGAATAATTGGATAACTTTGAAGAGTTTTGATAGAATTGTTGTATTATGAAAAATATAGTAGGACTTGATTTAGGTACCAATAGCATAGGTTGGGCAGTAGTGAATGGAAACATCAATGATGATGGAAGTGAACAATTGGTTAAGATACAGGCTTCTGGAAGTCGCATCATACCTATGGATGCAGCTATGATAGGAGATTTTAATAAAGGTAATTCCATATCTCAAACTGCCGAGAGAACCAGATTGCGTGGAATTCGTCGTTTAAGCGAACGATATCTGCTTCGTAGAGAACGGTTACATAGAATCCTTGATATTCTAGGATTTTTACCCTCTCATTTTGCTCGAGATTTAGATAGATATGGTAAAATAGTCAAAGATAAGGAACCTAAATTGGCTTGGCGTAAGAATGAAGCAGGTCAGTTTGAATTTATATTCCAAAATTCATTTAAAGAAATGTTGGAGGACTTTAAACTAAATCATCCGAATCTGATAACGGATGATAAAAAAGTACCTTATGATTGGACTATCTACTATCTCCGTAAAAAAGGGCTGACTTCTAAAATCTCAAAAGAAGAATTAGCTTGGATATTGTTGAATTTTAATCAAAAGCGCGGATATTATCAATTGCGTGGTGAGGAAGAGGAGGAAAACAAGAATAAGCAGGTTGAGTTCTATGCTCTTAAAGTGATTGCAGTAGAAGATTCCGGAGAAAAAAAAGGAAAGGATACTTGGTATAATGTACATTTGGAAAATGGGTGGATATATCGGCGAACGAGTAATATGCCGCTTGATTGGGTTGGCAAAACTAAAGAGTTTATTGTAACTACGGATTTAGAGAAGGATGGAACGCCTAAAAAAGATAAGGAAGGAAATATAAAGCGTTCATTTCGTGCTCCTAAAGAAGATGATTGGTCATTGGTTAAGAAGAAAACGGAAGCGGATATTGATCAGACTCATAAGACTGTAGGTACCTATATTTATGATACGCTTTTAGGAAATCCTAGTCAGAAAATTCGTGGAAGATTGGTGAGAACCATTGAGCGTAAATATTATAAGGAAGAGTTGAAACTGATTTTGGATAAACAGAAGGAATTCCATCCGGAATTGCAAGATAGAGCATTATATGCTGCTTGTGTTGAAGAACTATATACAATAAATGAAGCACATCGGAATAATATTGGTAATCGGGATTTTACTTATTTGTTTTTAGAGGATATACTCTTTTATCAGCGTCCTCTTAAAAGCAAAAAATCATTAATAGACAATTGTCCTTATGAGGAGAACCATTGCCTTGATAAGGAAACAGGAGAGATAAAATTTTTTCCTGTAAAATGTATTGCTAAATCACATCCGTTGTTTCAAGAATTTCGTTTGTGGCAGTTTATAGTAAATCTGCGTATTTATAGGAAAGGCTTGGCACAAGATGTGGATGTTACAAATGAGTTATTGAAGACTGAAGAAGATTACGTTGCTTTATTTGACTGGTTGAATGGTAAAAAAGAAATTGATCAAAAGGCTTTTCTGAAATATCCGCCTTTTGGACTGAAAAAAGAGGTAGAGAATTATCGTTGGAATTATGTGCAAGACAAATCTTATCCATGTAATGAAACCCGTTCATTGATGTTGGCGAGGCTGGAGAAATGTGATATTTCTATTGAATTCTTGACAAAAGAGAATGAGGAGGCTTTATGGCATATATTATATTCGGTTGAAGATAAGAATGAAATAGTAAAAGCTTTGCAGAAATTTGCGGATAAACACAACCTGAATGCTTCTTTTGTTGATGTTTTCCAGAAATTCCCATCTTTTAAGAAGGAATATGGTTCCTATTCGGCAAAAGCGATTAAAAAGTTATTGCCTTTAATGCGTATGGGAAAATATTGGAGTGAGGATTCCATAGATAAAGGAACGCGTGAACGGATGGATAAGATAATAACGGGAGAATATGATGAGAAAATAGAAAATAGAGTAAGGGAGAAAGCAATTCATCTTGCTGATATTTCAGAATTCAAAGGTTTGCCTCTTTGGTTAGTGTGTTACATTGTTTATGGCCGTCATTCAGAATCGAAAGAAATAGCCAAATGGGAATCTCCTGCTGATATTGATTCGTATTTAAAGTCTTTTAAGCAACATTCATTGCGTAATCCGATAGTCGAGCAGATTATTATTGAAACACTACGTGTTGTTCGTGATATTTGGAAGCAAGTGGGAAATATTGATGAAATACATGTGGAGTTAGGGCGTGAGATGAAGAATCCGGCTGACAAACGGAGGAAAATGACACAGCAAATATCCGAAAATGAGAATACCAACTTGCGTATCAAGTATTTGCTCACGGAATTTTTGAATCCTGAATATGAGGTTGAAAATGTTCGTCCTTATTCGCCAAGTCAGCAGGATATTTTGCGTATTTATGAAGAGGGTGTTTTAAATAGTGTCTCCAATTTACCAGAGGAAATATCGGATATATTGAAAAAGTTTACAGAAACCGACTTGAAGAAGCGTCCTTCAAGGTCAGAAGTTTTGCGTTACAAGCTTTGGCTGGAACAGAAGTACCGTTCTCCTTATACCGGTGAAGTGATTCCATTGGGTAAGTTGTTTACACCTGCATACGAAATAGAGCATGTCATTCCCCAATCACGCTATTTTGATGATTCTTTTAGTAACAAGGTGATTTGTGAAGCGGAAGTCAATAAGCTTAAAAGCAATTTATTGGGACATGAGTTTATAGTGAAGCATCATGGGGAGATAGTGGAGCTTCCTTTCGGGAAAAAAGTAAAGATCTTCACTGTGGATGAATATGAGCAGTTTGTGAAAGATAACTATTCGCGTACTCGTGGTAAAATGAAAAAACTTTTGGTGGATGATATTCCGGAGGAGTTTGTTGCCCGGCAGTTGAATGATAGTAGGTACATCAGTAAAGTTGTAAAGTCACTCCTTTCCAATATTGTTAGAGAAAAAGGAGAGGAAGAAGCGATATCAAAGAATGTGATTCCTTGCACCGGAGGAGTTACGGATCGTTTGAAGAAAGATTGGGGAGTGAATGATGTTTGGAATAAAATTATACTTCCTCGTTTCCAACGTCTGAATGAGTTGACCGGTACAAACAAATTTACCACTATGAGTCTCAATAATCATGAGATTCCGGCAATGCCTTTGGAATTGCAAAAAGGTTTCAATAAGAAAAGAATTGATCATCGTCATCATGCAATGGATGCCATAATAATAGCGTGTGCGAATAGAAATATTATTAATTATTTAAATAATGAATCGGCAACAGCTAAGGCTGAATTATCCCGATATGATTTGCAGAGACTGCTGTGTGATAAAGCTAAGACTGATGATAACGGTAACTATAAATGGGTGATCAGAAAACCGTGGGCATCGTTTACCCAAGACGTACATGGGGTATTGGAAGATATAATAGTCAGTTTTAAGCAAAATTTGCGTGTTATAAATAAAGCGACCAATCACTTCTTGCATTACAATGAAGAAGGTAAAAAGATCTTTGTGAAACAGGAAAAAGGGGATAGCTGGGCTATACGTAAATCCATGCATAAAGATACGGTATTTGGAGAAGTTAATTTGCGTAGGATAAAGACTGTAGCTTTAAATGAAGCAATGAAAAATCCTCAAAGCATCGTTGTGAAAGACTTCAAGAGAAAATTATTGGAACTTTTGAATTTAGGATTTGATGCGAAGAGAATAAAGAAGTACTTTGAAGATAATAGGGAAACTTGGAGTGATATAAATCTTTCTAAAATAACGGTTTACTATTTTAGTAAAGATACTAAAGATCGATTCTTTGCTACTAGAAAACCGTTGGACACTAGTTTTGATAGAAAGAAAATAGAAAATAATATTACTGATACGGGTATCCAAAAGATATTGTTACGTCATTTGGAATTGAAAGATAATAATCCGGATATCGCTTTCTCACCGGATGGTATTGATGAAATGAATCGTAATATTATTCAGTTGAATAATGGAAAGTATCATCAGCCTATCATTAAAGTTCGTTGGTATGAACAGGCTGATAAATTTGCAGTAGGTCAAACAGGTAATAAATCTTCTAAATTTGTAGAGGCTGCGAAAGGAACAAATTTATTTTTTGCTGTATATGAGTCGAATATTCTAGATGAAAAGACGAATACTATAATAAAGAAAAGAAATTATGCTACCATTCCACTGAATGTTGCAATTGAACGACAAAAACAAGGTTTATCTGTTGCGCCAGAAGAAGAGAATGGTAATGACCCTATTTTTGTATTGTCACCTAATGATTTGGTTTATCTTCCTACTACTGATGAATTAGCTAATGGCGTGGTTGCTCAACCTTTGGATAAGGAAAGGATTTATAAGATGGTAAGTTGTACGGGAAATGAAGGACACTTTATACCTGCGAGAATAGCGAATCCTATTTTACAAACAATAGAATTGGGTAGTAATAATAAGGCTCAAAAGGCATGGACAGATGAAATGATAAAAGAAATATGTATGCCTATAAAAGTTGATCGTTTAGGAAATATCTTAGAATCAAGTAGTTTACATAAAAAATAATATATAAACCTTCAGAATACGATACTATGATAAAGAAAACACTTTATTTTGGAAATCCAGCTTATTTGTCATTGAGGAATAACCAATTAGTTATCAAGCTTCCGGAAGTTGAGAAAAGTACCTCTCTGCCGGATTCTTTCAAAGAGCAATCGGAAATAACAAAACCGATTGAAGACTTAGGCATTGTAGTATTGGATCATAAGCAAATTACTATCACTTCCGGTGTGTTGGAATCTCTATTGGAGAATAATTGTGCTGTTATTACTTGTGATAGTAAAAGTATGCCTGTGGGATTGATGCTTCCTTTGTATGGAAATACGACTCAGAATGAACGTTTTCGTCAACAATTGGGCGCATCATTACCATTGAAAAAGCAACTTTGGCAGCAAACAATTAAGACTAAAATAGATAACCAAGCATCTGTATTGAGAGTTTGTGTAGGTGAAGAAATGAAATGTATGCGAATTTGGGCGAATGAAGTGAAGAGTGGTGATCCAGAGAATTTGGAAGCACGTGCGGCAGCTTTTTATTGGAAAAATTTGTTTGCAGATATTGTTGGCTTTACTCGTGACAGAGAAGGGATTTCTCCTAATAATTTATTGAATTATGGCTATGCTATACTTCGTGCTATCGTTGCTCGTGCTTTAGTGACAAGTGGGTTGCTTCCTACCTTAGGGATTCATCATCATAATCGTTATAATGCATATTGTTTGGCTGATGATTTGATGGAGCCATATCGGCCTTATGTCGATGAATTAGTATTCGGTTTAGTGAAATTGTATGGTGCAGATTTGGATTTAACAAAAGATATAAAATCACGTTTGCTTGTTATTCCTACACTGGATGTACGTATTGGTGGTAAGCGTAGTCCGTTGATGGTAGCTGTCGCTCAGACCACAGCTTCTCTATATAAATGTTTTTGTGGAGAAATTCGTCGTATTAGTTATCCAGAACGATAATGGACCGTTTTAGTGAATATCGGATTATGTGGGTGCTAGTATTATTTGATTTGCCAACGGAAACTAAGAAGGACAAGAAAGCTTATACTGATTTTAGAAAAAATCTACAAAAGGATGGTTTTACAATGTTTCAGTTTTCAATTTACGTCCGTCATTGTGCTAGTAGTGAGAATGCAACTGTTCATATAAATAGAGTTAAATCTTTTTTGCCTGAATATGGACAAGTGGGAATAATGTGTATCACTGATAAACAATTTGCTGCTATTGAACTTTTTTATGGAAAGAAATTACAAGGTGTAACTACTCCGGGACAGCAATTGGAATTATTTTAAAAATAAGAAATCCCGTTTCAAACGGGATTTCTTATTAGAAAACAATTTCGTTTTTAATTTCTGAATACATGCTTAACTAATTGATAATTAGGTTGTAATATGTATTCAGTTGTTTCCAATGGTTCAAAGATACTAATTTGAAAGCAAATCACAACTAAGATATCAGCCTGCAATTCATTTACACGTTGTTTCCAATGGTTCAAAGATACTAATTTGAAAGCAAATCACAACATTTCCCGTAGTCTCCCTCAGGCATTTACGTTGTTTCCAATGGTTCAAAGATACTAATTTGAAAGCAAATCACAACATGTCTGCTCAGGAGGCTTCTACTCTCCTTGTTGTTTCCAATGGTTCAAAGATACTAATTTGAAAGCAAATCACAACAGTTTCTGACCATGCTGTACGGCAATATCATTGTTTCCAATGGTTCAAAGATAGCAATTTGAAAGCAAATTACAACTATGGACGTGATTTATGTCTTTGTTGGTCACGGCTTCATTTAAGAAATATTGTTCATCGCTTGTTATTGTTGTAAAAAGCCTTACATTCGCGCACAGCGATACTGAAGCACCGCCTTAGGTGTTTCTTCTTATCGTTTATTTTTTAATTTTTTATAGGCGGAATTTAATAGCAATATGATGTTGGCATTGTCTTCTTCCTTTGTTCTTGTAATAGTAAAAATATGATTTATTTTATTGGTATACAACTTTTTATACATAATACTACTAAAAAAGAAACACTTTAAGTGCCTTCGTGGCAGCCTCATGATTCATTTGAAAATATTTGTATCCTCAATCCCTGAATACCGCAGAACGAGCAGGGGAAATTTCAAACACAAACTTGAAGATATATTCATGCTTATCATATTGATGAGGCTCAGTAAGTGTATTACCAGAGCTGAAATACTTGAATTTGGCAAACATCACTTGAAACGCTTGCAGGCGAAAGGGCTATTTTCGTATGGGTTACACTCGGAAGCTACGCTTTGCCGTGTATCCAAAGCATAGACGATGAAAAGATGGCTGATTGAATGTCTGCTTTTGCAGAGGTTTTCCGCAAGGAAATATCCGATTCGGCAACTGACATCATTTGCATTGACGGCAAGGCCATGCGAGGTACTTTGTACAAGTATATTTGGAACACGGCAGGATTGAGTTAAGGATATGCCGTATATACCGTGGGGAAGAACTGATTGTTGACGGGGGAAAATGGAATGGAAGTTTGATAGAAATACTCACATCTACGGAGAAAAAATCTGATGGCAGGAGTACATCTGAACAATGACTGCAATTAACCAATAGAAAGTTGGACGCGAAAATGCCCTCATGCCCTCACTTTTACTCTAACTTGTTTATAATGAGATGTTTATTAGTGGTGGTAGCATCAGTGTCAGTGAGGGCATTGCTCTCACTAATGGATACTTAAAAATAAATTATTTTAACTTTGTTGTATAATGCAAAGTACCTTTGTTGCTGGTTTTTGGGGAAATATTCAGTCTATGAAGAATACATCCGAATCAATTCATCTTATTGATTGACAGCCTGTCACGTGTATGTCTTTGCAGGTGATTGAAAATTTTCATGGGCGGTCATCCATTCTTCCCTCTTCTCTGTAGTGGCGGAATAAAAGTGACATTTAAATAACTGTTCCAAAGGCGAAATTTACTCAAATTTGGTGTTGTTTTGCCGCAATACCTCCTCTTTTTCATCATTCAACCCCTAACGTTCGTTCTTATAAAGCAACTGCATGGCTTGTGCATCGGGTTGGTGGTAGTCTATTGTGTGCATATTTCCCTGTCTCTTAGTTGTTTTCTCCCTTTTCTTTTCTTACTTTTTATAGGTTATAATTGCTTAGTCACCTTGGTGGTTAAGTCTAACCACGATGGTAGTTAAAGTTAACCACTAAGGTGACTATACTTAACCACGTCCGTGGTTAACGGATATTGAACTTTCAATCATTACGGTTGACGCTGCTTCTCCTGTATCATTTACCGCATTGGGGGAAACCCGAACCATCACTGTGTCTACCAGCAAAGAAATCTGTTGGGACGGCAAACCTTCCGGTGAAACGGAACCTGCAAAGGTTACGGCAAGTGTGAAAGGAGAACATTTTATGTCTGAATCATCACAGACAGATGCAGGTTTGCTGTTGAAAGTTACCGCCAGGGAAAATGAGACTGAGGAAATGCAAAAGGGAAAGATTGTACTGACTGTACAGGATGACACTGCTACTGAAACACGAACTGTGGAATTAAATCAGGATGCCGCT
>NZ_BAKM01000046.1 GCF_000614185.1 Phocaeicola sartorii JCM 17136 = DSM 21941 | reverse complement strand
TACGATCAGTTTATCACCTGTGTGCACTCCGACAAAGGAATTTTGACCATGGTAGAGATAATCAAGACCAATACCCAAATCAAAATATAGAATATTGATGCTGTACACCTTCTTTACTGTGTTGTATTTATCTCCCAGGCTGATATGCTTAGTTATAGTTTTTGCCACACCGTAAAGAATGCGTTCTAAATACCAGGACTCGCGGGTGTTCTGAATCTCTATGATGACTATCTCATCCTTGCTGTTGCGTGCCTTGATATCCACACGGTTAAACTTGTCGTCAGCATGGATCTGGTTGCCTTCACTCTCCAGTATTTCAACGATGGTGATTTTCTCATCTAGAAGTACTGTCAGAAAACCTTCCAGCACACCAAAGTTTGCCTTGTTACGCAAAAGTCGTTTGGCGGCCCAATCAAAACGGATTATCCTATTCTTGTCACCCATATAGCTCCTTTTTTCTACAAATGTAAGCAAAATATCTGTAATAACAATAATGGAAAATGATATTGTTAACAAAACAATTTATTATACAGTAAAGTAGTTCGAACAGTACTTTGACAGCGAACTTCTCTCGATCCAGTTCACCTAAGACTTTTTATTTCGATGCAGACCGCGGGGACGATATAAACAGGAGTAGTGTCACGTACAGATTAGGAGATACGCCGGTTACAGTAACGGGAGCGCCTGATTCTGGTTATCAATTTAAATACTGGACAGTGCTTTCGGGGGGAGACATAAGATTGTATGATGATCGAAGTGCGTCTCTAGTTGTAAATGATGAGTTCTAACCCGTTGGCAGAATTAAATATGCGCTAATGTAATTCCGCCAACGGGTTTATAATAATCTTCTGTTATATCAAGAAGGACATTTTTCGCGTTTCTCTTTAAATAAAATAAATGGCGGAGGTCACTGTAATCCTGTCATTTTCAAGGCTTATGAATACTGAAAACAAATGTCGTTGTTCTCCAAATAGGTAGGCTGTTTCGTCGTGTCGGATTTAAACTTTTATGCTTTAAATGTTTGATAAAATTTGGGGCTCTCTTAGTAAGAGAACCCCAAGCCGCTGCAAATATAGCTATTATTCCTTAATATGGAAGCATTCCCATTATAAAAAATACCCCAAAATCAGCCTAAACATGACTTTTGTTTGCTAAAACTTCATGTCATTAATCTATATAGCACATATAATCAGGAGTTTAATAGGCTTGGGGTTCTCTTACTAAGAGAACCCCAAGAAAACAGTGGAATCTGAAGATAAATATGTTCCTTTTTTTCAGATAGAATAATAATAAAATGTAATGTTTTGATGGGAATAAAGAATGACAATCAAGACATAACGAGCGAGGCGCCTAAGTTACTGCTCAGCAGTTCAATCGCTTCTGCTTCAGACCCGGGGTCAAATACAGTAACCAAGTCGCAGGCTGGAATAGGGAAAGAACACCCTGAACTCTCGTGGTACTATATGTATCTTTCCTATAAGGAACTGAAACGCTATATTGCAGTTTTCAGTGGCAGGAAAGCTGTAAAACTCCGTACATCGGAAGGGGTGACCGAGGAATGTTACTTCTGTTTTAAAGTATTTTCTTATACCGAGGCAGGTCATCGGAAACGTTTCGAGCAGTGTGATTACACGAAGCAGGAGTACACCCTTCGTTGTGAATCTGTCCGGGCGGTGAAGGAGGCATTCTCCACCGGTTCTGTCTCACAACTCAACGCCTTGACGGACGAAAAGGAAGTGCAAGGTAGCGGTTGGCTGTTTGTCTGTGCCCCTTTGGAGCAACTTCAGCGCATCCTGTCTGCCATGCTTCCCCGACAGTATCTGGTGACGGACTACGTTACCCATCGTGCTGCGGTCATCCCCCAGCGTCAGATGGAGGAGTTCATCTACCTTTACGAGTCCATGCCTTACAACATTGAACTGTTGAACCGGCCTTTGGATGCTTATCTCCAGAAGAAGCAACGCATCCGCATCACCGGTGGCATCTTCAGGGGGAAGGAGGGATGCATTATGCGTCTGCATCGCAATACTAGGCTGGTGTTCGCTTTTGGAAATATGACGGTAGCTATCAGCTATCTTCATGCTTTTCCGTTTGAGAAGGTGGACTAGTTTTGAAATTCTGTCTCTTGGAGGAACCTTTTAAAAACAATGTTAGGAAAAACAGAAAAATATTTGCATATAGTTTGTATAAAGCGTATAACAAAGAACAGGTAATGAAAACAGATATTTTACAATCTATAACAGAACGGTTGAGAGAGGTACTTCCCTCGGGGCTCATGCCATCTTGTTTGGCTCTCGTGCTCGTGGTGATGCACGTCACGATTCTGATTGGGATGTACTTATTTTGTTGGATAAAACTAAGATTGAAGCGGCCGATTATGATAATGTATCTTATCCGTTGGTAGAATTGGGATGGTCGCTTAATGAATGCATCAGTCCTGTACTTTATACGTTTAAGGACTGGATGAATCATCATTTCACTCCTTTTTACCACAATGTGAAAGACGAAGGGATACAGTTGGTATGAGTTTAAGCAAGGAAGACATAAAAGCAGTGGTAGCTTGTGATTTTGCAAGCGAAGATGTAATTCCCTTATTGGAACAAAACTGTTAGTTGGTTGCCAAATTCGGTAAGTACTCAAATTAGGGCTTAAATATTAAAGTTATACATTTGCAGCTGAACATTTAAACATTATATTATGTACAGTAACGCAGATTTGGAACGATTCTATTTCCAGTACCCAAACGGAGGCTATGCCCAAGGGAATCTCCGTAGATCGCTCTATTGCCTATTGGGCAAAGACGAAATATAAAAGTCTTCGTCGTGGTGGTGTCATATCTGCTCATTATTGGTTAGCCTATATAGCTCAGAAAGAACCCAATCTGTTTTATCATTGGCAAGTAGGATATGTACCCTATGCACGTCAAAAGAAATGATTCTAATGCGAAGAGCCGTATGAAGGGAGACTTTCACGTACGGTTCCGAGAGAGGTTGAGGGTGAAATTCCCTTGGTCTACTCAACAACGTGCGATTCACCCTTTGACTACCTGGCGCAACGCGATGCTCCACTTCAGCAGTGACGAAGGGGCGGAGATGGCGGCTGCCTACTACAGCATCATCAGTACGGTAAAGATACAGGGACGGTCTGCCTGGGAGTATCTAGGTAAGTTTTTACTAAAATATTTAACGGTTGCAGAGATTTTTTCAGTCTGCGCCCAGATAAAATCGGATTGGCAATATGCCAATAGTTAACAAACAAGTCAAATTTTTAACAACTCAATATATAGGCACTAGCAAAAGTGTCTATACAAAGGGTATGCCCTAAATTGAGTATTAACAATCAACTGTTGAACTAAAAATATTAATGTGAGAAGGGAGGGTGAAAGTCCCTCTCCTTACTCGACCATATTTATTTAATTATAGATGATTCAAATTACAGATAAGGCTAAGTGTTGCGGCTGTAATGCTTGTGGAGATGTTTGTGCTCATAAAGCCATAACATTTCAGACGGATATTGAAGGCTTTTGGTATCCGAAAGTGGATAAAGATAGATGCACGAATTGTGGACTTTGTGAAAAAATATGTCCTATTATAAGTAAAGCCACAGCGAAAAGGTTTAATGTTGCAAAAGTTTTTGCTGCATACAATAAAGACGAAGAAGTCAGATTGGATAGCACTTCGGGGGGGATTCATTCTGCTTTTGCTAATGTGATGTATGAAAGGAATGCTTATGTTTGTGGAGCCATATATAATAAAGACTATACTGTTTCACATTTTACATCTCCTGATAGAAGTTTGCTTCCTAAAATACGGAGTTCAAAATATCTACAAAGTTCAATGGAAGGCCAGTTTAAGCAAATCCGTGAACTTTTGCGTAAAGAAAAGTCAGTTTTTTATTGTGGTACTCCATGCCAAGTGCATGCCTTGTATAACTTTCTTGGAAAAGATAATCCTAATCTTATCACCTGTGACTTCATTTGCCGGGGAGTGAATTCACCTAAAGTTTTCCTTTCATATATGGATATGTTGGAACAACAATATGGTGCAAAAGCAACCGAAATAAAATTCAAGAATAAGAAATGGGGATGGCATAATTTTTCACTTCGGGTGGACTTTGCTAATGGCAAACAATATTGCAAGGACAGATGGCATGATTTATATTTCATAGGCTATCTCCAAAGTGGAAATTTTGCACGGCCTTCATGTTATGAATGTCAATTTAAAGGATTCCCTCAAAAGGCAGACATTACTTTAGCTGACTTTTGGGGAATAGAAAATGTTGACCCGTCTATGGATCAAGATAAGGGAACGTCATTGGTAATGGTTAATTCTCAGAGAGGATTAGAACTTTTTGAGGCTATAAAGAAGAATGTCGTTTGGAAGGAATTTAGTATGGCAGATGCTCAAAATGGCAATCCTGCTATAGATTCATCTTTAAAAGCAGCTTCTGACAATAGAAAAGCCTTTTTTGAAGCAGTTGATCAATGCTCTTTTGATAAAGTTGCAAAACAATTCTTCCCCCTTCCTACAATGGCTAATAGATTACATTTGAATATAAAGAATTTGTTGCGTAAGGTCAAAAGAATATATGAACGGATAAGATATATAGGCTTTTCTATATCGGCATGGAGAAAAGTTATTTATTATAATTTCTTTTGTCGAAAAGTCCATTCGTTTTATAAACTGTCCATTTTATTGCGTAAACAGGTAATAATTCAGTTGGATAAAGATTCAAAATTGAATTTAAGAGGAAAGCTTTTTATCGGTACAGTACAAGTGAAAGGTTCGAAGAAAGAAACAAGAATATGGCTTGAAAAGGGTGGACTTATGACTGTTTATGGAGATTTTACAATGTATTCAGGGGCATATGTACGAGTAGCGAGGGAGGTCATTTGATTCTTCACGGAGGTTTTATAAACGAAAATGTACAGATAACCTGTGGAGCTACCATTGAGATTGGTAAGGATTGTGCGATAGGCAGGGATGTAGTAATTCGCTCTTATGATGGTCATGTTATATTAAAGGAAGGTTATAGTATATCAGAACCCATTAAAATCGGTAATCATGTTTGGATTGGTCAAGGAGCATCCATATTGAAGGGTGTGACTATTGGAGAGGGGGCAGTCATAGCTGCTGGAGCTGTTGTTACTAAAGATGTCGCTCCTCATACAGTTGTAGGTGGAGTCCCTGCAAAATTAATCAATGAAGAAATTTATTGGAAATAATGGGAAATATATCACAAAACAATAAGCGCATAGCCCAAAATACCTTTTTGCTTTATGTGAGAATGTTTATCACATTGACGGTTTCTCTTTTTACGTCCCGAATTGTGTTGGAAAAATTGGGAGTGGAGGATTATGGTATCTATAATGTGGTTGCAGGTCTAGTATCCATGTTTACATTCATGAATGGAACTTTGGCTACTGGAACACAGAGATTCATAACTTTTTCACTTGGAGAAAACAATTTCAAGAAATCGAAATTAACATTTTCTACTACTTTAATCATACATATCATTTTATCTTTGATTATAGGAATAGCAATTTTTGTAGGGGGACTTTATTTCTTAAAAGAAGAATTGGTAATATCTGCCGATAGAATGGATGCTGCTTATTGGGTGTTTTATTGCTCTGTTTTAACTGTCATGCTTAATATTACCCAAGTGCCTTATATGGCTTCTATTATAGCCCATGAGGATATGAGTATTTATGCCTATATGAGCATATTTGATGCAGTAGCCAAATTAGGTGTGGCTTATGCATTGGTTATTGTTGATGTGGATAAAATGAAGTTATATGCGGTATTGATAGCTTTGGTTCAGGTTTGTGATGTATTTTATTATAGATACCATTGCATAAGAAAATACAAGGAGTGTCATTTTGAAGTTCGGTTTGATAAGCCATTGGCAAAAGAAATTCTTCAATTCTCCAGTTGGAATATATTTGGATGTACATCGGTCTTATTTAACAATCAAGGATTTAATATTTTACTCAATATCTTTTATGGTCCTGTGCTTAATGCGGCTCGTGGCATTTCTAATCAAGTGAATAATGTAGCTTCACAATTTGTAGGAAGTTTCCAGACGGCAGTAAATCCACAGATTGTGAAATATTATGCAGAGAAGGATATTGAAAGGATGAATCGTCTCATTTATCACAATGCTCGTTTTTCAGGACTGATGATTTTATATATTATGGTGCCTCTTATGATTGAACTGCCTTTTCTGTTGTCTCTTTGGCTAGGAAAATATCCTGATGATACCGTTTTTTTGACAAGAATTATTCTTATTCAAACACTTATAGCATCAATGTCAAGGTCTGTAGTAATGGGAATTCATGCTATTGGAAAGATGAAAATGGTGAATCTGTTGGCAGGAACTACTTTGTTATTGTCACTGCCTATTTCATTTGTACTTTTTAAAATGAGCATATCTTTAGAAATCGTAATGGTTATAACCCTTTTACCTTGGTTTATCGAGACTTTCATTGAGCTTACATTAATGAAGAAATATGTCGGACTATCTCGAAGAAAATTTTATATACAGTCTTATGGGATTATTATTTTGATTGGTGGAATAATGTGTATTCCGTTGCTTGTTATTTCTAGTTATATGAACGAAGGGTATATCCGATTTCTTGTTAATATGTCCATTTCTACTGTATTAGGTGGTATATTAATCTATTGTTTTGGTATTACTGCCAATATGAGAGTGATAATAAATGATAAAATTAAAAGTTTGATTAATAAATAGAGCTTATGGTATTAGTCTGTTCAATTCTGTTGTTAGTTGTTGTTACCGGGTTGTTCTTTAATGCGATGTATAAGCACACCAATGCTTATTGCAATCAGTTTATTGACATAGATAAGTTTAAATATCTTTCCACTCAGTCTGATCAGTCAATAGATGTAGTTGTATTGGGTAGCAATGCACCTAAGTTTGCTTTTGATTTTTCTGAAATTAAATATTTGACATGTGAGAATTGGGCTGTTGGCCCAGAAACATTTGAGTATGATTTCATTCTGTTCCGTAAATTTGCTCATAAGTTGAAATTTGGAGCTACTGTTGTTTGGCCTATATGTCCAGGAAATTTTTTTTTTCTATAAGTTCTTAAATCAGTCAAACTTGACAAAATATTATCGTATTCTCTCTCAAGATGAATTTCCTGAATACAGTAAAAAACAATATATAAAAGAATACAAATATCCGTTGTTCTACCATCCCAAGTGTATCAAGTACTTGATAAAGGATATTCCTCAAGATTTGAGAATGAATTTATATAAAAACCTTTTAGATGTTGAAGGAGTTAAGAAGGATGCCAAATGGTGGATATATAACTGCTGGAATTCTGAGTTTGATATTGACATAGAAAATATGCAACCTTTGTCAGAACGTAATAGACGGGCAGTGGAGGAAAATGTCAGAATAGTCCGTGAAATGGCTCAGTACTGCAAGGATAATGGCTTTCGTCTTTTAACAATTTACCTGCCGTTAACAAAAGAACTTGGTAACTTTTTCTCTTCAATGTATGTAGAGAGTCAAATGACGGCATATGTAAAGCTGGCTACAGAAAATTATAATGTAGATTTGGTGGACTATATGCGTGATGAAAGATTCCAATCTTCTGATTACTATATTAATTCTTTCTTTATGAATCGTAAAGGTGCCATGATATTTACTAAAACATTTGTTGAAGAAAATATTATTAATTGAGTCCATTTTTTTTAGTAGGCTCAACTAAAAACAAATAAAATCAATAAAACCCCAATTTTACTATAGCCCTGAAATCCAAGCTAATGCTGAGACTAAGGAGTATTGCCATAGAGGTTGGATGCTTACTGTTATCCATTTATGAAAATCGGAATTATGACTTTACGCCTTCATAAAAATTATGGAGGTATTTTACAAAACTATGCACTTAATAAAGTATTAAGTGATTTGGGACATGAAGTGGAGACGCTCAATATCGTATGGGATTTGAGATACAAAGGGCCACAGAAGTATTGGACATATCTGAAGCGAATCATTAAGAATATAATTAAAAGGGAATGGACTCCTTTGGATTTGGAAAGCCGGATTATGAGATCTGATTCTAAAACAACTATTTATACCACAGCTTTTAAGAAAAATATATACCTCTTTCTAAAGAGGTATATATAATGCCATACGCTGATTTTTCGGCGACAAATGAGAAGTATGATGCAATAATTGTAGGCTCAGATCAAGTATGGCGTCCAATGTATACCAAAGGAATAAAACGCTATTTCCTTGACTATATAACGAATCCTGAAATAAAGAAAATAGCTTACGCTGCTTCATTCGGTACCTGTCAAAACGAATATTCGGCAAAACAGGCTCGATTATGCAGTGGCTTATTATCATCGTTTAAAGCTATTTCTGTAAGAGAAGATGATGGAATCAATCAGGTGAAAAGCATATTCCATATTAATAATCAAGTAACAAGATGTATAGACCCTACCATGCTACTCACTATAGATGAATACATGAAAATGATTGGTGAATATAGTGAAGAGAATAAAATATTCATCTACATTCTTGATGAAAATTTAGGCAAAATGAAATTGGTGGAACAAACGGAGAATCTATTAGGTCTTGAATCGTATACATTGACACCAGACGGAATGAAGAACGACAGTTCATGCGTTATACCTCCGGTGGAAAGCTGGTTAAAAGCAATAATTACCTCTAAATTTATCATAACTGATTCTTTCCATGGATGTGTGTTCAGTATACTGTTTAATAAGCCGTTTATTGTTTATGGAAACAAGTCAAGAGGTATAAGCCGTTTCAAAACGCTTCTTAATGCTTTGGAATTGACTTCCCGTTATATTGATTCAATGGAACAGTTTTCGTCTTCATTACTTTCTGAATCCATTGATTGGAAACATATAAATGATTTGATCAGCAAAGAACGTAGTCGCGGTTTGTCCTTTTTAAATAAATCATTGAGAGAATGACTATAATAACTTCTATTTTGTTGGCTGTTTTTTGGGGATATGCCACCAATCTATCAGATCTGTTAGAAGCTATAACTGTAAGAAAGAAAAAAGCAAGCGCTTGGAAGGCACAAAGCATTCTTTCTTTTTTTTCCGCTATAGGTATAACTTATTTAACGATAGATAACCACACCGTTATCTATTGGGCGCTTTTATTGCCAGTTTTGTTGATTCTGCTTTTATTCAAAAGACTGAATCAATATTGTGTAAAAGTTTGCCTGAAGGTACATACGTTTGTATTGGTATTAGCTCTTGTAACTATTGCCTTAGTAGGGATTAGTTATTTTGTCCGACAGTTGACGGTGGCATTTATTCCATTGTTTATTTTTTATTTCTTATTAAGAAATACAGGTTATTCACATCATTATATCAAGCGCATGAAGCAGGTGATGTTGTCGCCTTATACTGTATATTGTGCAGCGTTCACTTTTGCCATATATAGTTTTTACCGATATGATAGTTTCTCATTCACTCTGCTATTGACGGTTTTGTCTTTTTCGTTTTCCATTTATTATCAGTTGAAGAATCATGTTATCTACCATTTTGAACAATATCCTTCTATTAATGTGAAATGTGATTTGCACCATCTGCCAGATTTTTCGTATGCTGGATATATGTATGGCGAAAAGTCACTTGATGAAGAGGCTTTTGTTGTATTCAATGCTACCGATTTCGGCATCCTGCCTGGTAATGGGGAGAATCAGATAATAAAGATACAACAATTTGTTGATGAAGTAGGGAAAAGGGGAGGAGGCACAGCTTATTTCCCAGCGGGAACTTACCATATGAGAAGTTGCGAGGAGTGCTCTTATATTACGCTGGATTATTCCAACGTGCTTGTGAAAGGAGAAATGAAAAATGGGAAGCACCAGACTATATTTATTTCAGATTCACCTACATTAAGAGGCGAAAAGAATCCTTGGCTTTCACCGTTTCTTTTCACAACAGGCGAGCGTATTCAACGTTCCAATATATTTTGGGGCGTACAATTCAAGCATAAGAAAGACATTGTCACTAAAAGTGCATCCATGACGGATCCTGGAAGTGATGGAGAATTGCTTCAACCGGAATGGGCTACTAAAATAACGAGTGATTTATTTTTAGGGGATAAAGTGATAGAAGTAAAGGATGCATTACAGATTAAATCGAACTATATTCTGATAGTGGCATACAATACCAACCATGAAGGACGTTTGATAAAACAAATTCTGAATCATGATGATTTATTGCCTTCATGGGGCACAGCTCTGAGAGCGGGAGATGAAGAAGCCCCTTCTTTGCAGTGGCTGGTAGAAATAGACCGGATTATAGACAATCATAAAGTGGTTTTGAAGCAGCCTTTGCGATGGAATATTGGCATGGAATGTAGTCCGGAAGTGTTTAATGTGGAAATGTTGGAGCATGTGGGCTTTAAGGATTTAGTTATCAAAAGTACTTGGTCTGGTCTGTTCAGGCACCATGGTGAAACGGGTTATTACAGTATGGATTTTGCACAGGAAATGGATTATGGATGGAATGCCGTCAATATGAAACGTGTGGCTCATGGCACCATTAGCAATGTAATAATTGACAATTTTTCCAATCCGCTCTATGTCCAAGATTCCAGAAACATTACACTGGAAGATATAGTGGTTAAAGGAGCCGATGGGCATCAAGGATTGAAACTTTATGGTCATGCTTGCGACAATCTGTTTAGTAATGTTACGTTCTATAACCATTATGCCGACTTTATTGGTGGTGAGACTTGTTCTTATGGAAATGTGTTTAGCGGTGTGCATTATCTGAATCCGGAAAATAAGTATGCAGACTTTGATTTTCATGGATTCTCGGAAGGGCCGTTCAGTCCTCCGATGCAAAATTTATTTGAGTGTTGTACAGGTATTCGAGGTATAAAAGGAGCCGGTGCTTCATATAATGTACCCAGTGCAGCACGTGAAAATGTATTTTGGAATATACTTAGTGATGGGTATAATGGTGCATCCGAACTGTTCTATTTTACTTATCATAGCAATGTACTGACATTGAGGAGAAAGTTAGGCAATTGCTTACGGCTAAAGTCTATTAAGCCATTTTTTGTCTCTTCAGTGATTTCCAATGATGTACCTCATACACCCACTTATTCGTTTTTCTGTAAAACATATATTATGGGATATAGTGGTGCCAATTATATTACCATAGACAACCATACAGAGGATTTTTCTGATAAATACATTCACACGGAGCAAATCAATAAAGGTTTTGTAGCGCCATTTTCGCTTTATCGGCACCAGCTGAAAGAAAGACAAGATTCTAATCAGAATAGAAATTCATGATGAAAGTTTTATACCCCATTGCCTCGCAAACGGTATCCAATCCGTTTGTTGTTACGATTGCCGAGGAGCTTACAAACCTCGGTGTTGACTGCACGATTAGCATAGATGACTTTTGGAATAATCCGGAAGCTTACGACCTCATTCATTTCCAGTGGCCGGAAGCAGTTTATTTATGGAAACGTAGTATAACTAAAAAGCAATTGGAGAATGTGGCTCAACAATTGGATAAAATTAAAAGTATGCAGGTTATGATAGCTATTACCTGTCATAACTTAAAACCGCATTTAACCGGAGATGGAAATGTAATAGCTCTGTATGATGTGATTTATTCACACTGCAATCTGTTCTTTCATATGGGACAGTATAGTCAAGAAGTGCTACAGAAGCAATACCCGGAAGCAAAACATGTCATTGTGCCGCATCATTTGTATGACAGCATCTATCGATTTGACAAAAACAGGTCGGCAGCTTGTACAGAGTTGGATATACCCGGTAATAAGTTCAATATTTTATCATTTGGAGAGTTTCGTACTGATGCAGAGCGTGAGATGATTCAGTGTCTCGCCAAACGGCTTGACAAGCATCACATCCAATTCCTTGTTCCTGGATTCTATCGGGAACGCATTCTCACGAAACGCTTGACGGAATTGCCGCAACGCATCTATAAAACGTTGATATATAGTTTGCAAGGTTTCAAATTTCAAAAGAATTATGTGGATATTGCTGATACAGTCCGGTATTTCTGTGCGGCAGATATAGTACTTATCCAGCGGCTATCCATTCTGAATTCAGGCAATCTTCCAATGGCTTTTGCCGCGGGGAAAGTAGCGCTGGGTCCTGACGTGGGAAATGTGGGACGCATCCTTACGGAAACCGGTAATCCTACTTTTGATCCTCAAAATACATCGACTATCTTGTTGGCTATAGAGAAGGCGCAAGAATTGTGCAAAAACGAGAAAGGATTGAAAAATAAAATATATGCAGAGAAGCATTGGCGTACGGCAACTGTTGCCCAAGCAGTGCTTCAACACTATCAGTCAATAGTCTTAGCCCAATCATTCTGAAATATATTTTCAATGGCTTCTGTTTTTATGACGGTATTGACTGTATTATTGTTTGATGTTGACGGACAGTATGTTATGTCTAGTAAGGACTCGGAGAGCTATAAATGGAAAAAGCATTAGTATCGGTTGTAATCCCTACCTATAAAAGACCGGAGAACCTGTTGCGGGCCATAGAAAGTGTAAAGGCCCAAACCTATCCCTATATTGAAATTATAGTAGTAGACGATAATGGAATGGGTACTGAATGGCAACAGTTTACCCAACGTATGCTTCATGAACTGATAGAGGATAATACAATCCTTTATATCGTTCACGAAGTGAATAAGAACGGATCAGCCGCCCGGAATACGGGATTTGCGGTATCAAAGGGAGCATTCGTGAACTTTTTGGATGACGATGATGTGTTCGAACCGACAAAGATTGAAAAACAGATGGAGTGTCTGGCAAGACACGACAAAACGTTCGGTGCCTGTGTTTGCAACACGCATATTGTAGGTTTCAACCGGTCGTTCACGATTCATGTTACCAAAGAGGGAAACTTGGCGCAGGAAGTACTGATGGGAGAAGTCCGTTTTAACACCTCAAATGTGTTATTCCGTAAAGAAACATTTCAAGCTATTAATGGATTCGATGAAAGCTTTCGGCGTCACCAAGACTGGGAGTTATGCATTCGTTTCTTCCGCTACTACAAAGTCTGTACCTGTAAAGAGTCTCTCCTTGTCAAATATAACACACCTAATGTAATGACCTTAAATCCCTTAAAGGGTATAGAATACAAGGAAAAGTTTCTTCGGACATATGAAACGGATCTCAAGCAAATGCCAAGGTGGAAAGAAATCTATAAATGCCAGTATGAGATGCTGGCACTCGGGCTGCTGAAAGGGGGCTATAAAAACATCGGGTGGTCTTATGCAAGAAAAGCATTCGGCTACGGACTTCCCTCTATGTTTGTGACTGCAAAATATCTGTATTGGACGTTTAAAGGAAAAAAAACACAAAATGACTGAGAACTTCTTTTCAATATATAGTCTTATCTACATTCCGTTGCTCCTTTCAGTTTTTGTACAGAGTCTTGATAAGCAAAAGAAAGTGATGGTCTTTTGGATTATCGTGCTAACACTGTTCAGGGGGTTAAGATGGGATTTGGGTACAGATTGGGGCTGGTATGAACGTTCGTTTAATGAGATTGATGTTACCAACTTTTGGTGCTATTTGACAATGGAAACGGAAGAGGGGACAAAAATACTTGAATCCGGTTGGGGGTTTATGCTCATGGTGTGCAAGTATATGTTTGGCACATATACTGCTTTTCTTCTTTTTTCTAATCTATTGCGTTTGAGTATTCTTTATTTGGTATTTGTAAAAATGACCAGACAGCCTGTATTCGGCTTTGTAGCAATGATTGAGGCAGAAAACTTTTTTCCCGTACGTCAAGATTTGGCCAATGTCATCTATGCGCTGGGTTTTTGCTATTTGCTTCTGGGAAATAAGATGCGGTATTTTGTGATGAATGGATTAGCGGTATTGATACATAGCAGTTCTGCTGTGTTACTACCTCTGTATGGGGCGCTGAAAAATTTGAAATTCAGTTTATGGCACTATTTACTGATTTGGATGCTGGCTCTTGCTTTCTCAGAAATATTTGTTCCTATCATACTTCCGGTTGTGATTAACGTCATATCTATGGTAAGCAGCCAGTTGGCCTTTGTTGTATTAAGATATTTCGAATCGAGCGATTCTTCCATGAATGGCGGAGCAGTGAATGATAGTCCTCTTCCTGCATTCATCATCAACTGCTTTTTCTTATGCTTGTTTTATTTTACACTCATCAGAAAAAATCAGGGAAATGAACAATATAATAGGTTTATTTATCCGTTGATGAACGCTTATGTGTTTTCGATTACTGTCAATTTGCTGTTTTTGCGAACTATTCCCCCATTAAGCAGGTTGAGTTCCTATTTCGGATTTGCGTTTGCATTGCTGGTATCTTTCTATTTCCAAAATCTGAAAGATCAGAAAATCAAGTTGCTGTCCATTCTGGCTTTCATTTGCTATTATTTGTATAGATATTGGAAGCACTTTTATTTTTATCCGGAACTCCATTTTCCATATCAGTCTGTATTTGATTATATCTAACTAAATTCTCCACCTCAAATAGAGTGCTGAAATTCGCTTTAATAGTTTTCTATTTGTTTTTTTATATGACTATATCTGTAGATAATCTTGAAGATACAATTCCGTATACATTAGTATCCTTGAATATGTTTTATATAGCAATTAGTAGCTATTATTTACTTATAGCACTAATGACAAAAAGAAGGGAGATTATAGCTGAGCGTGAATACCCCTAAAATAATTTTTTATCTGATTTATATTAGAATGAAAGGTAATTGAAATTTATGAAAACCATTACAATAATAACTCTTCAGAACGTCCGTAATTATGGATCAGTCCTGCAAGCTTGGGCCACTCAAAAAATGTTTGAAACTTGGGGATGCAAGGTCGATTTCTTCAATTATATGCGCAGCAACAACGCAACTCCGTGGAACAGGGTAAAGGCATGGACAAAACCAAAATCGTGGTCGGTAAAGATCATAATGGGTATTTTGCTTTATCCTACTTTTCTTTTGCAGGACAGACGCTTTAAGCGGTTTCTGGAAAAGTACCTCAATGTGCAGAAAGAAATATGTACCACGATGACTGATTTTAAGAAACTAAAACTTACATCCGATATCTATTGCACCGGTTCCGATCAGACTTGGAATAGTGGGTGGAATGAGGGGGTTCTTCCCGAATTGTTTCTCGGTTTTGTACCAGAACATATCAGGAAAATAGCTTATTCGGCTAGTTTTGGAAAGGACAGATTGGATGATTGGGAAAAGGATGAAACACAGAATTTGCTCAACCGCTATCAGGCTGTTTCGGTAAGAGAGAGTGCCGGAGTGAAAATTTGTAATAGCTTGGGGATTAATAATGTAGTTCATGTGCTAGACCCAACTTTACAGCTTGACCGCTCGTTTTGGAGCGCTTATGCAGGGAAAACACCATTTAAAAAAGGATACGTACTTATTTATCAGTTGAATACAAATAAGGAATTTGACCGTTACGCTAAAGAGTTTGCATGCCGTAAGGGATTACTGCTGGTAAGATTCTGTACTCGTATAGACCAGATTCTGAAATGCGGGAAAAGTGTGGTCGTGCCTGAGGTTTTTGACTTTGTGCGCTATATTTTTCATGCAGATTATGTGATAACCGATTCGTTTCATGCCACGGCTTTCAGTATCAATGTCAACACTCAGTTTATCAGCATTTATCCGAATGATTATAGCAGTCGTTTGGGAAGTGTCTTGAAGTTGGTGGGGCTGGAGGACAGGCATCTGTCTGCATACGATGATTTTTCGTATGTGGATGCGGCTCCCATTGATTTTACCCATGCCAACAAAGTACTTGATGAGGAGAGAGCGAAAGGCGTTGAATTTATAAAGTGGGCAATAGAATGGAACGGATAACCGAATATTGTACAGGATGCAGGGCTTGCGAACAGTTGTGCGCGAAGAAGGCCATCCGGATGGTTGCCGATAGGGAAGGGTTTCTCATGGCGACTGTTGACGGGAATCTCTGTGTGGATTGTGGATTGTGTGCGAAACGTTGTCCTCAGAACCGTAAGGATCTGCTTCATGGAAAATCACTTGCTACATGGGCTGTCCGGCTGAAAGACGAACATACGCTCTATAGGAGTGCCTCCGGTGGCGCTTTTGCCGGATGGGCGGCATTTGTTATAAGTCAAAGCGGTGCGGTGTTCGGAGTAAAATATAATGAAAAAATGCGTGCTGTTCATGTTAAAGTGGAAACATGGGAAGAACTACAGCCACTACTTAGTTCCAAGTATGTGCAGAGCGATACAGGAAATACGTTTGCCGAGGTTAGAAAATTATTAAATGAGGGAAGGCTGGTACTTTATAGTGGAACAGGATGCCAAATAGCTGCTTTACGCAGTTTCTTGGGAAAGGATTACGATAATTTGATTTTGGTGGATTTGATTTGCCATGGTGTGCCTTCTCCATTACTTTTCAGTCGTTATTTGGAACTTCTCCGTAAGAAGCATGGCGCAAATATTGACGAATATGATTTTCGTGACAAGCGTGGAGGCTGGGGACTAGGATATAAATATAAATATAAAAATACTCATAAGTACGGTACTGCGGTTTCCAATCCTTATTATGCCTACTTTTTGCAAGGATATACTTATAGAGAGTGCTGCTATCGTTGTCATTATGCGTGTACAGAGCGGGCTGGTGATATCACTATAGCTGACTATTGGGGAGTAGAAAAGTATCATCCGGATTTTTACAGTACGAAGGGCGTTTCATTGATGCTAGTTAATACTCGTAAAGGGGGATGCTTTTGGAACCAGGTGGAATGCGATTTTGTATGTCAAGAGAGTAAGCTTGAGTATGCGGTTAAGGGAAATCAGAACTTGAAGTCACCTACCATTAGGACGGATAAGATTCGGGATTATATTTATGATGGGATTAACAGTATGGAAGTAGAGGAGTATTTTGCCGCCCGTTTTCCCTTACATCCGTCCTTGACTCAAAGAATCAAGGACAGGATGCCGGTGGGGGTGAAACTATGGCTTAAAAGAATGAAAAGACAATGGAACCCCTAATGTTTCTCCAAATACCCGAACACCCCTTCCGCGTCAAAGCTAGGGCAAGCTTTCGGGATACTTCCCGGCATATCCCTGTGTCCGCGAATCCGGACACAGGGAAAGAGTTTCACCAGCCGCATCAGCAGCAAGATCAGTTGCTCCGTCTGTTCCGGTGTACGGGTATCGGCGGGATGTCCCTGCTCATCCAGTCCGCCCTCGTAGCAGATGCCGATGCTGCAACGGTTCCAGGGGCGGCAATGAGCGCCCACCTCCAGCAGGCGGCGGTGTTGGGTCACGCTGCCGTCACGACGGATGTAGAAATGGTAACCCACCGTGCGGAAGCCCCGCGCCTTGTGGTCGCGCAGAAGTTGCTCGGCAGTATAGTCACGGTCGCAACGGGTAGCGGAGCAGTGGATGACAAGGTATTTCACGGCACCGGGGGAGGCCATCATCAGTCCGTCCTCTATGGTGAGAAGCTGGCGCTCGTTCAGCACCTCCTCCTCACCGATAATTATAGGAAATGTTTCTTGTATCATAATAATATGGAAAATTGAGAATTAAGAATAGAAAATAGAAAAAGGCTGTGACCACTCTTTAAATGAGCGATGCGCAACTGGTTATGCCCAGGGCGGTGAGGGCGGCGATAGCTGCTGGATAATTGCCCGGAGGATTTGTGGCCAGGTGATTTTCTTGGATTCTTGCTTGGATTCATTCATGGGAATATCAGTTTTGGGGATCAGTTTAAAATGTAAATGAAATAAGGAGATTACGGAACAGACGGACACGGAGGAGTGAAAAAACTCCGTGTCGTCCGTGTCCCATAATCACATCATACTACCTCTGAGGAGCCGGGGAACCGGATCAGATGTTTCCGTCTGCCGGCCCGTCCGGAGAAGCGGCCGTTCCGGAGGCTTCCGCGTTATCATCAGCAGAAACAGTGGAAGCATCAGAAATATCAGAAGAAGCAATAGCGGCAACATCAACAGCAATAGCCGTAGCGGAAGTAGCAGCTTCCTCATCATCTGCAGAATTGCCCGTCAGGTCTACCGTAGTCTTTCCGGCCTTCAAGGCTTTCACCACCTCGGCGGCTGCCTTACGGGTGGGAACCAGTTGGAATTCGGCATCCTGACGCAGATTGTTGAAACGTTCGCCCGCAGTCCAGATCACGTTCACAGCGGTGATGTTGTCCGCAGTGAAATCGGCCAATGTCTCGGCACCGTAGCTCCGGAGGCTGTTGGAGAATACACCCAAATCGCCCAGCTGGACTTGCTGTCCGTTCAGCAGCTGTTCGCGCAGGCAGTCCACGGCCAGGATGATAATGGCCTGGATGTCGGCACGCGAGTACACGCAGCCGTGGCTGGCGATGTGGTGGCAGAACTTGTCCAGTGTCATCACTTGTGAATACTGGGCGTTGGCATACGCTTTTTTGGCAGCGTCTTTGTCGGTGGGGTTACCACGCATACAGGTACTGTAATTAATCATAAATTAAAAATTAAGAATTAAAATTTAACATATTCCGTTTGGTCGCCGAGGGGAGGAGGGAACGTTGCTTCCCGCGGGCTGCACGAAGGTAACGTGTAGGGCTGAAGGTTAGTAACGTATGGGCCCGCAGGTTAGTATCGTGTGAGGCCGGAGGTTAGTAACGTGCCGGCTCCCTTGTCGTTGACATTGCAAACATACCACATGCCGCATGGACGCTGAGTACCTTTGAAGACTTCTGAAGCTTTACGGCTCTCCCAGGTATTCTTTGATGAGAAGCACCTGCCTGAAGGTGAGTGTGCGCCGGCAACGAAAGCCCGGGTCCGTGGCATAGAGACGGGTGCAAAGTTCGGGATTCATGTTGATCCAGCGCATCAGGTGCTGGACGGCAGTTCGCGGACGGTGGACGTATTCCGGAAAATATTCCAGCGCCAGGCTGCTTTTGGTATAAGTCTTGATCATGTTTGATGAAAAATTTAAAATTAAAGGATTAAAAACTTTCTTTCATTGCCCTTTTCCCTTCACACGTACGCGTGAGGTGAACTGGTATCGGCCCCTGCCGATGGTTTCTATCGTGCCTTTTTCGCCCATGCGTCTCAGCAGGGTGTCGAAAGTGCTCTCACTGATGCCGTTCCGGTGTGCCACTTCCATGGCTTCCTTGCGGGTAAACGTCATGGGGAGGGAGGACAGGAAGATTTCCTGGGGCGAGGCCTTGTGGCCGGGCACTCCGGCGGCGGGAAGGTACATCAGCACATGGCAGGAGTGGCGGTAGAGCGGCTCCACCAGATTCATCACGGCTTCGAAATCCTCGGGGGTGATGGTGAGCAGGAAGGAGGGGGTTATGTTGTCCGTTATGTTCTCGCGCGGAGTATGGGCACAAGGAGATAGACCGGGACAGGCACGCAGTCTTTCGTTCATGGAACGGGCTGACTCCGGGGAATCTATGATTGTTTCCAGCGAGCGCAGCCATGCCACCACGCTCATGATGCGGCATACGTTGATGGCGATACGTGCCACCGTGCTCCGCATGTGGCTGCCGTGTGCGGCGCCGGCATGGCTGAATATTTGTGCCATGCGGCGGTTGAACGCGTCCTGCTGCGCGGCGGACAGTTGCAGACGGAATCCGTTGGTCTCGGCCTTTACGGCATCCAGTACTGTTTTCCATTGTCCGCCCCATTGGTGGAACTGCTGTGCATAGTCCGTTCCGGACGTGTCGAACTGGCTGACCCATTCCTGTATGGGCGGCATATAGTAGAACAGTTGGCGGGAGAAGAGCCCGTTCTCGGGCGAGGGGATGAGCGGGCAGAGCTGGGCGGGGGTGCCGCTGAGCAGGAGGCTGAGCAGCAACCGTCCGCATTCGCGGTACTCGTGGTTGGTGCGGCGGTTGTAGGCCAGACGGTCGTGGTCGAACGCATTTCGGAGGGTATGGCTCCAGTGGCCGTAGTCGGTGCCGATGGCGGTGCTTACCGTGTCGGCCTCGCTTTCGCAAATCATGCCTGCGCCGTTGTTGTCCATCAGGTTCTCCTGTATGCCTGTGCCGGAGTTGTCACCGGCTATGAAGAAAAGTTTCATCCGTGGCATTTCGGGTTCGGTATGTTTGGTCCGTTCCTTGCCCATATAGTCCCATTTGGTTTTTTCCACATGATAGTCTTTCATCTTTTGCTGATAGGCGGAGAGCATCTCCTGATGGATCGGCTCGGCCAGCTGGCGTACCCATGCCAAAGCTCCCTTGCCCGAGGCGGGGAGAGCCAGGATGAAAGTTTGCAGACACGGGTAATGGTCCTTGTGGCCATAGTTGAAACAGACCAGTTTGTTGAGCGTGGCACCCAGCACGGTGATGGCTCCCAGCAGCAGGATGTCCCGTTGGGCTTTGGACTCGCCGCAGTCCACGGCTTGTTGCAGGAAGCGGGGCCACCGGTATTCGGGGAAGGGAGGGGGCAGTGGCTGCTCTTCCTGTCCTTCTCCGGACAAGTGTTCCGGAGTTCCGATGCCGGCAGTATTCCCGGGTTGTTGTACGGATGCATTCACTGGCTGTTGTACGGCCGTCTTTCCCGGTGCATTATAAGTATCGTGTACGTGTGAAAGGGGGAAGGGGTGAAAGAAAGTTTCTTCACGTCCACTCCCGCCATTTCGGCCAGGTGCCACACGGTGCCGAGGGTGTTCTTGCCGTGCCCGTTTCCGATGGCGTTGGTGTACATTTTTTCGGCATCTTCGTGACGGTACTTTCCGGACAGGCGGCAGATGCGATGGAAATATGCTCTTCCGGCCTCGCCGCAGTCATTGGCTATGGCAAAGGCCAGGGGCATGTATTCTTGATACGAGGGGGCGATGTTCGCTCCCGCACGCTCGATGGCGTCAACGAGTTGTTCCAGACTTTGAATCGGATTGTTCATGTTTTTTAGTGATTAATTAGTGATAAATTAGTAGTTAATGGTTCGTGATTAATGCTATGCAGACCTCCGCGCGCAGCTCACTAATCACCAACCGCTAAAATTATTTTTCTCTCAGTTTCGCTTCTTCATCGTGGCAGATGAAGCATGCGCGGCACAGGTCGGCGTTCGACTTGTCTATTTGCAGTTCGTACTTGCAGTGCAGGTATTCCCATGCGTTTTGCATGGCCATGCGGAAGGATTCTTTTACTGTTTTGTCGGTGTACAGGCGGTAGGGGACGAACAGTTTCACCCCCGTTCCGCTGGGCGATACGAAAGCCAGGTCGGGCAGGAGGAAATCGTCGTCGAACAGCCGGTCGCGCAATTCCCGGGCTTCATCGGCGGATGCCAGATGGTCCAGGTCAATCACGAAGTCTCCGCTGGGGATGAGCAGACTCTGTTCGCGGCAGTAAGTAAAGATTCCTGCCGGAGTGACGTACGGCAGCAGCTGCTGTTTCAGTTGGCGGAACTGTTTCGGGTCGGTCAGTGCGGTGCGCACCCGGCCGGTTTTCTCCGCCAGCGGGGTGTTGTTTACAATATAGTCATGAAGAGCCTGAAGGCTGCATACGCTGTCCGGCACCTTGTTGGTGATGGGAGCGTTGAAAAAAGTGACGATGCTTTGTCTCATACTTTGTTTAATTTTTTAATAGGTATATAAGTAATATTGACAGCGAAGTTACGCTTTGCGCGTCATGCCTCCAATAGCGTTCAGAAATGAGCTGTTATTGTGTGGAAAAGAATTGTTTAATTCAGAAATTATGGAAAAAAAGAAAGAAGAAAATGCCTGTGTATTTTATATCACGGGAGGTAACAACCAGATTATGCCTAACGTTACGAAGGTAGTTCAGAACTTTTATGTAGATCGTTCCGAAATGGATGCAATGAAGGAGCACGGAATGGAAAGTGTAAAAAAAAGAGAGCCGGTTCCGGTCGAAACGAAGTCTTCTGACCAGAAGGCTGATGATTTGAAGCTGGCCGAGGGCGAACTTCGTATTTATTATACGGATGATGTTTCGCTGAATGCCTTTATTATCCGTGTCGGTGCCTGCAAGGATGCCTCCGATCTGGCCAACTTGGTGGTGGGTGAAATGATGGAGCATACCATCATGAATGGTGGCATTGTTGTCAAGGCTCACTTCATAGAGGCGCTGCTGGCATTTGTTCATTTTACCAAGGGAAGCAGCGTGAACAATATCCGTCAGCATATTCGGAAGTTTATGGATATGTTCGGGATAAAGAAAGGGGGAAAGGATTCAAATCATGAAAAATGATGATGCAAAAGGACGGAAATAGTATGACACAACCTTTGATATCAGTGATCGTTCCTTGCTATAATGTGGAGGAGTATTTGCCGAGGTGCGTTGAGAGTGTTCTGAACCAGACATATCGTAATCTTGAAATACTTCTGGTGGATGACGGCAGTCCGGACCGCTGTGGTGAGATTTGTGACGGATATGCTGCCGTGGACAGTCGTGTCAAGGTGATTCATAAGGAAAACGGGGGGCTTAGTGATGCCCGCAATGTGGCGTTGGACGTTATGAAGGGGGAGTATGTCACGTTTGTGGATAGTGATGATTATGTGGCGGCGGATTATGTGGAATATCTTTACAAACTGATGGAGGAGTATGGAGTGAAGCTGTCAGTGAGCCGGCATCAGGAATTTAAGGATGGTGCCTCCGTGTCCGTGGAAATCCGCACGTGTCCGGTGGCTTCGGAGTCGGTAGGTCAGGATGAGGGGTTGGCCTGTATGTTCTATCAGCAGGCATTTGACACAACTGCATGGGGCAAAATGTATCATCGCTCCCTTTTTTCTGATGGCATTCGTTATCCTGAAGGGTGGTTGTATGAAGATTTACCCACTACTTATCGTCTGATGATGAAGTGTGACTATATAGCGTTTGGTAATTATCGTAACTATTTTTATCGGATTCGTAGTACCAGTATAGAGGGAACTCCGTTCAAGCCGTTGAAGTATGAGAGCTGTATGAGAATAATCCGTCAGCTTGAAGCAGACAAGGTGCGGATGCCGGAACGGGTGAGACGGGCTTTGGACTGCCGTATCGTAAGTTTCGCCTTTCACATTCTGTTGGAGGTTCCGCAGGAAGAAAAGGAGATGCGTCGTAGTCTTTTGGAAATTATCCGCCGGAAAAGAATACATGTGCTGTTTGATGGAAAAGCCCGGAGAAAGGCGCGGGCAGCGTGTCTGCTGTCCTTGGCTGGGGTGTGGCTGGTGAATTTGTTCGTTGGTTATGGGAAGTCGAGGAAAGTGGATTGAGGATTATTAATGGTGGAATTGTCTCCCCCCCCGGGGGGGGGACTTCATTCCGTCAGGTCTGAGATAGTCATGGGATATTAAGTAAATTCGCCTGAAACTTTTGTCCGGATGGAATTGTTTATGTAACTTTGTAATAAGCAATGTGGCGATATAAATATGGAGTAAAGTTATGGAAGAGATAAAGCAAGTGCCTACGGTGTGTCCGACTTCGTGACGGTGAGGGAACAAAATCTGTATTATGTGGACAAGACTATGTATTTGTCCTTACTGGAGCAGCAGCCTCGAAATGTGTTCTACATCCGTCCCCGCCGGTTCGGAAAGAGTCTGTTCATCAGCATGATGAGGGCTTATTACGACAAGGCGATGGCTGCTAATTTCGACTCCCTGTTCGGTGGGCTTTGGGTTCATGAACACCCCACGCCTCTCAGGGGGCGGTACCAGATGCTTTATTTGGACTTCTCCCAGGTGGGCGGAGACATCGACCGACTTTCTGAACGTTTTAATGATTATTGCAGTTTGATGCTGGATGACTTTATGCACTCTTATCGTGATGAATATCCTGATGAAACAGTGAAAGCATTCTTCGAGACCCGGCAGATGGCCGATAAACTGGACTTGATACGCAACAGTGCGGTAAGACTTCGCATCCCCCTTTACCTCATCATCGACGAATACGACAATTTCACGAATATCGTGCTCAACGAGAATGGCGAGGAGGTGTATCACGCCATCACCCATGCCAGCGGTTTCTACCGCGATGTGTTCAAAAAGTTCAAAGGTATGTTCGAACGTATCTTCATGACGGGAGTGAGCCCCGTGACCCTGGACGACCTGACGAGTGGATTCAACATCGGCTGGCACTTGTCCATGAACCCCAAGTTCGACAAGATGCTGGGCTTCAGTACCGAGGATGTGCGTTCCATGCTCCTTTACTATAAAGAGGCGGGGATGCTTCCTTCCGAAAGCGACGTGGAGGCGATAATAGCGGAGATGAAGCCGTGGTATGACAACTATTGTTTCGCCAAGGAGTGCCTGAAGCAGGAGGAACGTGTATTCAATTGTGACATGGTGCTCTATTATCTCCGCCAGTACATGGATAGCGGTCACTCTCCCGAACGGATGGTTGATCCCAATACGAAAACCGATTACAACAAACTGAAAAAGTTGCTGCGGCTGGACCGTCTGGACGGTGACCGCAGAGGCGTCATCCGCCGTATTGCCGAGGAGGGACAGCTGATAGCCGGTGTGGAAGAGTCTTTTCCGGCCCGTGACTTGACGAATCCCGACATTTTCCCTAGTCTGCTGTTTTATTATGGGATGCTGACCATAAAGGGTACGTATGGCTCTCAGTTGGTTTTGTGCATACCGAACAACAATGTGCGCAAGCAGTATTATGAGTATTTGTTGGAGAACTACAGCGAATATAGCGGAATACAAATATCTTCCTTATTGACGCTGTTCACCCGGATGTCCTTCGACGGTCAGTGGCGTGAGGCGTTGCAATACATCGCAGACGCTTACCGTAACCTGTCCTCCGTCCGCGACTCCATAGAGGGCGAGCGCAGCATCCAGGGCTTCTTCATGGCTTACTTGAGTCTGAACGATTATTACATCACCGCTCCCGAAGTGGAATTGAACCATGGGTATTGTGATTTCTTCCTGCTGCCCAACCTGACGCATTATCAGTCCCGGCATAGCTACATAGTGGAGCTGAAATACCTGCCGAAAAAGGACTTTGACTCGAAGGCCGAGGAGCAGTGGCGGCAAGCTGTGGAGCAGATAGACGGTTATGCCGTGCGCCAAGTGGATGCGTTGCGTCAGGGCACGCAATTGCATAAGATTGTGATGCAGTTCTCAGGATGGGATCTGGTGAGGATGGAGGAGGTATAACTAACTCTGTTGAAAATCGAAAGTTGAAAGAGACCTGTTCTGCCCAACTCTCCGTTAAGGGGGGCAGAATATCATTTTCCAGGCTATGGTGAATGGCTGTGGTATGCTTTTTCTAACTGTAAAAGTCTTCCCGTACATACATGTATGTGTCTTTTGAAAAATAGGACACCGTATATTGATTAAATACAAATCTATTTTATTCTTTTTCTTATCGGTCGTGAGCTGAAAAGCATGCGGCCTAATCCCTTTTGTACTTTTTATGAAGAAAATAATGCATGTGGCGGAACCTTTTGCAACAGGTGTCCTAAGTTTCCTTATAGATATAACGAAGCGTCAAGTTGAAGATTATGAAGTCTATATACTCTATGGTATTCGTCCGCTGACACCTGAGAATGTAGAGCAATTGTTTGACAAACGTGTGCATCTCATGAGGATAGACTCTTTCAAAGGTGCGATAGGCACAGTGGTTAATTTAAGAGCCTATTATGATGTGTATAAATGGTATAAAGGAATAAAGCCGGATATAGTTCATTTTCATTCATCGGCATCCGGCTTTATTGGCAGGTGGGCGTTGCCCTGTAAGAATATCCCGGCTTTTTATACACCTCATGGATATTCATTTTTGATGAAAGATGGGGCAGTGTTCAAACGTTTCTTATTTTGGTTGATAGAATATCTTTCGGCAAAAAGACCTTGTATGACCATTGCGTGTAGTGAGGGAGAGTATAAAGAGGCGAAGAAACTGTCTCCAAACGCGACTTATGTAAATAATGGTATCAATACTGCGGACTTGAAAACATTTGTCCGGCCAATTGGTCGGGATATTCAACGTCCTATCCAAATATGTACCAGTGGTAGAATCCTTTATCAGAAAAATCCCAAGCTATTCAATGAAATAGCGATGTTACTTCCCGAGGCTCGGTTTACATGGATAGGTGAAGGAGAGTTGAAGACAGAACTTACTTCGCCCAATATTCATATTACCGGATGGATAAAGAGGAAGGAGGTGCTGAATATTATTAAAAATATGGACTTTTTCATTTTACCATCGTTATGGGAAGGTCTTCCGATCTCGTTGCTTGAGGCGATGTATTTGAAAAAAATCTGTTTGGTAAGTGATGTGACTGGTAATCGTGATGTTATAAAAAATGGTGTGAATGGACTGATTTGTAATTCGGCAGATGAATATGCTGATTCAGTGCGTGGTATTGTCAATGGAAGTATGGATGGTGCTCTTTTTTCCGAGCGTGCGTCGAAGGATGTTGAAGAAAATTACAATATAGACTTAATGGCACAAAAATATGATGAAATCTACAAGAGTGTAAGTGCTGCAAAATATCATAACTAAAATATTTTCCTAATGAACTACTTTATAACAGGTGGTTCCGGTTTTATCGGAACCCATTTGACAGATCTTCTTAAGAATATCTGTCCTGAGTGCAATATTTATAATCTGGATATTGTGGAGAATAACCAGAATGGCAAGGTGACTTTTATTTATTGTGATGTGAGAAAACCTATTGCTATGGAAGGGATTTCTATTACTGAAGATGATATCATCTTTAATTTTGCAGCTGTGCACCGTACTCCCGGACATCCAGATCCGGTCTATTTTGAAACCAACATTCTTGGTGCGGAGAATGTGACGGCATTTGCAGAGAAATATAATATCAAAAAGATTGTTTTTACTAGTTCCATAGCTCCTTATGGAGCAGCTGAGGACTTGAAAGAAGAAACAACAATTCCAATGCCTAATACTCCCTACGGAATATCGAAACTAGTGGCTGAAAAGATACACATGGTCTGGCAAGCAAAGAACTCTTTGGAAAGACAGTTGACAATTGTTCGTCCCGGTGTGGTGTTCGGTAAAGGAGAAAATGGAAATTTTTCCCGTCTTTATTGGGGGATACGTGAGCGTAAATTTATGTATCCGGGTAGAAAAGATACAATAAAAGCTTGCATTTATGTAAAGGAATTAGTTCGTTTTATGTTATACAGACTGGAGCACCACGAACAAGGGGTGGAATTGTATAATTGTACATTTGAACCGGCTTATACTATTGAGCAGATTGTTGATACAATGAAAAAGGTGACAGGCATGAAGCATGCTGTTCCATTGATACCTGCTTGGATATTAATGCCTGCGGCTGCTGTAGCTGGATGCTGGGTGCTCCTATGGGAATATGTCCGGCACGTGTTAAGAAACTGATGGTTTCGACTAATATATGTGGTAAGAAATTGGCTGACTCAGGTTATAAGTTTCATTATACATTTGAAGAGGCTATAGCTGATTGGTTTAAGGATAATGGCAAGCAATGTTTGAAATGAGAAGGTTCTTTCTGATTTTTTTATTTATTGTTTGTCTTGCGGAACTAGGAAGGTCTCAAATCAACTACGGCACCACCGGCCTGATGAACATGCCTACCGCCGATATGCAGCGTGATAAAACCGTCATGGCCGGAGCCAATTGGCTGAACCATCATGCCACTGTTCCCAGGTGGTGGTATGACACATGGAACTATTACATCAACATCACTATTTTTCCTTGGCTGGAAGCCGGTTACCTGTGTACAGGTCATAAAGCGGTACCTGTAGATTATGGTAATCAATCCGGTTATTGGGTACCCTCCACATACGGCAGGTTCATCAATCAGGACCGTTCCTTTCATTTCCGTCTGCGGGTGTGGAAAGAAGGCTGGTGGAAAGAATGGACACCCCAGATAGTGATTGGAGCCAATGATGCAATAGGTGATTCGTGGAATGGTGGTTCATTGTCTAAACCTTCGGAATTGAATTATGGCAATGGTTTCTTGAACCGCTATTACCTAGCTGTCACCAAACACATCGAATTTGAGAACGTGGGTACGCTGGGCGCGCACCTATCATGGATATACAGCAACCGTTTTGATAACAAGTTGAATAGTCCGGCTATGGGTGCGAATTTCCGATTTCATTTGAAAGAAAACGGTTCTTGGGTGGACAAGGTGGTCAATGGCATGAACCTGATGGCGGAAGTTGTCCCCGGATATACAGACGTAAAGGAGAATCTGACATTTAATCCCGAAGGGGCGAAATATCAGATTAATTTAGGTATGGAGTACTCCTTCTGGAAAGATTACATTAATGCCGTGGTAGAACTGGACCGCTGCCGTTACTTCTCGGGGGGGATCGTACTCAAAGTGCATCTGAAATAATAAAAAAACTTGTCCGGTCAGGAATTTCCGGTTAGATTTTCTAAAGAGGATTTTGAATCAGACGGCAGGCCCTCTTATTGGTTGGTCAGAATCTGATTCAGAAACGTGAACTTGGAAACTTGGTTAAATATTGGAATAAAATCAACCAATAGTTTGTTTGTTTCAGTATAAATTATAATATTTGCAAGGTAACGTGATATCTATCCGCATGAAAACAAAAGATGAAATAATAGCTATCCTCCGTAAGTTCAAGGAAGAATTTGGAGAGAAGTATGGAATTGAGAAGCTGGGGATTTTCGGTTCTGTGGCTCGTGGTGAACAAAAAGAAGATAGCGATATTGATATTTGTGTGCAGCTTCAAAATCCGGATTATTTCACCAGAATGGAAATAAAAGAATCTTTGGAACAGCGTTTTGAAGTAAAGGTGGATGTCGTCTCTTTGACTGCAATTATGCGTAATCTGTTTCGGAATCATATAGAAAAGGATGCAATCTATATCTAAAGCTGACATATTGGACATGCTTCTGTTTGTGGAAGAGCGTATTGCATTGACTATTGAAAGATGCAGTGGCATTGTTTCGGTCAATGATTTTTTATACTCTCCTGATAAAGTAGATATTTTTGATGCTACATGTATGCGTTTGCAAACTATTGGAGAAGCTGTAAAGAATATAGACAATTTGACTCATCATGATTTGTTGGCTGGCTATAGTGATGTTCCATGGAAAAGTATCATAGGTTTACGTAATATTATCTCTCACGAATATTTGTCGATAGATCCGGCTGAGATTTTTAGAATTGTCAAAATCCATTTACCCCAATTACATTCTGTTATTTTAAAGATTAAGGATGATGTTGATGCTGGTTCCGTGCAGGACTTGCTTTGAGGAAAGATAAATTGAAGTACTCGACCTTTCTTTTTGATATTAATCAATAATTTTTTTTGCTATATAGGCTGTATGCAATAAAGCATGTAGCCTTTCTTCCCATTGTTGCCGGTAGCGACCGGCATCCGCGTAATGTATTGCAAAAACGAACATCTTCGTGATTACCAGCAGGAGATGAAGCTCCGGCTCTTTGAAGAGTGGGGTTATCATCGGAATGTGATGGTACAGATGCCTACCGGTACGGGCAAGACGCATCTGCTGACAGCCATAGTGGGGGAGTTCCTGCATGGTTCCAACTCTCCGGTATGGATCGTTGCGCACCGCCGGGAACTGGTGGAGCAGATAGAGGAGACAGTGGCCCGCTATGGAATGGGAAATGACGGCGGCAGGACTCAAAAAGTC
>NZ_BAKM01000047.1 GCF_000614185.1 Phocaeicola sartorii JCM 17136 = DSM 21941 | reverse complement strand
CGACTTTTTTTGAATGCTAACACACTTAAAAATCAGCATTATACAAAAAATAATGCTAAATTCACAGATAGTCCTTATAAACAACAAGGGATGAAGAAAAAAACGATAGAAAATCTACTTTGACATAAACATTTATGAAGGATACATGAAGGATTCGCAAAGGAATCCTTCATTATAATATTCTGAAGAACAACGAATTAAGTATACATGAAGCTTTTGAAGGATTTTGCCATTCACTTTTATTCCGATGTACACCGCTCCCTTTATTCCGGCCGGTACACCTGCAAGGGCAGTTCGCCCTTCAAGGCTCCCAACGCATTATAGGCCAGCGAGCCCATCTCGTCTTCACCGGGCATCAGCACAACCGGTGCCAGATAATCAATCTGTTCCCTGAGAACCGCCACACAATAATCACTATGAGCAATGCCTCCCGTCAGGATAATAGCATCCGCCTGCCCACGAAGAGTGACATACATGGCCCCTACTTGTTTCGCCACCGTATAGAGCATTGCATCCAACACTCCTTTATAAGGCTCCTCTCCTTCGGAAGCTTTCCGGGCGATAGTCACCACATCATTCATTCCCAGGTGAGCGGTCAGCCCTCCCTTGCCGTTCAGCATCTTCTTGACCTGCTTCAACGTATATTTGCCACTGAAGCACAGTTCTGCCAACTGGTCGCCAGGAATGGTCCCCGCACGTTCGGGCGAAAAGGGACCCTCACCGTTCAAGGCATTGTTGACATCAATCACCCGCCCTTTGCAATGGGCACCTACCGAGATGCCACCTCCCAGATGCACCACAATCAGATTCAACTCTTCATAGTGTTTCCCGATGGAAGCGGCATATTTGCGAGATACCGCCTTACTGTTCAAGGCATGGAAGATGGAAATACGCTCTATCTCCGGAATCCCTGTCAAACGGGCGGCCGGCTGCAATTCATCCACCACCTCGGGATCGGCAATGTAGGCGGGACAATGACATTCCCGGGCGATTTCATCGGCAATCAGTGCACCCAGGTTACAGGCGTGCTCCATCCGGGCGTTGAGCAAATCATGCCTCATCTGTTCGTTTATGGCATAGACCCCGCCGGGAGTAGGCTTCAACAAACCGCCACGGGCTATGACTGCATCAAAATCCAACGGAATATCCGCTTCGGAAAGCAACCGCAATATAAAGTCCTTACGGTACTCATACTGTTCGTTGACATGATGAAACTCCGACAAGTCATCCGCTGTATGATGGGCACCTGCCACCCATACCGGCTTTTCATCAATGAAAAGAGCTATTTTGGTAGAGGTGGAGCCCGGATTAATCACAAATATCTTCATAGGTTCAATAATTTATCAAGGTACAAATTGCCACATTATTTATCCGGCCACGCAGGCCAATGCCAAACTGTAATATTTCGAATTTCCGGAATCGGCACGCGACGGAACCACTACGGGGGAAGCCGTGCCGCGCAACATACCGGCCATGTTGGCGTCACCAAACAAGGACACTGTTTTATAAAACGTATTTCCAGACTCAATATTGGGGAAGATCAACAAATCGGCGTGTCCCACCACCGGCGAGCTGATTCCTTTCACCTCACCGCTATGCGCATCACATGCCGTCTTCACATCCATGGGCCCGTCCAAGTACATGTTTCCATAAGCACCGGCAGCGGCACGTTCCTTTAAAGTCACATAATCCAGTGTATGAGGGAATTTCTCGTTCACTTTTTCCGTACAATGAATCAAGGCTACGCGAGGAGCTTCTATCCCCATGCGGCGGCATACCTCCAGATCATACCGCAACATCGCCTCGAATTGTTCCAAGGTGGGACGGGGAATGACCGCCGCATCCGAGAAGAACAGCAACTTCTTGTACATCGGGATCTGTGCCACCGTAATATGGCTCAACACATTCCCTTTCGGCAGGATACCATGTTCCTTATTAAGTACGGCCCGCAATAAATTGTCCGTATTGATAATCCCTTTCATCAACACGTCGGCATGTCCCTCACGTATCAGCGAAACTGCTTCCTGGGCCGCTTTATCGGGACTCGTCGCCTCATATACTTTCACATGGTCCGGATATTGAAGGCGGATATATTCCGAATTCAACAAATGGGGCGTATCCGCCACCAATAAGAAATCGGCGAATCCTTCGTGCAAACTGCGGGTTATCACGTATTCGGTATGAGGGTCATTAGGGCAAACAACCACCACACGTTTCCGTTCTTTCAACGAACGCAAACGGCTTATCAAGCCGGCGAAGTCCTGTATCGGTTCCATGGTCATTAGATTTTTAGCAAATATGAAAAATAAATCTGAATTTATCCCTATCTTTGCTTAGTTTCTATGAATAATTTAACTTATGAAAACGTTTCAAACATTTGACATTTCAGCTGAGTACGATGCCATACACCGCACCTTTCCCTGCCACAAGGATGCTCCCGTCATAGGGCTTACCGGAAACTTCCAGGAAGGCGCATGCACTTTGCTGGAAGGATATTTCACTTCCATTCTGAAAGCTGGAGGCGTTCCTTTCATTATTCCTCCAGCTGACAATACTAACAGTTTGATAAACTCATTGAATGCGCTGGACGGCTTGCTGCTGACCGGCGGTGCGGACATCAATCCCTTGTTCCTTGGAGAAGATCCGGTAAAGGAATTACACAGCATAAATCCCCGGAGATCGTCAGGAGTTATTGCTTGCCAAGCTGGCCGCCGACCGGCAGATACCGGTGCTGGGGATATGCCGTGGCATACAGGTAATGAACGCCGCTTTTGGAGGCAGCCTGTATCAGGATATTCATGTACAAATGGAAGGGAAACGGATCAAACACGATCAGGATTTGGGACGGGGATATGCCTCGCATACGGTCCGGATAGAGAAAGATTCCTTACTTTATAAATTGTTTGAAACAGAAATATTGCCGGTCAACTCCTTTCATCATCAGGCTGTAAAGGAGGTTGCACCGGGTTTCAAGGTTACCGCCCGTTCATCCGACGGGGTCATTGAAGCGATGGAGTCCGCCGAATGTAAGTCCATGATGGGAGTACAATGGCATCCGGAATGTTTTATTCTGGAAAACAACCCCTGTATGATGCCGGTATTCGACTGGCTTATACAGGAATCCACTTCTTTCAGAGAGGCTAAAAGATTGCATAGCCGCATGATAACGCTGGATTCACATTGCGACACACCCATGTTTTTCGATCAAGGAATAAATTTCGCCACCCGTGACAAAAAAATCTTGGTAGACCTGCATAAGATGACGGAAGGACAGCTGGACGCAACCATCATGGTGGCTTACCTGAAACAGCTGGAACGTACCGATGAACCTTGCTGGCGGCAACTGCCAAAGCGGATCGCATCCTGAACGAAATAGAGGAGATGGTTGCCAGAAACTGCACAGCCGTAGATATAGCATATACTCCCGCTGATCTGTCCCGTTTGAAAAAAGCAGGGAAAAAGGCTGTCATGCTGGGCATTGAAAACGGATATGCCATTGGCAAGGATATCACGAATGTAGAACGTTTCCGACATCGTGGCGTGGTGTACATGACACTTTGCCACAACGGAAATAATGATATCTGCGGCTCCGCCCGTTATAATGAGGAAGGACTGGGCGTAAGCACCTTCGGCGAACAGGTGATAAAAGAAATGAACCGTGTGGGAATGATGGTAGATATTTCTCATGCCGGAGAGAAAAGTTTCTACGATGCACTGGAAATCAGCAGCAAACCGATCGTGGCCTCTCACTCTTCGGCCCGTGCCCTTTGCGACCATCCGCGCAATCTGACGGATGACCAATTGAAAGCATTGGCAGCCAAAGGGGGTGTGGCACAGGTATGTATGTATAGCGGATTCCTTCGTAAGAACGGAGAAGCTACCATCAAGGATGCCATCGAGCATCTGAACCACATGGTAAATGTCATGGGCATAGAGCATGTAGGGATAGGAACCGATTTTGACGGTGACGGCGGCATAACAGGCTGCACTTCGGCATCAGAATTGATAAACTTTACACGCCGGCTGCTGTTGGAAAGATATAGCGAAGAAAGTATCCGCCTGATCTGGGGAGGAAACTTCCTGCGCGTTATGGAAGAAGTACAAAGAAAATAACGTAACTTTGCGGCGCAGACTCTCTATCCCTGATAAGGACAATGCACAATATGTACTTAAATAACAAGGAATAAGTATGAAGATAAAAAACGTTTTAGTAATCCCGGTCTTGCTGCTTGTATTGACGGCTGTAGCCTGCGGAAACAGTAAAAGCAGAAACGACCAGACAGAAACCGTAGACAAAGAAGTGATCAAAGCTCCCGAATTCGATGCGGACAGCGCCTATCAGTATATTCAGGTACAAGCCGATTTCGGTCCCCGTGTCCCCAACACGCAGGCGCACAAAGAATGTGGGGAATATCTGGCAGGACAATTGGAAAAATTCGGTGCCAAGGTGTACAATCAATATGCCGATCTGATAGCATACGACGGTACGATACTGAAATCACGCAACATTATCGGTGCCTACAAGCCCGAAAGCAAAAAACGTATCCTGCTTTGCGCCCATTGGGACAGCCGCCCGTATGCCGACAATGATCCCGATCCGAAGAATCACCATACTCCTATACTGGGAGTGAATGATGGTGCCAGCGGTGTGGGGGTGCTGCTGGAAATCGCCCGTCAGATACAGAAGGAACAACCTGCCTTAGGCATAGATATCGTATTTTTCGATTCGGAGGATTATGGAATTCCCGAATTTTATGACGGCAGGTACAAACAGGACACTTGGTGTCTCGGATCACAATATTGGGCACGTACTCCACATGTCCAGAACTATAATGCACGCTATGGAATCTTGCTGGATATGGTAGGAGGAAAAGATGCCACGTTCTATTATGAAGGTTACTCGGCCCGCACCGCCCGTTCCGAGATGAAGAAAATCTGGAAAAAGGCACATGAGCTGGGATATGGCAACTATTTTGTAAAAGAAGACGGGGGCGAGACGGTGGACGACCATATCTATGTCAACAAGTTGGCGCGTATCCCGTGTGTGGACATCATTAACTATGATGCCGACAATCCGCAAAGTTCTTTCGGCTCTTTCTGGCATACGGTAAACGATACGATGGAAAACATTGACCGTAACACGCTGAAAGCGGTAGGACAGACGGTAATGGATGTGATTTATAATGAGAAATAAATGATAAAACAATGAAAACAATAAACGAACTTCAGAACGAAGTGATAGAAGAGTTCAGTGATTTTGATGACTGGATGGACAAGTATCAACTGCTCATAGACTTGGGTAACGAGCAGGAACCACTCGCCCCCGAATATAAAACAGAACAAAACCTGATAGATGGTTGCCAAAGCCGCGTATGGCTGCAAGCCGATATGGAAGACGGCAAAGTGGTGTTCCAGGCGGAAAGTGACGCTTGATTGTAAAAGGTATCATTGCCCTGCTCATTAAAGTAGTCAGCGGACATACCCCCGATGAAATATTAAGCAGTGATTTATACTTTATAGAAAAGATAGGCCTGAAAGAACATCTGTCGCCCACCCGTAGCAATGGCTTGCTGGCAATGGTAAAGCAGATGCGTATGTATGCGCTGGCTTTCAAGGCAAAAATGGCGAATTAGTAATTAGCGGTTAGTGATTAGCGGTTAATACCTGCGGCATGATAACGCAGCCTATTAATCACTAACCGCTTATCACCCCAAAAAGATAACAAATTCTTCCATTCATGCGACTCGTACGTATTTGTCCATTACGCCATAAACTGTCCAAAGACAACAGCATACGGATTATAAACTAACACTTCTTCCCTCTAATCAAGACTTTCTGCCCGCCGGACAAGGTAGTGGCAAAGATATAATCATCTCCTCCCTCTTTCAGTTTCAAACGTTTGCGAAGTTCCGCAACCGATAATGGAAAGTTGCGGATCGTAATATTCGCCTTGTCCATATCCACCAAGAACGCTTTCAGTTCCTTTTTTCCAAAACCCGATACGGCCTCAACCCGGAAACGACGTCCCGGAAAATCCGGAACCAAAGAAGCAGAGGTATATAAATGGCTGCTGAGATGAAGTTTCGCCACAGGATAGGTTTGTGTGAGAGAACGAAAAGCACCGGCTTTCAGTATAGCGGCATTCGGTTCATACAAATAAGTACCGACCTCATCGGCCAAGGGACAGGGCGACGTTTTTTCCTGCTTCAAGGTAAAGGTGTAATGCTGGTTCTCCCCGTTGCCTGCAATATGCTCGCAATGGATGCTTACCTCCGATGAAACGGGTTCTTTTTGCAATATCAGCAATAACTCCTTGCACTCGTTATTCACAGCGACAATGTGTACCGCACGAACTGTTTTCAGCTCGTTCAATGCCAATGACATGTCCAGCATAGGCGATAATTTCACCATCACTTTCTTTGCCTTATCAACCAGCAAAGGCTCCAAAACAGTAACATCCGGCTCGCAATCAGAGATGGCAACCGTCTTGCCACCGTGCCCGTCTCTTCTGGCAGGGTCTAAAAACAAGCAATCTACCGGAAGCATTTCCTGCAAATAGGATACCCCGTCCCGGTTATGTATCCGAATGTGTCCCAACCCCAACAAAGGGAAATTATGCAAAGCCAGCTCACAAAGTCCTGCCTGCCTTTCCACATAATCAGCCTGCTTGAAATTCCGGGAGATAAAACTGCAATCAATACCGAAACCTCCGGTTAAATCGGCAAAAGTATCTCCTTCCAACAAAGAAGCCTTATATAAAGCAGTTGCTTCGGAAGAACATTGTTCCATAGACAAATGAGGGGGATACCATAATGCGGAAACCGGATACCATGAAGGTATCTTGCGGGACGCTACCTGCAGTCCGGCAATTTGTGTGACAGCTGCCGCCATGTCCACATCGGGATATTTCTTACTTTGCAAAGCAAGTGTACGCGTATCGTCCTCCCTGTGTTCTTCGATGAAACGGAGTGTTTTTGCTGATATTTCCATCCTTTATCTAATTACTTTATAGTTCCGTTTTGCCTCTTCACGACTGCGGTAGTTGAAATGCCACCATTCACTACGCAAAGGTTTATAACCCGCATCCGTCATGACCCGGCGCAGCAGCAAACGGTTTTTCCGTTCCTGTGCTGTCATGATTCCCTGCTGTACCATTGCCGCCTCGGTATCTATATGTGCTTCCTTGCCCAAATGATCCACTTTGGTCCCCATAGGCAAAGGATTTCCTTTTTCATCTGCAATACTTACATCCACCGCCAAACCATAATTATGCAACCCTCCTCCCCGGGCCGGATTGGATACATATATATTTTGGGAAGTGCCTTTTACCACATTCCACATTTTCTGCTGCACGGACATGGGACGGGCGGCATCATAAATAATCAAAGAATAACCGGGATACAACTCTTTCAACCGCTGCTGCGCTTGCAACAGGGCTTTGGCAGCCTCGGGATGAAGATAGGCTTCCTGCAAATCCTCATAAAGGACTTTTCCGGTAAAATTGTCGGCACGGGTGTACATCAAATCTATTTTCAAGGTCTTGTCCATCTTGCCTATATTCACCAATCCCAACGAATCAAGATAATGCTCCATCCTGCTTTGCGGGAAAGCGGGGTGGAGCATCATCAGCAAGGATATAAAAATAAAAACAGCCTTCATCTACAACAGTATCTTTCTATCATAATACGGACTTCAACAACTCAGGAATTTCAATGTTACAGCATTCCATCTCTTTCAGTATTTTCTTCCCCTCCGCCGTAAGCGAGAAATACATCTGTCGTTTATCGCAGTCTCCCAAATTACGCTCTATATAACCTTTATCCTCCACAGACCTGATAACTTTAGAAGTATTCGAATTAGTAAGTCCCAGTTGTTCTGCTATCTCTCCCGAGGACAAGCGTTTCTTTCTGGAGAGACAGCATAACAACATTCCTTCGTTCAGACAAAGGTGGTGCGCCTTTTCAAAACGTATTTCAAACTCTGCAATAGCGCGATAGAGATCTCTTATTTTACATAAAGTTTCCATATTGCTCCTTCTTCTTGATGCTATTGCACAAAAGTACTTATTTTTTCAATAAAAACTCATCAATAGCCTTTTTAAAAGATGCTTTGGGCATAGCCCCCTGTGCCATCTCCGGCTTTCCTTCCATAGGAATGAACAGAATGGACGGAATACTCCGTATTCCAAATGCGCCTGCCAGTTCCTGCTCCTTCTCCGTATCCACCTTATAGATTACAATCCGTCCATCGTATTCTTTTGCCAATTCGTCCAGAATAGGAGCTACCATTTTGCAAGGACCACACCAGTCAGCATAGAAATCCACAATAGCCGGTTTGTCACCTTCATATTTCCACTCTTCCGGGTTTTTCTCGAAATTATATACTTTCGCCAAAAATTCAGCTTTGGTCAGATGTATGACCTTTCCATTTCCTTCTGTTGCCATAGTTTCTTCTTTTACAGGGTTATTACTACTGTTCCCTCTGCCGCAAGCTGTAGTGGTAGCCAGCACAAGGGCTAAAAAAAATAAAATCGTCTTATTCATACTTATTCCTCCTTCTTTATTTCTTTACGCTCCGGCATAAATGAACTGAGAAGCAACCCTCCCATCGCCGCCCCCCAAATGGAACTGCTGACAGGAGAAGATGTTATAGGACAGGTCCCAGTGGTACAACCTATATACCGCCAATACAAATATCCTCCTACCGTTCCTGCCACAATGCCAAGCAATGTCCATCCATGCCTTTTTACAAACTCTTTTTTCATACTCTTCTCTTTTTATGATTAAAACCGGACTCCGTCACGTTACCTCCTTTAATTATTTCCTTAGGAAACTTTTTCCAAATATATTTCATACTTTCCTTAATAACAAATTTCCTCGGGAAAATATTTTAATAATAACTTTCCTTCACGATTCAATGTCCGCATTTAAATAATATTCAGTAGTGCAAGGGATGCCAGGAAAACGTTAATCTATCACATTTTTCAAGTTCGATTAAAAAAAGCAATCTATTTATGCTATTATTTTCAATGATTTATTATTTTTGTGCCCATAATACTTAACTAGACAAACACAATTGTTATGAAATGTAAACGATGTTTTTTTGTAGCGGCCACGTTGCTGTGTTCAGCATTGCTGTATGCACAATCCGGCACATGCAGACGATCCATTCTATCCTTTCAAACAGGTCCTGCTCTCTATACCGGAAAACTGATAGGAACAGCAGGATGCTCTTCAAGTTTACGCAACGGCATAAGCTGGTCAGGAAGTTACACTTATCTGGTAGGAAACAAGCCTGCTATAAGAGCCGGTTTCGGAATACTTTATCAGGGCAACCGATATACAGGCGATATGCCAAACAGCACAGACAAGATTCAAACACATTATTTCGCTCCACAGTTCTCCCTGCATTGGCTGAAACAACAATTCAGCCTATATTTTACTACCGGAACCGGATATCAGATATATAAAGATAACAGCACGGTATATGACAAACCACGGAAAGTATCCATGAACAAATGGGCGGCAAACTTTGGCGCAGGTGGAGAATACCATCTCTCCTCCCATTGGGGAATCAGCGCAAAAATAAACTATATTCTGGCATATTCCGGTGAATACTCCGTCCGCTATCATCATAAAGAATGGACGGTGCAGCCACATTATCCGATGAACGGTTCGGATGATATTTCCCAATTATCTTTCTCAGCAGGTATTAATTATCACTTTTAAAAGATTCAGGCCATGATTAAATATCTTATTACAATAGTGTTAACACTCGCATTATGCAGTTCTTGTGATGGAGAAGATTTTTCAGCAGATCCTACCTCATGCCTCCCGCCACTCAAACAGGCGCCAATACTTTTGGCTGTCTGATAGACGGCTGGGTATATACGGGACAACGCTATGGCCCGGATCATAAAGCATCTTACTATCCCGCTTGTAATGAAGACGAAAAAGCGACAGTCAATATATATGTCCGGGTAGATACCAATGCGTCTATTTCTTTCAATATCATTGATCCGAAAGAAAAAAATATCACGATTTACAGTGCTCTTGAAAAGACAGACAATGATCAGACGATCTATACCGACGCTGTATTCAAAGACGGCAATAAACAAGAAGAGAAACTGGAAGACGGTATTGTCAATATAACCCGCTTTGATTTGAGCAACAGAATAATCAGCGGAACCTTTGAAGGAGGAAGAATGAAAGAAGGACGGTTTGATTTAACATTCTGACATATACCCGTTGGCAAGCCAGGTCCAGCTCGCCAACGGGTAAGTTAGTCTCTTTTTTATTTTATCTTGTCATACTGATCATTCGCGCTAATCTCCGTATATTTAGGCGCGTCAATCATTTCTACCAAAGCGCGTAACACAGGTCCTTCACCCATCGGGTCATTTTCCTGAGTAGGACGGTTATAATAAAACACGGTGGAAGGCATAATACCTGTGCCGACACAAATGGCCGTAACATCACCCTTCTCTGAAATCTTTGACAACATGCCCTTTAATCCCTGCCATGCTACATAAATGAAGTCCGGATGCAACCATCCCTCCTTCACACCTTTAGCTATACCGAATACAAACATAGAAGTACCGGTAATTTCTTCATAAGAATCTTCTTTATCCAACAACTGATGCCACAAACCGTTTTTCCCTTGATACCGGGCTACCCCACTAGCCTGCATTTGGAAATTCTTTATCACATCCTCACGCATAGGATGATCTTCCGGCATTCTTGCCAACAGATCGGCTGTCGCCATAAAAATCCATCCATTGGCCCGGGACCAATGCGCCACTCCATGTTCCTTATTATCTGTATGGTAGCAATGATAATAAATCTGTTTTTCAGGACACCACAAATACCGTGTATAATTCAATATCTGATTAGCCGCATCATCAAAATACTTCTTTTCACCGGTAATCTCCCCCATTCTGGAAATAAAAGATACCGCCATAAACGCATCATCTGCCCACACGGTATTCTCATGAGGCCACAAACGGGCTATAGTCCCATCGGCCAAGCGAGGTTCCGAGACCATAAGATGATGGTTCGTTGTCTCAATATATTTCCGGAAAGCCTCGTCCGGATGACGCTGGTTCAAGGTTATCAGACTAGCCCCCATCGGTCCGTTATCATCCAGACGTTTATTTCTATAAATCATGTGCCAGGTAAGACGGGGAACTGCTCTCCACCCTCCTTCACGGAAAGTTTTATCATATAAACGATGAAAATAGGACTGGTTAGTCTTATCGAAAACAAATTTCATGTTCTTCAGTACATAATCCTCATACTTCCGACTCTGTAGTTTGTCACCCAACTCCATCAAAGCCATGTTTGTCACTCCGTTTGTGTAATGCCAATTCAAATATTTACTATTGACACGTATATCCGGATTTAAAGAAACATTGTCCAAAGAAGTATATATTTTACCTGTTTTTACATCTTTGAACTCATAAACAGTAGAAGCGACAATACGATCGGCTATCTTTATAGCCATCTCTTTGGCCACAGCGTTGTCCTGTGCCTTAAAGGGAGTAACCCCATCGCAAGCAATAAAATACCTGCACAACCATAACGTTTAACCATAAAACCTAAATTTAATTTTGTATTTCAATATGCCAACAGGCTCTGCACTACTCCGGAATAAAAGATTCCGGCTATCCTTAGCATCTCTCAAAGATAAAACCATCTTCCTGTTTCGTACAAATTTTCAAGATATTATTTTATTGTAATAGCCACATTTTCAATTTAAGAGCTTATAAATGTGTGAACCATTTTATGCCCATAAAGCAATATTTCATTCATGATTACCTGTTATAGGAGAAATATCAAACTCAGTTCATAAAAAAAGAAAAACAAAAAAGGCTGTATTCTATTAAGAATCAGCCTTTTCTGTTTGTGGGCCATCTTGGGCTTGAACCAAGGACCTCCAGATTATGAGTCTGTTGCTCTAACCAACTGAGCTAAAAGCCCGCGCTCACAACTTCTTGTTTGCAGGTGCAAAAGTAGTATATTCCCTTGAAACTTGCAAGATTTATCGCCCAAAAATTAATAAAAAGATTTAATTCTCCCCCTTCGTAAGGATATAAATTGTATTTTTGTGCTCCATTAATAAACTCTGCAAAGCCGTATGGCACAAAAAAAACAGGAAAACGCCCTTACCGGGCTTACGGACAAAGAAGTCCTTATCAATAGGGAGAAATACGGAAATAACCTTCTGACACCTCCCAAGCGTCCCTCTATGTGGAAACTTTATTTGGAAAAGTTCCGCGATCCGGTTATACGTATTCTTCTGGTTGCTGCATTTTTTTCTCTGGTGATCGCCATTATTGAAGATGAATATGCTGAAACAATCGGTATTTTCTTTGCCATCTTTCTGGCAACCGGCATCGGATTTTACTTTGAATATGATGCCAACAAAAAATTTGATTTGCTGAATGCTGTCGGTGAGGAAACACCGGTCACCGTTATCAGAAACGGAAAGGTAAGGGAAATTCCCCGTAAGGATATTGTAACAGGCGATATTGTCGTACTAAATACAGGGGAAGAAATTCCGGCAGACGGCATTCTGTTGGAAGCCATTTCCCTGCAGGTAAATGAATCTAACCTAACGGGAGAACTAATGGTTAATAAAACCATTAACGAAGAACTCTTTGATGAGGAAGCCACTTACCCCAGCAACGAGGTGATGCGTGGGACTACAGTGGTTGACGGACATGGCATCATGAAAGTGGAACGTGTAGGAGACTCTACCGAGATAGGTAAAGTAGCACGCCAGGCCACCGAACAAAATGAAGAAGAAACTCCATTAAATATTCAGTTAACCAAACTGGCCGGTTTCATCGGAAAAATAGGTTTCACTATCGCTACCCTTACTTTCATAGTTTTCACAGCCAAGGATCTTTATGCTTACCTCAGCATACACGAGATAACCGACTGGCATGGATGGATGGCGGTTGCCCGTATTGTATTGAAATACTTCATGATGGCTGTCACTTTAATCGTTGTCGCTGTTCCCGAAGGACTGCCGATGAGTGTCACTTTAAGCCTTGCACTGAACATGCGCCGTATGCTGAAGACCAACAACCTGGTGCGTAAAATGCATGCTTGCGAAACAATGGGGGCCATCACGGTTATCTGTACCGACAAGACAGGCACATTAACACAAAATCTGATGCAGGTACATGAAAGCAAACTTGAATCCGAAGACATGGATCTGATAGCTGAAAGTATCAGTGCTAACTCCACTGCTTTTCTAGAGGAAACAGGAGAAGGCAAAAAACCATCAGGAGTAGGTAATCCTACCGAAATCGCTTTATTGCTCTGGCTAAATGAACAAGGCAAAAACTACTTGAAGCTACGTGAGAATGCAGAAGTAATCAATCAGCTTACCTTCTCTACGGAACGTAAATACATGGCTACATTGGTGAATTCACCCATACTACAAAAGAAAGTGCTATACATAAAAGGCGCCCCCGAAATAGTAATGGGGAAATGCGATCTTTCTATTGAAGACACGAGCGGCTATGAATCCGATCTGCTCCATTTTCAAAATAAAGCAATGCGTACTTTGGGATTGGCTTACAAAATCATCCCTGAAAGTGCCGGCAACGATTGTGTCGGACTGGTGAACGAAGGCGGCATGACCTTCCTCGGCATCGTGGCCATCAGCGACCCCATCCGTCCCGATGTTCCGGAGGCCGTACAAAAATGTCAGTCGGCAGGTATCGACGTGAAGATTGTCACAGGAGATACTCCGGGAACAGCTACCGAGATTGCCCGGCAAATAGGGCTATGGAAACCTGAGGATACAGAGCGTAACCGCATAACAGGAGTAGAATTCGCCGCATTGAGCGATGAAGAGGCTTTAGACCGTGTACTTGACTTGAAAGTGATGAGCCGTGCACGTCCTATGGACAAGCAACGCCTGGTCCAACTGCTACAGCAGAAAAGAGCTGTAGTGGCAGTAACCGGAGACGGAACAAACGATGCTCCTGCACTGAACCATGCCCAAGTAGGCCTTTCTATGGGAACCGGTACTTCAGTAGCCAAAGAAGCCAGTGACATTACCTTATTGGATGACTCATTCCACAGTATTGCTACCGCAGTGATGTGGGGACGCTCCCTTTACAAAAACATCCAGCGCTTCATCGTATTCCAGCTGACTATCAATGTGGTCGCATTGGCCAGTGTTCTGTTAGGAGCTTTCTTTGGCACAGAACTACCATTAACCGTAACACAAATGCTTTGGGTAAACCTTATCATGGATACTTTTGCCGCTATGGCTCTGGCATCCATCCCCCCCAGCGCAGATGTAATGAATGAAAAGCCACGCAAGGCTGATGACTTTATCATCACCAAAGCCATGCGCAAGAATATACTAGGTGCAGGCTTCTGTTTCCTTGCTATACTGATGACATTAATTGTCATCATCAAACAAATGCCAGCAGATTCAGTAGGGCAAGCCTTAACCCAATTCTTTACCATCTTCGTGATGCTGCAATTCTGGAACCTGTTCAATGCCAGTGTTTTCGGAACCAACCATTCTGTATTCAAAGATTCCCGCCATGCATTAGGCATGCTAAGTGTGGCTATCATTATCTTGGTCGGACAAATTCTGATTGTAGAATTCGGAGGTAAAGTATTCCGTACCGAACCTATGGACTTCATGACTTGGATTTATATTATCACAGGAACATCATTCGTATTGTGGACTGGTGAAATCCACCGTTGGATAAAACGAATGCAAAAGAAAAGCTAAAAAGAAAAATAAAGCACATAAAGAGCTATGGACAGTAAGATTAAAAATGTCGTTTTTGATTTAGGGGGAGTATTAATAAATCTGGATTTTGACAATTGCCTGAATGCTTTTCGTAAAGCAGGTTTTCAAGATATCGAGAAGCAGGCAAGCCAGTTCAGGGGAAAAGGCTTCTTTTCCCAATTTGAATTAGGTGAGATCACTCCGGAAGAATTCCGGGAGACTATTCGTAAAGAAACCTGCGAATCACTGTCCGACCGTAAAATCGATGACATGTGGAATCTGATGTTACTTGATATCCCCCGTGAGAAACTAGACTTACTACTAGAGTTGCGCGAGCGTTATATGGTTTATCTGCTCAGCAACACCAACCGGATACATTGGAGCTATGCCTGCGAACAAATGTTCAGTTATCGGGGCTTCCGCATAAATGACTTTTTTGAAGATACTTTTCTGTCTTTCGAGATGCATAAAGCCAAACCCGGAAAAGATATTTATGAACAAATGATGAACGAAGCAAACATCCTGCCCGAAGAAACGTTTTTTATAGATGACTCGGAAACTAACTGCCAGGCAGCTATGACACTTGGCATAAGATCCCATCATTATCATGTCGGAGAAGATTTAAGTTCACTTTTTGAATAATGGAAATACGATCGGATATAAACCATCAAACATTGCCCCCTTCAGCCGCCACTATCGGTTTTTTTGACGGAGTGCATCTCGGACACCGCTTTCTTATCAATCAAGTAAAAGAGGTAGCCGCCAAGGATGGATTATGTTCTGCATTGATCACTTTTCCCGTGCATCCCAGACAAGTGATACAAACCACTTACCGCCCGCAATTACTTTCCTCACCAACAGAAAAAATCGACTTATTGGGAACGACGCAAGTAGATTACTGTATTCTTCTTCCCTTTACACAAGAGCTTTCCCTGCTTTCAGCCCGGGAATTTATGCGATTATTACGTGACAAATTCAATATCCACACATTAGTTATAGGCTATGACCATCGTTTCGGGCACAACCGCAGTGAAAGTTTTGACGATTATTGCCGTTATGGTGAGGAATTAAACATATATATAGTACGCGCGCGAGCTTATACGGACGGAGAGGATAAAATCAGCTCTTCGGTCATCCGTCAACTATTAAAAGAAGGCAAAGTAAGCCAAGCAGAAAAATTCCTAGGATATAACTATTATTTGGACGGAACAGTAGTGGACGGCTACAAAGTAGGCAGAAAAATAGGATTCCCCACAGCCAACTTACAAGTGAACTGTAGTGACAAACTGATCCCTTCGGAAGGAGTTTATGCGGTATATGTATATGTAGAAGGTAAAAAATGGGCAGGAATGTTGAACATAGGACATCGCCCCACTATCAATAATGGCAAAAATTTAAGTATTGAGGTGAACATCCTCAATTTTTCAGAAGATATTTATCACAAAGAAATGCGCATAGAATTCGTAAAATACCTTCGCCCCGAAGAAAAATACGACACGATAGACGCACTCATCGCCCAAATGCACAAAGACCGGGAAGAAACCGCCAGGATTCTTCTTTAGAGATCAAGTGTATCATTGCACAGCCTTCCCCTTTTCAAACTACACTTTCCACACATCTTCGCCAACATTCCCGGAGAGACGCAACCGCCATCAGAGGAATTAACTTACCAATATCAGACATCCCCTGCATAAAATCTGTTTTTTCATACACTTCAACCCGGAAAGACATGAAAAAAGATATATTTTTATCGTTTTTCGATAATTTTTTCTCGTTTTTCTTTTGTGGTATCAAAATAAGATATACATTTGCATATCGATAAACGAGAAATGAATATCGAAAAACGAGAAAGAACAAACACAAACATTAAAACACTAAGTAAAATGAAAAAGTCAGTATTAAAATCAGTTTTAGCAGCAGTTGCAGTAGTAATGACGAGTTGTACAACAACAGCAAACGCACAAACAACAGGAAACACGAAGTACATCTACGGCCAGAATGACACAAACACAACCGTGTACACACTGAATGAAGACGGCAAAACATTGACACGCAAACTGAAGTATGAGTACAAACACGATGAAAATGGTCAGGTAATTGAGAAGAAAGCCTACCGTTGGGATGCTTACCGCGAACTGTGGGAACCGGCCTATCTGCTTACGGTAACTTCCGGAACATACGAAATCAAACTCAATTACGCCGAATGGAACGCCCGAGAGAACGTCTTCAACCATAACAAACAAGAAAGTATTTACCGTGAAGACAACAACGCAAACTTGTTGGCCGACACACAAAACAAAAAGTAATGAAAACAACAAAAAACACAACCACCCTCAACACTTAGGTAAAGTGTACTCATGTTTTGCTTTGTGGGAGCAGTAATCGCACCGGACATCGCAAAACATACAAGACAATATCTCAGGACGGATACAAAAGTCCGTCCTACCCTTTCAGACAACTATATTTTAAAACCAATAAACACTCTATTATGGGACGCGCAATTAAATTAGTACTTTATTACTTCGCTTATCAATTGGCCTTCACCTTCCTGATAAGCATTCCGACCAGCTTTATAACAATAATGAACGAGATTTCAGAAAATGATAACCTTGCCTATGCCGCAGGCAAAAATGCAGCCTCTATGACAGGCCTTATCATGGTACTGGCAGGAATAGCCATGACTTGGCATCTGATTCATTTCAAATACGTCAAATTCAACAAAGCAAGCTGGACTGAAGTCCCTGCAAGAACCATTCTATTGAGTATTCCGTTCATCATAGCAGCCATGTTCATCTGCAATATAGCCAATGAATTCATAGAACTACCCAATCTGATGGAAAACACATTCATGGGAATGAGCCGTAACATATTCGGCATCCTCGCCATTGCCTTCATGGCCCCCCTGGTGGAAGAACTGCTGTTCCGTGAAGCCATTGAAGGACACCTCCTGCAAAGTGGGAAAAAACCAAAAACGGCCATTATTCTGTCCGCACTCATCTTCGGCCTCATCCACATCAATCCGGCGCAAGTACTTCGCCTTCTGTCTGGGCCTGGTGTTCGGATGGCTCTACTACCGCACAGGAAGCATCATACCGGGCATGATAGGACATTTTCTGAACAACTTTCTGGCTACCATTATCATGGCTACATCAACTAAAGAAGAAATGAATGAAAAAACGGTTGATATGATTGGCGCCACACCTACTTATATTCTTTTGGCAGTTGCCATAGTCACCTTGACCGGCATGTATTTCTACCTGAACAAACATTTGCCACAACCGGAAAAGCCCTCTGAAGTAACTAATACACAAGCATAAATACAACAATGAAAAAAAAGCTCAACCTCTTTTGCATCTGCGTACTTATCGCGTTATTCCTTTCCACCTCAACAACGGTCAGCATCATGTTCTATTCTTTCACGAGTGCCTTTAAAGCCGGATACGAAAGTGTAGAAAAAGGAAAGGACATACGCATTTCCGACTACAAGATGATCTGTACCCTTCCCACCAATCTACTTGAAAAAACAGGAAGCGTGACTAATGTAAAGACAGGAGAACAAGCATCTATCATACCGATTATAAGCATGGTAGAGGCGCCAAGCAAAGAAAACGGTACATTCCATGCACTGACCGGAATAGCCTCATTAATTTCGGTTATAGCAGGAATTTTCAGCTTGTTGCAGTTCTTTTATCTGATCAGAAATATCAATCGTGGTGATATCTTCAGCTGGAAGAATGTGAGGTTCCTGCGCAAATTAGGATGGGCATTGATACTTTTGTTTATCTGCACGCTGGGCACCACTGTAATCGGGAATTACGAAGCTTCGCAAGTATTGCAACTCAACGGGTGTGAGTTCTCCTACACCTTTGCATTTTCCGACGCGACTTTCATTCTGGGATTCATTTCATTACTAGTGGCCGAAGTATTCGCCATCGGGCTGAAAATGAAAGAAGAACAGGAGTTAACCATTTAAGGAACGGGACAGATTATGAACAAGTTCAGAATATTAGGTATCATAGCCATTATAGCCATCATTGCAAATTTCTTTGGAGGATTGAATGAAAATTGGAGAGACTTCAAGGAAGGATTTAACGAAGGACAAAACAACGCAATGAAGATGTATGAACCCGGGCATCACATTATACCCTACAATGTAACCCGGGCCAAGCTGAATGTAGAACCGTTGCCCGGAACCACTGTCGATTCACTGAACAACAACCGCGTGGCCTGGGCACTCCCCTACACAGTGACTGAAATAGAAACGTATGCCAAGCCATCGGCCTGGCACATCCTTGTTATGGGGTTTGCCATACCCGGAATGTTTCTTTTCCTCATCGGCTTCTGCTCACTGATCCGGTTGCTCATCTCCATCTCGCGCCGCGAAGTATTCATTTCCGCCAATGTGCGACGCCTCCGCTGGTTTGCATATACCAGTGCAAGCTTAGAAATCCTCATAGCTATCGGGGAATGGATCATAGGAAGCGCAGCAGTTGAACAAATCAGTCTGCCGGGTTACAAAATCATCAGCTATGCCGGTTATTCCCCCGACTGGGTAGCCGTGATTATCCCTATCCTTTTTGCCGAGATATTCGCTATCGGAGTAAAGATGAAAGAAGAGCAGGATTTAACCATTTAAGAAAGGAAGTGCCATGAAAGAAAAATTTCATCCATTACCGGATAGCAAGGCAGCGAGGATGACGGTCAATGTGGGATGGACCTGTTTCTGTCTATATGTTTTTAAGAAACTGACGAAACATCACACCCTATGGTGGCAAGCATTAGAAGAGAATCCGAACAAACCTAAAATGAATTGAACCATGCCGATTATAGTGAACCTAGACGTAATGATGGCGAAACGAAAGATTTCGCTGGGAGATCTGGCCGAAAAGATAGACCTCACTCCCGCCAACCTCTCCATATTGAAAACCGGAAAGGCGAAAGCATCCGCTTCTCCACATTGGAGGCCATTTGCAGGGAACTGGAGTGCCAGCCCGGCGACATTTTAGAATTCAGGGATGAAGATGAATGATAAACAGCCACATTCACAAACACTCTGACACCATAAAATTCTCTCATCTCCATCCCAGATACTCCGACCGATAAGGCAATTGGACTTCAACTGCCGCATTGGCGGAGTATCTCCCTGTTTTCTTTCCACTTCCAAACGGACTTTAGCCAATATTCCCTAAATTCTTTCATAAATGAGAACAAATATCGTATAAAACCTTATAATCCTACGATTATATCTATCTTTGTACCCAAATTACATACTTGAATTTTTATAGATTATAAATGAAGACATTTGAAGAGTTAGGCGTTTCCCCGGAAATACTAAAAGCTATTAAAGAAATGGGATATGAAAATCCCATGCCGGTACAAGAAGAAGTAATACCGTATTTATTGGGAAACGGCAACGATGTAGTAGCCCTAGCACAAACAGGGACTGGAAAAACAGCCGCATTTGGTCTGCCGCTTATCCAAAAAGTAGATGTAAAGCAACGTGTGCCTCAAGCACTAATCTTATGCCCCACACGCGAGTTATGCTTGCAGATTGCAGGCGATCTGAACGATTACTCCAAGTATATTAACGGACTGAAAGTCCTTCCTGTATATGGTGGTTCATCCATCGAAAGCCAGATACGCATGTTGAAGACAGGCGTACATATCATTGTGGCTACTCCCGGACGACTGATTGACTTAATAGAAAGAAAAGTAGCCAAGCTGGAAACCATTACAGATGTAGTAATGGATGAAGCCGATGAAATGCTGAATATGGGATTCACTGACAGCATAAACGCCATCCTTGAAAAAGTTCCTGAAGACCGGAATACCTTGATGTTCTCGGCCACTATGAGTCCGGAGATCTCACGCATCGCCAAAAAGTATCTGCACGATGCGAAAGAAATTACAATTGGCACCAAAAATGAAGGCAGTAAAAATGTCAATCACATTGCCTATTTGGTACATGCTAAAGATAAATATGCCGCATTGAAACGTATTGCGGATTACTACCCACAAATTTATGGCATCATTTTCTGCCGTACCCGTAAGGAAACTCAGGAAATTGCAGATAAATTGATTCAAGACGGTTATAATGCAGATTCCCTACACGGCGAACTCTCACAGGCACAACGCGACTTAGTGATGCAGAAATTCCGTCAGCGTCATTTACAGCTTTTGGTTGCTACCGATGTAGCAGCCCGTGGTTTGGATGTAAATGATTTAACTCATGTAATCAATTACGGTTTGCCCGATGATATAGAAAGCTATACTCACCGTAGCGGACGTACAGGACGTGCCGGAAAAACAGGTATTTCGATCGCCATCATCAATCTGCGCGAGAAAGGAAAGATGCGTGAGATAGAACGGATTATCAACAAAAAATTTATCATGGGTGAAATGCCCAGCGGTAAACAAATTTGCGAGCAGCAATTGATTAAGTTGATAGATGATATAGAAAAAGTAAAAGTAAACGACGAAGAAATTGAATCCTTCCTGCCCGGAATCTATCGCAAACTGGAATGGCTTTCAAAGGAAGACCTGATAAAGCGCGTGGTTTCAATGGAATTCAACCGCTTTCTGGAATACTATAGCAATGCTCCGGAAATAGAAATTCCCAGCACGAACGACCGTCGGAATGAACGTGGTCTCAAAGAGCGCAAAGACCATGGCAGCACCCGTGAAAAGACAGAGCGTAAAGCAGAAAAAGGATATACTCGTCTGTTCCTGAATGTAGGAAAAACAGACGGTTTCTATGCCAACCAAATCATAGAACTGATTAATCGCAACATGAAGAAACAGCGTACTATCATCGGTCGAATCGACTTGATGCAGAATTTCTCTTTCTTCGAAGTAGCAGAAAATCAGGCACAAGATGTTATCAAAGCTTTAAATAAGGTCAATCTGAATGGCGGCCGGAAGATTGTAGTAGAAGTTGCCGGTGAAAATAATGGCAAAAACGACAACGGTGAACGTAGAAGCAGTGCGGCAAGGAATGCGTCATTTGGCAAAAAAGGTGACAGGTCCAATAAAAAAGCAACTCCCAAAGAAGGAAAACCTAGCCGTGCGGAACGTGGCTACACGGAAGAACGCGGTCCCAAAACGAAAGACGACTGGAAACAATTCTTTAACAGCGACAACAGTAAGAAAAAGAAATCCAAGAAATGAGGAATCCGATTTAATGAAAGAGAATTGGACACAAAGCAAGCCTAAAAATGGGGTGAATCAAAACTCAACTTTAGATTAAAAGTACTTTTAATCTAAAATCCGACCCCCTTCATCGATAATAAAAACCGTATCAACTTTGAGTAATGATACGGTTTTTCTGCATTTATCAGTTACAGTCTGTAGATTTTTAGCTGGTTCATCTTAATCCGGACACACCTTCATTTTAGTTTTTTTCCTTTTCCGTCAATTCCAGCTCATCAATCAAACGGGAAGCCTTCCCATATTTCTCAATCATATAAAGAACATAACGGATATCCACTCCGATACAACGCTGCAAATTAGGTTCAAAAACAATGTCTCCACTCATAGCTTCCCAATTTCCGTCAAAAGCAAGCCCTATCAGTTCTCCTTTTCCGTTGAACATTCCACTACCAGAGTTTCCTCCTGTAATATCATTATCCGAGATAAAACAAACATTCATATTACCATCTCCGGCTGCATAACGCCCGAAATCTTTCCTTTCCAAGCAATCGGTCACGGAAGGGAGCACATCAAAATCACGATCTCCCTTATACTGCCTTATTTTATCAAAAATCCCTTTTGTCGTCGTAAAATAAGAATATTCAATCGCATCTTTCGGCGAGTAACCACCTACCATACCAAAGCTCAGACGCATAGTAGAATTGGCATCCGGATAAAACACCCTGTCTGCCTCCATCTCACGCATCGCTTCATTCAGCAAACGCTCATTTTTCTCAATGTTCATACTTGATTCCTCCACGGACTGATTGAACTCATAAAATTTCACCAACATATCAATAGCAAAAGAAGCCGCAGGGTCATCAAACAAGACATAAGTGGTATCTCCTCTCACCACCTGTTCAAATCCATGTGGTGTCTTCAAAGAGGAACGAGCATATAAATCATCCACATAAGCCTGGTAATCCCCCTTAAAATCTTTTTCTATCAACGGATAAACATCGGGTAAGAACTCTTTCCCTACCTCTGCCGCATATTCTTTCAACATAGCCACAAAAACTTGTTTATCCACATTCACATCCATATTGACATAAATCTCCAGCAGCTGCCGCATATTGCGTTCCAAATCACCCACCTCTGCCTCAAAATCAAAATTCAATACAGTCAAAGCTGCTGTAATCAACTCAGGTCCATTAGCAAATGTTTCTCCAAAATAAGCCATGGCCCGTGCCGCATCTCTACGATTACGATAATTCAACTCAAGTTCAGTCAGCACCCGGGCATATTTGCTTCGTTCATCAGGCTTCCGGCGGATCCATTCTTGCAACTGACGTTCCAAAGCTTGTTTCTTCTCTATCACTTTCAACTCTTTAACAGCTTGATTCATCCCTATACTATTCTTCCAATAGTTAGCGCTTTGCGCGTACTTGGAAGCATATTTAATACGGATATCATCACTTTTTTCCATTGCATTTTTCCAGATAGCCTGCTTGATGGTACGGACATTAATCATGGCGGCATTATCCGTATTGACCCTCTCGTCTATTCCAAACGAAGACAAATACCTGCTGGTAGAACCAGGATATCCCATAGTCATACAAAATGAACCTTGTTCATACCCGTCCAAAGAAACAGGAGCAAAATAATCCGGATGATAAGGCACATTATCCGGAGAATAAGCTGCCGGCTGATTATTCCGGTCAACATAAATACGAAATACAGAGAAATCTCCAGTATGACGGGGCCATACCCAATTATCCGTATCCCCGCCAAACTTACCTACAGAAGAGGGAGGAGCAAACACCAGACGGACATCATAGTAGTCTTTATACACAGACAGATAAAACTCATTGCCACCATAAAAAGGTGTTATCTCAGCACGCAGCAAAGTATCATTCGCTACTGCCTCCTGAGCAAGCAGTGTGGAAATAGAATCTACAATCAGCGCACGGTCCCTTTCTTCTGTTCCTGCCGGTACAGCTTGCAGCACACGTTCCGTCACATCCTCCGTACGTATCAGGAAACTGACAAATAAGTCCGGATTAGGAAGCTCCTTATTTAAGGAATCGGCCACGAACCCATCCCGCAAATAATCATGCTCCACGGAACTATGCTGCTGAATGGCATCATACCCACAATGATGATTCGTAAAGACCAAACCATCCGGAGATACAACAACACCCGAACAAAAGCCTCCAAAACTAACGACAGCATTAGCCAATGCCTTTCCACCGGGATTATACAATTGTTCAGATGAAAGCTCCAACCCCATTTCTTTCATCACTTGTTGAGTTTGTTTGCTAAGACAACAAGGAAGCCACATACCTTCACTCCCCCATATATATAAAGGTAGGAAAAGTAGCAGCAGCAGTAGTTTTTTCATAGTTTTATTCTACAATTAATTTAAGTTCCTTTGCTCCGACACGTGCTTTCAACCATTCGGTAATTTTTTCTTGTTCCTTCTCATGAGGTCTTTTACTGAATTTCATCAAGACGATTGTCAATGTATCCGTCTTAGTTGAATCCACCTGCAATTCCACAGTCTTTGCCATAGCTATGGCTTCTGCCGTAGGATAAAGCACTTTAAGTTCAGGAATTATTTTTTTATCTACAGTATTATATGCAGCATATACTTTAAGCTCGTTTTCCAAAGACTTAATCTTCTCCTGTTGCTCCAGCAAACGCTTTTCACTATTCTTATAGAAATCTTCCATCACTTGAGCTTTTATACTGCCAATATCCATCGCATCATTATTCATTCCTTGAAGAACAACCAGTTTAGTACCTGCCAGATTAAAATGTTTCAAGTTATCCCTTGCGGTTGCTATTTCTGCTTCCGGGACCTCACTACCTATTAACACCACACGTATTTCCTTCTTTTCGAAAGATATCTTCCGGTCTATCACCTGAGTATTATTAAAGTCCAACTCTTCATTGATAAAATTATTGGCTGAAGCCTCATAAATAGTGTTCTTCACAATACCATAAGTCAGATAGATAGCAGGACACATGGTGGCCAAAGTAATGACAATGATATATTTTTTAACTAACTTCTCACGCTCCTTATCCACAAATTCCTTACGCTGGAAATGCATGACACGCACCCCGATAAAAGTAGCCAGGCTGATAAATACGGAATTGATAAAATACAAATAGAATGCCCCCAAAAAATAAAGTAAATTTCCGGTAGCAAGCCCGAATCCGGCAGTACACAAAGGCGGCATCAAAGCCGTAGCAATGGCCACTCCCGGAATTACATTCCCTTTTTCTTTAGTAGATAAAGCGATAATGCCGGCCAAACCACCACATAAAGCAATGAGTACATCATATATGGTAGGGGAAGTACGTGCCAGCAACTCCGACTGCACTTCATCCAGCGGAGTCAGCGAGAAATAAAGCGTAGCTGTAATCACACTGAATACGGTCGCCACCAAATAGCTCTTTAAAGAACGTTTCAGCAATTCGAAGTTGTTCTGCCCGATTGCGAGTCCTATTCCCATGATAGGTCCCATCAATGGAGAAATCAACATGGCACCGATAATCACCGCTGTAGAGTTCACATTCAGTCCCAACGAAGCTATGAAGATAGCGAAAATCAGAATCCACAAGTTCGTTCCCTTGAACTCGACACCATTACAGATACTTTCCACGGTCAAGGCTTCATTATCCTTATCCTTGCGCAAATCAAGATATTCACTAAAGAACTTCTTGACATAAGGCACATTTCTCAATTCATTCTTCAAATCACTCATAGTTATTTCTTTATGTATCGGTTTATAACAGGTATCTGCTTTAAAGGGAAGTCCGTTTTCACAATATATGCCACAAACAATAGCAACAACAATGTACGAATACCCAGCAACAAGAATATATTTTGAATAGGAAGATAAACTGAAACAAGGTAAAGTATCAGTGCTAACGCCACATACTTACCTATCGCTTTCAAATCATAATTAATAGGATATTTCTTCTGTCCCACAAAATAAGAAAGAAGCATAGCCACTCCATATCCGGCAAAACCAGCCCAAGCGCATGCCATATAGCTAAACACCGGAATCAGGAAGATATTTATTAGAATAATGATACTGCAACCCACCAATGAAAAATAGGCTCCCCATTTTGTTTCATCAATCAGTTTATACCAAAAAGAAAGATTAAAATAAATACCCATAAACATTTCAGCAGCCATGACAATAGGTACAACCTTGAGTCCCACCCAATAATCACGTCCTAAAATATAACGCAGAATATCAAGGTAAAACATAACAGCCAAAAAAGCCAGTAAAGTGAAGATAATAAAAAACTTCATCGCCTTGGCATACATTTCCCGACTGTCCTTTTCTTTACTCTTACTAAAAACAAACGGCTCGTATGCAAACCTGAAGGCTTGTGTCAACATGGCCATTATCATAGCTATTTTGCTGGCAGCCCCATAGATTCCCAACTGGATGGTCGCCTCTGCCTTATCGGGATAGACAAACGGAAAAATAATCTTATCAGCCACCTGATTCAGAATCCCCGCAATACCCAGGATCAGAATCGGGAAAGAATAATGCAACATACGCCGCAACAACTCTCTGTCCAGCACATATCTGAAACCCACCAATTCTTTCCACATACATAACATAACCAAAGAAGTACAAGCTAGATTAATGCAAAAGCCACTCCGACATTCTCCCCTTTCATGCCTACAAAATAAGCAATATTCAAGGCAATGCTGGCAAAAATGAACAACAACTTCAATGCAGCGAATTTAATGGGACGTTTCTTATACCGCAAATAGGCAAAAGGAATAGCTTGAAAAGCATCCATTGCAACAACAATCAGCATCATCCCCATATACCACGGATGCTCTCCATATCCCAAGAAACCTGCTATGGGATGCAGAAAAGAAAGACAGATCATTAAAAAAAAGACCGCAGTCGCCCCTACCGAAAGTAAAGTAGTGGAATACACACGCATCGGATCGTCCACTCCCTTGTTGGCGAATCGGAAAAAGCCGGTTTCCATGCCGTATGTCAAAAGCACCATCAACAAGGCAGTTATAGCATACATATTGGTAATGACACCATAACCGCCCGATTCCATAGGTAAAGCGTTAGTATATATCGGTACTAACAAATAATTCAGGAACCGCCCGATGATGCTACTCATCCCATATATGGCTGTTTCCTTGACTAATGCTTTTAATCCTGCCATTGTTTAATCATCAAATAATGTCTTCTGACTATTATAAATGCTCCGTCCCAGATGCATATAGGCCAGTTCCGTGACCTCACGCCCACGCGGAGTACGTTTTAAAAAACCCTCTTTAATCAAAAAAGGTTCATAAACTTCCTCTATTGTTCCGGCGTCCTCACCCAAAGCGGTTGCAATAGTAGTCAGCCCTACAGGACCTCCCTTAAATTTATCTATAATAGTACATAAAATCTTGTTATCTATCTCATCCAGTCCGTATCTGTCAATGTTCAAGGCCTCTAAAGCAAACCTGGCAATCTCCACATCAATCTTTCCGGAGCCTTTCACCTGGGCAAAATCACGGACACGCCTCAGTAACGCATTCGCGATACGGGGCGTTCCACGGCTGCGCGAGGCAATCTCACCTGCCGCTTTCGCATCACATGGAACATTCAATATATGGGCAGAACGCCGGATAATGCTGGTCAGTATATCATCGTCATAATACTCCAAATGGAGATTTATGCCGAAACGTGCACGCAAAGGCGCAGTCAGCAGCCCACTCCGAGTAGTGGCACCGACCAACGTAAACGGACTCAGTTCCAGCTGTATACTACGTGCCGATGGGCCCTTGTCTATCATTATATCAATACGATAGTCCTCCATGGCAGAATACAAATACTCTTCCACCACAGGACTCAACCGATGTATTTCATCAATAAAAAGCACATCATTGGGTTCCAAACTGGTCAGGACTCCCGCCAAATCACCCGGTTTATCCAGCACCGGCCCTGAAGTCACTTTAAAACCCACCCCCAGCTCATTGGCAATGATATTACTTAAAGTAGTCTTGCCCAAGCCGGGAGGGCCGTGCAAAAGAACATGGTCTAATGCCTCGGCCCGCAGACGCGCTGCTTTGACAAAGATGCGCAAATTATCCACCACCTTATCCTGCCCGTTGAAATCCTCAAAATTCAGCGGACGTAAGGCATTCTCAAAATCGCGTTCTTTACTTGTGAGCTGTTGCTCGCGTATATCAAAATTTTTCTTCCATTTTTTTGTTTATGACACAAAGGTACAAAAGATATTATTATAATAGAAAGAAAGATGGAGGAATTCATTTTCAGTCCCTCTGCCGTCTCTCTTTTCAACATTATTATTGTATTAATTATTATTCATTATGGGAATTACATTAGGAAAGAAACAATTGAACAAAGGAAGAGTTTCGCTTTACTTGAATTACAGTTATAACGGAAAACGCCGCAAAGAGTATCTGGGCATCATTCTGGATCCTCCTACCAGTGCGGAGCGAAGAGCAGAAAATAAAAACAAGATATTAATTGCCAGACAGATAAGAGCTAAAAAGGAGTTAGAGTTCTTATCGGTTGAATATCATCTGAACGATGTAGAAAACACATTCTATGACATACTTCCAACAGATAAAAGCAATGTTCCCGACTTCTATATTCTGATAGGGCAATTCCTGGATACCTATCATAAAAAGGACAAAAAAATGGTCAGGGCATGTATCACCCATCTGCGGCTGTTTACAAGAAAGAAAAACTTGCCCGTAACTCTTCTCACAAAAGATTTCTGTATAAACTTTCTTGAGTATCTCAGGGATCATCTCCGAGGCAATACTCCCATCGGATATTTCAAGAAATTCAGAATGTGCATCAATAAATGTATAGAAAAAAAGCTAATGACCTCTAATCCTACAGATGGTATCCGCCTGGTACAGTTTGATGAAGTGACCAAAGCAATCCTTAGTTTAAAGGAGATTCAGAAACTTGCCATCACTCCATGCCCCAACAACGAAGTAAAACGGGCATTCTTATTTTCTTGCTATTGCGGACTGCGTTGGTGTGATGTCCATCAACTGCAATATAAAGACATCGATTTTTCATCCAACCGCCTTACTATTCTGCAACAGAAAGTACAGTCACACTCCAAAAATGCAATCTTGCATTTGAACTTAAACCATACTGCCGTCAAACTCCTGCAAAGGCATAAGGGCATTAACGAGGAGTTGGTATTCAGACTCCCCTCCTATTCTTACACATTGAGGATTTTAAATAAATGGGTAAAAAGGGCTAATATACACAAGCACATCACTTTCCATTGCGCCCGTCATTCATTCATCACCAACATCATGGCAAATGGAGCTAATATCAAGACGGCAGCCAGCCTTGCGGGACATTCTACTACCCGGCATACAGAAAAATATGTTCATATCATAGATGAACTCAAACAAAAAGCGGTAGATAGTTTACCGGATATTATTGTTAATTATAAATAATAAAGGCCCCGAAATGGCCCTTACACCATTAAGCAGAACATATATATATCTAATATCCAATTAGTTATCATCGCTGTATAGTAT
>NZ_BAKM01000048.1 GCF_000614185.1 Phocaeicola sartorii JCM 17136 = DSM 21941 | reverse complement strand
TTTAGGGATTTGCACAACAGATTTTATCCTCTTTTACTTATCCGACATATCAAACCTAAGCTGGTTTTCATCCTATCATAGTCCTTACAGAGCCTTGAGTATCTGGCTGTTTGCCTTATCAACGGCAGAAGTATCCAACGAGGCGAGATAGATACGCGTGGTCTTTTCGGAATTGTGTCCCATCGCTTCACTGATGATTGGAAGTGGGATATTCTTACTTCGGGCAATGGAAGCCCAACCGTGACGCGCCACGTATGTGGTCAACGGAATTGCCAGTCCCAGTTGTTCACCCAACCTCCTCAGCTTGTCATTGACCAGATGAGCCGCATTCTTGTACTGCTTTCGTGCATCCACTTCCATATTCCTGATAATAGGCAACAGATAGGGAGTGTCCTTGATGTCGTATTTATCGATGATTTCCTGCATGGGCCTCTCCCATTTGATGGATAGCTGCTGCCCGGTTTTCTGCCTGCGGTAAGAGAGTATTCCGTTCTGAAGGTCTTTTTTCTTGAGAAATGCCATGTCTATGAATGACATTCCACGTGTGTAGAACGAGAACATGAAGACATCCCTTGCCAAATCGGTTGCCGGAGAAAGCGTCAAATCCAAATCCCGGATCTGACGAATGATATTCAGCGGAACAGCCCGCTTGACCGTCTTGTCGATACCCGTATAAACGTGCCTGAACGGATAGCGTTGTACGGTCAGTTCCTTTTCGACGGCCCGGTTGTAGATGGCTCGCAAGCCACGCATATAATAGGATGTGGTATTGGGACACACCCCTGCCGCTTTCAGGAAGTTTTCATAGCGTACCATCAAATCGGAATCAACTTCATCAAGAAACACATCATTTTCGCCACAAAAACGCTCGAAACTTCTGGTGACAACCGTGTACCGTTCTGCGGTACGGGGTTTCCCGATCTGTCCCATCTGCCGGATAACCTCACGGGCAAAAGAAATGAAACCCTCGCCATCCGAAGGCGTGAGGTAGCGTTTCAGTACATCTCCGGCAGTATAATTCTCACCGGTACGTTCCAAACGTGCAATTATGTTTTTGAACCGTTTGGTGTTCCCGTACAAGATTTCTTTCAGTGATGCAAGATAATTGCCGCGGTTATATCCGATACCGGGTGGAAAAACGATTTCCGCATGAACGGAATCCCATTCACAGGGATATACCTTGTAACCGGTATTGACTTGCCGGGCTACACGCCCGTGAACCACTTGATAGAATAATGTGCCTTCTTTCGTCGGAATAGAAGATGCACGAAATTTAACTTTCATTGTTGCCATATATAATTGATTTAGTGTTTCCATTTATAAAAGATAGGAGATCGAAGCTAATGTGATGGCAACCAATCCGACATATACAACTGTTATTTCGCTCACAATCTCTGAATGAAGCAGTTTCACGTTTGCGAAAATGACGAAGGCAAAAAATGTGGCAAATATCAGCAGCAATATAACCATGCCCCAGAATGTCGTCTGTGTCATGGATATGCGATTCTCATTACGACGGATATCGTTGTCCACCTTTTCGCGTTCCCAGCGAATATGTGACATGGCATTGTCGGCAATGGTATTGATTTCCTCCAGCAATGCCTGCCTGTTGTTTTCTGCAAACCTTATAGGAAATGAAGCCTTAAGCAGGTCATGGAGATTCTGCATTGTTCCTGCATATGCGACGATTCCTTCAATGAGGCCGTTCAACTTTTTTGCGCATCCACAATCTCCGGCTTGAGTCTGCGGAACTCGTTGGCAAGCGCGTCATTCCGTTGTTCAAGTCTTTGCCGCCGTGTTTCTTCCGCCTTGATGTGATTGATAGAGCATTGGTTTGCCTTTTCCAGTTCTTCTTTTACCGCATTGATTTCTTTGCTTAAATGGCAATAAATTTGAAGATATATATATCTTTGCATAAGTCCAATTAACTAAAAAGTAAAATTACTTTGTAGATACCATACAGAACTCCCCGGTACTGAAAGACAAGATGTTCACCAAAACAAACAACGTACTGAACTATCTGAAAGCTAACGGCATTGAATATAGCACAGACATATAAATATAGCTTTCCCGGTCATCTTAACCGCAAGAGACCGCTTCCTTTTGTATTTTACGAAATCTCTCGTAATTCATTGAAATGATCGTCACTGGCATGAGAGGGCTGTGAGGGCTGTCTGTTGTTGTAAAGAAAAGTATGTGGACTTCGTGAGTCAAGTAAGCGGTGTTACTTTGCCTGGGAACATATCTTACTTTGCCCACGAAGATATCTTACTTTTTTCAGTAAGAAGAACCACGTGACGGGAGGCTTTCATGCACGGTTGTTATTTCTGTATCGGAAGCTGCTCAGTTAATAGATGTTTCTAAAAGCACAGTGAGACGAATGGTTCGAAGAGGTATGCTTGTAGGTGTAAATTTAGGAATTAGACTGACCGGGATTGATCGTACTCAATTAGAACAATTGTTTACTTCTATTATTGTGCCAAAAAAGCAAATAACATCAAAAGTCTATGAATTATGCTTTCTGCTCCAACGCAGGAGGGTCACAAACTCCAAATCGTCTTTTATTGGATAATGTAATATGCTCTTTCAGAAAAAAGTGAATCATAATGTCTGTTGGATTTCTAATAATTCTACAAAAGTTTCGTTGGCTTCCTCAAGCATATTATTCAGGAAGTTATCATCGGATGGTAATCCTTGATAAGTCTTCAACAGAGATATGCTACCGTCTCCTTCATCCAATTCATAAATAGCAATATCTGTCGGATTCATAGATGAATCTATCGGATAAACAGCATTGATCTGTTCCAATACATCACTGTTCGAAGCAGCTTTCTCCTTGAGCATACCAGCTTTGACAGCAATTGTCAGGACATTAATCTATAGAGAGACTACCGCATCAGGCAGAAAGCTAGCAATCATCTTCCACCTCTATCGCCCAGTCCCCGATAGTACGGGTGGCACTGTCGAAATTAATCCCCACCTTCACGATGCGCCTGCCATCCTTGCGATAAGGGACAGCATACTGCCTGCTGTCTATCTGCGCCAATGCCTCCCGGGCCGTACCGTCATATTTAAATTCCAGCACATAAATGGCATCCTGCATCTTTATGACCACATCCGCACGCCCCACCGCACTTTTCACCTCGCTGTCCACATACATCCCCATCAGGCGGAACAACAAATAAAAGATGGTCTGGTAATGCTTCTCCGTCTTGTTCTCCAGATCATGGGGAATGGAAGCGAAGAAAGAACGCGTACGTTCCAAGCAGCTCTCTATATCCCCCTTACGAAGATCGCGGATGAAGGAAACCACATAAAAAGTACTGTTCTGACCCGGCAACTCCAGGTAAGCGGGCAATAGGGACTCGATGAAACCTTTACGCACCTCCCCGTTGGGATAGGCCAGCCGGTACACCTGGAACTCGGGATCATATCCCTTGATCGTCAGGTAACCACTTTGATATAAAACGGGAATAGGACTGGTAATCCGTTCTGTCGGGGCATCAAACTGCTCGTCGGTAGCCTCCACCCCCTCCAGCTGGCGCACGTCAAAATCCGTTTCCTGCAACAAATCAATCAAAAAAGTAGGAGTGCCGGTAGAGAACCAGAAATTCTTGTACTCCTTTGCGTTAAAAGCATTGAACAGGCTGAAAGGATTGTAAATATCCTCACAATGCTTGCTGAAATGATACCCGTCATACTGCCGCTTCAGATGCGCACAGGCTGCTTCGTACGTCTCGCCGTTCGCCCAAGCCATCCGCTCGATGTCCGGACGAAGCTCGTCCAGCAACTCCCGCTCGGTAATGCCGCAAATCGCGCTGAAGTCATCCCGCATACTGATGTTCTGCAAATTATTCAGCTCGCTGAAGATGCTCATCTGGCTGAACTTGCTGATTCCCGTGATAAAGAGGAAACGAAGATATTGTCCCAATCCCTTGAGGGGACTGAAAAACTTACGCAGCTCATTCCGAAGCTCCTGCTGCAAGGGGATGTTGGAATTACTGTCCAAAAGAGGAGCATCGTATTCGTCAATCAGACAACGACCGGCAGACCGGTCTGTTCATACGCACGGCGGATCATACCTTGCAGACGGGCGGCAGGAGTCTTTTCCTCCTTTTCCGCCCCATAAACCTTTTCACAACGAAGTAAAAACAGATTCAACTGTTCCTGCAAATCGAACAGGGTGGTATATTTAGTCAGACTGAAATCAATATGGAATACCGGATACACGTTCCAGTCCTTTTCCAGACGCTCCATTGCCAGCCCCTTGAACAACTCTTTTTTCCCTTGAAAGTAAGCCTCAAGGGTGGACACCAGCAAGCTTTTCCCAAACCTCCGCGGACGGCTCAGAAAATACACACTGTCCGTGTTGACCAACCGGTACACCAGTTCCGTCTTGTCTACATATACACAATTCCGGTTACGCAACTGCTCAAAATTCTGTATGCCTATGGGGTATCGTCTGTAATTTTCTTCCATATTCTCCATTGTTTTCTAATTCTGCTTATGGGATAGAAACAAAGATAGCTGTTATCCGACAAAACACAAAAACTTTTCATCTGTTTTTAATCAAGTTCCGACAACTTGAATGGATGATGATACGATAAATGGCGGTCAGAAATATAAAATCATCCCCCTTTTATTGCAGATGATCAAAAAATAAATTACTTTTGTTTCACTAAAGACGAATCCATAAACAACTTAAATAACAGAACAGTATGATAGACGCAAAAACTTGCATCAACGACGCACAAGAGAAAATGGACATGGCCGTTATGTATTTGGAAGAGGCCTTGGCGCACATTCGTGCAGGAAAAGCCAGTACCCGATTGCTGGACGGTATTCGTGTGGACTCTTATGGAAGCATGGTCCCCATCAGTAATGTAGCCGCCGTGACTACTCCCGACGCACGCAGCATCGCCATCAAGCCATGGGACAAAAGCATGTTCCGCATCATCGAAAAAGCTATCATGGACTCTGACCTGGGCATCACTCCCGAAAACAACGGAGAAATTATCCGTCTGGGCATTCCGCCATTGACAGAGGAACGCCGCAAGCAACTGGCCAAACAATGTAAAGGCGAAGGAGAAACCGCAAAAGTAAGCATCCGCAACGCACGCCGTGACGCCATAGACGCACTGAAAAAGGCTGTTAAAGAGGGTATGCCCGAAGACGAGCAAAAGAATGCGGAAGCCAAACTTCAGAAAGTACACGATAAATATATCGCGAAGATTGAAGAACTGCTGGCAGAGAAAGATAAAGAAATTATGACGGTTTAATGAAAAACTAAAAATAATGAGGAACGAATAATGAAGAAGGGGCTTCTTCTTCATTATTCCTTCTTCATTTTAATTTATGAGAGGATTAGTAATAAAAAACACAGGCAGCTGGTATCTGGTCAAAGCGGAAGACGGACGTACCATCGAATGCAAAATTAAAGGGAATTTCCGTTTGAAAGGTATTCGGAGTACCAATCCTGTCGCCGTAGGAGATTATGTACAAATCATCACCAACAATGAAGGAACCGCCTTTATCTGTGAGATAGAAGACCGCAAGAACTATATCATCCGGCGTGCTCCAACCTTTCCAAACAATCGCATATACTGGCCGCCAATCTGGACCAATGTATGCTGATCGTGACCATCAATTACCCCGAGACCTCAACCATATTCATTGACCGTTTCCTGGCCACCGCTGAAGCATACCGTGTACCCGTAAAGCTGATATTCAACAAAATAGACAGATACAACGAGGATGACACACGCTACATGGACGCCTTGATAAACCTGTACACGCACATCGGTTATCCTTGTTTCAAGGTTTCCGCCCTGAATAACACCGGTACAGACGAAGTGAAAAAAGACCTGGAAGGAAAGGTTACTTTGCTTTCCGGCAACTCAGGAGTGGGCAAGTCGACCCTGATCAATGCCATCTTGCCTGAACAGACCCTGAAAACAGGAGAAATATCCGATTATCATAACAAAGGAATGCATACCACCACCTTTTCCGAAATGTTCCCTGTCCATGACGGCGGATACCTCATCGACACGCCGGGCATCAAAGGTTTCGGAACATTCGATATGGAAGAAGAAGAAGTAGGCCATTACTTTAAAGAAATATTTGAATATTCCGCTCATTGCAAGTATGGAAACTGCACCCACAGACACGAGCCCGGATGCGCCGTACGCAATGCCGTGGAGAAACATCTCATCAGCGAGTCACGCTACACTTCTTACCTGAACATGTTGGAAGACAAGGATGAAGGCAAGTATCGCGCCGCTTATTAAAAACCACCACTGTATGAAAAAATACCTCTTGACCATTGCATTGGCTGCATTATGCGCCACCGGACTGAATGCCGCCTCTCCTAAAAAAGTAGCTCCCGAAAAGAAAGGAGTCGAAGCCATCAACCGCGCCACCGCCGAAGCGCACATCGGCTTTCTGGCCTGCGACGAACTGGAAGGACGCGAAGCTGGATGGAAAGGCGGACGCATTGCAGGCAACTATATCATTTCCTGCCTGAAACAGATGGGAATCAAACCACTGGCCGGAGATTATGTACAACCCTTCGATGTATATCACGCCGAACGGCAAGTGAAAGGGAAACGCTGGCAAGTACATCCCGACTCTATTGCCGCACTGAAAAAAGTGGTACACCAAAAGCTTGCCTTACGCAATATCTTAGGCAAAATAGAAGGAAAAAACCCCAACGAGATTGTCATTATCGGCGCACATTACGACCACCTTGGCTACGACCCGTTGTTGGAAGGAGATCAGATTTATAATGCGCGGATGATAACGCATCAGGCGTTCAAGCCGTATTACAAGTAGCCCGTGCTTTCCTTGCTACCGGCCAGCAACCGGAACGCACCGTCATCTTCGCCTTTTGGGATGGTGAGGAAAAAGGATTGCTGGGATCCCGTTATTTCGCCATGAACTATCCGGATATTAAAAAGGTAAAAGGCTACCTGAACTATGACATGATAGGACGCAACAACCGGGAAGACCAGCCCGATTATTTCGTTTACTTCTATACCGCAGCCCACCAGGCCTTTGGCAACTGGCTGAAAAAGGACATTGAAGACTACCGCTTGCAGTTATCCCCCGATTACCGTGCCTGGGATAATCCCGTGGGAGGCAGTGACAACGGTACATTTGCCAAACTGGGCATACCTATTATATGGTATCACACCGATGCCCACCCCGATTATCACCTGCCGGGGGATGAGGCACCCAAAATCAACTGGATGAAGGTAGTCGATATAACCAAAGCCTCCTTCCTGGCGATGTGGAAGCTGGCAAACGAAAAAAAATATTAAAAAAGGACGTGGCGTTTAAACTGAACGCCACGTCCTTTTATCTAACCTTACATCAACGTATTTATAAAAACCCACATAAGAAGACACATGAACAAACGAATCAAATGGAGTATCATCATATTAATCGGAGCCGGCCTGGCCGGATTAGGCATCTACCAATTTACCCCTCACGAAAATGAAGAACTGACAGCCGCCAATGCTTTACCTAAAGAAAATAAACAACGTACCCTGAAAGTGAATGCGCAAGTAATAAAACCGCATTTGCTCACAGACGAGATACTGGTCACCGGACGCCTGGTGCCCGATGAAGAAGTGAGTCTGTCTTTTGAAACATCCGGAAAGATCACTGATATCTTTTTCACAGAAGGCACATTGGTAAAGCGGGGGGAACTGCTGGCCAAAGTAAACGACCGGCAACTGCAAGCACAATTAAAACGTCTGGAAGCACAGATACCTCTGGCTGAAGACCGGGTGTTCCGCCAAAACGCCCTGCTGAAACGCGACGCGGTCAGTAAAGAAGCATACGAACAGGTAAAAACCGAACTTGCCACGCTAAACGCCGACATCGAAAATATCAAGGCCAATATCGAGATGACCGAACTCCGTGCCCCATTCGACGGCATCATCGGATTGCGGCAGGTCAGCACAGGAGCTTACGCCTCCCCCACCACCGTAGTGGCCAGACTGACCAAAGTGACTCCGCTGAAAGTAGAGTTCGCCGTTCCGGAACGTTATGCACGGGAAATAAAAAAAGGAACGAATCTGGAGTTCAAAGTAGAAGGAAAACTGGAGGCCTATCGTGCACAGGTATATGCCACCGAATCCAGTATCGATATGGAAACCCACTCATTGAACATCCGTGCCATCTACCCCAACCGTAACGGCGAATTATTGGCCGGAAGATATGCAGATATCCAATTAAAACAAAAGGAAATAGAAGACGCCATAGCGATTCCATCCGAAGCCATCGTCCCCGAAATGGGCAAGAATAAAGTATTTGTTTATCGCAGCGGAGTGGCAGAACCGGCAGATGTGGTCATCGGTCTCCGCACCGAAGCCGAAGTACAGATTGTACAAGGATTGTCTGTGGGCGACACCATCCTGACATCAGGTACACTGCAATTGCGTAAGGGAATGCCTGTAGAGATTCAGGCCATCAACTAACTACTAAAAAATACTTTTATGAATATTTCCGAACTTAGTATCCGTAGGCCTGTGCTCGCCACCGTGCTTACCATCATTATATTACTTTTCGGACTGATCGGTTACAACACATTGGGAGTCCGCGAATATCCTTCGGTGGACAATCCCATCATTTCGGTCACCTGTAGTTACTCGGGTGCCAATGCCGATGTCATCGAGAATCAGATCACCGAGCCTTTGGAACAGAACATCAACGGTATTCCGGGAATCCGGTCCTTGTCCAGTGTCAGCCAACAGGGGCAATGCCGCATCACGGTAGAATTTGAATTATCCGTCGATTTGGAAACCGCAGCCAATGATGTGCGCGACAAGGTATCCCGTGCGCAGCGCTATCTGCCACGCGACTGTGACCCTCCCACCGTATCCAAAGCAGATGCCGATGCGGTACCTATCTTGATGGTAGCCATCCAGAGTGACAGCCGCTCCTTGCTGGAACTGAGCGAGATAGCCGACCTGACCGTGAAAGAACAACTGCAAACCATCTCGGATGTAAGTAGTGTTTCCATCTGGGGAGAAAAACGTTACTCCATGCGCCTGTGGCTCGATCCTACCAAAATGGCCGGGTATGGTATAACTCCGGTAGATGTAAGGAATGCAATCACCAGTGAAAACATAGAACTTCCCTCGGGCAGCATTGAAGGAAATACAGTAGAACTGACTCTGCGCACGATGGGACAAATGCATACGGCTAAAGAATTCAATAACATCATATTGAAAGAAGTAGGCGGCCGGGTAGTCCGTTTCAGCGATATCGGCTATGCCGAACTGGGTCCGGCCGACATCAAGAGTTACATGAAAATGAACGGAGTACCGATGGTAGGTGTGGTTGTCATTCCGCAACCGGGTGCCAACCATATCGAAATAGCCGATGCCGTGTACCAGCGTATGGAACAAATGAAAAAGGATCTGCCCGATGATGTGAAATACAGCTACGGTTTCGACAATACCAAGTTTATCCGCGCCTCTATTGATGAAGTAAAAAGTACGGTGTATGAAGCATTCGTACTGGTTATCATCATCATTTTCCTGTTCTTGCGCGACTGGCGCGTGACACTGATTCCCTGCATCGTCATTCCGGTTTCGCTTATCGGGTCTTTCTTTGTGATGTACATCGCCGGCTTCTCCATTAATGTGCTGACCATGCTGGCGGTGGTATTGTCCGTAGGATTGGTAGTGGATGACGCCATCGTGATGACAGAGAATATCTATATCCGCATAGAACGGGGGATGCGTCCGTTCGAAGCGGGCATAGAAGGGGCGAAAGAAATTTTCTTCGCGGTTATCTCCACCACCATCACGCTGGTGGCTGTGTTCCTGCCCATTGTGTTTATGGAAGGAACCAGCGGACGTCTGTTCCGTGAGTTCAGTTTTGTCGTGGCGGGTTCGGTCATCATATCTTCCTTTGCCGCACTGACGTTCACCCCCATGCTGGCAACAAAATTATTGATAAAACGGGAAAAACAAGGTTGGTTCTATCAAAAGACGGAACCTTTCTTTGAAGGCATGAACCGGGTATATGCCCGCTCGCTGAACGCTTTTCTTAAAAGACGTATATGGGCTATCCCCATTACCGTGATGATGCTGGCAGCCATCGGGGTGCTTTGGGTTCAGATACCTGCCGAAATGGCCCCCATGGAAGACCGTTCGCAAATCAGCATCAACACCCGTGCCGCTGAAGGCGCCAGCTACGAATATATCCGCGATTATACGGAAGATATCAATCAGCTGGTAGACTCTATTGTGCCCGATGCCGCCTCCGTAACCGCACGTGTTTCCAGCGGTAGCGGAAACATACGCATCACCCTGAAGGATATCAGAGACCGTAATTATACCCAGATGGAAGTGGCCGAACGTATCTCAAAAGCCATCCGCAACAAGACGAAAGCGCGTGCCTTTGTGCAACAGCAGTCTTCTTTCGGCGGACGAAGAGGAAGTATGCCTGTACAATATGTACTGCAAGCTGTCAGTATAGAAAAACTGGAGAAGATATTGCCCGAGTTCTTGAGCAAGGTATACGATAACCCCACCTTCCAGATGGCGGATGTGGACTTGAAGTTCAGCAGTCCGGAAATGAGAGTGAATATCAACCGCGACAAAGCAGGGACGATGGGGGCAAGTGTGCGCGACATAGCCGAAACATTGCAATACGGTCTCAGCGGACAACGCATGGGCTATTTCTACATGAACGGAAAACAATATGAGATTTTAGGACAGATAAACCGTCAGCAGCGTAATACCCCCGCCAATATCAAATCCATTTACATACGGAGCGACAAAGGGGAAATGATTCAATTGGACAATCTGGTAGAGTTTGTAGAGTCCGTAGCTCCTCCTAAATTGTACCACTACAACCGTTTTATCTCCGCCACTGTATCTGCCGGACTGGCAGATGGAAAAACCATCGGACAAGGTTTGGAGGAGATGGACAAGATAGCTGCCCAGACCTTGGACGAGACTTTCCGCACCGCCTTGTCGGGAGACTCCAAAGATTATCGGGAAAGCTCGTCCAGCCTGATGTTTGCTTTCATCCTGGCCTTGATACTGATCTATCTGATTCTGGCGGCACAATTCGAAAGTTTCAAGGACCCGTTCATTATCATGCTGACCGTTCCGCTAGCCATTGCCGGAGCACTGATCTTTATGTATGCAGGAGGCATCACGATGAACATCTTCAGCCAGATCGGTATCATCATGCTGATAGGTCTGGTGGCGAAGAACGGTATTTTGATTGTGGAATTCGCCAATCAGAAGCAGGAGTCCGGAGATAACAAGATGCAGGCCATCCGGGAGGCGGCTTTGCAACGCTTGCGCCCCATCCTCATGACCAGCGCCTCGACAGTGCTAGGCTGATACCGCTGGCCTTCGCCACTGGGGAAGGCGCCAACCAGCGTATCGCCATGGGTACGGCTGTTGTGGGAGGAATGTTGGTATCCACTTTCCTGACCATGTACATTGTACCGGCTATTTATAGTTATATATCTACCAACCGAAACGTTAAAACAGAAACTGTATGAAACGAATCATTATAACTTTGTGCATCTGCACGGCATGGGCGGCTTCCGCCTATGCGCAATATCCTTATACCTTGAAAAAATGCCTGGAGGAAGGGCTTGCCAACAACTATTCCATACGCATCACCCGGAATGAAGAGCAAATCAGCACAACAATGCCACATTGGCGAATGCCGGTTATCTGCCTACGGTAGACTTGTCTGCCGGATATACGGGGACGCTGGACAACACCGATACAAAGACCCGCAGTACAGGCGCCACTGCCAGCGAGCGAAGCATCTACGACCAGACTTTAAAAGCCGGACTGGATGTGAGCTGGACGTTGTTCGACGGGTTCAATATCAGCACCACCTACAAGAAACTACAGGAACTGGAACGCCAGGGAGAGACCAACACCCGTATCACCCTGGAGGATTTCATTGCAGGACTCACAGCCGAATACTACAACTATGTACAACAGGAAATCCGCCTGAAGAACTTCCTTTATGCCGTTTCCTTATCCAAGGAACGCCTGCGCATTGTCGAAGAACGCTATCATATCGGTAACTTCTCCCGGCTGGATTATCAACAAGCCAAAGTGGACTTCAATGCAGACAGTGCGCAGTACATGAAACAACAGGAACTGGTGGTTACCTCACGCATCACCCTGAATGAGCTGATGGCCGTACAGGAAGTTAACCGCCCGCTGCGTGTCAACGACTCCATCATCACTGTCAATGACGACCTGAACTATGATGAGTTATGGGAATCCACCCTCAAGACGAATGCCAACCTGCTGAAAGCCGGTCAGAACACAACGCTCGCCCAATTGGATTACCGGCAGGTACTATCCCGTAATTATCCTTACGTCAAACTGAATGCCGGTTATGGTTACACCTTCAATAAATATGAAACCAACGCCACCCGCCAGAGAAGCAACTGGGGACTGAACGGAGGAATCACCGTAGGCATCAATCTATGGGATGGCAACCGCCGCCGCGAGAAACGGAACGCCAGCCTGCAAATACGGAACTCCCAACTGGAAAAAGAACAGCTGGAACTCGGTTTGAAAGCGGATCTGAGCAATCTGTGGCAAGCCTACCGCAACAACCTGCGCCTGTTGAACCTGGAACGCCAGAACCTGGTCGCAGCCCGTGAGAACCACGAGATAGCCAAAGAACGTTATCTGCTCGGAGATCTCTCCGGTATTGAAATGCGTGAGGCCCAGAAAAGCCTTCTTGATGCCGAGGAACGTATCCTGTCTGCCGAATACAACACAAAAGTTTGCGAGATTTCACTGCTCCAACTCAGCGGAAGAATAACGAAATATCTCGAATAATCAGTATAGACTTTACTTATAGCTTGTAATTCAAGGCAGTTATCCGTACCTTTGCACGCAATTATCACTAAGAACGTTGTAAAAAGATATGGGATTATTTATTAAAAAACCTTTTGCCGCCTTACAGACAGAAGCCAATGAGTCCGGAAACAAGACACTGAAAAGAGTGCTGGGGCCCTGGAGTCTGATCGCATTAGGAGTAGGTGTTATTATCGGTGCCGGATTATTTTCCATCACCGGAACAGTAGCCGCAGGATATACCGGTCCTGCCATCACGTTATCTTTCGCCATAGCAGCCATCGGTTGCTGCTTTGCCGGATTGTGTTATGCTGAATTTGCTTCCATGATTCCTGTAGCGGGTAGCGCTTACACCTACTCATACGCCACCATGGGAGAACTCATAGCCTGGATTATCGGCTGGGATCTGGTGCTGGAATATACAGTTGCCGCCACCACGGTCAGTATCAGCTGGAGCAGGTATCTTGTTGTCTTTCTGGAAGGAGTGGGGATAAACATTCCCCATGCACTGGCAGCCTGTCCGTGGGACGGAGGTATCGTAAACATACCGGCCGCACTGATTGTAGTACTGATGAGCCTGTTTCTGATTCGTGGGACAGAAGGAAGTTCCATTTTCAACGGGTTTATTGTATTCCTGAAAGTGGCAGTGATTCTTATTTTCGTTGTATTAGGATGGAAATACATCAATGCCGAGAACTATGTTCCCTATATTCCGGCCAATACCGGTACTTTGGGCGAATTCGGTTTATCGGGTGTGCTGCGCGGAGCAGCCATTGTGTTCTTCGCTTTCCTTGGCTTCGATGCCGTAAGTACCGCTGCCCAGGAAACAAAGAATCCGAAACGGGATATGCCTGTCGGGATTCTGGGTTCATTACTGATATGCACCATCCTCTATATGGTCTTTGCCTACGTCATGACAGGAGTGGCACACTACTCCGAGTTTGCCGGCCAGCAAGGCATTGCGCCTGTCGCTGTTGCCATTGACCACATGGGACATGCAGATGCCTCCGGAATGATTCATCCGGATTATCCGTGGCTGAACCGGGCTATCGTACTGGCTATTTTATTCGGTTACTGCTCGGTTATTATGGTAACTTTGTTGGGACAGAGCCGTGTATTCCTCAGCATGAGCCGTGATGGTCTGTTACCTCCTTTCTTTTCAAAAATTCATGAAAAATATCGCACACCGGCACATAGCAATTTGTTATTCATGGTCGTTGTAGGAGGACTGGCAGCGTTTGTTCCGGCACGTGTGGCGGGAGAAATGACCAGCATAGGTACCTTATTCGCCTTCACATTGGTCTGCGCGGCCGTATTGATCGTGCGTAAGAGCATGCCTGACGTACATCGTGCCTTTAAAACTCCTTTTGTTCCTGTAGTACCGATTCTGGGCATTCTGACCTGCCTCTGCATGATGCTTTTCCTTCCGGCTGACACCTGGATCCGATTGGTGTTGTGGATGCTGATAGGTCTGGATGTGTATGCCTGCTATGGAGTAAAACACAGCAAGCTGGAGCATCATGTAAAACGACGCAAGGGACTCACCATACTGAATATGACAGGAATCGCCCTGTCTGTACTTTCTGTTATTACCGGACTGTGGCACCAACAGACTGTAGGCTGGGAGGAAGACAAGACCTTGCTCGTCATTTCGTTTGTCTTTGCATTCACGCATTGCGCGTTCTATATGGTACGCATCTGGAAACAGACATCCGAAAAGAAGAAATAAGCGTTTTTCACACGCTATCCGCTTCCATAACTTTCATTCACTGTAAGGGTAGATTCAACCCAGCCCTACAGTGAATAAAGTTATTACAATTTCACACCCGTCAGTATTAAGCCTATAGTCAAGCCTTATGACCTATAAGAGGCTTAAGTTATATCCACCGTAGAAAAATAGTTAAAAGACTTCTTCAAAAATGTTTTTAGCTACTGCCACAGCATTTCCTTCAGGAGTTGAGGAATGGGATTCAGTTTCCTTGGTCCATGCTTCTTCCAAGGCATAAAAATCAATTTCCTCCGGTTGTTTTCCATCCAAGACACCAGCCAAATAATCAAAATAAGCCTTCCATCGCATAAAATAGAAGTCTTTCAACATACCATTCCATTCTTTATGCGCATAATCACGAAGTCCGCCTTGATCTGCCGCGACACGATTTCCCCACGTAGTAATCTGAACACGCGCATTCCATTCGTATAATGCTTTTTCTTCCGAAGTCCGCCCCAATGAACGTGCCGCCTCAATCCAAGTCCCTACCCTGAATTCCTTCCGCGTAGCCAATAACTGGTCTTGCAGCAAAATCAAATGTAAAAAACGTTGTGAAGACAACTCAAACATCGTTTTATCTCCTGCCCGGAATGAAGCCGTCACCACTTTCTGCATCAGGCGTCCCTTCTCGGCCAATGCCTGCCGGAGAACATCCACCAAGTCGAACTCAAAGTTATTGTTTCCTTGATACTTATCAGCCACAGAAACCATCAAGCGGGCAGCTTCTATCACCTCCTGCGGATCATAATATTCTTTCATCTCCGACCAGCTGGAGACTTGATATACATCCAACCCCGGACGAGCACAAAATACAGACTCATGCGTCCCCTGCTGTATCTTCTCCTTGGGACTATTATAAATGCCATCACCTAATAATTTCCAGACTTGCCGCAAAGTCTCATCCTCCACCCCATAACGGGCAAATACATATCCTTCCAACCACTCATCACGAGTAAACCGGTGCTCACGCCATGGCAACTCCATCACCAGCTCATACATGACCGGATTGTTCTCAATGCCTTCCGGAGTCATCCCTACTCCACGCAACGTCCTTCCGGCATGAGCATCTGCTTTCGCGTCATAAAAGCCATCAATCAGCGCGTCCATTTTACCATGAAGTCCAATGTTACCACCAAAATTCAACAACATGCAGTACACCCACTCATGCTGCCCGTATCCTCCTTTGCGGCACCACTCTGACGCCGGATCCCCCCATTGCGGACGGCATTCGCTATGCAAGTCCAAGACCAGCAAGTCTCCTGCTTCCAGATGCTCTATCATCGGAGTACGAGGATTGTCCTGCCATGCCTGAGCCACCCACACAGCATCCGGGTTCGTCTTTTTCATCGCTTTCATGATGGCCTTACCGGCTGCATCCAGATTTACCCCCCGGGTACTTCCGCCTTCATGAAAAGGATCAATGGCGTAAAATCCAGCTTTTCCATACAGTTTTGTCAATTCGTTATAATACAAAGCTGAGATTTCTTCAAAGCGTTCATCCTCCGGCTGTAAAAAGGCGGGACGACGATAGCTGCACCAGAGTCCGGGATCAGCCACGTCCAGCCCTAATTTTTCCTTTGCATTATGAGGAACCATGCCGCAATATCCCGGTAACACAGGTTCAATGCCATATTCACGCATTCTTTTTACGATCTTCTTCTGAAGTTTCTCCTGACGAATGTACCAACTCTCAGGATCAGGTCCTCCCCACCCTTCCAAATTATTCATCAACCACCAGGCAGTAAACCCCGGTCCGGCTACAAATTCATTAATTTCATCCTTCGTATATCCTAGTTTCAGAAGTACATTTCTCCAGACCGATTCAGCACCCGTCAATGCCAGGGAGAGATTGACGCCATGAAGCGCCATCCAGTCTATCTCCTTTTCCCAACGATCCCAGTCCCAAAAAGCCATGGAATAAGAGAAAGTACAATAATTCAGATCATAACGATAGGGCAGATCCGTTTCATGCCGTTCCTTTTTAGTCACAGGAGGCAAAACAGCAGGCAGTTTTGCAGTCATTCCATTCCAAGAAAGATGTATGCCTGCATAATATTTCAAATACCAATTCAATCCGGTAGCAATATTTACATAGTCATTACCCCGGATAACCACTTTATCACCCCGCTGATCGAGTTCAAAAAAATCGATACCCGATTTCTGACGTTCAATTATAAACTTGGAGGAAGCTCCTTTATCAATGCGCTCTAACAATCCTGTGACAGGAGAAGAGAATAAGTTGCTTGCCACCCACAACAGCACAAACAACAATCGTAGTTTTTTCATCATATTATTAAGGTAACGGATAACACCGGTTAAACAGAACAGCCTCCCCCCTTTCAAGAGGGGAGGGAGGCTGCATCAGTATGATTGCGAGACAATTTAATTATTTGCAATTTCCCAGACAACGAGGCTTCAACTGCTTGAAGAAGTCATTGCCTTTATCATCCACCAGAATGAATGCCGGGAAATCCTCCACTTCAATTTTCCAGATAGCCTCCATACCCAATTCAGGATATTCCACACACTCAATGCTCTTGATATTGTTCTGGGCAAGGATAGCAGCCGGACCACCGATAGAACCCAGGTAGAATCCGCCATACTTCTTACAAGCATCTGTTACCTGCTGGCTACGGTTACCTTTTGCCAACATAATCATGCTGCCGCCATGTGACTGGAACAAATCCACATACGGATCCATACGTCCTGCGGTAGTGGGGCCCATAGAACCACAAGCCATACCTTCCGGAGTCTTTGCCGGACCGGCGTAATAGATAGGATGATCTTTGATATACTGCGGCAAATCTTCGCCACGGTCCAAACGTTCTTTCAATTTAGCATGAGCGATATCGCGGCCTACAATAATGGTTCCATTCAATGACAGACGGGTTGCCACCGGATACTTGGTCAGTTCTTTCAAGATATCCGCCATCGGCTGGTTCAAATCAATCTTAACCACATCGCCTTCACCTGCTTCACGAAGTGCTGCCGGAATCAGCTCACCCGGTTTATCATCCATCTTTTCAATCCAGATACCGTCTTTATTGATCTTACATTTTATATTACGGTCAGCCGAGCAGGAAACGCCCAGACCGATAGGACAAGAAGCACCGTGACGGGGCAAACGGATGATACGGACATCGTGAGCCATATACTTACCACCGAACTGTGCACCCAAACCAATCTTATAAGCTTCTTCCAATACTTGTTTTTCCAGTTCCACATCGCGGAAAGCACGTCCGTACTCATTACCGGTAGTGGGCAGCTCGTCGTAATAGTGAGTGGAAGCCAACTTGACTGTCAGCAAATTCTTCTCTGCCGATGTACCACCGATGACGAATGCGATATGATAAGGAGGACAAGCAGCCGTGCCCAAAGTCTTCATTTTCTCAACCAGGAAAGGAACCAATGTAGCCGGATTCAACACCGCTTTGGTTTCCTGATATAAATAAGTCTTGTTCGCCGATCCGCCACCTTTTGTTACGCAAAGGAACTTGTATTCCATCCCTTCGGTAGCTTCCAGATCAATCTGTGCAGGCAAGTTACATTTAGTGTTCACCTCATCATACATATTCAAGGGAGCATTCTGAGAATAACGAAGATTTTCTTCTGTATAAGTTTTGTAAACCCCCAGAGAAAGAGCTTCTTCATCACAGTAACCGGTCCATACCTGCTGGCCCTTTTCGCCATGAATGATAGCAGTACCTGTGTCTTGACAAAGAGGCAATTTGCCCTTAGCGGAAACTTCTGCATTACGCAAGAAAGTCAATGCTACATATTTGTCGTTATCACTTGCCTCGGGATCACTCAGAATCTTAGCAACCTGTTCATTGTGTGAACGGCGAAGCAAGAAAGAAACATCACGGAAGGCAGCGTTAGCCATAGCAGTCAACCCTTCTTTTTCAATCTTCAAAATAGGTTTTCCTTCAAACTCACTTACTGACACATAGTCTTTAGTCAGCAAATAATACTCGGTTTTATCAGGTCCCAATGGGAACATGTGCTGATAGTGGAACGGAGGTGTTGCCATATTGATACTTATTTTAGTTAAAAGTTATTAGTGTGACAAAGGTAGTAACTATTATCGAAATTTTTCCTTAATTAGCGTGAAAACTTTCAAGGAATGTCCTTACCTTTGCCAACTCATTCAAACAAGATCACATTATACATGAAAAAATTAGGCAAATTATTAGTTATTACTTCATTACTCTTATGCTTTTTCATCTCCGGAGGGTGGGCACAGCGCCAGGCGAAAAACCAACCGGACAGTATCGAACTCAAGCTGAAGGAAATCTACACGAAACGGGAAGTCATGATTCCCATGCGTGACGGGGTAAAGCTTTACACCGCAGTTTATGAACCCAAGGACAACAGCAGGCAGCATCCCATTCTAATGCACCGCAGCCCTTACTCCTGCTCTCCATACGGAGAAGGGTTCGACCGCCATTTCAGAACCAATCTGAAAAACTACATAGACCGCCGGTACATCATCGTCTTCCAAGATGTACGCGGACGTTATAAAAGTGAAGGGACATTTGTACAAGTACGCCCCCTCAACAAAAACAAGAAGGGCAGGAAAGATAAAAAGAACATAGACGAGGCAACAGATACCTACGACACCATAGAGTGGTTGATCCACCACACATATAATAATGGGAATGTAGGAACATGGGGAATCAGCTACGATGGTTTCTATGCCACCATGACCGCCTCCTCCAATCATCCGGCACTGAAAGCCGTCTCTCCGCAAGCTCCCGTCACCGACTGGTTCCGCGGAGACGACCGCCATCACAACGGAGCCTTCACCCTGTTGCAAACCACCAATTTCCTTCCCAGACTGGAAGGACGCCACATAGGAAAAGGAGTGATGAACCAAATTGTAAAAAACGATGTCTATACCGACTTCCTGGCACTTGGTACCTTTAAGAATGTGGATGACTTGGTACGTGACACCACACAGACATTATGGAACGACATCAAGAATCATCCTGATTTTGATGAGTTCTGGAAAGAACGCGACGCACGCACCTCCTGTTATAACCTGAAGCCCGCCATGCTGGTGGTAGGCGGACTGTATGACTCCGAAGACTGCTACGGAGCCTGGAATCTTTATAAAGCCATCAAAGAGCAATCACCGGAAACAGATTTATACCTGACATTCGGCCCCTGGTGGCATGGAGCATGGACGGTACGCGGATTTCAAGGTTTCGGCAATCTGTATTTCGGCAAAAGCACTTCGGCTTATTACATGGACGAAATAGAATATCCTTTTTTCCGATACTTCCTGGAAGGGAAGGGAGAAAAGCCCAAGCATAAAGTAAATGTATTCCATACAGGTGAGAACGAATGGAAAGCCTACGACGAATGGCCGGTACAGAAGACTGCCGGCGTACCTTATTATATACATGAGAACGGACGGATATCCACACAAGCTCCGACAGAACAAACGTCTTATTCAGCATATATTTCAGATATGTCACGTCCGGTACCCTATACGGCAAATCCTACCACTTACCGGACAAAAGAATTCATGGTAGACGACCAACGCTTTGCGGCTTCACGTCCCGATGTCATCACTTTCATGACGGAGCCGCTAGGTGATACATTGACACTGGCCGGCCCTATAGAAGTGGAGTTAATGACCGCCATCAGCAGTACCGACGCTGACTTTATGGTGAAAGTGATTGATGTATATCCCGAAAGATTTGAATATCCTCAAGCGGCACGCAGCTATTTAAAGAGTAATTATCCAATGAGCGGTTACCAGCTGATGGTCCGCGGCGAATTATTCAGAGGACGTTTCCGCGAAGGATTCGATTGTCCGTTGCCTTTCAAACCCGAAGAAATAACGCCGGTCAATTATACACTGTACGATGTGGCGCATACATTCCTGCCGGGACACAGACTGATGATTCAAATTCAAAGTTCCTGGTTCCCCATTATTGACCGCAACCCACAGAAGTTTATCGACACCTATCATTGTACGGTAGAAGATTTTGTGATGAAACAGATGATCAAGATTTATCACCAGCAGGGAGCTGCAAGCAGAGTGATACTGCCTGTGGTGAAGAAATAAAAAAAGGAGTGTCCAAGCACTCCAATACCATCCAATAGAAAGAGAGCCGTATCATTGCTCCAGCATTCATACGGTTCTTTTTATAGGCAGCTACCATCTGTAACTTTTCCAAGCGTTCATCTTAGTCCGGACACACGCTCATCGAAAGTATCATATAGAAGCAATCCGTTCTATCAACTCATTACCTAATGCTGTTTTCACTTCGATATGCTGCAACACCGCCGTCACAAACGGATTACTTTCAAACACGCCGCGCACCTGTTCAAAATCCTGCTCCATCTCCTCGCGTGATCCGTCCGCACCGAAGCCCGTCATGGCAGACAAAGAAAACTCCTTCTTCGCATCGGCATAGACCATTTTATCCAGTCCTACAACTGCCTCCTGCCACTTCTTCACAATAGCAATAACATCCTTCGCTGTAATTTCATCGGGACGCAGCTGATAGAACTCGAGCATCTTCCCATACGCCCATGTCCACTCGTATGTATAGTAATTACGATGCATCTCGACAAAGCGGTCATGAATCTGATCCACATTGGTCAGCATACCGCATTCTATATCCGCCATCAACTGCTCTATCTCACTTTTAGGAGCGATCAATCCGGAAATATCCACCCATTCCCCTGTCCCTGTCTCTGTATCAGGCATCAACCGGGCGCGGATTTCCTCATCACTTTTAAAGCGGACCTCCTCCAGACGCTTGATCAATGAATTGCCCAAGAATTTATGAATAGCCGTTTCATAAAAACGAATGCCGTTATTTAAAGAAGAGTTCTTGATTTTCGCACTTTGATAAGAGTAAGTTTCCGAGGTCTCGCCGGAAACTTTGCGCAATTCCTTCAAGATGTTTCGTCCCTTCATCATTTTCTGAATAGTATAGGGACTCAACAGGTTATAATTTATCTGATCCAGACGGTTCGGGTCTTTACGCTTGTCACGTTTCGGCCACTTCTGGGCATCACGGATTGTACCTACACTCCGCAAATTCACCCCCGGCACCAGGTAAGTGGTGTTCTGCTGCTCTATCAGATAAGAAAAAGGCAGGTTGGAAGTATCGGCATGATTCACATGGCGCCCCATGACCAAAGAGAATGCGCCCACACGTGCAGGCCATAAAATATAAGAATCAGACGTAGTCTTCGCCCCACGTTCCATAGCCCCCTGATGAATAGGCCCCAACTTATACATGTGGTTGCTTTGATTAGAGCCGGAACCCGCATTCATGAAAGAGAACATGCCGGCAATCAGCAAAGTCGATTTATGATGAGTCACCGTAAAGGGTCCGGCAAAAATGGCACATGCCTCACCGTTCTCTTCCTGACAATTACTGAAGAACAAAGAATCGGATGCGGAATAGTTATGTCCCAGGTGACATGCCTGGCTGATAAAGCAACGGGTCAGCATGGTTCCATCCTCCACGCTGGAGCCGCTTGATATAATAAAATCATCACATACCACTCCGTAACCAATATGAACAGGCGCCTGTTCATTACTGTTCAGACTGCCGTTTTTCAATCGTCCCGCCCCTTCTATTTTACAACAATCGCCTATCCGTACATTCTTTATATATCCCGCGTCAACAATGGTGACATGGTGACCGATAGTGCCTGTATCCGAAGCATTCTCTTCGGCATACCGGTCAATGATGGCTTTCATCCGGCAAATCAATTCAGGACGGTGACGGTACAATGCCAGAATATAGGCCTGATGCGCCGACAGACGGTCATGGATAGGCACTTCACGCCCACCCGTTTCATTCAGCACAGCCACTTCCACCCCGTTGCCAAACCTGCTCCGGCCATCTACCAGAATGATATCCACATTCTCTATAAATGTATGATCTCCGATTATATAGTTGGCTATATAGTTCTTTATGTTCTCAATGCAGCAATTATCGCCCACCGTTACATTATGCAAAGTGGCATGATACAATCCGGAATGCTTACACATACCACCTGCCAACGTAAACTCGTCTTCAAAGACTCCCAATCTGACCTTCCCTGAAAAACGGGTATGGTAAATATAGTCTGTCTTAAAATTCTCTACCACTTCAATGTCGGCCCAGTTTACAGCCGTACATGATTTCTCTTTTAATTGTTGTATTTCTTCTTGTGTAAGCGAACGATAAGTTTTCATCTTCTATATGTATTTATTCTTCATCGTATGTTTGATAAAGAAAATCGTTATAAGGATACTTCTGTACGTGAAGCTCGCGCACCTTATTGTATATAATGGTCTTCAATTCGTCCATGTTTATCTTCTCTCTGGCAGAAATGAAGATACAATTATCATTCAATTTTGCCATCCATGTCCTCATCAGTTCTTCCAAGGTAGTGTTTTCCTTGGTTTTAGGAGTCAGATCATCCTCCGCTTTCTCTATATAGGTGTAGGCATCTATCTTGTTGAAAACAATCATGGTAGGTTTTCCACCCGCCCCCAAATCAGCAACCGTTTTATCGACCACCGAAATTTGTTCCTCAAAATCCGGATGAGAGATATCCACTACATGAATCAGCAAGTCCGCCTCACGCACTTCGTCCAAAGTCGATTTAAAGGAATCGACCAGATCCGTCGGCAATTTACGGATAAATCCTACGGTATCGGTAAGCAGAAACGGCAGATTCTCAATAATCACCTTGCGCACAGTGGTATCCAATGTGGCAAAAAGCTTGTTTTCAGCAAAGACCTCGCTCTTTGAAAGCAAATTCATCAAGGTAGATTTTCCCACGTTGGTATATCCCACCAAAGCCACACGGATCATACGCCCGCGATTCTTACGCTGGGTGGATTTCTGCTTGTCAATTTCGGCCAACCGCTCTTTCAGCAATGACATGCGGTTCAAAATGATACGGCGGTCCATTTCCAACTGCGTTTCACCCGGGCCACGTAATCCCACGGAACCTTTACCTCCACCGGCACCGGATCCACCTCCCTGGCGTTCCAAGTGAGTCCACAAGCGTTGCAAACGAGGTAGCATATACTTGTATTGGGCCAACTCCACCTGGGTTTTAGCATTTGCCGTTTGAGCCCGCATGGCAAAAATATCCAGAATCAGCGAAGTACGATCCAAGATCTTCACTTTCAGCTCCGCTTCTATATTACGTATCTGCTTGGCAGAAAGTTCGTCATCAAAGATCACCATTCCGACTTCACGTTCATTTTCCTCTTCCTGATGAATATATTCCTTGATTTCTTCCAATTTTCCCTTGCCGACATAAGTCACGGAATGGGCAGCAGGCAGTTTCTGAGTAAACCTTTTCACCACTGTCGCCCCGGCCGTTTCGGCCAAGAACTCCAACTCATCCAAATACTCCTTGGTCTTGCGCTCATCTTGTGTCTGGGTAACCAGACCAACCAAGATGGCAGTTTCAACCTGTGCTTCAGAAATTACAAATTCTTTCATTTATCTATCAATCTAACTAAGTTCGCGACAAATATAACAAAAAAAGAGGATGAACGTTGAACGTCATCCTCTCTTTTTTATTCACAATCACATGACAAGCTTTCCAATGCCTCGATTCATGTCATACAATACATACGGTGACATAGAAAGCCCGGAAAGATTAATCAATGTCTTCCACCGGACTCGGAGTCGGAGCAACCGGATTATTATCGTCTTCATCCAAAGCAGGATTTGCCTGAATTTCAGCTTCAGGGATACGCCACAAAAGCAGATTATCTCCCGCAGATATTAAAGATCATAGTCTCATTGGGATAACCGGCGCCACGGCGGTCAATTCCCTTGTTCAGACGCATGAAGTCAAACCATATCAAGCCTTCCCCCCAGAACTCGATTCTTCTCTGTCTCAAGATTTCCTCTTGAATGTCAGTAGCAGGAACTTTATATTCAGGGTCGCGGTATGTCCGGATGAAGTTTTCCAGAGCGGCTGTGTTTCCGGTAGCCATCGCTTCACCTTCGGCCTTGATCAAATACATTTCCTCCACACGCATCAATATGACGTCGTTTGCATTGTTGTCGCTTCCTAAATTGGCATCACTATATCCGCCGTAAGGAGAGAATTTACAACTTGTCAGAGGAACATACTTATAATCCTTCAAGAATTTCTGGTATGCCGGAGTCAGTGCCGGATTATCTCCTTTTTCGTTTGACCACCATGCCTTGCGCGCATCCGAATCAGGAATCGTTTTGTACAACTTCTTATTGATTTGATGCCCGCCGCTGTACCAGCAATATCCATAATTAAATGTACCGTTGTGAGAGATCCAGTTGATGATACCTGAGCTTACCACATCGTCTGTTTCAGCTATCTCAATACCCCACATCCAGTTTGCCTCATTCAATGACCAGAAAGCGGGACGTCCTACCTTGTCCAGTGCAGCAGGCACAGCATCGGTAGCCTGAATGGCTTTGGTCGCATCGGCAGCGGCTTCCGCATAATTGTGCATAGCCAGATTCATACGCGCACGCAGTCCGTAGGCTGTACCCAGGTTGATGTAACGGCGACTCTTTTGGACACCGGACTTCTCAAGCAGTTCAATGGCTTTTGTCAAGTCATTATTAATCTGCTGGTAAACCGCCTCCACAGTAGCACGGGGAGCGCCATTCAGCACAGCGTCATTGGAGTTTTCATTGGTAATGATCGGCACACAAAGTGCTGATTCATGTCCTTTATAATTGAACTGGTACAATTGGGCAAGTGTCAAATAGCTAAAGGCACGTCCCGCCAGTCCCTGAGCCAGGAAATACTGGGCTTGCGCCTCATCGGTATCCGCACTGATGGTGGCAATGACATTGTTGGCATTGAAAATAATCTGGTACATATCATTCCATACCATCTGCGCCTCATAACTGGTGTAGGTACGGTCGGAAAAATCCATGCTGCTTCCTGCCCAGTTATACCCGTTATCTTCCATAACCACATCTTGCCCGTTAGCATCAGTCAGCATCATAACCGTGGGATATCCAAGGTCATTATGACGCAACACATCACCAAATGTCGTATAATTAGGAGCATATACACTGAATTGCGCAAAAATGGCAGTCACACCCGCTTCCGCTCTTTCAGGAAGTGATTCGGCCACTTCTTCTTTTTGTCCTGAAGTAACAGTACCGCCTGACGGCATGGTATCCAAGTCTTCACAGCCGGCAAAAGCCAATGAAGAGGCAAGAGCCAATGTAAATAAGTATTTTGTTTTCATCTTTTTTCTATTTTACAATTAATTAAAAGCTTAAGCTGATACCTCCCGAAAGGGTACGGATAGCAGTATAAGTGGCAGTTGAGGCAGAAGTGAAGCCTTGGCGGGGGTCAAGTCCCTTACGGGCTGTCAGCATGCCCAGGTTGTCTCCGCTGAAGTAAACGCGCACCTTGCTCAATCCCATTTTGTTTACAATATGTCTGGGCAGAGTATAACCCACTGTAATGTTATTGATAGCCAGATAGTCAGAACTTACCATAAAACGGGTAGAAGTACTGTTGGCGTATTTATCCGACGCACTCATACGAGGAACATCCGTATTGCGGTTTTCAGGAGTCCATGCGTCACGGATATCAGTGTGCCAGTTTCGTCCGGCGCTGCTTGTATATCCATTGTGCATCAACATCTGATATCCATAGTCTCTGATCTCACCGCCCAACTGATAGGCCAACTGGATAGAGGCGTCAAAGCCAAATGCATTTACACTGGTACCCAAACCTCCATATACATCAGGCAGCAAATCGCCTGTAGTCACTTTGTATTTGTTGGCGATGTTCAAGTCTTCTGTCTTGATACGGTTTCCGTCCTCATCTTTCGCCCAGTATTGAGCGACACCGTTTTCTGGATTGACACCCGCCCATTCCGGCAAGTACAAACGATACATAGACTCTCCTTCTTCATAAATACGAGTGCCGTCAATCAAGCGGCCGTTCAAGTCGGGATGCAACTCGTTAATCTTATTCTTTACAGAAGTAGCGTTCAGATTCACATTCCATGTGATATTCTTACGGTTGATGATATCATAGTTCAAATCAATCTCGATACCCGAGTTAGTCATTGAGCCGATGTTCATCGGGATTTGAGTATATCCCATACTGCCGGCTACCGGCTTGTAATAAAGCATATCGCTGGATTTACGTCCAAAGTATTCAATGGTACCACTCAGACTATTGCCGAACAAGGCAAAATCCACACCGATATTATAAGAGGTGGAAGTTTCCCAAGACAAATCGGGATTACCTTTATAGTACAATGTACCGTCAGCCCATCCGGAATCAGAACCGGTAATTGTAAACTGGTCTTGCCAAGCGTAGTTATTGCCGATGGCGTCATTACCCTGCTGGCCGAAAGAAGCTTTCAGTTTCAACATATTCACCCATTCGAATTTATTCATGAATTCCTCCTTGGTCAACATCCAGGCAGCACTGGCCGACCAGAAGTTACCCCATCTGTTTTCGGGAGCAAAACGTGAAGAGCCGTCACGACGGAAGGAGACATTGGCAATATACTTGTCGTCATAGCTATAGTTCACACGTCCAATATAGCCGATGCTGGCACGCTCGTGACCATAACCGCCACCATTTTTCTGTTTGGCCGCATTATCGACAAAGAAATCCTCTGGATTATACAAGTAACTACCCGATGCGCTTACACGTTCATATTTATAAGTATATCCGTCATAGATGGCAGACAAGTCAAAATGATGATGTTCTTTCAATGTGAACTGATAATTTGCCGAATACTGCTGGTTGAATCCGGAAGTGCGTTCCTGTCTTTGAGTGACCGCTCCACCCATGGAAGCAAACTGGCCCATATAAGCATTCTGCAAAGCGTGATAACGCGTGTTGTCAATGGAGAAACCATAACGAGCGGCCAGGGTCAAACCTGCCAGCGGAGTGATTTCGGCATACCAGTTGGCATTCAAAATATCCATCAAGTATTCAGTCTTATCATAAGCCAACTGTCCGGCCGGATTGGAAATAGACATGAACGAACGGTCACGGCCCGCATCTTTCACTGTACCGTAGTCAAACACCTGCCGACCTTTGTTTGTCATTATATTCCCTTGAGCGTCACGTACATACATCGGATAAACAGGAGCGATCCAGTTTGCCATCATAAAAGCATTACCAGATGAAGCACTGGCAGTCTGATCACCCGGATAGAAACTTTTAGAATAGTTGAAGCTTGCGTTCACTCCCACTTTCAACCATTTATTCACTTGATAATCATCTCTCACACGTCCGGAAGTACGTTCAAATCCTGAACCGGAAACCAGTCCGCCATCGTCCAGATAGCCCAGTGACACATAAAAGTTATTGCGGTCTGTACTTCCCGAAACAGACAAGTTATATTCCTGACGCAAGGTAGGATTGAACATAATATCCGACCAGTTGTCAGGTGTAAAATAGTGTTTTCCATCATTGTAGCCCAATGTTGCATTCGGGTTCAGTCTGCCATCCATCCCAATCAGAGACTGACCTTCGGGCAATGTGTAAATCTGATATCCGTTACCACCATTTGTTTTGGTAGTAATGGCACTGTTGGCATACGCATTAGCCTTTGCCGCATCATAATTCAAATTATACAGACCCGTGTTATAAATAGCGCTATATTCTCTTTCCAGATACTCTTGCGCGCTTTCTAATACATCATAGTTTTTAACGGCACGGCTGTTTGAGCCCCATTTTGCGTCAAAATTAACCGTTGCCTTACCCATCTTACCTTTTTGGTAGTTACCATAATGATACCATTGGCACCACGCGCACCATAAAGGGCGGTAGAAGCCGCATCTTTCAGTACAGTAATAGACTCAATATCAGCTGTATTGATAGAAGAGAGGTCTCCGTCAAAAGGTATACCGTCCACTACGTACAAGGGATCTGTGCCTGCGTTGATAGAACCGATACCACGGATACGAACCGTTGCAGATGTACCCGGCTGCCCATTAGAACTTTGCACCTGTACACCGGCAACAGCACCAGACAAAGCTTGAGATACATTAGATACCTGACGTTGCTCTATTTTATCGGCTTTCATCACACCTGCCGAACCGGTAAAAGTTCCTTTTTTAGATGTTCCGTATGCAGTCACCACTACTTCATCAAGTATTTCTGTGTCAGACTTCAACACCACGCTCACATTCGCTTTAACGCCCACCTCTTGGCTTGTCATTCCGATAAATGAAAT
>NZ_BAKM01000049.1 GCF_000614185.1 Phocaeicola sartorii JCM 17136 = DSM 21941 | reverse complement strand
CTTTTTATGTAGCCCCTTTCACTCACTTTTAAAGACATCTTTCATCAGTCCTTCTTTTCTGTTTCCTGTGCTCCGACCTCTTCCTTTCCACGCAAATAAACAGAAGGTGCCACACCGAATTGTTGCTTAAAACATTTACTAAAATAGAACGGATCATTAATACCTACCTTATAAGAAACTTCGGCCACTGTATAACGATTTTCCAACAACAGTTCAGCCGCTTTCTTCATACGGATAATCCGAATATATTCATTGGGTGAATACCCCGTCACTCCGCGCACCTTACGATAAAAGACAGTCCGTCCCAACCCCATCATCGAAGCAAACTCATCAATCGTAAACTGAGCATTACCAATCTGTTGATCCATAACGATCTGCAGCCTGTCAGCAAATTCTTTATCCTTGTCAGAAGTACAAATAGCCGGACGTACCATATTCGGATCATTCGAGAACTTCTCACGCAATTTCTCACGCTGCTCTATCAGTTTGAAAGCGCGTGCCAACAGCAGTTTCGGACTAAATGGTTTGGTAATATATGCATCCGCACCACTTTCCACACCTTCCAGATGGCTTTCGGCAGAACTCATAGCCGTCAATAAAATAATAGGTATATGACTTGTATCAAAATCATTCTTCAGTTTCCGGGTTACCTCAAAACCTGTCATCCCCGGCATCAACACATCACAGATGATCAAATCAGCATCATACGTGCGTGCACGTTCCAATCCCGACGGACCATCCGCCTCGACCACAACTTCAAAATATTGTCCCACTTCTTCCTTCAAGAACTCACGTACATCGTTATCATCTTCTATAATAAGTACTTTCCGCTTATTAAGTGGTGCAGCTGGAAGTTCCACTCCCCCTTCTTGTGCCAATGCTTCTTCTGCAAGAACAGCCGCATGATGTACTTCCTCCTCTTCCAGCAACACATTATGGGGGATCAGGAAATCTTTTTCCTCATAAACAGAAATATCAGTAGGCAAACTGACTGTAAATATGGACCCGCCCCCTTCATTTTCAGTGTAGACTATCGCACCTTTGTGCACACACACCAGTTCATGTGTTAAATGCAGGCCGACTCCTACACTACTACCCGAGAAACTGCTTTGCATGAAACGCTTAAACAACTCATCACGCTTTTCTTTAGGAATACCTACTCCGGAATCGGCCACCGATATGACCAACTGTTTCCCGACTTCATCCACCGTCACCGAAAAAGTCACCTTTCCACCACTGGGCGTATATTTGAAGGCATTAGACAATAAATTATAGGTCACCTTATCCAAATAACCCTTATCAATAAACATCTTATAAGAGGCTACAGATGGCAGAAACTTAAAATCCATATTCTTAGACTCAGCAGCATCATTGAAACTCAGAAAGATTTCATACAAGAAAGCCATGACATCCGTTTCCTCCAAAGAAAGAGCCAGTTTATTATTCTGCATCTTACGGAATTCCAACAACTGATTGATCAAGCGCAACATACGCTGGGTACTTTTATCCATGACTTTCAATGAATATGCCATTTCTTTAGGGATTTTGCCACCACGCTGAATCTTTTCCAATGCTCCCTGTATCAAAGTCAAGGGAGTACGGAACTCATGAGAGATATTCGTGAAAAAAACTAATTTATATTCAGTCAGCTGTTTCTCTACCTGCACCCGGTTACGCAAAGCATTGAAGTCACGCATCAATCTGAAAGTGATGTATAATGCCACCCCTATCAAAATAGCATAAATAAAGAAAGCCCAAGTAGTTTTCCAGAAAGGGGGGACAACAATAATCTTCAAAACCGTTTCTTTATCTCCCCATATCCCGACTCCATTGCAAGCTTTCACCCGCAATTTATAAGTACCAGGTGCCAAATTCTTATAGGCTGCAAAATTCAACGAAGACGGTACACTCCACTCTTTATCATAATTATCCAACCGATATGTATATTTAGTACCATTCGTTCCGGAATAATCAAATGTAGAGAAATCTATGACAAAAGAATTTTGGAAATATTTCAACTCAATCTCATCTGTATAAATCAGCGAACGGTCTAACGGAGAATCCACATCACCCGGACGCATGGCAATGCCATTGATTCGAAGATTGGTAAAGGCTGCCATAGGAGTTACCGTAGAATTATTCACGATTTTGCCGGGAGTGATAACAACTAATCCATAATTGGAACCGAACATCAGTTTACCATCCTTGCTCACACAAGCACTGTTCTCGCTGTACACATTCCCCAATGCGTACGCCGAGAAAAAGAAATTTTCAAAAGCATGCGTATCCGGATCAAAACGAGAAATTCCATATTCCGTCGCAACCCAAAGTTTGCCTTCCCTGTCTTCAATAATAGACTGTACCATACTGTTTACCAGTCCGTTACTTCCATCATAATGTTCAAAAGTCAAGTTCTTGTAATCCCCTTCAGGCATACACATACTGAATCCCTTTCCTGAAGTGCCTACCCATATCCTACCTTTACTATCTTGATGGATACACTTAATTTCATTACTACGTAACTTACCGTTATTATAATTATAAGCAATATAGTTCTCCGGATTATTCATTAACGAATCAGGATTAAATATGTAAACTCCGGCACTAGTGCCACCCACATCCATCCATTATTGTCTTCCTGGATCACACGAATCTGGCGCTGGCTATAAAAATTGTTCAAAAACCGCTTGAATACATACTTATCTTTTTCCTTAACCGCCAAGTTCAATCCACCGCCAAAAGTACCGATCCACATTCTGTTTTTCCGATCCCGATAAAGAGTAAAAATATTGTTATTCGCAACAGACAGAGGATCATCCGAGTGATAGGTGTACCATTTTCCGTCAATACTCAATCCGTTTCCACGACTCCCCAACCAAATACTGCCATCATCCCCTTCCTCAACAGCATAAATGTTAGAATCAAAATAACGACTGCTCTCTATCGTTTTCAAATGAGAGTCATAAACATACAATCCTCCACGACGAGTACCCAGCCAAATCTTATCATCAGGCATACGGTTAATCATACGCACGGTATTTGAACGGTCTGATAACGTTTCATCTTCAGGAAAAATACGCTCAGCCCCTTCATTCAAGACCGAAAGACGAGAAATACCCGTATATTCCGAACTAACCCAAATACCACCAGCCCGGTCTTCCATTATATATTGCAAAAAATTAGAGGTGATATGGCTGAATCCATTAATATTGGATTCAAAATGTTGTAATTCATCAGTTGCCAAATCATAAGCAAACAAACCGTTACCATAAGTGGAAATCCAAACAATATCACGAGAATCATGAACTATGTGGTAACGTTCCTCATCTATATAATTTACTTTATCAGCCGGAATCAGCTGGAAAGACTTGACAAATCTAGTCTTGGCATTGACATACCATACTTTACCCGTATGATTATAAATCCAAAAATTTCCCCGGTTATCAATCTGCACTTGCCCTTTTTCTATGTTTAGTTCCGTATTCCGGCTCACTTGATGGGTCTTCAAATTGAAGACATAGCTGCCATCTTCCATAAAAACAATCCAGTCATTTTGCAAGCGCATGGTGCTATACACTTTACTGCCTTCCCCCAAACAGGTGACAATACGGCTATCCTCTCCTTCTCTCTTCAACGAAATCTGTCCTGTTCCCGAAAGGAAAAAACATCTTTACCCAAAGACATCATCTTAGAAGCATCATGTTTTTCCACTACCGACACCGCCTTGTCCCCTACTACTTGGGCTACACCGTCATGACTACCAATCCATATTCTACCTTGTTCATCCTCGGATATATAGGTAACGTTATCAGAAGGGAGATTATGGTTCTCTTTTCTGAAAACCACAGATATAAATTCACCATTCGTATAAGTCACCTTACGACATCCGTTTCCATCCTGCCATAGCCATACATTACCTTCACGGTCAGTCATCTTGTATCCATACAGCTGCTCATATTCCCCACAACCGGTAAAATCAACAAAGCAATCTTTCTTCAAATCATAACAACTGATCAACTCGGCAGAAGTAGTTATCCACAAGAATCCATTTTTATCTTCTTCCAGATCACGAATCCGATGGTCTGTCAACGATATTTTATTTCCACCCTCAGGACGAAAGGTCATAAATGAGTTCCATCATAACGACTAAGCCCATTCAGCGTCCCCATCCAGATAAAGCCTTTGCTATCCTGATATATATATCGAATTGAATTATTGGCTACTCCATCTCCCGTAGTCATATGAGTAGAACGCACCTCGACTGATGCGGCAATACTCTGACTGAAAAGAATAAAGAATGCCCATAGAGTATAGATGTGTTTTTTCATATCATTTATCACAGTGTTTTTGTGCTTGCAAAGGTATAAAAAAAGAGTGTATCAAAATGAATCGATACACTCTTTTTTATTTTAATCCATGTGGAAGACCTCGGGCAGCGGAATAGTTACCGGAGAATTATCCGGATTAACTTCCATGATATCCGCCATATAGTCCCACCATTTCTGCACGATAGGATTGGCTCCCATATCTTGCGAAGACTCCTCTCCTTTAGTTTTCTGACAAGCAAACAAAATATTGGTATCCTTGTCCCAATAAATGGAGTAATCATATACGCCTCCATCGGACAACATTTTTTTTAATTCCGGCCAGATGGCTGCATGTCTCTTCTCATACTCTTTCTCGAAGCCCGGCTTCAAGAACATTTTAAAAGCTTCACGTTTCATGGTATTTTCCTCTTTTTTAAATCCTGTTTTTTTCTTATTTAGTTCCACCATCCATTACATGGAAGATAGGTTCGGAAGTCTTTTGTTCCGTACGGTAATACTGCACGGCGCTGTCATTCATTTTAGGATGCTGCTTGTTCAGCAAATTAATCATCTCAGCACCCGCCCAAAGTACCGGGCCATAGCCGTGGGCGGCATATACGTTGACCGGACGATAATAATAAAAAGCCGGATCAAAAGCCATACCTGTACCTACACAAGTCCCGTCTACTTGACCTTCCGCATTGATTTGGGTGGTAACGGCATGCCATCCCAACTGTGCCACCGGTCCATAGGCCATAGCGTCAATCCATCCTTTATTGATAGCATGGGCAAAGCAATATACATAAATAGCCGTGGCCGAAGTTTCCAGGTAAGAATCGTTACGATCCAGCAACTGATGCCAGAAACCTTCACCACTCTGGCATGCAGCAAGACCACGTACATGAGCACGGAACAGCTCTAAAATTTTATCGCGCTGAGGATAATCCTCCGGCAACACATCCAATACCTCACACATAGTCAACAACGCCCAACCATTGGCACGTCCCCAATGGAAAGCAGGATGATCCTGCATACCTTCCACCCATCCATGACGGAAAAGGTTTTTCCCGGGTACCCACATACGGTCCGCAAATTGAAATATCTGACGTACAGCTTCGCTCAAATACATTTGCTTTTTATCACCGGCAATACATGAATACCAAGCTACCGGCGGAATACCCATAAACATATCGTCCAACCATAGCGTATTATGCTGTGGACGGGTACGGGCAAATGTTCCATCAGCAAGACGATACTCCTTATTCACAATAAAATCCATATAATTATCAATCAACGGCTTAAGTTCCGGTGAATTTTTCTTCATCTGCACTTTGACCATAGCCGCGCACACCGCCCCGGCATCATCCAATGCATGAGGAGTCAGAATTTGTTTCATCTGCGGATCTACAGTTCCATACTTTTCCAATACTTTACGGAAATGCGGAGCAACCTCGGCCAGAAACTGAAAACGATCTGTTACATATTTATAATAAGCCTGATCCCCCGTAGCCTCAGCAGCAGCCAACATAGCTGAATAAGTCACCCCCCATTCATAACTTGCCAGACGGAAAGCACCTCGTTCCAGCTGTGCATCAGCCGTCATATTGGCATAATCCGTAATAACCTTACCTGTATTCTTATCAACGACACGAGCCGGAGTATTCCTTTCCAAATAACGAAGGACACGATCCATATCGGCCTTTATCTCCTCTGTAGTGAGCATACCGTAAGGCACTTTGTATGCAGGTTGCAGCAAGTGTAACGGCGTATTCGAATCATTCAGTACTTCTTTCTTCTTTTGCGCATTCACACCCGTTCCTGCCAGCAGCAACAGAGCGCCCATCATGCTTAATGTTTTCAGATTCATGGTATATAGTCTTTATTTATTTTTAAATTCATAACCTCTAAATATCCCCTCTTTCAAGTCCGGTCCGAAATAAAAACCAGGCTGGGTAGGCTGGTTGTATGCCACATTTTGAGTAGCGATACTGATACGATACACCGGATCTTCCAAGAAAGTATGAAAACGGTATTCAGTCGGTATCCGCGACACATACAGACGAAGTGCCGAATTATCTTCCGTACGGAGCAGCACCTCCTCACGCCAATCACCTATTATATCTCCCTGCAAACAAGGATTGGACTTCGTACCATTATTTGAATCCGTTCCATCAAATATCATTAACGGACGACATACATCGTCTTCCCAATCATACTTGGTTATCCTGTTTTTATCCAGCAACTCACGAAGCAAATCTCCATCCCACCATACAGCCATATTGACTGAAAAGCTCTTGAGGTCAGGACGAATCACTTCACCTTTTATATTACGTACTCCTTTTGAATCGGACGACCACATCTCCACTCCCGGATTGCGCGGATCAACATCAGCAGCCATACACCGGCCTACATCTATACTACTTTTCACCTGAAACAACACTTCACCCGTAGCCGCATTACGGAAAGTAGAACCATCTTTCTTATTTTCATGACAATCCCAAACCTGCAAACCTTTTAATCCGGGAGCAAATTGTGTCAGATGCATAGCGTCTCCATGCCCCATACGGGTAGAATACAATCCTTTTCCATCATGATCTATAGCACAAGAACCATAAATTATTTCATCACATCCGTCACCGTCCACATCGCCTACGCGAAGATTATGGTTCCCCTGCCCGGCATAGTCTCCACACCCCGGATTATTACTGTCGAACACCCAATGTTGTTTCAAGTTCTTGCCATCCCAGTCGAATGCCGCCAGCACAGTGCGGGTATAATATCCACGGCACATCACCACACTGGGATGTACTCCATCCAGATAAGCTACACAAGCCAGGAAACGGTCACTGCGGTTGGCACGGTTGTCTCCCCAGTCGGTCAGCTTACCACGAGCCGGAACATAATCAATTGTTTTCATCGCTTCTCCTGTTAGTCCGTTGAATACGGTCAAGTATTCGTTACCGGTCAGGATACGTCCTTGGTTACGAGGTGTATTCCCGTGAGAATTTCCGTCTGTGATACCCGGTTCACGGTAATCAGCCTTGGCATCACCTATTATCTTTCCTTTTCCATCCTTTGTTCCATCAGAAGTCTTCATGACTACTTCTGCTTTACCATCTCCATCCAGATCAAACACCATAAACTGGGTATAATGTGCTCCGGCACGGACATTATGCCCTAGGTCAATACGCCATAGTTTTTCTCCGGTCAGACGATAACAGTCAAAATAAACATTTCCGGTATAACCGTCATGTGCATTATCATGTGCATTGGAGGGGTCCCACTTCAAGATAATTTCATATTCTCCATCCCCATCCACATCACCTATAGATGCGTCATTAGGACTATAGGTGTATTTTTGCCCCGAAGGAGTCACACCTTCCGCCGGCCTGTCCAAAGGAATATCGATATAACCTGACGGAGCATTAGCCGGCAACGTATAATTTCCATTCAATTTACCTGTTTCAATCCCATTTATCACCGGTTTTACAGTATATACCGCTTTTTCATTACCCGAGTAAGTATCCCGGTAAAAAGTACCTGTAGAATGGGGGACTTCCGCTATTTTCTCTCCGTTTCTATATACATTGAAAGAAGTATTGATCGGATCGGAAGACAAGTAACGCCACGACACCACTACATCCGATGGATTTTCACGAATGGCCACAACGCCACGCCCCAACTGTTCTTTTTGCAGTTTCGAATAATTGTAGGCCGGTTGGGCAACCGTAACGGCTGCCACACACAGAGCAGCTAAAGCACTCCCTAGTTTTTTTTGTGTTTTCATTGTTTATCTTGTTTCTCCTTGTAAATTATATTTTCCTCTACCACATTCTCCGCATTTACCACGTTCTTCACAAACTTTGTAACTTCCCCTACAGTCACATTCCTTATTTCCACATTCTTGATAGGAAGACGGGCATCGCCTTTCAAATCATAAACAGCCTCGGTACGGTCACAAGTCACACTATCCATATAAAGTCCGTTGATGAATGTAATGCTATCCTGATAGGTAGGTACCAAATCACGCCACTGGTAAAGCACATCCGTATCCACTTCGAGTACACGTTGCATCTTTCCCGCCTTCACATTTTTCATCCAGATATTTTCAATAAATCCCCCACGGCGATGATTGGTTTTGGCAAAGAAAAGACGGAATACAGAATCGGGAGCCGTACAATTGTGCATGTACACATTCCGTACACCACCAGACATTTCACTACCGATTCCCAGTAACGTATGTCCTTTCAAAATATCACAATGGCGTATCACAATATTCTCACAAGGAGTATTCAAACGCCATGCATCCTGATTACGCCCTGCCTTTATAACCACAGCATCATCCCCCTGATCGAACACACAGTTCTCTATCAAGAAGTTGCGACTCATTTCCAAATCAATTCCATCATTATTATGACCATGAGCCTTTACATCCAGATTACGTACGATACCACCATCACACATATAAAGATGTATCGTCCAGAAAGGACTCTGACGAATTTTAAATTCATCCAGCAGCACATTTTTACACCGGTTGAAATGAATCAGATGAGGACGAAGATGGTTTTCTCCTTTTGCCATCTGACGCTGTTCTACAGGTACATCGGTAGAAGCCATCGTATATAACTCTTTCAAAGCATCCATGTGAGGTTTAGGACGTTTGAACCAAATTTTCCAAGTATCCATAATAGGAGCCAGTGTCCCTTTTCCAGTAATAGCAATATTCTCACAATCCATAGCATACAACAATGGAGAATAGTTATAACACTCCATACCCTCCCATGAAGTCATCACAGCAGGCAGATAATCAGAGGGGTTATCTGTAAAGCGTAATATGGCGTTTTCTTCCAAATGAAGATTTACATTACTTTTAAAATGAACAGGTCCTGTCAACCATTCCCCTTCAGGAACAACCACACGACCTCCTCCGGCCTTATTACAAGCTGCTATGGCTTTGGCGATAGCTTCCGTATTCACTGTTTCCCCACCTTTCACCGCACCATAATCCACTATGGAAAAATCTTGTTCGGGAAAAACACATTCTTTGATGGGTTCCATAGCAAAAGGAGCATCAACAACTACCGTTTTATACTTTGGAGCCGGTGCCGTACATGATACGGCAAAAGCTACGGCCGCAATACCAGCCAAGGATTTTAAAAAAGTCTTCTTCATTTTATCAGTTGTTTTTCATTGTAATTTCTGTATGCACAAATATCCAGAATATCTTTGTTCACCCTATTTTATCCGAGGCGTATAAAGGTATATCTGATCCAATACCACACCTTCATCCAATGCGGTAAAAATTAAACGATGGGAAGCTTTCCGTGCAACAGGAAGAATCATCCGGCGAACAGCCTGATTACACAAAACATTCTCCTTCCATTCTTCACTGCGTCCTTTGGTTTCATACGAAACAGCCTCCGTGGCACTTCCATCCAAAGAAATGGTAAAGCGCAACCGTTCTCCTTCTACCGGATGATTAGGCAACAACCGTACTTCCACCTCGACAGAATCCGTTTCCCATGCAACAAACTCAAAAGTCAGTTCTTTCTTTTTCTCCACCGCTACCGCCTTTCCTTCATAACCCAGCCCTTCACAAGTTGCCGATGCCCCTTCAGCACAATCAGCACCATTCCATGTATAAACTGCCTGACGTTTTTCAGGCAACCCGGACGATAGTGCTTTTCTTTCCACCCGGTTGAAAACCGGAAGTCTGCGTGGTTGGAAATCCATCATACGGTTCCATTTTGTTGTGTTATAGGTTTTTGTCAATGAAACTATACTGTCATACGCCCTGTCACTATCCGCCCAATCAGCCTTTCCATGACGTGCCAACTGGGCTGTCAGCAGTTTGTTATTCATTTGAGCAGCCGCCTGAACAGGATACTTCACCAACTGAAAATAAGTTTCTTTTTTCTGTACAGGAAGCGCATGCCATTCCTGCTCCACCTTATTTGACAATTGTCTGTATGCGGCCAAACGTTCATTGATTTCCTGCTCACACCAAGGCAAATCACTGATCACTTTAAACTTAGGTTCCTTCTCTTCCGTGCGGGTATTCCCCATAAATTCCGGCTTACGGATATAAGCCAAACGATAAGCTTCCTGCATGACGGGCTGTAACTGGTCAGCCCTATTTTTTCCAAACTCACGCTCCAAGAAATGACGTTGATGAGCAGCAACCCCCTGCTGCTTCACCGCTTCCAAGTTCCATGCCATATCCAGGAAAAGTTCTACCTGATATTCAGCCGGTTTAATATCTCCGACATTCAATATCCACATTTTCTGTATACCCCGCTCGTATGCCAAAGACATTTGCTGGTATACCAAGGAAGGATGGGCAGTTCCCAACCAAAGATAATCATGCGGACGCCCCCAATAGGACACATGATAATACACTCCGTTTCCTCCCTTACGGGCACGCTCTTCCGCTGTAGGGAAATGACGGATATAACCATAATTATCATCACACCACATCAGCGTCACTTCATCGGGCACTTGCAGCCCGGCATGGTATACATCCAAAACTTCCTTATAAGGAATAAAGACTTGAGGCACCTGGGTCACATCCTTATTGACATATTTAGCCAACAAATCGCGCTGGTCCTTCAATACCTTGGTCAAAACAGCTTTTTGTTCTTCTATGGTCTTAGCACCATTCATCGCACCGTCGTGCACGCCACGCATACCTAAAGTATACAGATTATCCAACTCTGCCACCTCCTTTACGCGTTGCTCCCAAAAAGACAAGACATGAGCACTGTTGTGAACATAGTCATACTCCCCCACTCCATCCCGTTTCCACTCACCATTGGTATTCCGCATCATCGGTTCACAATGAGAAGTTCCAATGAAAATACCAAACTTATCAGCCACTTCTTTATTGCCCGGTGTAAAATAAAAAGGTACAGAGCAACCATGCATAGCCGGCCAGAAAGTATTAGCACGCAGACGAAGCAATAACTCAAAAATCCGTTCATGTGTTTTCGGACCGATTTGTCCTTTCACATCACTTGGTTCGTATGTCTGCCAGCTCCAAGGGGTAAGCCCCCAGTCCTCATCGTTGATAAAAATCCCCCGATACTCTACAGAAGGAGACTGCACATTCCGATAAGAAGCCGGTAGTTGAAAAATCTCTTTCTTTGCAGGAGTCGCATCTGCCCACCACTCCCACGGAGAAACGCCTATCAACCGTGAAAGTTCCATGACGCCGTATGCAGTACCACGCTTGTCACTGCCGGCTATAACTAATTTACCATTGGAAGAAACGGTCAGCAGAAAAGCTTCTTTTTTATTTTTTATAGGAGACAAATCAATCCCTGCCTTATCGATCAAATCACTTTGTCCGATGGTTCCGACTATAATCATTCCTTTTTTACTTTCTGGAGTAACAATTATGCGGGTAGAAAAGACAGACTCTACATCACGATTGAGCAAATTCAAAGCTGTATGTACAACTTCTTCCTCTGAATTGCCACAGGCAACAGTCACCGGTTCGCCTGATTTCAAGACAAAAGGGTTCTGTCCATATACAGACAATACTGCTAAAAAGAAAGCTAGAAAAGAAATGAGTTTTTTGTATTTCATAGTTTTTATTTTCAATATTGCAAAAATAAGACGAAATAGGATTGGATTCCATAGAATAAGATACAATAATATGGAAATTCGTCCATAAAGCCTGTATTATTTATCGTATTTACAATGTTTTTATGTCGAAGAATGCAAAAGTTCCAATAAACAGCTGCCACACCTACAGCTATAAAAACAATGTGCCAATATATCAATAGCTATGTAAAACATGACACAGCCAATTGATACATTAGCACATAAAAATAATACGCCACCTTATCAAATCAATTTAAGGCATAGGCGACAATCCTTCCCACATTACATTCCATTTTCCATCTTTCGGGAAACCAGGATTTTCTACTTCACAGCCGTCCCAACCGGCGCACATTAATGCAATGGCAGTTAACAAACCACCATTACCCGGTAAATAAATACGCAAACGGGGATCTTGATAATTATGTCCGTTCGGCAAATATGTATTGGTACGTTTATTCATAAGCAATGCCTCCACTGCTTTTTCCGGCTCACCCAATCGAGTAGCACTCATCGCTGTCATAGGATAATCCCAACCCCAAGTCTTTCCCCAATTCCAATTATCCCAGATCCACTGAAGTGTATTCTTCATGTAATCTTCACGGATTAATTTATTCATAGGCAAGATGCCTACGGCACCCAATACTGCCATGTGGTCACTGGTAAAACGGATATCCTTATAAGTATCTATTGCATTTTCCGCAGCCAGATACAACCCATCCTCATTATAAGCCAGTGGAGAAAGCTTGTCTATTAACTCATCCCATTCCAAATTACGTTTTTCACCTGCACGCTCACGCCATATCTGCGCTATCTGCATGGCAAAATGCCAATAAGAAAGTTCAAAAGGAGGATTTATAGTAGTACTCGCATTCAATGTTTCCTGAGCCGGAATCGCTCCCTTTAAGACAAACCGTACTCCCAATTCATCGTATGTGGCAAAAGAATACATGAACTTGGCTGTTTCTTGAACCAAATGGTTATATTTCTCTATCACTTCTTTGTCTGGATTAGAGCGATAAAGAAGTTCTGCCAGATAAATAAAATGCGGTTGTTGCCAAATCAAAAAACTGCCTACACTGGAAGGTGCCTCCACACCACTGGATCAGTCATTTTCATCCATCGGATTCCATCAAAGCCTTGCCGACGAGCCACTTCCCTTGCTATAGGTTCTACCGTTTTATACCATTCTAAAGTATGACTGAGTAATTCAGGATGTCCCCAAAGCGGTTGCCATGCCTGATGCCACCAGATCATTTCAAGATGATATTTTCCAAACCACGAATTGTAAGTTAGCCCTGTTTCCTGCGGAGGAGTACTACCCGCACATTGAATAGCAAGCAAATATTGACTAAGCACTACCCGACGTTCCAATTCTTTAGCACGCGGATCCGTGCAATGAGAAAAATCTACCGCAGCACCTTTTTCCCAGAAACTCGCCCAATGATTCTTAGCCAAGCTTTCAACTTCCGAGAAATTAGGGAGGGCAGCAAGCTGGTCTGGCTCATTAACGGTAAAAGCACATGAAAACGAAAATGTATCTTCTTGTGGAAGCAGTACGAAATAATTTTTCTCTTTTTCTTTCAATAATGCCTTGCCTTCCCATTTTAATTCTACATAATATACCGTAGAATCCAACGTACGTTTTAACACAGCACTTTGTGTGTCCTGTTTAAGAACCTCGGTAGAGTGTTTATCATTGGCATCCCAATCACATGCATTATCAGTATGAATACCTGTAGGATAAGGAAAATGTAATTTTATCCCTGTATGCAAGTGACTGTCTATGTGGGCTGAAATCATATCTTGTGCCGGATGGCAAACCGTCCGTACATCAAAGTCATTTCCTTTCCAAGTAAACCGACTGAGTATCTCACCTTCCCATAAATTCAGAGTCTGGCTGATTCTGGTAACATCGGAAATAACAGCCTCATCCCCCCATTCAAACCCGATCACTCCTAAATGTAACCGATGTGGATTGGCACGAAACCAATCAGATGCATTCTTTTGTCTTTTATCTTCTTGAGATTGAACTGCATACAATTCTTTATGTCCTCGTCCAAAATCATATTCACTCAATGTTTCTTCGTGTCTATAACCGTCCATATTAGCAAAACTATGCCATCCCCATTGACTTTGCGTACCTAGAGGGACACCTTTTTTATAAGCGTCAGGAAAAGTTTGCAATCCTGTAACATCTACCGTAAATGCAAATTCACCATTCCCTACAGAAAGCGAAGCTAACGAATCGAAAGCTGAAAATTGGGGATTATTCCGGCTCACTAACGCTTTACGGTCTATCGGAACTTGCTGTACGGGATGAGTACAAGCTACGAACATCACTAATAAAGAACAAAATAATAATATTCTCATTATCTAATTTTTTTACACTGTAAATAGATATTCATTTTTACGACTTCCTTATATCCTATGGCATAGGATGTAATCCCTCCCAACGCACATTCCATTTACCATCTTTGGGAAATCCCGGATTACTGACCGAGCAACCGTCCCACCCGGCACACATCATAGAGACAGCTAATAACAGCCCTCCATTACCAGGCAAATAAGAACGAAGACGAGTCGAACGATAATTGTTACCACTAGGTAAAAGCAAGTCCTCCCGGTTATCCATAGTTATGGCACGCAAAGCAACCTCAGGCTGCAACAGGCGAGTAGCATTCATTGCCAGTGTGGGGTAATTCCAACTCCAGGATCCTCCGGACCAATTCCAATTTTGAGCCGCACGCACCAAAGTCTTTTGCATTTTTTCTTGATCAATGAGCCGCGACTCAGGCAACATGCCGTAAGCCAGCAAATTTTCAGAAGAAGTCCCTGTAACATAAAAAGGATCATGTTTACGCTTACTTTTCTCACCTTCTGATGAAGAAACAGAACTGCCCGTTTCTTTAGGACGCTGACCATTGATATACCCACCTGCCGGCATTTCCGGTAATTTCTCTGCAGGAATACCATTCACGAAATCAGGTATTCCTCTACCCTTCTCCGCCGGTAAGTAAATACCGTCAGGACTGCTGGTAAGAGGAGCCAACTTTGCAAGAATCTCATCCCACTCCGCATGACGTTGCAGCCCAAGTCTCTCCCGCCATTTCTGAGCTATGGACAAGCCGAAGTGCCAATAGGCCATTTCAAAAGCAGGATTAAGAGTCGTCTCTTCATTATAGGATTCATTAGCTGCACAAGCTCCTTGAATAATATAACGATCATTATCAGAATCATAATTAACAAACGAAGCCATAAAAGCAGCTGTCTGTTCTACCATATCGGCATACTCACGAAGAAATTCTTGAGAAGGACATGCACGATAGATAAGTTCTGACATATAAATGACATGGGGTTGTTGCCAGATAATAAAAGAGCCGACATCCGATGGTGCCTCATTGGAAGACGGATCAGTCATTTTCATCCAACGTATGCCATCAAATCCCTGTCTGGCTGCAATATCACGTGCCATCGGCACAGCAGTCTTATACCATTTCAATTGTTTCTCCAAAAGATCTGCTTTATTCCAAAGTGCATAATGAAAACTGTGCCACATTACCATCTCTAAATGATATTTACCATACCATGTATTATAAGTCAGACCGGTTTCAGCAGGAGGGTAATTTTGCGCTTCCTGCGAACGGAGCAAATATTGAGACAGCACAACCCGACGCTCCAAAAGCGAAGCACGGGGATCCGTACAGGAAGAAAAATCAATAACACCGGATGTCTGCCAATAATCCATCCAACAACGGTTGCCGAAAGCAGATTAGCTTTGTAATCAGGCTGAGGTACTACAGGTTGGTGCTTATAGAATCCGACATTGAAAGTCCACTGCTTATCGGAAGGTATCAATTTCAACCTGTTCTTCCCAGTTTGAGAAAGAACAGCTTTACCACTCCAACTGATTTCCACATAATAGACAGTAGAATCTACTGTACGACGAATAAGAGCCCGTTGAGGTTCGGAAAGAATTATGTCGGTGGAGTGACAGTCATCGGCTGTCCAGCAAGTAGCATCATCAGCCGCCTCACCTGTAGGATAAGGGAAACGGATGCCAACTGCCAGCTTTGCCGATGAAGAGACAGAAGCAGAGACTATGTCACTATCGCCATTACAAGAAGTAGTTACCGTAACCGGAAGTTTCCTCCATAGGAAATGGGAATGAAGTTCTCCTTTCCACATATCGAGAGTCTGGTCTATTTCAGTAATATCACTCACCGCCAAGCTGTCAAACCCGATATTCCCCAAATGCAGGCGGTGCGGATTGGCACGAAACCACTCTGCCGCTTTGGCATTACGTTCAGGACCTTCCGGAAATTGTACGGCATAAATCCCATGAGGATGACCGGGAAGCGGATGATCCTGTAGAGTTTCAACTATCTTATAGTCCTCCTTGTTAGGAAAACTGTGCCATCCCCATTCGCTATAGGTACCTAAAGACAAGCCTTCTTTATAATATTCGGGGAAAGTCTGCAATCCCGTAGCATCGGCAGTAAAAGCGAATCGTCCATTTCCGACTGTCAAAGAATGAAGAGAATCAATTTTTGTAACATGAGGGTTATTACGCATCACCAATGCACGACGGTCAATAGCAGTATCGGCACAAGCCGTAATCAGCAGCATTACTGCCAATACAACAATAAACAATGTTTTATCTCTCATCATACACACTATTTAGTAAGGTACTGAATAAATGTAGACATACCATTCATATATTCCTTGATGGAAATGACTTCAGAAGGAAGAGGAGCATCAGAGAAACCCGGATTCTCTTTCGAGACACTAGGCAAACGACCGGCAAATAATCTTTTTTCTTCAAGATAGTGAGCAGACTATCCACTTTTTGTGTATCTGCTTGCTGCACTTTGCCACGCATTAAATGACTTAGTAAAGTTCCAGAAATATCCGTTTGACCGATAAACGGGGAATCTTTTGTCGCTTCCTCTTTGGAGAGAGAGAGCAAATGCTGATACTCATCTTTCAACGATTGCAAATCAATAGCCCGCGTAGAGCTATAATGAGTTATGAGTCCATGATAATCATAATCCACCCAATAATGATCCGGATCATTATGAAGGTAAAGAGGTCTGTTAGTACCTACTTCTACAAAAGTTGGACACAATATCTGTCCCGGTTTTACAGATTTACCCAATTGTTTCATTTGCGCATCGCTATATCGGATAGATTCTAGAAATTCAAAAGCATCCGGAATACGGGCTAAATATTTAGTATCCCCAGTCCAACGATAAAAGCGCATCAAGTTGCGACACATCTCGGCAGTAGCTGTAGCTGCATAACCTGCAGGTTCAAAATCACGGGCATGACCTGGAGAGTAATTGAGATCCAACTTATGCTGCATAGCCCAACCTGCCTGAGGCTTTCCTCCCTGCAAAGCCAAGACACAAGTCATAGCCCGCTGAAGAGGCTCCAATGCCCGAGTTTCACCTAATAAAGTGTAACAAGCCAATAAAAAATTAATATTGTTAGTATGAACTCCATCATTAATGGTAATAAACGAAGTATAGTCTTCCTTATCACCTTTCACATATTCATAACGGAGAGGATAGCGTTGCGGCCACCCACCGATAGGATACTGACTCTCCAAAACAAAATCAAGACACCTTTCTACCGGATACTTATACTTCGGATCCAGAGTCAGTAAATACATACGCAAAAGAAACATTCCACTATCATAGGTAGCCGCATCATCATAAGTACAATTTCCATAATAATGAGCATGTTCCTGAGCACAATGAATATATCCCTTCTGTACTTTGGAATACCATTGTTTAAGCGAAATTTCTCCGGAAAAATCCAGCATATAGGGCCATCCCCCACTTGGATGTTGTCCCCAAATAAGAGCATCTGCCGCCGCTTGCGCCGCTTTCAAGTAATAAGATTCTCCTGTCAATTGATAAGCATTCAAAAACACATTCCCCATGGCAGGTGTACCAGCTTCTATCCATATCATACTTGGTTTAGCTTCCAGTTCACCCCAACAACGGGAGAAATCAGGACTGTAATTCCATAAATAGCCACCACGGTTGCTGACCTTCTCTACCATGAAACGTGTAGCTTTCATCATAGCCGTTTTTATATCAGAGGCCGGAATGTTTTTCTGTGCTCCAGCAGACAACAAGGTAATGAAAAGCATTACCGCCATACATATCATTTTCATACTATTCTTCCCTCTTCCTATATAGAAATGTTTATAATTTATTGATTAATAAGCAGGATGTTGCTGACCGGTTAACCCAGGATTAACATCAATAATGGCTGTGGTGCTCAAAGTATAAAGTTCAGCCTGATTCTTGATAAACCCACGATATAACTCGGTAATCCAAGCGGGCAACGTGTTATTGTTTTCCTTATAACCCAATATTTTAGATTGTCCGGCTATACCGGAATTTGTTTCTCCGGCAATATTGGGAGTAGTAAACATATTCACCCAATTCCAAGTGCCTCCATACCGGACAACCAATTCACTCATTTCCGTTTCTGTGGCTGATGATCGAAATCTATATAGGTAAGGCCTACCAAAGGGTCCTTCCAAGAAGTAGAAATTGCTTCTTTATATGCCCGATAAGTCTTCACCTCATTATAAGGGACCTCACGCATAGCCAGTCTCTCGGTATTTGCTTTTGTTTCAGCTAAAGTTTCAGCCAACAAGTTCCACCGGATAAGATCAGTACGCCGCCACCCTTCTGTAGCTAATTCAAAGGCACGTTCTTTCACAATAGCTTTAAAAAAAGTATCATAAGTAGAAGGTGTGATACCTATACGGGAAGCATCTCCTGCAAAAGCACGCAGACGAACTTGTTCATAAGCCGCCTTAGCTGCTTCCGTGGGTCCATTGTTCAAGTAATTTTCAGCTTCCGCATACATTAACAATACATCCGAATAACGAAGCATAGGCCAATTGACATCCGTTTTCAAAGTGGCCGTACGGGGACCCGCTTTCCAATTGCAGCGCCATTTTCCCAAATTCAAAGCACCATAAGGCACAGCAATATCATTACCAGCCGCATCAATACTGTAATTACCCACTGTAACATCCCGACGGGTATCATCATCGGCAAAAGAAAGATAAAAGGTAGGATGAATCAATTGCAAAGGCAATGTTTTACCATAAAGGGCATTAGAAGCATGAATGCAAAGTCCATTTGTATATCCCACACGACCATTGGTTGTATTGCCAAACTCAGCATATTCAAACATTACCTCTTCAGGGTTATAAACACCCCCCTCATTCAAGGCTCTGAACACATCCTCATATTTGGAAAGCAAACTGTTTTCACCTTTACTAATCACTGCTTTACAAGCGTCATCAGCAATGGTATATAATTTTCTTACACGCGATTCATCCAAAGGACGACGCATCTGAAGAGTGGATTTATCATAAGTATTCAGATCCCAATGCAAAGCATAACCTGCTGCATAAAGAGCCGTACGGGCCAACAATCCATAAGCAGCATTTTTGGAAATCCGCTCAGGAGTAGAGAAAAAGCCTTCACTATACCAAGGAAGTATTTCGACAGCTTCCTGCAAATCGGCAATAATACCGTCATAAATCTCATCCCTATCAACACGGGAGGAAGAAAAAGTCGTCATATCCAATACAGGAACAGTAGGATAAGGTACATCTCCAAAATAACGAATCAAATTCAGAAAGCAAGTAGCCCGGACAGCCAGACATTCAGCTATATAAATATGACACTTTCTCTCGTCCTCTCCCGAAAGACTCATTGCCCGTAACCCCTTCAAGCATGAATTACAACGCTCGATGCTGGAATAAGAGGTAGTATAAATGCCGGTGGGGCAACTTTGGTCATTGAGTACATAATTGGCCGCATAATTATTAGCATTCGAATTGCTCTCAGTAGACCACATTTCATCTGTTCCATTCTGAGCCTTATACCAAGCGTCCTGCATCCAGATACCTGTGTAACAAGCAAGAACAGCCATCTCAGCTTTATCAATGGAAGAGAAAACACTTTCACTGTCTGTTTTCGACTTAGAAGGAAGATCCAAAAAATCGGAACAAGAACCGAAATTGAGCCCCAAAAGGGCAACAGCTATATAATATACTATTTTCTTCATAATACAAATCTCCTATTATTATAATGAAAGATTAATGCCAAATACAAATCCTTTGGAACGTGGATAAGAAGAATCATCAATACCCGGAGTCAAAATAGAACTTTCCTTAGAAACTTCGGGATCATAACCCGAATAATTCGTAATAGTGAACGGATTATTTAATGTACAATATAAACGCAGATTACTGATGAAAGCTTTACTCAACCACTTTTTCGGGAAAGTATAACCCAAAGTAATAGTGCTTATACGGAGATAAGAACCATCTTCCACAAAACGATCAAGCGGAGTAGTAATGGCTGCGCGGTTGTCATTATGGATACTCCACAGAATGTTCGGATCATGCTGATTAGGATTAAGCTCAGCTATACGGTTGAGATCCGTAGCTTCTTTTCCTGTACGGGGATCCAGCAGAGTGAAACGATTGGCAGCATCCGCAAGCATATTCTGGTACGGTTGGTATGGGCCGACAAAGCGCTGAGTAGACATATTAAAAATATCATTTCCATAAGAGAATACCATAAATACAGAAAGATCAAACCCTTTATAAGAAAAAGTGTTTTTAAAGCCTCCGGTAAAATCAGGATTAGCATTTCCGATGACTGTCATATCATCAGAATTATAAACAGGTGTCCCCTTATCATCCGTCTGTCCCGTAGTATTTACATACTTGATATCACCCGGTTTGTATTGAGTTTTTACAGATCCTTTCTGGTAAATAACACCATCTTTCAAGACATACTTATCGCCATTCTGTACAAAATCGTCGGTAGTATAAACTCCATTGGTCTTATACCCATACATTTCACCTAAAGAATGACCAACGATGGCACGGTATAGAACAGAAGAATTAGTACCACCACTGACGCTAGTCTGATAATATTCATTCTCACCGTCTATTCTCAAGACCTTGGAACGATTGAAGGAGATATTGAAATCGGTAGTCCAAGTAAAATGCTTGTTGCGGATGTTCGTACTGCTTATAGCTATCTCAAGACCGCGATTACGGATAGAACCGATATTCTGATATTGGTGCGTATAACCGGTTGATGTCGGGATAGCCACTTTCATAAGCAAATCATCACTCTTATTGTTATACCAGTCCAATGTCAGGTTAACTCTGTTTCCCCATAAACCTAAGTCCAGTCCGATATTTGTAGAGACGGTTTTTTCCCATTTTAATTTATTATTACCGACTGTACTGCCGGGTGCCAAAGCCGCTGTTTCCTGATTGCCAACAGGATAGACCGTAGCATTATAGGCTGTTGTATACATATAATTATCAATATTACAGTTACCGGTAGTTCCATAACCTACTCTTAATTTGAAATTATTGACAACATTACCGATAGCATTATCTTTCCAGAAACTTTCTTCAGAAACGCGCCAAGCTGCCGCTGCTGAGGGGAAATACCCCCAACGATTACCCTCGGCAAATTTAGAAGAACCATCTGCACGTAAAGTCGCAGTAAAAAGATAACGGTCATTAAAAGTATAATTGAGACGACCAAAAAAAGACAACAAAGCATTTTCTTCCAAAGAAGACTTCCACGTATCGGGAGTGGCCATACTAATGTCATTAAGGCCGAAATTAGTATCGGGAAATGCCTTATAGGCTGTTTCAGTACCAGATGTATTTGTATAGTATAATTCGTGTCCTAACAAAACGCCCAAGTCATGCTTTTCAAATGTATGTTTCCAATTCAATGTATTGGTCCATTGATAAGCATATCGTTCCTTATTATTAATACTGCCATAAGGTCCGCCTTTGAGTTGTGCATTAGCTGTACGGCCATCATCAAAATTAGTCGTTTTGATTTGAGCCCAATTATAACTACCTGCTGTACGGAATGTAAAATCTTTCAAGAAATCAATATCTACACCGGCATTGACACTAAAAATACGGCTAAGTTTTTTATTTATTACAGCATCGTTGGTTATCAATGGATTATACACATCATATTCATTGCTGAAAGTACGGAATTCGGTATTTAACTCCTCATTGATTAATTGGTCGTCTGTAAACAGTATTCCACCGGTCTCTGGACGCAGAATGGCTTGTTTTAATCCGGAATAAGAACTCCTCCCAATGTCTTGGCATAATTAAAAGAAGAATTCATATCAAAACGTACATTTTTCCATAGCTGGGAATTTACTTTAGTACGAATCGTATTACGATAATATCCGTGATTTGTTACGATACCGTCTTGCGACATATTATTGTAGCTTACCAATACTTGAGTTTTTTCCGTTCCGGTAGAAAGAGATAGATTATGGCTTTGAGTGAGAGCACTTCCACCAAAAATCTTATCTTGCCAGTCTATTCCGGAACGTCCGCCATAAGTTTGCTCTATATCAGACCATGCTCCTGTATAAAATCCATCATCCGTATAATCCCCTCCAAACATACGTGTATACTGATTCATTTCTCCGGCAAGAGTCCACCATTCATACTGATATTTGGCATACTGTTCAAGATTGAGCAAATCCAGTTTCTTGCCCAACCAATCCACAGATACATAGCCGTTGTAATTCACAGTTGTCTTGCCACTACTTCCACTTTTGGTCGTAATAAGAACCACACCATTTGATCCACGCGCTCCATAAATAGCTGTTGTCGAAGCATCTTTTAAAATATCAATAGTCTTAATGTCATTTACATCAATATTCTTCAAACCATCTTCCGACTGGAAGCCATCAATAATATAGATAGGGGTAGTAGACTGAGTAATGGAAGTACCTCCACGAACGGTAATATTCACTTCAGCCCCAGGAGCTCCGTTCTGTGAAACAATATTCACTCCGGCAGCTTTTCCTGCTAGCGCCTGAGCCGCATTGGTAACAGGAACTTCCGCTAAATCTGCACCGGTAACCGAAACAGAAGAACCGGTCAAATCACGTTTTTTCACTACTCCATATCCTATTACAACCACTTCTTCAAGAGTTTTAGCATCCTCTTTCATCACAATTTTGAAAGAAGATTTTCCATTCACACTTATTGTTTCAGTTACATACCCCACATAACTGACAATCAAAGAAGCATTACTTGAGACATCATTCAATGTAAAATTTCCATCAAAATCCGTAATAGTTCCATTAGTAGAACCTTTAACCATCACCGTAGCACCTATTACAGGCTCTCCTTTATCATCAACCACCACGCCCTTTACGCTACGATCAGCCTGTTGTACGATGGCTACCTCTTTCGTTGTGGAAGAGATGGCAGACTTTTCAGAAAGAATAATACTCTTATCCAAGACTTTATAAGTCGTATTTGTTCCGGAGAAAAGCTTCTTTAAAACAGAAAAAACATTCTCATTCTTGACATTCAAGGTTACTTTACGCTTCAAATCAACCTGCTTATTATTATAGAAAAAGGTGAAATCCGTCTGTTTTTCAATTTCGGTCAGGACTTCAGAGACCGTCCGAGTCTGAGAACTGATGTTCAACATGGTTCTCTGTGCATAATTATTGCTAGCATATAACAAGCTGGCAAAACTGAAAAGAACAAAAAGAGTCATTTTCAGAGACAAAGGCAGTTTACATACTGGTTTCTTCATTTTCATAAATAGATTTAATTTTAACTTCATAATTTGATTACAGATAAAAAGTAGTGTGTTTTTTCTGTAGATTGTTTACGTAGGATGTTTCAACATAGCTTGTCATTTTAAAAAGATTAATAAACTTCTATTTTCTGTTTTTCTTGATGAATATCATTACTTTCTGTATACTTGAATTTTATACTTGAGGACACACTGATATATTCCAGGATTCGTCCCAAACGTTGTTTTTCAAGTACACCGGTAAAAGAGGCTTCAAAACATTTGGGATTCTTTACTACGAAATCCACATCAAAACGTTTAGATAGCATTTTAAGAACTTCTTTAAATGGAGTATCGCGAAAAATAAGTTTTCCATCTTTCCAGGAAGTGGCAACCTCTACATCCGCTTGATCTATTTTTATTTGTTGCTGCGTAGCTGTATAGACAATTTCCTGTCCCGGTTGAATCTTCTGTTCCGCCCAATTGCTTTTCTTATTTTCATAAGCCATAGCAATGCTTCCTTCCACCAACGTTGCCGTTATCGTTTCATCATCAGCATAGGCTTCCACATTAAATTGAGTACCATAAACTTTTACAACAGCTTTCTGTGGCGTTATGACTTTAAAAGGATGGTTCTCATCTTTTTTCACCTTAAAATAAGCTTCCCCATTCAATTGTACCTTACGGCTTTCTTTATCAAAATGAGAAGGATAAATAATAGTTGAATTGGAATTAAGAGTCACATAGGTTCCATCAGGCAAAGTAGTAGAAGTAATCATTCCCGGATTAGTACGAATCTCTATAAAATTCACCTTACTTTGCCCATTACCATTCATCCATAAATAAAAAGTAGACAGCAGCAAAGGTATGGCAAGAACAGCAGCGGCACGCTGTGCCCATTGCCCCCATTGTAACTGTCGTTCCCTTCTTATCCTACCTCTGACTTCCTTCAAAGCAGCCCGTGCATCAGTCCGTTTTAAGGTATCCATTGTTTTTGTGGCAAAAGAAAGATAATAAATCTGCTTGGCCAGCTTTTTATTTGCTTCGGAAGAGATGATCCATTTTTCAATCTCTTCTTTTTCACTTAGAGTCACTTCTCCCTCAAAATAACGGAGTAAAAGCGCTTCATCTATTCGGGTATCTGAGTTTATCATAATGTTCTTTTATAATAAGTCTAACCAAGATTAAAAGTTCCTAAACCAAAAACTGTTTTTTTTGAATTATTTTTCGATTAAGTGCTTTCATATTTAAAATTATGTATTTTTGCAGTAACATTTTTCTTCTATAATCTATGGAAACCACAAATGATAATTTGATAGATAAGCAACTGTATATATCTATGCAGCAAGGCAATAAGAAGGCATTTGATATTTTATTCATCAAATATTATGCTATGCTTTGTGCTTTTGCCCGCAGTTTTGTTTCATTAGAAGATGCAGAAGAAGTAGTTCAAGATACCATGTTACAGATATGGGAAAATAGAAAAACAAATCATATAGATTCTTCTGTTCATCATTATTTGTTCAAAGCAGTAAAAAACAAATGTTATACCTTAATGAACAGAAATTCCCTTCGATTCCAAATAGAAAATATACTCACTCCAGACATACAGGAACTATTCGAAGATCCTGATTTCTATATTATAGAAGAATTAACACAAAAAATAGAAAAAGCAATTCTTAATCTTCCAGAATCTTATCGGGTAGCCTTTGAAATGCACCGTTTCCAAAACAAGACCTACCAGGAAATTGCAGAAGAATTGAACATATCTTCCAAAACGGTAGATTACAGAATTCAACAAGCACTAAAGCTATTACGGAAGGAATTAAAAGATTATTTGCCCTTACTTCTATTCTTTTTTGCTCCTAAATAGGAATAAAGAAAGAACAGGAAGAAATTTCGATGAAGGGAAAAAGGAATTAAGGTACCCAGTGATAAATCTCCGGCTTTGCTTTGACCAACACACAGTCGTATCCTACTTCCAGCTAAGGAAAGATAGTAATATTCACATAATAATTCAACGTATAATAATTGCCCCACCATTCTTTGGAAGGTATGATTTGAGAACTAAGTGCACCGACTCCAAACATAAGAGTCTTATCCTTCTGCATTTCGGCAGTAGGCATCTGAAGCAAACCTGTTGTACCATACATGTATTGAGCCTTAATGTGATTTACAATACATACCCATATAAAAAGTATCAATAAAAACTTTTTCATTTATAACACATTGCCAATATCCAAAATAAGAATCTAATATTTCGAGGCAGAAGAAGTCAATTCCATTTCTCTCTCTACAGCAGCCATCACTTGCCTATTCCATCTCCTGCGCTCACTATCCCAAAACCACCCCCATTTATTGAAATACTGTATCGCACTCTTTATATGGATTCTCAACATTTGCCCTGCGCATCATTCCGCACCATGTTTTTCTAAATCCCGCCTCATTTTTCACAAAATCTTGTACCATGCCTTTTCTGACTTTGCAGGCTGGTTACAACGTGCTTATATTTGTTATACTGGTAAGATATATATCTTATACCTGTAACATTACTAATCTAATAGTCCACACGTTACCAACCTTCCGACATGTACGTTACTAATCCCTCAAACATCTTATTCTTTTCAGAAAAGAACAAGAGCTTTTTAAAGTTTCACCTGTTATTTATCCCATAACGGCATCCACATGCCGAAACGCCTTATTTTTCCTTCAGAGGATTCTCTATAGAGTATTATAAACGACCATATCCCACTGAAAAAAGTAAGATATCTTCGTGGGCAAAGTAAGATATGTTCCCAGGCAAAGTAACACCACTTACTTGGGCCACGAAGTCCACATACTTTTCTTTACAACAAAGCCTGTTTTACATTAAATAATCCTCTCAGAAAGATAGACAGGTAATTCTCAACTGAAAATGATTGATCAAACATATTCGAATAAATCTTATTGTTTATCGTTTAACATCTAATTGCTTTGTCGAATTTCTCAAACAGGAAGAGATTATGAATTTATTCATCCTGCTCCTCTATCCACTCTCTCAATTTTGCTTGTAACAACTGCTTATCTGGAAGGTAAAGGGCATATTGTTGTGCATAGATATTAGAATCTTTCGGCAGAGTAAGTTCTACCAACGCATCTTTCTTTTCTTTACAAAGTAGAATGCCGATTGTCGGTTTTTCAAAATCCTGTTTGACATAACGGTCATAGTAGTTGACATACATCTGCATTTGTCCCAAATCTTGATGAGCCAGTTTATCTACTTTCAGGTCAATCAGCACATAGCATTGTAAAAGTCGGTTATAGAAAACCAAGTCGACATAAAAATTTTCTTCATCGAAAGTAAATCGCTTCTGACGTGCTTCAAACAAGAAACCTTTCCC
>NZ_BAKM01000050.1 GCF_000614185.1 Phocaeicola sartorii JCM 17136 = DSM 21941 | reverse complement strand
CTTATGATGAACATATGAATGCATCATGATACAGAACGATGTGATCAGCACTGCACATTTGGAAGGGCGTGAAGAAGGGCGTGAAGAAGGACGTAAGGAAGGGCGTGAAGAAGGACGTAAGGAAGTAGCCCGTAAAATGAAGTTGACCGGTCTTTCGATTGAAATGATTGAAGAAATGACAGGACTTACAAAGAATGAAATAGAGAATTTATAGTTTCCTCACAAATGAAAGAATTACAGTAACCTCCGCCATTTATTTTATTCAAAGAGAAGCGCGAAAAATGTCTTTCTTGATATAACAGAAGATTATTATAACCCAAAAATAGAAACTTTCTCCACTGAACTTACCTTTGCGATGAGTCCTAAAAATGTAGGGAAAGACAAAGGACTTTTAAGTATGAAAACTTGTAAAATAAATGGCCGAATGCTCATTTATCTGAAACAATAAACAAAACTCCAAATGAAAACAAACTTGCTTTCACCCGATAAAGACCCGATGGGAACTGCCATCGCCGATTATTTCAACCATCACAAAGCAGATAAGTTACGTGTGTTTTCCTCACAGTTCGAGGAAGACGAAATTCCCGTGGATCAATTATTCCGTCCTTATGACAAAATGCCGGAACTGGAACAGATTGCCTTACAAATGGCCGAAGGAAATATTCTGGACGTAGGAGCCGGAAGCGGCTGCCATGCACTGGCCTTGCAAGAGATGGGAAAAAAGGTATGCGCTATCGATATTTCCCCGCTTTCGGTAGGGGTGATGCAAAAAAGAGGGATAAAGAATGTCCGTCAGATGAATCTTTTCGATCCACATTTTCTAGAAACATTCGATACAATTATCATGCTGATGAACGGATCGGGCATTATCGGGAAGTTGGAAAATATGGCAGCTTTCTTTCAAAAGATGAAACAACTGCTTCGCCCCGGGGGATGTATCTTGATGGATTCCAGTGATCTCCGCTATCTTTTTGAAGATGAGGACGGGAGTTTCCTTATTGATCTGGCAGGAGATTATTATGGCGAAATAGACTTCCGGATGCAATACAAAAATGTAAAAGGAGATTCTTTCGACTGGCTTTATGTCGATTTTCAGACACTCAGCCTGTATGCTGCCGGGAATGGATTCGAAGCGGAACTTATTAAAGAGGGGGAGCACTATGATTATTTAGCCTGCCTAAAACTAAAATAACTCTTTAGAAAGAAAACCTTTTAGTTTGCTCAAATGAGAATGCAATATGATGAATGCAAAAAACTATTTTTTAGCTACGTTTAAAAGAATGTTGAACTGAAAAACATTATATTTGCATATACTAGAAGTAAAAATATATTATTCGGCAATATGGAACAACTTATAGAATTATCACAGACTGAAATCAAGCTGGCTTTTGTGGCCTCTTGCATTGAAGGAACAGCCCGTGCCTTAGGTAAGCCCTATCAAGAAATCTTTGAGAGAATGAAGCATGTCGGAATGATCCGGAATTATATCTGGCCTAATTATGAAATGCTTCATACCGAAAGCCGTGAAAATGTTACAAACAATATGATAGAATGTCTAACAACGTGGGAGGCCGGAAAATGAAAATCAAAGTCTATCATGGAGGTATAGAGACCATAGAAAAACCCGTTTGCGCGTTTGGAAGGAAGAATCTTGATTTTGGCCAAGGTTTTTATGTAACAGACATGAGAGAGCAGGCAGTGAAATGGGCTGTTCTGACAGCACAAAAAAGGAAAGGACAACCTGTCATAAACCGTTATCTTTTGGATAAAGACGCTTTGAAGAAAGAAGCAAGATTTAAAATCTTTAAAGCATACGATACAGAATGGCTCGAATTCATTGTAGCCAGCCGCCAAGGTTTCAATCCATCGGCCAGATATGATTATATTGAAGGAGGTATAGCTGATGACCGTGTTATAGATACAGTAAACTTATATATATCAGGCTTGATGAGTGCGGACATCGCATTAAAACGTCTTGCCATGCACCAGCCCAATAATCAAATATGTTTGTTAAACCAGTCACTGACTGATAAATATCTTGAATATGATAGAACAGAATCAGCAGAATGATCCGGTCAAATCTCCGGAGATTCAGGAGATGATTATAAGTAATCGAATTGGTCAAATTTCTGCAGAATTGGCAAAGCGACTGAATATAGCTCCGGAAAGAGCGTTAGAATTGTTTTATGAAAGCAAAACTTGTGCGGACTTACATGACAAGCGTACAGGACTTTACATGTACAGTAATCTGTATGTTGCTGATGAGTTTATGAGAGAAAAGGAATATTAAAATAAGAGCAGGAACTTTGCAAAGCATAATTCCTGCTCTTCATCTGATTTATGCCATTGAACCGCCTACTATATCCAACAATTCATTGGTAATAGCCTGCTGTCGGCTCTTATTGTACATCACCGTCAGATCCTGCAACAAATCATTCGCATTATCTGTAGCAATCTGCATAGCCATAGTACGGGCAGCGTGTTCGGCGGCATTCGAATCCAATAATACTGTAAACATCTTCATACGGAGTACCTTCGGGAGCAATTCCTCCATCACCACATCTACAGACGGTTCCACAATATAATCGGGTATCCTGCCTTTGTCCTCCTCTTTCTTCTCTTGTGTCAAGTCTATCGGAAGATACGTTTCACGCGTCAGAACTTGTACGGCTGTAGAACGGAAATGGTTGTACAACAACTCCACCTTGTCTATGTCACGATGCAGGAAATGCCTCATCAAGTCCTCTGCCAAGGCAGCAGCTTCCTGATAGGAAGGTTTATCCGCCATGTGCTGGAAATCGCCTTCGGCCTTGAATCCCAATTTCTTCACACCTTCCGCCACCTTCCGGCCTACCGGATACAAAAGCACATTCTCCATACCCAGGGACTTGTATTCATCAAGAATAACCGTCAGATGCCTGATGATATTCGCATTGAACCCACCACACAGACTGGTATTGGAGGCAAACACGACGATAGCCACACGCTTCACTTCACGTTTCACAATGAAAGGAGACTCCACCTCACTGTCCGCACTCAGAAAGTTGGTCAGGATGTGATTCAGCCTTCGTTCGTAAGGAAGCATGTTTTCTATGGCAGCCTGCGCCTTGTGCAACTTGGCAGAGGCCACCATCTTCATAGCCGAAGTAATTTTCCGCGTATTATTTACTGAGGCTATTCTTCCTTTTACTTCTTTCAGTGATGCCATGACTATTCGTTCACTTTAAATGGTTGAGCCGTATCGGCTGCTATTTTCTCTATAATTGCAGTTACATCCTCATTTATCACACCGCTTGACAATACATCAAGTACATCTTTCTGATGGTCGGCACGCATCATTTCCAGGAATGATTTCTGGAAATCGGGCACCTTATGCAAGGGTACATCACGCAGCAAACTATGTGTACCACAATAAAGGATGGCTATTTGTTCTCCGACAGGCATCGGACTGTACTGCGGCTGTATCAGCAACTGGTTATTCTTACGTCCCCGGTCGATAGCCATTGCCGTTACAGGGTCCATATCACTGCTGAACTTGGAGAAAGCCTCCAGTTCGCGATATTGTGCCTGATCAATCTTCAATGTACCTGCCACCTTCTTCATGCTCTTGATCTGGGCACTACCCCCCACACGGGATACGGAAATACCCACATTGATAGCCGGACGGAAACCCTGGTTGAACAAATCGGTTTCAAGGAATATCTGACCGTCTGTAATGGAAATGACATTGGTTGGAATATACGCTGAAACATCACCTGCCTGTGTCTCGATAATAGGCAATGCAGTCAGTGAACCGCCCGCCTTTACCTTGCCTTTCAAGCTGGGTGGAAGGTCATTCATCTGTTCGGCCACTTCCTGCTGGTTGATAATCTTCGCCGCACGCTCCAACAATCGTGAATGCAGATAGAAGATATCACCCGGATAAGCCTCACGACCGGAGGGACGACGCAGAATCAAGGATACTTCACGATAGGCTACGGCTTGCTTTGACAAGTCATCATACACTACCAAGGCATCCCGGCCGGTGTCACGGAAATACTCTCCGATAGCAGCTCCGGCAAACGGAGCAAAATACTGCAAGGCAGCCGGATCGGCAGCAGTGGCAGCTACCACTATGGTATAATCCATCGCACCGCGTTCACGCAGCGTATTCACCAAACTTGCCACGGTGGAACCTTTCTGACCAATGGCTACATAAATACAATAGACAGGTTTCCCTGCTTCATAGTTGGACTTCTGGTTCAGGATTGTATCTATAGCGATGGAAGTTTTTCCCGTCTGGCGGTCCCCAATGATCAACTCACGTTGTCCACGCCCGATAGGGATCATGGCATCCACAGACTTCAAACCTGTCTGCAAAGGCTGATTCACCGGCTGGCGGAAAATCACTCCGGGAGCCTTACGCTCCAAAGGCATTTCGCAAAGTTCTCCGCCAATCTGTCCGCGACCATCCAATGGTACGCCTAACGGGTCGATGACACGCCCCAACATACCTTCGCCCACATTGATAGAAGCGATGCGTTTGGTACGTTTCACCACCATTCCTTCCTTGATCTGATCAGTAGGACCTAGCAATACCGCACCTACATTGTCCTCTTCCAGGTTCATCACGATAGCCATGATACCGTTTTCAAATTCCAGCAGCTCATTGGCTTCCGCGTTGTTCAGGCCGTAAATACGTGCCACGCCATCGCTCACCTGCAGCACAGTCCCCACCTCATCAAATTGCAGGTGGGTGTTGATGCCTTTCAGCTGCTGAAGTAAAACTTCGGATACTTCGCTGGGTTTTATATTTTCAGACATTTCTTTCTAATTTTATACTATTCTTCTATTCTTTGCTATAAACTGCTGCTTTACCCGCTTTATCTGGTCAGCTACGCTCGCATCCAATCTGTAAGTCCCGATCTCAAAGATAAAACCACCTTCCAGTTTCGGATCTGTCTTGGTTTTGAACTCCACAGTTCCATGAGTTTTCTCTACGACCAATGCCCGTATGCGGTTGACTACCTCCTCCGCTACCGGACAAACAGTCGTGATTTTACCGGCGCTGATATTCTTCTGTTTCCGATAGAGATCAATGTACGACATGATCATAAACTGCAAGAATTTCTCTCTTCGTTCCTCCAAAACCAATTCTACAAAGCGTTTCAACTCTTTACTGACCTTACCTCCTCCGGCAGCTCACAAATCAGTTTCAGCTTTGTTTCGGCGGGCAATACAGGATTATCCAACGCCTGCCGGAGTTCGGGCACTTTCGAGAAACTGTCCGCCAGTGTCCCGGCCTCCGCATAAACAGTATCCGCTGTCCCGCTCTCGTCGGCATAGGCCAGCAAAGCCTTGGCATAACGCATTGAGATGACTCCTATATACATGACAATCAGTTTTTAGAAACAGTTAATTCATCCAGCAAACGGTCAATCATCTCCATTTGCTCTTTCTCGTCATCGAGGTTCTTGCGCAAAACCTTCTCAGCAATGTCGACAGACAGCACAGCTACTTGGCGGCGGATGTCGCTGATAGCGCTGTCTTTTTCTGCTTGAATCTGCCTTTTGGCTTCATCCAACAGCTTCTGTCCTTCAACCTGAGCCTGTGTTTTGGCTTCCTTCAGAATGCGTTCGCGGGTGGCGACCGCCTCATTCAGGATGCGCGCCTGCTCCTCGTGAGCCTTAGCCAATATCATCTCACTGTCCGCCTTGATGTTTGCCAGTTGTTCATTGGCTTCACGCGCGGCAAGCAGTGACTTGTCGATATATTGTTTCCGCTCATCCACCATTCCGATAATCACCGGGAAACCGTACTTTGCCAGAATGACAAAGACAATTCCGAATACGATGACCATCCAGAATAACAGACCGCTATCAGGTGTTAATAATGACATGCTAAATTAATTATAAGAACAAAGTTAATAAACAAACAATAATGGCGATCAGAGCCACACCTTCTACCAGCGCGGCAATGATAATCATGTTCATACGGATATCTCCTGCCGCTTCCGGCTGGCGGGCGATCGCCTCCATGGCTGAACTTCCGATTTTACCGATACCGATACCTGCACCGATTACTGCAATAGCTGCTCCAAGTGCAGCACCTAATTTTCCTAAACCTGCCGCAGCAGCGGACTGTAATAAAACTGCTAGTAACATAATAGTTTGTTTTTGAATTAATTATTTAATTTATTTCATTTCTTTTTCTTCACGCACTTCTTCTGTACGGGACAATCCGATAAAGACGGCGGACAACATGGTAAATACGTATGCTTGAATAAATGCGACCAATAACTCCAACGCTGTCATAAAGATGCCGAACGCCACCGCGACAAATCCCATGGAACCATTGATCAGCGGCCCCATATTCGCCGTAATAAAAATAATGGATATCAAACTGAGAATAGCGGCATGACCGGCCATCATATTGGCGAACAAACGGATCATCAATGCAAACGGTTTGGTAAAGATTCCGAAGACCTCAATAATCGGCATCATCGGGAACGGGGCCTTCAACCACCAAGGCACATCGGGCCAGAGAATCTCTTTCCAATATTCCTTGTTACCCCATACATTCACAACTAAGAATGTACAGACAGCCAAGACAAAAGTAATGGCAATATTACCTGTAATATTCGCACCACCGGGGAAGAAAGGAATCAATCCCATCAGATTATTGATCAGGATAAAGAAGAAAGCCGTGAGCAGATAAGGAGCATAACGCTTATAATCCTTGCCGACACAACCTTTTATCACATCATCATTGATGGCGAAAATACAGGCTTCCATCATTCCCACCATTCCTTTCGGGGCTTCCTTTTCCACCGGATGCTTTTTATACCAACGGGCACAACTCAACACCAGAATCACCAGAATGGCACTATTGATAAACAACCCGGCAACATTCTTTGTAATAGAAATGTCCAAAGGCTTTACTTCGTTGCCACCGGCATCCTTTTCCACTATCTTGCCTTTATACTCACCATCTTTAGCAATATACAGGCCTTCATACTCTCCGTCTCCCTCCTCGAACCTGGAAGAAAGAAAAGTGTGCCATCCTGTACTGCTTTTTACGATTACCGGCAGGGGGATAGCTATAGGTGTATCTCCTATGTCAGTGATATGCCATTCATACGAATCACCTATATGTCCGAAAACGATTTCATTTACGTCCACTTGCTGCTCTTTATTGTCAGTATCCGACTCTTCCCGGGCATTGGCTTCTTGCAGGAAAGCGACCAGCAGCACTAAAACCGTTCCTATATATCGTAAACTTCTCATATTACTTATACTTGTACCTATTACTTTTATGTTTTATCTCAAAATGGAAAAAGAAGCGGGTCTCAAAAATCAGAAAGATAATATAGAAGACCATGTAAGTCCCTATAAATGACAGTACCTGATGTGCCACCGCCACTGCATAGACGGACATAATCAGGATGCTCAGCATCATCTTCGTCACTTTCGCCACCAGGTAAACCGCCACCATTTTCTGCGGGCTCACCCGGTAACAGTATCCGAACATAACTATGTAAAAGAGACCGAAAAGATAAAAAAATATCGGTATGGAGGGATACCAGGCAAAATAATACTCCGGTAACAAGGTGTGAAACACCAAGGCTCCTCCCCAACTCAACACGACCATCAATAGGGTCAACGACAGGATAAATTTTCTCTTTACGGCTAACAAAAACATAATTATGTATTAGATTTCCACACAGGCTGAAACTATATTGTCCCTCACCTCAACGAACCCACTCGATATTCCAATTGATTTCTCCAATTCGTCCTCCGTGTATTTTATCTCCCCTTTTACCAGTGATGATATCAGCGGAGCATGGTCATACAAGACAGAGAAAGAGCCCAATTCCCCCGGCAGTGTCACTATTTCCACCTTGCCGTCAAACAAAGTACTTTCCGGAGAAACCACTATCAAATGAAGATCTTCATGATGTTCCATACTTACTTTTATTTCTTATGGCTGGCAGCATCCAGCAACTTCTTTCCCTTTTCTATTGCTTCCTCTATCGTTCCTACATTCAGGAATGCCTGTTCAGGCAAGTAATCCACCTCGCCATCCAGAATCATCTTGAATCCTTTTATCGTATCTTCGATAGAAACCATAACACCCGGCACACCCGTAAACTGTTCGGCAACGGCAAACGGTTGTGACAGGAAACGTTGCACCCGACGGGCGCGGTTTACGGTCTGGCGGTCTTCATCGCTCAGCTCGTCCATACCCAGGATAGAAATGATGTCCTGCAATTCCTTGTTGCGCTGCAAAATCTGCTTTACACGCTGAGCCACATCATAATGTTCCTGCCCTACAATCAGCGGGTCGAGGATGCGTGAAGTTGATTCCAACGGATCTACAGCCGGATAAATACCCAGTTCGGTAATTTTACGACTCAATACGGTTGTTGCATCCAAGTGGGTGAATGTAGTAGCAGGCGCAGGGTCGGTCAAGTCATCGGCAGGCACATACACAGCCTGTACAGAGGTGATAGAACCATTCTTGGTAGATGTGATACGCTCCTGCATCTGTCCCATTTCCGTTGCCAGTGTCGGTTGGTAACCCACGGCAGACGGCATACGTCCCAACAAAGCCGAAACTTCGGAACCAGCCTGAGTGAAACGGAATATATTATCAATAAAGAACAAAATGTCACGTGGTCCGTTGCTGTCACCGTTCTTACGATCACGGAAAGATTCGGCAACGGTCAGCCCCGAAAGGGCGATGGAAGAACGTGCGCCGGGAGGCTCGTTCATCTGTCCGTACACTAGTGTGGCCTGTGACTTTTCCACTTCATTATAGTCTACTTTGGAAAGGTCCCAATGCCCTTCCTCCATGCTTTTCTTAAACTCTTCCCCGTAGCGGATTACGCCGGACTCAATCATTTCACGCAGCAGGTCGTTACCTTCACGTGTACGTTCACCGACTCCGGCAAAAACAGAAAAGCCGTTGTGTTTTTTGGCAATGTTGTTAATCAACTCCATGATGAGCACGGTCTTGCCTACACCGGCTCCACCAAACAATCCGATTTTACCACCCTTTGAATAAGGTTCCAGCAAATCAATGACCTTAATACCCGTGAAAAGCACTTCTTGCACAGTAGATAATTCATCAAATTTAGGCGGCTCACGGTGAATGGGAAACGCCCCCTCCTTACTCAGCGGGCGCATACCGTCCACAGCCTCACCTACTACGTTCATCAGCCGGCCTTTTATCTGGTTGCCCACCGGCATAGTAATAGGATGCCCTGTCGGAATTACTTCCATACCACGTTGCAGGCCGTCTGTGCTATCCATAGCTACAGTACGCACCGTGTCTTCACCAATGTGTTGTTGAACTTCCACGACCAGAATTCTGCCGTCATTGCGTTTGATAGTCAATGCATCATGAATGCTTGGAAGAAGCAGATCGGTGTCGATGTCTTTGCCCTCAAAGTACACATCGACTACCGGTCCGATAACTTGTGAAATATGTCCGATAATCTGTGACATAAGCTTCAATTTACTTTTATTTTATAATTTACCCTTGCCATATCAACAATCTTGCAAGGTTTTTGTTTACCTACATTTTGCTTTATATGCACAGCAAAGGTATAGATAATCTTAGTAGATTGAACTCAAGCTAACATTTTTTACACATCAAAACGACATTATTCCACTAAAAGAAGAAAAAAAGAACAATTTTGCTACTTTTTGTGCATTCCCTCACGAGATAACTGTTTACTTAAATTAGCAATTCCCAAGGCAACCACCGCTGTTACTGTAGCTGCATGTTCCTGGTATTCGGGTATGTTTTTCGTATAAAGGTCACGCTCCGTATGCCATATTTCCCCATAAGAGAAGTTATATCCTTTTATGTCTTGTGTATTGAAGCCAAAAGTAGGCACCCCTTCCACTGCAAAGACACTAGCATCCGTACCACCGCTTTGAGTAGGACGTTTAAAGGGTTTCGCCACCTTTACCTCAAACGGATAATCCGCACGGATTTCTTTCACAGGTTTACATACTTCCACAAAATCATCATACATAGCCTGGGGAACAGAAATTCCCACCGGAGGAGTCGGCCCTCCGTCCCGGTTGAACAGATTGGCAATCTTTCCCAACTCCTTGGCATGAGTCTTGACGTATGCTTTTGCGCCCAATAGTCCGAATTCCTCTCCAGCAAAAGCGACAAACAGAATGGTACGTTTGGGTTTTGCTCCGGAAAGTGCAATCATACGGGCTGCCTCCATCATGGGACCGATGCCTGTGCCACAGTCTATACCACCGGTTGCCACATCATAAGCGTCAAGATGTCCGCTTATGATCACATATTCATCCGGATATTTAGTACCTTTAATAGATGCCACGACATTATGATATTTCACAGGACCCAGCTTAAAATGATTACGAATATCAAATTCCAGCCAGAAATTCCGGCGTTCTTTCACCATCTGTTTGATAATTTTATATTGATGCTCATCCAATTTGATATCACAGACTTCGGGCAAATTATCAAATGTGGTGTTCGGATCATTCAACAAAGCACGGTCATACAAAGCACGTAAAGGTACAGCTGCCGACTGAATAAAGCCCAATGCTCCTGCCTCACACATTTCTTTATAGAATAGTCCCGGCATTTCACGCAGAGGCTTCATGGCATGTTTGGTTCCTTTACTCCAATTCTCTTCCATCAAGGCGGCATTCTGCTTTTCAATCTCTATATTTTCAGCTTTAATCGCCGCCCTCAAAGAATCACCTTTGGCTGAACGATCCATAGGCCAGCCTGTATTCTCACCGGACACCAGCACCCAAGCACCTTTCAGCTGATGTTTCATACGGTCCAGTTCCTCCTGAGTACGGGGCTCTATCAAGACATGCCCGCGCTGCAGACCTTTAGTACCCGAAGTGTAGGATGGAGTTACAAAATGCAGATCCATTGCCTGATCACCTCCAATCAACCGACCGAACCATGGCCCGCGGTTAAAACCTACTGGCAATTCTCCAGCTTCCTCCAAGTGTGCCTCAATCCCCCACCGTTTATATTCACGCATCATCCATTCGGCTGCGTTCTCATACGCGTCCGAACCTATAACTCTTCCCCCGAAACGATTCGTGAGAATATCCAACTGATGCATCACCCGGTTGTCTGTCTGGCCCGTTTCAATAATTTTTTTTACGGCTGCAGGTTGGGCGAAAGTAGTCCCTGCACACAAAGAAGCAGCCAAGATAGCTGCCATGCACATTTTGTTCATCATGATATTTTCGTTTGATAGTTGTTAACGATTGCAAATATATAGCAAATTTTGGAACTTCAACTATTAATTCCCAACAATTTATCAGATAAAAACGAATATTTTTGATGCCGTACCACACAAACAGTATTAAAATGAAAGTTTATTCATTTTTTTACTTTTTCCTCAAGACTTTTGGTCTACAGATTGTCTATGGGACTGTAGGACAATCTGATGGCATTTACAACTATGACTTGAAGAGATTTTTATAAGAAAATCAAATAAATTCTTCGACCAAATACATCTCATTGAATAAAGTTTGTGGATAATTGGAAGAATCATTCTCCAATAAATTCAACAAAGTATATTCAGCCCCACGTACCCAATACACAAAATCACGATTGGGATGGTAATCCTCCGCAAATTCCAGCAACTGTTGCAAACTAAAATCTGAGGAAATGATACCCGCACCGCTCTTTGAGGCATCGTATGCATTACAGTCCTGCTCTATATGGGCAGGAACCATCAGAATGGGCTTGCCCAGATACATGGCCTCGCACACCGATTCAAATCCGGCAGTGCTGGCATAAGCCTTGCATCCCGCCATCTGTCTCAAAAATTCCACATCATCCAGTTGATAAAAGCTCAATGTATCGTCCACCCTCTTCACCGGTTCCTCCTCCCACTTATCCCAGAAGAAACGAAGCGGTATGCCGGGATGTTTCCTGTGCCATTTCATAACATTTTCACTGAAACCCGCATTAACCATATAGCCATGTATATAGTCACCGGAATAAGGTTCATGTAAAGTCACTTCCTTACGCAACAAAGGAGGAATCACACGGATATGATTCTGAGGATCATCGTTCATGTGACGGAAAGAGAGGGCCAGACGTTCCTTTGCTCCCAAGCTGGTCAATGCGGTAAAAAACTTCAAAAGAGCCAAGCTTACTTTATCAGCCTTTGGAAATTCAAAACTTTTATGCAAGAACAGATATTGATGTCCTATACAGATTTGCGGAACAGAGGGACGGAACAAGAAATAAGTCAGCCCGGTCAGTAATTCATAGAAATTGATAACCCTGTCCGCACCACTGACCTTGATACGCTGACGGATGTAGTTGATGCTATTCATGTACACAGGGAGTTTCATCAGATTATAGGCTACGCTCCGCATCAAGCTCACCCGTTTGTTGGCGGGTGTAGGCAGAAAATTAGGACTGACAAAACGCTTCACCGGAGCATGAATACTACGGTTAAAGAATCCCGGCAAACGGCGCGAGCTGCTCTTTCCTACCAGCACTTCCACCACTTCGTGACCGTTGCGGCGCAATATTTCCTCCAGCGTAATGGCCTGGGTAAGATGTCCTCTTCCCTCACCCTGTACTATAAATAAAAATTTCATGAGGCAGTATGTATTAAAGTTAATCCTTTATTATCTTCATTCTTATTAGCCAACATATTATATTCCCAAATGTTCCAGTTCCCAGATGCATATTTCTATTTTTTACCGATACAAAGGTCTATGTAATCCATTACAAGATAGTGTCGTACAAATTACTATTCTGTTAAAATCAAAAAAGGCAAGCCGTCTCTTCGTGTAACAAGAAACGGCCTGCCCAGCTTCAGTTTATTCCTATAAACCCACTTCAGATCTATAATCAGCGGTCAATATCAATCACATTAAACTGCATATCAAACTTTATCTCCCAACCATTAGAAAGTTTCACTTCATAATCATGCTTGTCCCTCTCAATCTTGAGCATCTTGGCTTCGGGATAATTCGTAGTGACATACTTCTGTATCGCCTCAGGAACCACAGCTACAGGTACAGCACTGTATTTGCAGTTCACTTCCGTCCAAACACCTTTCTTATCGAACTCCAGTTTGTCTCCATTGGTAAAAATCACATCATAGCTTTTATCAAACCAGTCTGTCTCCATTTTAGCCATCGCCACCTTATTATGAGGGAAATGAGTTTGGATAAAAGTTTGTGCAGTCTGAGGCAATTGGTTTACTTGAACAGGTTTGTCATCATCCGCCCATACCACTGTTTGCAACGTAAATAAGCACACTAACAATAATAATACCTTTTTCATAATCGTCATTTTTTATTTGGTTCTACATTCTGTTTTCTGATGCAAATATGAAGGGAGATTCTGAAAAGAATTTGAAATTCTGAAAAAAGCACAATCTTTTTTTCATTGATTATGAGCGGATGTGTAAAGTATAAAACAATGCTCCCCACTCTTATATTCATAGCAAAGCCTGAGAGCCTGCATTTTACATATCGTGTCTGCTATTGCCAAGCCTAAACCGGTAGAGCCTTCTTTTTTCTTTCCTTGATAAAAACGTTCAAAAATACGCTGAGCATCCAGTGGCTGTGCCACCCCTGTATTGCAGAACATCACACGGTGGGAAGTAATAACAATCCGAATGTGTCCACCATCCATATTGTGTACAAAAGCATTCTTCAACAAATTTGTAAGCAACACCACTGCCAGTGTTTCATTAATCGTAAGATAGAAAACACCCTCTTCCTCCACCATTGTTATGATCTCACGATATTGATACACCTCTTTATAGTCTTCCAAATATTGTTTCAATAATTTATTCACTTCTACTTGGGACGTATCTGCAAATTGCCCGTTCTCTATTTTCGAAAGCAGCAGCAAAGACTTGTTCAGCTTCGTTATATGCTCCAAAGTCCGGTGAGTTTTCATTAACTCCTCCAATTGGCTTTCCGAAAGATTTTCATCCTCCATCAACATCTCCAACCGGTTACGGCAAATAGCCAGCGGTGTCTGCATCTCATGAGATGCATTACCTATAAATTGTTTTTGCTGTTCGAACATCCGCTCACTGCGCTCTGCATAACGAACCGCCGCCTCATTCAATTTTCTGAATTCTGAAACCCGGGTCTTATTCTGCAAAGGCTCATTCCCCTTGCCGATACGATATTTATCCAACCAATGAAGCAACACATAAAGAGGGTGCATGTTCCGATAAAACACCCACACATTAATCACAATTATAGTCAGCAACAAAGTTATATAAAGAAAAATCATCCAACCTGCCATGGCATCCTTCAAATCATCCTTTTCTATAGAAGGAGCCGCTACCGTCAATTCAAAAAACTTTTCGCCATCATCCTTAAAAATGGTGGTAAGGATCCGTGCAGGTTCTGTTTCATCTTTTTCAGGGATATAGACCATAGAATCCTTATAAAGGATATCATCACGAGATTCCGCATATTCCTTCGTCACTTCACGCAAGAAATACTGATTGTTGGAAGCGGTATTTTTAGAAGGAAGTTCCTCTCCCGCCAATGCACGGATGATGATAATTTCCGAATAATTCTCCAATGAGTCATCCACTTCATCATTCACTTCATCCATTATGGCAAAATAGAAAAAGACGGCCCAGACGGTCAATAATACCGACAGCACTAACGATATACGGATGATAACATAATAAATCAGTTTCATTTATTCCACGATCATTTTATATCCGAAACCATATACAGCTTTCAATTCAGGAGTAGCCCCCGCCTCTTTCAGCTTCTTTCGCAAATTCTTTATCTGAGCATAGACAAAGTCAAAATTATCGACTTGATCTATATGATCGCCCCATACAGATTCGGCAAGCGTGTTTTTATTGACCAGTCTGCCGGGCCGGTTCATAAAATAGGCTAGAATATCATATTCCTTACGGTTCAGTTCTATTTTTTTTCCTGCTACAGTCACCCCATATTGATTGGGAAAAATTTCTATGTTTCCGTATTTAATGCTGTTCTCCCCTCCTTGCTGATGACGGCGTATCACGCTTTTGATACGTGCATTCAGTTCCACCAAATGAAAAGGTTTAGGCAGATAGTCATCAGCACCCAGTTCTAATCCCAGCACTTTGTCCTCTATGGAGTCCTTGGCCGAAAGAATGATGACATTTTCCCGTTTATGCATTTCCTTCAACCTTTCCAACAAATCCAGACCGCTACCGTCCGGCAACATGATGTCCAGCAGAATACAGTCATAATCATAATCCTCTATCTTTTGTAATGCGGTACGGTAATCGGCTGCTATTTCTACCACATAACGTTCTTTTTCCAATGAACGCTGAGTTACTTCACGCAAATTAGCATCGTCCTCCACTAACAGTATTTTCATAAGTCCAACTTTTGGTTCTTCAAGGCAAAGAAACAAGATTATTCTGAAAAAATACTGAAATAAGGAAAAAAACAAAGCAACCATACCGTCTTTTCCCCCCCCCAACCATACAATAATAAATTTCAGGCCGAAAACCGTTACCGGCCATGTACAATCAGCCCCCTGCATCTACCACAACAAGACGCAAGGGGCTACACACAACTCTCTCTTAATCAATCCCTAATTATTTAATCTCCATTTGAGAAAAATCCATCCGACTCATCCCTGTAGCGACGGTGTATCCTTCAAATCAAAAGTGATTTCCTTCTCACCATTTTTAGCCGAGTTTATTTTTACCTTTATACCTTTTGTTTCCGATGTTATTTCCAAAGAACCCAAGCTAAAGGATACCGCGCCATTTCTCCAATAGCCGGTAGTATCACCATACGTGTTGTAACGGTATTCCAAATGAATATAACCATCTTGTTCGGGTGTAATTGTCGTATTCTTCACCAAACTAACCAGATGTTTCACTTTAGAAGGCATGTTCTGATTAAAAACAATATTTAAGTAGCCACCATTGATCCACATATTACCTTCAAATATATCCACAGGATCATTACCAAACTCTTCCTCATTCTCTGCTGTCAGCTCCTCGATAGGTTTAGTCAGAATTTCCTTTATATTCAGCACTTTGACAGAACAGTCATAACCTTCCGGATAATTGTCGTACAGGGGATTGAAATAAAGAATCACCCGTTGTCCGTCTATCGGAGAATACCAGAAATAATCAGTGGTTGCAGGCCATATTTTCCCCCATCTGTCACCGGTAAAATCATATACATGGGCACCTTTCACATTTACTGTAGCCCAATCCACTGCCACATCACCCAGAGAGTAACCGTCACCGTCATCACATGACTGGAAAGTGACTCCCATAACTGCCAGAAAAGCTAATAATAAAAAGGTTAACTTCTTCATAACTATAATGTATTAATCTATTTTCTACTCTTAAAAGTAGAAAAAGAAACAAATACTGCACTCCCTCCCTTAATATTAACTTATTTTCAGCAAACGACTGGTAGAAAGACTGGATCCACTAAGAAAAAAATAAAAAATCTCATAAGATGCAGGATGCCATTTTACCTAAGAGAAAACCATTATTTCTTTATTTTCCCTTCGTTCACCAGCTCAGACAATGCCCTGGCCAATGAGGGTCGGGTAACTCCCAACCTTTGCGCCACTTCCTGCTGATTATGAATAACGGAATGTGTTTCCAAATATTTCAGCAAACGGTTTTTTAAATTCAGCAAAGCGAATTCATTCAATTTCTTACTTAAAAAAACACTCCGGTCTGAAATATCCTTCAAAAAATTCTGCATCATCAATGGGTGCAGATGCATAAATTCTAAGAATCGTTCTTTACCTATTATAAAAACCTCACAAGGTTCTACCGCCTCTACATTAACCGGGAAACGATTTTCTGTGGCAAAAATAAAAGCCGAGGCCAGCAAACTAGGAGCTTTCATCTCTTCCACCGTCAATTCCTTCCCCTCGTCATTGATCATCCCCGCCCGTACACTCCCTGAAGCCAGAAGGTATAAACCCTTACATAAGTTACCTTGCCGGACAATGACATCACCCGGCTCAAAGCATTTCAAACTATTCGGAGAACCGAATAGGAAAGCAACCAATTCTTCTTCTTTCATTCCCTGAAAAGGAGCTATTTGCAATAATCCTGTCAGTTCCATCCTACTTTCTTTTAACTGTTATTTATATCCGCTGTAACACATGGTACAACTTAAAAGGTAAAAACCATCTACTTTTGCACAAAAGTAATAGAAATCATTAAAATGAGAAAAGATATGGAGAATAACATGTTTTGTTTCCAATGTCAGGAAACAGCCAAAGGTTTCGGTTGCACCTTAAAAGGTGTTTGTGGAAAAAATGCAACCACAGCACGTACTATGGATTTATTGCTCTTTGTAGTACGAGGAATTTCTGTTGTGGCAAATCAATTGCGCCAACATTCTCTTCCTGTTGAAAAAGATGTGGACAATTTCATTGTAGACGCCTTATTCTGTACCATTACCAATGCCAATTTCGATAACGAAAGCATTATGAAACGCATTGATAAAGGATGGGAAATACGTGATGCCCTTAAACATCAGGCTTCCGCCCAAAATATTCCTCTGCCGGAAGCTGATGAGTTGAATTGGAAAGGCAGTCACAATGACTATGACGCAAAAGCCGCAACTGTCGGAATATTGCGTGAAAAGAACGAGGATCTACGCTCTTTAAAAGAACTGATCATATATGGTCTGAAGGGAATGGCTGCTTATCTGGAACATGCCATGAGGTTAGGACATAATGACGAAAGTATTCATCGTTTCATGCAGAACACCATCGCACAAATTACAACAAAGTCCTTATCGGCGGATGAACTGACTGTATTAGCACTGAAAACAGGTGAAATAGGCGTGCGAACCATGGCTTTGCTCGACAAAGCAAATACTTCCAGTTATGGCAATCCGGAAATTACCCGTGTAAACATCGGAACAGGTACCCGACCCGGCATTCTGATAAGCGGACATGACCTGCATGATCTGGAAGAATTGTTGGAACAAACCAAAGATAGTGGCGTGGATGTATATACTCACGGTGAAATGCTCCCTGCACATTACTATCCGGCATTTAAAAAATATACACATTTTGCAGGAAACTATGGAAATGCATGGTGGAAACAACGGGAGGAATTTACCTCGTTCAATGGTCCTATCCTGTTCACCACCAACTGCATCGTTCCTCCTCTGCCCAATGCCACTTATAAAGAACGCATGTTTACCACGAATTCTACCGGATATCCCGGCTGCAAACATATTACAGCAGACGAGAAAGGACATAAGGACTATACTGAAATTATAGAAACAGCCAAACAATGTGCCGCACCGACAGAAATAGAACATGGAGAAATCATAGGTGGTTTTGCCCATAATCAGGTATTACAACTGGCAGACAAGGTGGTAGAAGCCGTAAAAAACGGTGCTATCCGCAAGTTCATCGTCATGGCAGGTTGTGACGGACGTATGCGCAGTCGCGATTACTACACCACTTTTGCCGAGATGCTTCCCAAAGACACAGTCATTTTAACTGCGGGATGTGCTAAATATCGTTATAACAAACTAGGGTTAGGTGACATTAATGGCATTCCGCGTGTTTTAGATGCAGGACAGTGTAACGACAGCTATTCATTGGCAGTCATCGCCCTCAAACTGAAAGAAGTATTCGGGCTACATGACATCAATGAACTGCCCATTGTTTACAATATCGCCTGGTATGAACAGAAAGCGGTAATCGTATTGCTGGCATTACTCAGTTTGGGAATAAAAGAGATTCATCTCGGCCCCACCTTACCCGCATTCCTCTCACCTGATGTGACGAAAGTACTGGTCGATAACTTTGGAATAAGCGGCATCGGTACTGTAGAAAGTGATATGAAGAAATTTGGATTAATGAACGAATAAACGGCATAATTATGAAACAAGAAAATTACAATTCATGTACAGTCGGACAAATTGTAGCCGGCAACTTTGATACAACCAAAGTGTTCTCCCGTTACCATATTGATTTTTGCTGTCATGGCAATACTCCGTTTGCAGAAGCCTGCCGGAATCGCGGTATTGATCCTGAAGTAATAGCGCGTGAATTAAATGAACTACAGGAGAATACGGTCAGTAATGCTCCTGACTTTGCCGGATGGCCCATCGATTTATTAATAGACTACGTATTGAAGATACACCATCGGAGAATCCGTACCAAAGGTCCGCAAATAGAAGCATTATTAACCAAAGTAACCGAAGTACATTCAAAGAATCATCCAGAGTTGCTGCAAGTCCAGGCGCTGTTCCGCGACTCGCTTCTTGATCTGGAAAATCATTTATCAAAAGAAGAGAATGTACTATTTCCTTATGTTTATGAAATGTTCCAAGCCAAGGAGGAAGGCTTGAAAGTAGCTAAATTCCATTGCGGCACCATTCTGTATCCCATCGAAGTGATGGAAGATGAACATAACCACGAAGGAGAACGTTTTGAAAAGATCTCTTCATTAACCAACGGATTCACCGCCCCTGAAGATGCTTGTGCCAGCTTCCGCTTGGTATTACAACAATTGAAACAATTTGAGGAGGCATTACATGAGCACATCCACCTGGAAAACAATATCATTTTTCCCAGAGCATTAGAATTGGAAAAAGAGGAAGCCATCTGATGACGACACCATAACACTTCCATTTACAAAAGTGCCCAAAGTGAAATAAGACAAAAATCACTTTGGGCATCTTCATATACTATAATCCACGCTCCACTATATAGTCTTGTCCTTGTTCCGTCATCAAGTCATACTCATATACCTTATACAAAGCAGGGTATTGCGGATTTATCTCCTTGGAAACCAAAGGCTCTTTGATCTCTGCCTGCATATAATATTCATTCGGGTTCTCACCTTTCGCCTCTTTTAATCCAGCCCCACGCAAAGGAACATACGAACGTAAACGCAAGTTACCTCCCAAACGGGAATGAATCTTCGCTTTATTCAACTGTACGCCATTCCAGCTCATATCCACCACAAACCCTCCACGGGCAACCAATCCTTGCACACTTCCTGCGGCCCAGGCATCCGGAAGAGCCGGAAGCAAATGTACAGCTCCGTCATGACTCTGCAACAACATTTCAGCCACACCGGCAGTGTAACCAAAGTTACCATCAATCTGAAAAGGCGGATGGGCATCAAACAGATTAGGATAAGTCCGTCCTTGCGGATAAGCCTCTTTCACTTCATCTCCAGGCAACAGCTTCAACATATTATTAATAATCTGGAACGCATGATTACCGTCCAGCAAACGGGCCCACAGATTAACTTTCCAGCCAATGGACCAACCGGTAGCTTCGTCGCCACGCTGCAACAACGTATTTTTAGCAGCCTGGAAAAGCAAAGGATGAGTGTAAGGAGATATCTGATTACTAGGGAACAATCCATATACATGAGAAATATGGCGATGCTTGTCATTCGGATTATCCAAATCCTCCAGCCATTCCTGCAACTGATTGTATTTCCCGATCTGCATCGGGGCCAGACGGTTTAACATAGACCGCAAAGAATCTTGATAAGAAACGGACATCTTCAGAATTCGTGATGCATGCAATGCATTGTTAAGCACATCGAATATTATCTGATTATCCATCGTACAACCTGCAACAATCGTTGAAGCTTTTTTAGTATCCTCTCCCGAAGGTCCATGTTCCGGAGACATGGACGGAGCAGTCACCATCCAACCGTATTCAGGATGTTCAGTTAAATAATCAAGATAAAAATCAGCAGCTCCTTTCAATGCCGGATAAGCTTCGGAAAGAAACAGTTTGTCCCCGCTATATAAATAATGTTGCCACAAATGTGTCGTCAGCCAAGCCCCTCCCATGGGCCATGTACCATAAAACGCTTTATCCACCGGACCGGTAGCACGCCATATATCTGTATTGTGATGAGCCACCCATCCGTTGCAGCCATACATAGTCCGTGCCGTTTCCCGGCCGGTAACTGATAATTCTTTCACCATTTCAAACAAAGGCTGGTGTGTTTCACTCAGATTGGTCACTTCAGCCGGCCAATAATTCATTTCCGTATTAATATTGATGGTATATTTTCCATCCCATGGAGCAGCCAGTTTATTATTCCATATACCTTGCAAATTGGCAGGCTGGCCTCCCGGCTGGGAAGAGGAAATCAGCAAATAACGTCCATACTGAAAAAGCAACACCGCCAAAGAAACATCCTTACCCTCATTGAACAGTTCGATGCGTTTAGTCGTTTCCAACTTAGCCCGCTCACTGGTTCCCAAATCCAGTCTTACACGGTCAAACTGCTCTTTATAAAGAGCTACATGCTCCTGTAAAATCTGGTCATAAGGGTGTTTCAATGCCGAAGACAGATATCCGGCCGCCTTTTTACTCTCATCGCCACCTATATCGTGATAATTAATAAAATTCGTACCCGATGAAACATACAGAGTAGCACTGTCTGCTCCTTCCACTGTAATGTTTTGGTCATCAATTTTCACCTTACCCCCATCCACATCAGCCTGCGTCTGTGTTTCCATACGAATCAATCCTTTCACTCCCTCATGATCCCTACCTTTCCCGGTCAGAACCAATTTCTTTCCTTTCCTGCTGACTTTATGCTCCAATGGCGACACATATCCAACCTTAAAATTCAATCTTCCCGGCCGGTCTGCTGTCAACCGGACCACTACCACCTTATCAGAAAATGATGCAAAAACTTCACGTTGAAAAGTCACGCCATCCACTTTATAACGGGTAGTGGCCACCGCACGCTCCAAATCCAGATCACGATAATAATCGGTTACCGTTTCATGTCCGGGAGTTTCTATGATCAAACTGCCGATGGTCTGATAGGGCATACCGTGCTTTCCGGCATAAAAGTTCTCCTGGATCAAGTTCTGAGCCTCCATGTTTTTCCCGGCAAAAATCAGTTCACGCACTTGGGGCAGACTTCCCAATGCCTCCGGCTTATCATTCCGGTAAGGGCTGCCTCCCCACATGGTTTCATCATTCAGTTGGAGTTCTTCACGAGCCGTTCCGCCATACACCATCGCTCCCATCCGGGAATTGCCAACCGGAAGTGCCTCCACCCACGTCCCGGCAGGTTGCTTATACCACAATTTCAGGTCACCCGCCTGAATGGATAATGAAAAAGACAATAAAATGCCTGCTAATAATGAATATGTTTTCATGGTTAATAGATATTGTATAATGTACAAATATAGCTCTATTAACCATACAAACGAAAAGACAGAAGCATTTTATCGTCTAAAAAACAATTATGATAAAGAATAGACCAAATTTTACAACTCCTCCCTGTCTGATCACCATGTTATTATTCAATATCCCTCCCGGCAGGTTCCTCTTTTCCATATTTACTGGGACTCACCTTAAAATGTTTCTTGAATACTTCACGGAAATACTTACCATCACAAAAGCCGGTCATTTCAGCCACTTCGGATACAGACCTTCCACCCTCCTTCAATAATTCGGCCGCACGGTTCAAACGTATCAGCCGGATATAATCGGCCGGCGCCTGTCCGGTCAATGCTTTCAGTTTGTTATAAAAACTGGAGCGGCTCATATTCTGCAACGAACAAAGCGAATCGACTGTAAAATCCGAATTATCAAGATTATTCTCCACATGCTTACGCACTCCCGATATAAACTTCCAGTCAAGAGCATTCAAACAATTCACCTCCACCGACTCTTTTGACAGATCCGCATCCATGCTCAAAGAGGCGAACTTCTCACGCAACAATGCTCTGTTTGCAAGCAAATTAGTAATTCTTGCCCTCAAAATCTTCAGATTAAAAGGCTTCGTAACATAATCATCCGCACCTACCTGTAATCCTTCCAGAATATTCTGTTCATCCCCTAAAGCCGTGAGCAGCAAGACCGGAATATGAGACGTTTCCATATCACTCTTCATCATCATACACAATTCATCCCCTCTCATTCCGGGCATCATGATGTCCGACACAACAAGATCCGGCCCATATTCCTTTACAACACCCTGCGCCTCTTTCCCATCGCAACACGCCCGTACCTGATATATATCCGAAAGAGAGTCCATCAGATAAGTCCGTAACTCATCATTATCCTCGACAACAAGAATACGTGGCAAAGCGCTGTCAGACGCGACTTCAGGATTCCCCTCGGTCTGAACCAGACCGGCGGCTTCTATCTGCCCGTCCCCACTTATATCCCAATTGGGTGCGACCTCTGTGAATTTATGGAAATGCTCCTTACTTTTCGGAAAAACAATTCTTACTGTTGTTCCCTGCTGTTCCACACTTCTGACTTCTATCTTCCCTCCATGAAGACGTATCAGTTTTCGTGCCAGCATAAGTCCGATGCCACTCCCCACAATTTTCGAATTAATGGCATTCGCTCCTCTAAAGTGCATCTTGAATAATTTATTATGCTCTTTTGATGCAATTCCGATGCCCGTATCCTTCACCTCCAATCTCCATGTGTCTTTAGTTTCCTGCACCGAAACACCCACCGCCCCATATTCAGGTGTATATTTCATTGCGTTCGAAAGCAGATTCTTCAGAATGGAATCCATTTTCTCTTTATCAAACCACACTTTCAGCCCTTCCTCCACATTACAATCACACGTGAAGTCCAAATGTTTAAAGGCTGCATACGAACGGAATATATCACAGATATCCTGCAAATAGGTGTTCAAATCGTATGGAGCGACAAACAACTCGGAAGAATAGACATCCGTCCGTTCAAAATTGATCAAATTGGTGGTGAGTCGCAAAAGCACATCCACATTCCTCAAAGCCACCCTCATCCTCTTCTTGCCACGATCCGTGAAAGTCTCTTTTTCAAACAACTCCTCCAGAGGAGCTTTTATCAGTGTAAGCGGGGTACGGATATCATGAGCCGTATTGATGAAGAAACTAGTTTTCTCGTCCGATATCTTTTTCTGTTTCTTTAAATTCAAGATACGGAAAATAATGATGAAGATAGACAGCACGAAAACCACATAACCCAATATGGCCCAAAAACTCAGCCACAGAGGGCGGGCTATCACAATCCTCAGTTCCCGTTCTTCAAAAACCAGTTGCTGCTCTTCCTTGGAAACAGCACGGATATGCAGTGTATATTTACCGGGACTCAAGTTAGTATAACGTATGAGGTTGGCAGTCCCCGGTCTGCTCCATTCATTGTAAAATCCATCCAGTTTCCATGAAAACAACACATTCGAGGGATAATCATAATTAATGGAAGATAACACCAACGAAAAAGTATTCTGGTCATAATCCAGTCTCAGCACCTCCGTCTCATTTATATCTTTCTCCAATGGAGAACCTTCGTCCCCGGGATAAACCGCTGATAAGATATCTGGAAATCGCTTAATATCATTTTATTGTAGATATAAGCAGGAAAGGTCAAGTTATCCGGAAATTCAACAGCACCGTCCGTACTGCCCAGAACAAATCCCCCATTCCGGCACAATGTTCCGGACGACGGATTGAAACAAGCCGACAAAAGCCCCTGCTCACTGGTCCGGTTATGAAACGTCTTGTTCTTTATATGAAAACTGGTGATCCCATTTTCCGTACTCATGATGATACGTCCGTCCACCTCGGGCAAAATGGCATATATGTTATTGGACACCAAGGCACAATTATCTGTATAGTAATGTTCGAAAGTCTTATTGCGCGAATCATAGACCAGCACTCCCGACCCATTCGTCCCTATATACAACAGTCCACCGGCCGACTGATACAATGCATTGACATAATTAGACTCCACAGGCAAGCCGACATACTGGTAACTCCCAGTATTCCGATCCAGCAGATAAAGCCCTGTAGCAGTACCAATCCACATAAAATCACTGTCTTTTTCCGCAATGGCAGTTATAGAGTTCACCCCCGGATACAAACGGACACTATTGTTTTGGGTATTAAAACATTTCAAGTTGTAAAATCCTCCAGACCATATATATCCTTTTGAATCTTTTATCATGCCACGAATATATTTATCCGGTTGCATATTGACAGGAGTAAGCAAAAAAGGAGAAAAATATTCCACAGACAATGCCTGCTTATTAATCTTATATATGCCCGAAGTGTATCCTCCCGCCCATATCACTCCGGGAGACACCTCACACAAGGTAACAAAGACATGGTTCTTGTCTTTCAGATGATGATCAACAGAGCTCAAGAATGAATGCCACTTCTGTGTCCGCCTGTTATAAAGACTTATCCCGTTGCTGGTTCCAAACCATAAGTCCCCCTCGCTGTCCTCAATAACCGCATGCACCTGATCATTCACCAAAGACTGACGGTTGCCAATGGAATGTTTTATCCAATCATAATTCTTATACCGGGCATCCACTACCGTGATACCCTCAAAATAGTTGGCCAGCCAGATACGTTTTTTCTCATCAACATAAATATCATTAATATTATTTCCATTCATGCCATTATTACTTTCATAATCTGCAATAATATAAGGTTGCATGACACACGTATTGACATCCAATTTATGTAATCCCATTCCTTCCGTGCCAACCAACAGTTCCGCTTCATTCAACGGACAAATACTTGTGATATTTACATCACTCAAATCCATAGACGAACGGATGATCCGGTGAGTACGCATATCGAAGGCAAAAACTCCCTCCTCGAAAGTTCCGACAAACAGTTTTTGAGAACCCGGATGAAAATAGAGCTCATTTACTTGTGAGCTGATACCGCATAAAGCCTCAATAGGAATCACTCTTAAGTTGTTATTTTTCAATTCGGTATAGCGTATGCCCCGTTCAGCAGCAATAAAAAAGTGGCAACTGTCCACCTGCTCCACCATCTGGATGTTGGCATTCATCACATTGGGCAGACTGTGTTTACAAGTATCCTTTATATCATACAGTTTTATGGAATCCTGAGTACATAACCAGACAGTATGATTGTAATCCATATATCCACAGGTCACATCATCCGAAGTATCAGACAATTGATAGACCATCTTGAACTGATCGCGCAAGGTATCGTAGTGGAAAACACATCCCTTCTTACCAATCACCCATAAGTCGCCCCGATCTTCCTTATACAACCATCCAAGATGTATATTTTTACTCTTACCCAGCAATTTGTAATGTTTTATCTCTTTACCATCATAGCGGTCCATCCCCTCATTGGTCAGAAACCACATATATCCTTTGGAATCTTTCTGGATATCAAAGATCCTACGGTTGCTAAGTCCATCCTCTACCCCTATATATCTATATGTTTGCGCAAAAGAGAGTAAAGGAATAAACATCAATATAAAACAAATGTTTTTCATCTCCAAATGTGCGTGTGTCTTTATCTACAAATTTACGTTAATGCAATGGACTACAAAATTAATAATAAGTTACATTAAAACAAAAGCGAGACATCTTTATTAAAAATATTCCTACGGTAAAAACGCCTTTCTATCAAACATTAGTGACTATTTTTCCGCATTTATATCCATAAACAGAACAAAACACTAGTTTACACTATATTTTACATACGACAACTTAGAGGAGTTATAGACACGTCTTAATTAGTTGACACAAAACAAAAAGGAGCAACATAAGTTACTCCCTTTT
>NZ_BAKM01000051.1 GCF_000614185.1 Phocaeicola sartorii JCM 17136 = DSM 21941 | reverse complement strand
ACGGGCTGAAAGGAGGCTGACAAGACAATGACAGGATGTCCCTTCATAACCGGAACGCCTACGGGCAGGGTGTTTCAGCGATAGCTGAAAGGAGGAAAGAAACAACCGGCTTTTATCGTTGAGCCATTTAGGTTCACCTGTAAAATCATGGAGAGGACTTTCGCTCTTAAAGGATCATTTTGTTCTCCGGACTACTTCCGGAAGTGTTCTTGAGTCATCATTCTTTCTCATCAAGAAGTTTAGAGCGTTCATGACTTCATGCTCTTATTATGCCCTCACTACATCTTGAAGCATATATTACATTGAATTCCTGTTATTTTAAATGCTCTCTTTCTTGTTTTTTCATAAATGAGGTGTCTCTTATTCGGCGGGAAATCCATACCATTTTGATGTTTTTGATAAGATTTCATTGGTTTCTGATTGGATACTGTTTGTTGTATTATATAAAAGTGCTCATCTTTGCTATTACTTAATAAACCTATTTTCTAATCCATAAAAAACTAATTGTATGAAGAAAATGATCTCGATGCTTGCTGTTACTGTTTCAGCAGCGTGCTTATTGTCCTGTACAGATGCTACAGAACTCTCTCCGGTGGAGCAGGGTGCTGTGAACTCACGGAGTGTTTCGGGTGCTGATGTGGTTCTTCAATGGAACACGGAAGAGCAGACTATTGATGGATTTGGTGTGGCACAAGCCGGCTGGTCTGATTATTTGTATGCACATCGCAAACGTGATGAAATAATGGATACGATGTTTGGGCAGAATGGTCTTCGCCTTAGCATTCTGAGAGGAGAAGTATTTCCTCATTATGATGAGGCTACCTTTAATATGGATGAAAATATAGATTTGCCGTTAGACGATCCTTTCTTTGATATTGATTTTAACACAGACGCCCATCGGACGGAAGAGGCTGTTGCTCAGCGTAACGGGCAATTGTGGATTATGAAGAAGGCAAAACAGCAGTATGGGGTAGATAAATTGATTTTTTCTACTTGGTCTGCTCCGGCTTATATGAAGAGTAATGGAAGTACATCAAAAGGTTCTTTGAGCCGTAGTCATTATCAAGCCTTTGCTGATTATCTGTCTGCATTTTGTGACGCTTATACTAAGGCCGGTCTCCCCGTTTATGCCATTTCTCCTGCCAATGAGCCTGAATATGCAGCCGAGTGGAACTCCTGCCTTTGGTTGCCCGGTACCACCACTCTGGGGCCGTTTATTGTAAATAATTTGGGTCCGAAGTTGGCTCAGACTCATCCTGAGACAAAGATTATTTTTGGTGAGAATGCACAATGGTCGGCTATATTGGGCTTTGTAATGGGTAGCAAAAATTACGTTCGTGATATTTTGAACCTGAACACCCGGATTACTAACTTCCCGGTTATTGCTGCCGGACACGGATATATTGATCCTGTCACGAAAAAAGACCCGGCTATCGAGCCTTTTGATAAGGCCGAATCGAAAGGGATTCCTGTATGGTTGACCGAAATCAGTGACCCTTCGGAAAGTTACGATGCTACAATGACGAGCGGTTTGAAATGGGCGAAGAAATTCCACCGTTTTTTGTGTGAAGCTAATGCCGGAGCTATTGTATGGTGGGCGGGCGCTTTGCCTGACGGCTGGACTACGGAAGGTTTGATAAATATAGATAAGAATCGTGTGGACTATGAAGTGACGAAACGATGCGAAGTTTTTGGAAACTTCTCTCGTTACATTCCCGTGGGCAGCAAACGTATCTCGGCACAATACAATTCAGAATTGGGGTATATGGTGTCAGGGTATAAATATGATAAGTCGTATACAACTGTAGCCATCAATCCTTCGGACAGTGAAGTTGTCATTTCGCTGGCTCTCGAAGGAGCGCAGGTTTCCGGTGTTTTACAGGGTTATGTCACCGATGACACCCGTAAATGGGAGGCGGTGGAGGCTGCCTGGTCTGCCGATGGTGTCTATACATTGACCTTGCCTGCCCGTAGCGTGGTTTCCTATATCGGAACCGTGCAATAAGGAGGCGCAAAGAGGAGGCACTTCTGCCATCAATGGTTGAAGTAGCAGAAGAAAAAAGGATGTTTTTTGTAGAAGGATGCAAAGAACATCCTTTTTGGCTTAAAAAAGTAATTTTTGGTGTTTGCTGGAAATACGCCCGGTTCGGAGTGGGATAGCGTTCACTTTTAGTTGAAAGTGCGTCCAGTTTTGCTAGACGGTCGGAGCAGTACGCTTCATCATCCTTTTTCTTGTGGCCTTACCTGCTATTTGATCAGGATGAAGAAGCTAATGAAATACATCAATGCCAATCCGGGGGACTTTGGTGTGTGTGAGAATCATATATTCTTAGTGGCTTGCTTTCATGGCAAATATTTCTTCATTTCTTTCTGATTGATAAGATTTCATTGTTTAATGCTTGAATTGTATTTGTTCTTGCTTGATTGAATTGCCATCTTTGCATCGTTGATCTTATGATATTGAATTAATAATTGAAACAATATTTTTTAATTAAATCTAATACATTAATTTATGAAACAAATTGCATTTACATGGTTGCTGTGCATATTTAGTATATGTGTATATGCTCAGCAAATCACTGTTACTGGAACAGTGAAGGATGCGGATGATAATCCGTTGATTGGTGCGGCTGTTGTAGTTGTAGGAACTACGGATGGTGTGATTACCGATTTTGATGGTAAATATACCATTAAGGCTAATTCCGGTCAGTCTCTGAAGTTTACTTATGTGGGCTATCAGGAACAAGTTGTTAAGGTTGATGGCCGCAGTGTGATTAATGTGACATTGTCGGAAGGCGAATTGTTGGATGAAGTGGTGGTTATCGGTTACGGTACAGTGAAGAAAAGTCACTTGACAGGTGCTGTTTCTTCTGTGTCGGGTAAGGATTTACAGGCTAATGTGGCACGTAATGCTTCCTCGGCATTACAAGGACGAGTTGCTGGTGTGACAGTATCAAGTCAAAGTGGTCAGCCTGGAGATGGATTGAATATTAATATTCGTGGTATTAGTTCATTGAGCTCTACTACACCATTATATATTATTGATGGCGTGTATGGTGATATTAATATGGTAGATCCGTCTGATATCCAATCTATTGAAATTTTGAAGGATGCTTCTTCTGCCGCAATTTATGGTTCGCGCGCAGCTAATGGAGTTGTATTGATTACAACTAAAGGTGGACGTTTGGAAACTCCGACTCGTGTAACGGTTGATGCTTATACAGGTGTTCAGTCTGTTGCAAAATATATTGATGTAATGGATGGTAACCAGTTGAGAGATTTTGCAAACATGACAGGTCTTACCAGTGCTCCTGAATTGCTGAATTGGAATGGTGGAGCTGGAACAGACTGGCAAAAAGAGTTATACCGCACTGCACAGGTTAGCAAAGTGGCTCTGAATGTATCAGGAGGTAATAAGACTTCTACGTATAATCTTTCAGGTAGTTATTTGAAACAAGATGGTATTGTAAAGACTACCGGTTATGAAGCTTGGAATGTCCGTGCGAAAAACACGTTCTCTTTGTTTAATAACCATGTACGTTTGGGATCCACTTTGATGATGAAATTTTGGAATAAGGATTATGATGATGTGTCTTATAATGCCGCATTAACAGCTGTTCCTCAATGGAATGTGTATGATGCAAGTGGAAATTGGGCAGAAGCTCCTAACTGGTCTCGTGGTGATAGTCCGGTAGGTTGGGTGGAAGCTTATGACCGCCAAAAGCATGGAATTGATATTTTGTTGAATGGATATGCTGAAGTTGATTTGTTCTTGAAAGGTTTGAAGTATAAGTTTAATGTAGGTATTAACAAATATACTCGTCGTGATTACAATTACGTTGTTCCTTATGTTTTTAGTTCTACATCAAAAAATAATTCAACTCAATTAGATGAAAGCACTTCATGGGAAAATGATTGGTTGGTTGAAAACACAATCAATTATGACAATACGTTTGGCAAACATACGATTTCTGCTTTGGTTGGTTACTCTGCGCAACGTAACAATCAGCGTGGTTTTGGTGCAGGACGTAAAGATTTGCCCTTAGGATTAACTGTTATTGGTGCAGGTTCGTCTGACAAGGGATTGACTAATAGTGGTAGTGCTTGGGCCAATACGATGGTATCTGTTTTTGGCCGGGCTATGTATTCATTCGATGATCGCTATATGGCAAGTGTGTCTGTACGTCGGGATGGTTCTTCTAAGTTTGCGGACGGACATCGTTGGGGTACTTTCCCTTCGGCATCTATCGGATGGAATGTGATGAATGAGGATTTCTTTGAGAACTTGAAGAAAACCGTTAATGAATTAAAACTTCGTGCTAGTTATGGTGTGCTGGGAAATTTGAATGGTATTGGAAATTATGCTACCCAGTCTATTGTAACAGCAGGCCTGAATAGTGTTCAAGGTGACTCTTGGTGGATGGGAGCTATTACAGGATCTGATTGGGTGTCTCCTGCTAATGTAACTTGGGAAAAAACAAAGACCACTAATATTGGTTTGGATATGGGCTTCTTGAATAACAAATTGACTGTTAGTGCTGATTATTTTATTCAAAAGACAGAAGATATGTTGTTGGGAATGCCTCAACCTGATAGCTTTGGTTTGGGGGGATCTCCGACTGTAAATGCTGGTACGGTAGAGAATAAAGGATTTGAACTTTCTATCAACCACCGTAATAATGTGGGCGAATTCTACTATCATGTAGGTGTGAATGCTTCATTCATAAAGAATAGATTGACAAAGGTTAATGGCTTACGTGATGAGTGGACAGGTTTTAATCCTCATGACAAAGGGGCTATTACTTATGCAAAAGCAGGTCATGCTATCGGTTTCTTTAATTTGATTAAGACGGATGGCATTTTCCAAAGTGAAGAAGAAGTAAAAGCGTACGTGGGCAAAGATGGTCAAATGATACAGCCTGATGCTGAGCCGGGAGATTTAAGATATGTGGATTTTAATGGAGATGGTAAGATTGATAATCTTGATCGTCAAGATTGTGGAAGTGCATTCCCCAAAATGACATTAGCTGAATTTAGGTGCTCAATGGAAAAATATAGATTTGAATTTGTTCTTTGATGGTAATTTTGGTAATAAGATTTATAATTCTCAGTATTTTACAACTGTTTATAATGAGGTAGCTGCGAATCAATATGCTGAACGTCTGAATAGTTGGAGCGAAAATAACAAGAATACAGATATTCCTCGTTATGTAAAAGGTTCAACTGGCACAAACTTGGCTTATACGGAACGCTGGTTGGAAAATGGTTCTTTCCTTCGTTTGAAAACATTGGAATTGGGGTATACTCTTCCCAAAGCATGGACAACTAAAGCAGGTTTGCAAAATCTACGTATTTATACAGCTATGGAGAACTTGTTTACTATTACTGATTATAAAGGATATACTCCTGATTTAGGTACGAATGATGGTACAGGTTCATCAAGTGGTAGTGGTGTGATGAGTCGTGGTTGTGATGATGGACGTTATCCTTCTGCGCGTACTATTACTTTTGGTTTGCAAGTTAATTTCTAATCTAAAATCGTAAAAAGATATGAAAACGAAAATAAAAAAATATATAACGGCTTTATTGCTTACTCCGTTTTTATTCTCTTCATGTAGTGAGGATTTTTTAAATGAAGTGGATCCCAATAGGGAAACTCCCGGAACTTTCTGGGTGAATGAACAAAATGTAAATAAAGGTTTAGCCGCTGTCTATAATCATGTCCGTCGTATGAGCTGGGGGTATTATGGAGGTTATGAAGGCATTTTACACTATCAGATGCGTGCTGATGATATGTATCCTACTCGCAGTGAAGAAACAAATATTTGGGAGACTCTTTCATTTACTAATACTCCTAATACAGGTAATGGATGCTGGGGGTACTTGTATAAAGGCATTCAAGCTGCTAATGAGTTCTTGGAAAAAGCACCTAATGCTTCAATGGATCAGGCAAAGTTGAACCAAATGCTGGGTGAAGCTTATTTTTTAAGAGGCTATTGGCATTTTCGCGTCCGCACAGATTTTAATGAAGGTGTACTTCGAAATCAATCCCAAGATGCTGATCCGGATATGCATGGATTGTCATCTCCTGACGAATTATTGGATCAGGTGATTGCTGATATGAAAGAAGCTAAAGCTCGATTGCCAAAGACTCGTCCGTCTGAAGAAGCTGGGCGTATAACTCAAGGAGCTGCTATTGCCATCTTGGGTAAAGCTTATATCTGGAAGGGCGATTATGCAGCTGCAAAAGCTGAATTTGAAACGATAATGAGTGGTTACGGTTATGACTTAACAGAGAAATATGAAGATAATTTTCGTGATGATACAGAATTTAATAAAGAGTCTATCTGGGAAATTAATTTTGAAGCATTTGGGGATGAAAAAGATGCCTGGGGAAGTAGTACTGGAGATAATGCCTTTATGGGAAGTGTGATAGGTCATTATTTTGGTCCTTGTTTTAAAGCTTGGAAAGATCCTAATAAAAGTGATGATGAGCAATGGTATCCAAAAGGTTTTGGTGGTGGTTGGTATAAAATGCAGCCTTCTCCATATTTGATTAGACAATATGTGGCTGAGCCTCGTCCTACGGGTTCTGACACGAAGTGGGATAAACGTCTATATACTACTGCTTTCTTTAAATATTCTGATTATGGTGATGTTATAGAAGATGAGAAAGCCTTTGGCATAATTCCTTTCGATTCACTTTGTTATTGGACAACAGATCTTAGCAAGGAAGAAAAATGGAGAATAGATAAAGGTATACCAGACTATCCTGAAATTAATGGAAAACCCGGTCGTTTCTTGATGAAAAAATTATGTGCATGGTGGAATCCAATGGGGAATTCTATGTATGAAAATAATGGTGGACGTATTGCTAACTATCGTATAATGCGTTTTGCGGAAGTTTTATTTCTTCATGCTGAGGCTTGCTTGGAAACTGGCGATAACACCAATGCGATGAAAGATATTAACCGTATTCGTGTGCGTGCCGGATTGCCCGAGAAACAGTTGAATGACAAGAATTCTATAATGGAAGAACTTCGCAATCAGAAATTATTGGAATTTGCTGGTGAAAATGTACGTTGGGATGATTTGGTTCGTTGGTATGATTACGATGAATTGAAGAAAATTATGCATGAACGGAAAACAGATACACGTGAAACCGAGTTTGAGAGAGATGAAAAAGGTAGAATTATCAGATGGAATTATACTGGAAATATTATTGATTCTCAAAATTTCCAACGTTTTGAGAAGAAGCACTTGTATTTTCCAATACCTCAAAGTGAAGTTGATACGAATCTGAGTTTGGAACAGAAATCTGATTGGCAATAAATGAATATTTACTAAACTAATCATCAATTAGTGTGTGTGGGTAATTACCCACACACTATATATATAAAAAGCAGGAAGAATGAAAATCCTTAAAGAATACGGTGTGCTTTTATTATGGCTGTTTTGGGGCATAACAGCTTGTGATAATAATGATAATACTTCCTTATATCCGGAATACTATGATACAATTCAAGAACTTGTGCAAAAAGGTGATTTATTAAAAAGTGTCACTCAAAATGATAATTGCTATATTTTCACATTTGAGTCGAAAATTATAGAGATACCTACTGATATAATTCAAAATGTACATATAGATGATGTGGCTTGGAGAACTACTATTACATTTGTTAATGGCAGCACCTATATAGTTCCTTCAATAGGTGATGCCATTGATGACCTTATAGTAAAGATTGTAGTAAATCCTTCAGGTTATAATCCATTAGCTGCAAATCTATATTGTGAATTGCCGGCACAAGGTCGTATTAAAATTATTGTGCATAGTAAACCTGATGCAAAGACTCCGGATGTGGAATTTCAATCTGATGATGTTCAGAGGTCGCAAGTTATTCAAATATTAGGACTTTATCCAAATTATGAAAATAAGGTAACATTGGTTTACTTGGATAAAACTGGCAAGGAACGGGCTAAGACAACGATTCAGATTAAAACAAAAGCGTTGAATGTAACTTATTTGCCTGCTGCTATACGTATCATTAAACGGAAAATTAATGAGATGGAACCTGGTATGACTTTAATAAGTTCACCGGGCAAAGAAGAAACTGATACGTCTATTCCATATATGATAGATGCCGATGGAGAAATACGATGGATTTTGGACTGGAATAGTCACCCGGAATTGAAGTATATTGGAGCTCAATGCGGCTTAAAGCGTATGAAAAATGGTAATTATATTGCAGGAGATTGTAATCATGGTTTGTTGGTTGAGGTTGATGCGTTAGGGAATATTGTGCACAAATGGGATTTGAAAGGAATGGGGTATAACTTTCATCATGAAGCGGTAGAGACAAAAAACGGTAAAATACAAATTTTGGTTACTAAGGCAAAGGCAATGTTGGCTGATGGGAGCAACTCACGTATTTTTGATCATACTATAGAACTTGATCCTATAACAGGAAGTATAACTAAAGAATGGGATTATGCTCAGATATTGGATTCAGCTCGTATCAATAAAGTGGATATGGGGGAAGAATGGAATAATAATATGTATTTAGGTGCTAACAGGAGCAATTGGCTTCATAACAATGGAATTTTTGTGGATGATGATGAAATGGTGGCGACGGGACGTTGGTTGGGATTCTTTAAATATGATTATTCTGGGAAATTGAAATATATAATGGCTCCGCATAATAATTGGAGAGAACAATATAAAAGGTATTTGCTTACTCCTTTAGATAGAAATGGACAACCTATTACTGATATAGAGGTCTTGAATGGAGAAAAGGTGCATGAGGATTTTGAGTGGTGCTGGGGACCGCACTGTCCTATTGTTTTGCCTAATGGACATGTAATGGTTTTTGATAATGGATATAATCGGTATTATTCAGCTCGTAGTGAAGAATATAGCCGTGCTGTAGAATATGAAATAGATGAAAAAAATATGACGGTCCGGCAGGTATGGCAATATGGAAAAGAACGGGGAAGGGAATGCTATGCTATGGCTGTCTCATCGGTACAATATTTGGAACAAACTGGTAATAGATTGTTTTGTCCAGGCATTGGCAATATATTAAGTGATGGTAGTATGGGAGCACGTATTATTGAGATAAATCCAAAGACACAAGAAATTATCCTTGAAATGGAACTCCCGGGAGTCGCTAATACTATTTTTCATCGTGCTAATCGTATTCCGTTATATCCTGAGGGCTAAATTTGATATGTAATTTATGTAAAACGATAATAAAAGGAATTTATGATAAATACAGATTTCAAAAAGCGATTGACGGCATTGTCCCAGCGCCAAGAAGCGTTGTTGCAACGCCCTAACGAAATAAAGGAAGAAACAAACGGCATTATCCGCCGTTATGTCCATCCGGTATTGACACGTCATCACATTCCCTTGGAGTGGCGTTATGATTTCAACCCCGACACGAACCCTTATTGTGTGGAGCGCATCGGCTTTAATGCCACTTTGAACAGCGGTGCCATGAAGTGGAACGGGAAATATCTGATGGTGGTGCGTGTGGAGGGGGTGGACCGGAAGTCCTTTTTCGCCATAGCTGAAAGCCCTAATGGAATAGACAACTTCCGCTTCTGGAAGCGTCCGCTGGCATTGCCGGACATCGATCCGGACGAGACTAATGTGTATGACATGCGTCTCACCGCCCACGAGGACGGATGGATTTATGGCATCTTTTGCAGCGAACGACACGATGACAAGGCGTCCGCTGGAGACCTTTCCTCGGCGGTGGCGAAGGCTGGAATCGTACGTACGGAATCTGGTAGATTGGGAGCGTTTGCCCGACCTGATGACCGGCAACCAGCAGCGGAATGTGGTACTTCACCCTGAGTTCGTGAATGGAAAGTATGCTCTTTATACCCGTCCGCAAGATGATTTCATCAACGCCGGTAATGGCGGAGGTATCGGATGGGCGTTGATAGATGATATCACTCACGCGGAAATAAAAGAGGAAATAATCATTAATCACCGGCATTATCATACCATTAAAGAGGTGAAGAACGGAGAGGGGCCGCACCCCATAAAAACACCGCAAGGCTGGCTTCACCTGGCACACGGAGTGCGTGGCTGTGCCGCCGGGTTGCGTTATGTGCTCTATTTGTATATGACGGCTTTGGACGAACCTTGGCGGCTGATAGCCGAACCTGCCGGTTATTTTCTGGCACCACAAGGTGAAGAAAGAGTGGGTGATGTATCAAATGTGTTGTTCTCGAACGGCTGGATAGCCGATGACGACGGAACGGTGTATATCTATTACGCCTCCAGTGACACGCGGATGCATGTAGCGACATCTACTGTAGACCGTTTGGTGGATTATTGTCTGCATACACCCGCAGACGGACTTCGTTCTGCAACTTCAGTAGCGGCAATCAATGAATTGATAGATCGGAATGAAGTGTTTTTGAAAAAATGAGAAAGATTATAGGATTGTTTTTAGGGATGCTGCTGATGATTGGATCATCGGGCATGTCAGCACAAAGGCGTCAGCGATAAAAATAATTTCATATAATATTTGGAATGGTTTTGAAGGGGATTCTTTGAGGCGTGCATATTTTGTGGAATGGACCAAAAATCAGTCAGCCGATTTAGTGATTTTAACAGAGCTGGTTAGTTTTAAGGAAAAGGATTTGGTAACATTGGGGAAGGTATGTGGATATCCACATACCGCCCTTCTTAAAGAAGAGGGGTATCCGGTAGGAGTCCTTTCCAGACAACCGGTAAAGACCATATCCAAACAAGTGGACGGGTTCTGGCATGGCATGATGCATGTGCAGACACAGGGCATTGATGTCATTGCCACTCATCTCAGTCCCTTTGAATGGAGTTATCGACTGGATGAGGCCACTAAAATAGTCGATTATATCCATAAACAGAACTTGAAAGACTATTTGGTGGCAGGGGATCTGAATGCGCATTCACCATTGGATGCCGATGAAATAATGACGCATGATTCGCTGTTGGTGAATATGCAGCGTTGGGATGCTTCCCAAAAAAATACCGGAATTTGAGGAATGGACGTTTTGACTTCTCCGTGATAGCTAAGTTCTTGTCTGTGGGCATGGAAGATGCCCTTGGCCGGTTGATACGTCCGGCAGAAAAACGTATGACTTATCCTGCCGCCTTTCTTTATAATTGGAAAATAGATGATAAACGATTACCTTTACGACGTGAAAGGCTGGATTATATTCTGCTTTCTCCCTCATTGATGGAACGCTGCATACGGGCAGACGTTTATCCGGTGGAAGGAGTATCCGATCATTATCCGGTGAGTGTATGGTTGAAATAATATGTATAACTAAAAAAATAATATTCTATGAAAAAACTTCGTTTATTGGCTGTGTTAACGGCATTCTTTACTGCATCTTGTTTTTGTTTTGCCCAGAATTGGAAAGCTGACCATGTGTTTTTAATCGGCCTTGACGGTTGGGGGGCATATAGTGTGGAAAAGGCTGAAATGCCGAATGTAAAGTCCTTGATGGATGCAGGCTGCTATACTTTGAAAAAACGTAGCGTACTTCCTTCCTCAAGTGCCGTAAACTGGGCTTCCATGTTTATGGGTGCTGGTCCCGAACTGCACGGATATACGGAATGGGGCTCAAAAACGCCCGAGCTTCCTTCACGGGTATTGAACGAGCACAATATATTCCCAACTGTTTTTAGTGAACTTCGTAAAGCCGCTCCTGATGCTGAAATGGGTGTGTTGTATGAATGGGATGGTATCAAATATCTGGTAGATACCCTGGCTTTGAATTATTATGCGCAGGCTCCCGACTATAATCAGTATCCTACCGCTCTCTGCGAGATGGCATGCAAGTATATCACAGAAAAAAAACCTGTATTGACTGCTATCTGCTTTGATAACCCTGACCATGTAGGTCATGCTGACGGACATGATACACCAGCCTATTATGCAAAATTGAAGGAACTGGATGGATATGTGGGACGGATTCTGGATGCGGTCAAGGCGGCAGGCATATACGATAACAGTATCATTATAGTCACAGCCGATCATGGAGGTATTAACAAAGGGCATGGTGGAAAAACCATGCAGGAAATGGAAACACCGTTTATCATTGCCGGCAAGAATGTGAAAAAAGGAGGTGCTTTTGAGGAAAGCATGATGCAGTTTGACTGTGCTTCTACAGTGGCTTCCATCTTTGGCTTGGAGCAGCCGCAGGTGTGGATCGGACGTCCTATGACGCAGGTCTTTAAATGATGATCAAAAGAATGACTTATGAAATTACATATCATTGATATTCTTATTATCTGTGTGTATCTGGCAATCATTGTCACCATCGGGCTGTTCTTGAAGAAGAGGGCGGCAAAGAACATGGATTCGTATTTCTTAGGGGGCAAATCGCTCCCTTTCTATATGCTCGGACTGTCCAATGCGTCGGGCATGTTCGACATTACCGGAACCATGCTGATGGTCTATTGGGCTTTTGCTACGGGTTCAAGAGCCTGTGGATTCCGTGGTTGTGGCCGGTGTTCAATCAGATATTCCTGATGGTCTATCTGTCGGTGTGGCTTCGACGGAGCAATGTGCTGACGGGGGCCGAATGGATAAAGACTCGCTTCGGGCGTGGAAAAGGGGCTACGCTGTCGCATACGATTGTAATCATTTTTGCGTTACTTAGTGTCTTGGGATTTTTAAGTTACGGATTTATCGGTATCGGTAAGTTCATGGAGATATTCTTTCCATGGGAGCTGTGTCGCCGTATGTACCTTTTGATATTCCTCTGCAATATGTTCCTCACTTTTATGGTATATTCTTTACGGCCATCGCTACTTTCTATGTGATGCTGGGCGGTATGCTTAGCATTGTGTGGACGGATGTGGTGCAGTTTATGATTATGACGGTGGCGGGCGTGGTGATTGCAATTATTGGCATGAATATGGTGGCACCCGAGATGATTCAGGAATTTGTGCCATCAGGATGGGAGTCGCCTTTCTTCGGCTGGACATTGGACATTGACTGGAGCGGGCGGATGGATCTGCTGACGGAACGTATGGCCAGCGAACCTTACAGCCTGATGGGCGTCTTTGTGATGATGGCTTTGCTGAAAGGTATTTTTATGAGCATGGCGGGACCTGCTCCGAACTATGACATGCAGAAGATTCTGTCGTGTAAGTCGCCCAAGGAAGCGGCTTTGATGAGTGGCTCCGTACCGGTCATTCTGCTGATTCCGCGTTACTTGATGATTATGGAATTTGCATTACTGGCTGTTTATTTCTTTAAAGTGGATGGCGGGTTGGAGCAAATGACGGCAGCCGAATCGGATTTTGAAACTATTCTTCCTCATCTTATCACGAAGTATGTGCCGGTAGGGCTGGCGGGGTTGCTGCTGGCGGGGTTGCTGTCGGCGTTCATGTCAACCTTTGCTTCTACGGTCAATGCGGCTCCGGCATACGTGGTGAATGACATTTATTTGAGATATATTAATCCTAAAGCTCCGGTAAAAACTCAGATTCGTGCCAGCTACCTGATTTCGGTGCTGGTGGTGATTATCAGTACTGTCATGGGATTCTTCTTGAAAGATATTAATGAAATATTCCAGTGGATTGTAGGGGCATTGTTCGGCGGATACATTGCTGCCAATATGCTGAAGTGGCATTGGTGGCGTTTCAATGGTGAGGGCTATTTCTGGGGGATGACGGCAGGAGTGGTGGCTGCCATTGTGATGAAGTTTACGGTGCCTGATGCGCTGGTGCTTTATTTCTTCCCAGTGTTGTTCGGCATTTCATTGATAGGGTGTATTGCCGGAACTTATTCGGCGCCTCCCACCGATGAGGAGACATTGGTTCATTTCTATATACGGGTGCGTCCGTGGGGATGGTGGAAACCTATAGCCGATGAGGCGGAGGCCCGATACCCGCTGGTGGTGCGCAACAAGCACTTTAAACGTGATGCGTTCAATGTAGCCATAGGCATAGTCTGGCAGTGCTGCCTGACTATTGTTCCTATGTATCTGGTGGTGCGGGGTACGTGGGGATTTGTAGCGTCGGCCTTGTTGCTGGTTGTGACGACAATTATTCTGAAATATACTTGGTACGGACCTTTATGTAAGGAAGAAAAAGAATATGATGAATTGATGAAGGCCATCGGCTTTGAAAACAACGCTTGAAAATGCTGATGGGTAAAACCGGAAATTCCGTTTGCCTTGCATCCTTTAATTATTGGGCGTATGAAACAGTATTGCGCAGTCCTGTCTTTGTTGGAGGGGCTGCGTAATTTTTTTGTTGATTCTGATAGACCGTTTTGAAGAGGGTGATTTTGCATTAATGGTTAAAATGGTTTTAATTATTGTTGTCTTGTTGCAAGGAATTTCATGAAATTTTGATAACTTTGCATGAACTGATAATCAGGCTGTAGCGATGGCCGGTGTATGGTTTACGTAAATGCAAGGTTAAGTATAAAAAGGATATGGACAAGAGAAACAAAGAGGAAATGAACCGCAGGGAATTTCTGAAGATTGTGGGTGTCAGCGCTGCTGCATCCACAGCGGTTATGTATGGTTGTGCTTCCGGTGAGAAGCCGGCGTCGGCAGAGGCTGCCGTACAAGGCGAAGTGCCTGTTGACAAGATGACTTATCGTACTTCTCCCAAGGGAGAACGTGTTTCACTTTTAGGATATGGATGTATGCGCTGGCCATTGAAGCCTGCACCGGACAGTGATGGAAACGTGATAGACCAGGATGCGGTGAATGAACTGGTGGATTATGCCATTGCTCATGGAGTGAATTATTTCGACACCTCTCCTGTTTATTGTCAGGGATTCTCTGAAAGAGCAACCGGAGTTGCCTTGAAGCGTTATCCCCGTGAAAAACTTCTGATTGCGACGAAGATGTCCAATTTCCAGAATTATACCCGCGAGAACTCCATCAAGATGTATCATCAGTCGCTGAAAGAATTGCAGACTGATTATCTGGATTATTATTTGCTCCATTCCGTAGGCGGAGGAGAAGGGATAAAAACCTTTCACGATCGTTATATTGACAATGGAGTCCTTGACTTTTTGTTGAAAGAGCGTGAGGAGGGGCGTATCCGTAACTTGGGATGGTCATTTCACGGATCGGTAGAGGTGTTCGATTATTTATTATCGCTGGATGTGAAATGGGACTTTGTACAAATCCAGATGAATTATGTGGATTGGCGTCATGCTTCGAAGCGGAATGTTAATGCGGAGTATTTGTATGGAGAGTTATCCAAGCGTGGAATTCCTGTTGTGATTATGGAACCGCTGTTGGGAGGGCGTTTGTCAAAATTGAATGACCACCTGGTAGCCCGTTTGAAGCAGCGTCGTCCGGAAAATAGTGTGGCTTCGTGGGCTTTTCGTTTTGCCGGTACTTATCCGGATGTGTTATGTGTGTTGAGTGGGATGACTTATATGGAACATTTGCAGGATAACTTGCGGACTTATTCTCCTTTGGAGCCTCTGAATGATGAGGAGAAAGAGTTTTTGGAAGAAACAGCCCAGTTGATGTTGCAGTTTCCCACCATTCCTTGCAATGATTGCAAATATTGTATGCCCTGTCCTTATGGGCTGGATATTCCGGCTATTCTGGTGCATTATAATAAATGTGTCAATGAAGGCAATGTCCCTAAAAGCAGTCAGGATGAAAATTATCGCCGGGCCAGACGCGCTTTCCTTATAGGTTATGACCGTAGTGTACCCAAACTCCGGCAGGCAAGCCGCTGTACGGGGTGTGACCAATGCAGTCCGCACTGTCCCCAGCGGATTGATATCCCGAAAGAACTGCATCGTATAGACGCGTATGTGGAGCAATTGAAACAAGAGACTTTATAACTGGAATGGATAAACATGATAAAATAACGAATGCTTATGTTACGTAAAATAAGACTGACTGCCGCTCTTTTATTTTTTACTATGATAACATTGCTGTTTCTGGATTTTACAGGAACCATGCATAGTTGGTTCGGATGGATGGCGAAAATACAGTTTCTGCCTGCTGTTCTGGCGCTGAATGCAGGGGTGGTGATAGCCCTTGTTTTGTTGACACTTCTTTTGGGACGTGTCTATTGTTCGGTTATCTGTCCGTTAGGGGTGTTCCAAGATATCATTTCCTGGTTTTCGGGAAAAGTGAAGAAGAACCGTTTCCGTTATTCGCCCGCTGTTTCGTGGTTGAGATATGGGATTTTGGCGGTGTTTGTCATTGCTTTGGTTGCGGGAGTGGTTTCATTGGCGGCTTTGTTTGCTCCTTATAGTGCCTACGGCCGTATTGTCTCTAATCTGCTGGCACCTCTTTATCAATGGGGAAATAATCTGCTTGCCTTATGGGCGGAACGGGCGGACAGTTATGCTTTTTATTCGGTGGATATCTGGGTGAAAGGTGTTTCTACTCTTATTGTGGCGGTGGCTACTGTGGTGGTGCTTTTTATCCTGGCATGGCGTGGGGGAAGGACGTATTGCAATACCATTTGTCCGGTGGGTACCGTATTGGGGTTCTTGTCCAGATACTCTTATTTCAAACCGGTGATTGATACGGATAAATGTAATGGTTGCGGACTTTGTGCGCGTAATTGCAAGTCTTCCTGCATCAACCCTAAGGCGCATGAGATAGATTATTCCCGTTGTGTGGCGTGTATGGATTGTCTGGGCAAATGCCGTCAGAATGCGATAAGATATGTACCGGGGGCTATGCTTCCGAAGAAACAGGCTCCGGTAACTGAAGAAACCGGCAAACCGGCTTCTCAGCCGTCTTCGCCCGCTGAAAAAGTGGATGCTTCACGGCGGAACTTTCTTACGGTCTCGGCTTTGGTGGCTGCAAGTGCTGTGGCGAAAGCCAGGAAAAGAAAGTGGACGGAGGACTGGCTCCTCTTATAGACAGGAAAATTCCCAAGCGTGCCACTTCTATTGTTCCTGCTGGCGCACTGAGTCTCCGTCATTTTGCGCAGCACTGCACGGCTTGCCAGCTTTGTGTGTCAGTGTGCCCTAATCAGGTACTGCGTCCGTCCGGTGATTTGAAACATTTGATGCAGCCCGAGATGTCTTACGAGCGTGGATATTGCCGTCCCGAATGTATGAAGTGTGCCGAGGTGTGTCCTACCGGTGCCATCCGTCTGACAGATTTGGCTGAGAAGTCGGCTGTTCAGATAGGTCATGCTGTGTGGGTGGCTCAGAATTGTATTGTGAATACGGACGGGGTAAGTTGTGGAAACTGTGCCCGTCATTGTCCTTCCGGAGCTATCCAGATGATTCCCAAGGATGTGGATGATGAAAAATCTCCCCGGATACCGGTGGTGAATACGGAGCGTTGCATTGGTTGTGGTGCTTGCGAGAATCTGTGTCCGGCCCGTCCGTTCAGTGCCATTTATGTAGAGGGGCATGAAATGCACCGTATTATTTGAAAAAGAAAATGGATGAATTGATAAAATTGTTGCATGAAGGCGGTTACTCTTGTGTAATCAGGAGGGAAGAAATCCGTACTTTTACACAGCGGGGGGTAGCCGATTTGTATGACTTGCTGAACCGGGAGCCTGAGTTCTTGCATGGAGCGCAGGTTGCTGACAAAGTGATAGGGAAAGCGGCGGCAGCTTTGATGGTGTTGGGGGGAGTCCGGGAGATTTACACGGACATCATCAGCGAACCGGCGTTGGCTGTATTGAAGCAGGCGGATATAAAGGTAGCGTGTGCTCAGGTGGTTTCTCGCATTCGGAATAGAAGCCGGACGGGCTGGTGTCCTTTGGAAACAATTTGTTACGAGGTGGAATCGCCTGAAGATATGTACTATGATTCGGGATTTTGTGGAAAAGATGAGGGGCGGTTTATCTGCCAAAGGATCGTCGGAGAATACTTTCACTTGAAACTATTAGTGTCCGTGCCATGAGGCTGAAAGCTTGCTTTTTGCTCATTACAAGCACGCTTGTGCAGTTTTTCTATCTGCTGGATAGTTTTTATCGAAACTTAATGAAACATTGCTGGATATTCTTAAATCTTCATTATCTTTGAGGCATAAAAACATTAAGATTATGAGTGACCAGATAAAACAAATTGCCGAGCGTCTCCAGGGATTAAGAGATGTCTTGGAACTGACTCCCGAAGAGGTGGCTGAAAGCTGTCAACTTTCAGTGGAAGAATATTTGGGTATGGAAAGTGGGGAGAAAGATATCTCTGTCAGTGCTTTGCAGAAGATAGCCCGTAAATATGGAATTGCATTGGATGTGTTGATGTTTGGTGAAGAACCTAAGATGAGCTCTTACTTTCTGACCCGTTGTGGTTCGGGAGTATCGGTGGAACGTACCAAAGCTTACAAGTACCAGTCGTTGGCATCAGGTTTTCGCGGACGCAAGGTAGATCCGTTTGTAGTGACCGTGGAGCCCAAGCCGGAAGGTACTCCGATTTATTTCAATTCACACGAGGGACAAGAATTCAATTTGGTGATCGAAGGTAGAATGTTGCTCAATATGAATGGAAAAGAACTAATTCTGAATGCGGGTGACAGTCTGTATTTTGATTCTTCCATACCGCATGGTATGATGGCGTTGGATGGCAAGACTGTGAAATTCCTGGCAGTAATATTATGATAAATTGAGAATTGGAAATTAAGAAATAGCCGCAAGATGTTTTTTAATTTTTGATTCTCAATTCTTAATTTAAGAAGATTATGGTAGAAAAATTCTTAGAACAGACTACATTTACCTCGCAAGAGGATTTTATAAAGAATTTAAAGATTAAAGTTCCCGAAAACTTCAATTTCGGTTATGACATAGTAGATGCCTGGGCTGCCGAAGAACCTGAAAAGAAGGCATTGTTATGGACCAATGACAAAGGGGAGCATGTGCAATATACTTATGCTGATTTGAAAAAGTATACTGATATGACCGCTTCTTATTTTCAAAGTCTTGGTATTGGTCATGGTGATAAGGTGATGCTTATATTGAAGCGCCGTTATGAGTTCTGGTATTCCATTATTGCTTTGCACAAATTAGGGGCGGTGGTCATTCCGGCCACTCACCTGCTTACAAAGAAAGATATCGTGTATCGTTGTAACGCAGCTGATATCAAGATGATCGTTGCTGCAGGGGAAGATGTGATAACAAAACACATTACAGATGCCATGTCCGATTCTCCCTCGGTGAGAAAGCTGGTCAGTGTGGGGCCGGATATTCCGGAAGGATTTGAAGATTTTCATAAAGGTATTGAGAATGCGGCTCCGTTTGTCAAACCGGAACATCCCAATACGAATGAAGATACTTCATTAATGTATTTCACTTCGGGCACTACAGGTGAGCCTAAGATGGTGGCACATGATTTTACATACCCTTTAGGGCATATTGTAACCGCTAGTTTCTGGCATAATTTGCATCGTGACAGTCTTCATCTTACCATTGCCGATACCGGTTGGGGAAAAGCGGTATGGGGGAAGCTCTATGGACAGATGATAGCAGGAGCCAATATTTTTGTGTATGACCATGAGAAATTTACACCGGCGGATATTCTTGGAAAGATTCAGGATTATCATATCACTTCTTTATGTGCCCCTCCCACTATTTATCGTTTCTTGATTAAGGAGGACATCAGCAAGTATGATCTCTCTTCTTTAGAATATTGTACTACGGCGGGAGAAGCCTTGAACTATTCTGTATATGAGACGTTCAAGAAAATAACAGGTATTCGTTTGATGGAAGGCTTTGGACAGACAGAAACGACTCTGACTCTGGGTACTTTTCCTTGGATGGATCCTAAACCGGGAAGTATGGGGGTGCCTAATCCTCAATATGATATTGATTTGCTGACCCACGACGGGCGTTCTGCCGAAGATGGAGAGCAAGGGCAGATTGTAATTCGTACGGACAGGGGCAAACCGCTGGGGCTGTTCAAAGAATATTATCGTGCTCCGGAATTGACGGAAGAGGCTTGGCATGATGGTATTTATTATACGGGTGATGTGGCTTGGCGCGACGAGGATGGCTATTTTTGGTTTGTAGGCCGTGCCGATGATGTGATCAAGAGTTCAGGTTACCGTATAGGGCCGTTCGAGGTGGAAAGTGCTTTGATGACTCATCCGGCTGTTGTGGAATGTGCTATTACCGGTGTGCCCGATGAAATTCGTGGGCAGGTGGTAAAGGCAACAATTGTTCTTTCTAAAACGTTTAAGGGAAAGGAAGGACCTGAGCTGATAAAGGAACTGCAAGATCATGTGAAGCGTGTGACGGCTCCCTACAAGTATCCGCGTGTCATAGAGTTTGTAGAGGAGCTCCCGAAGACAATCAGTGGAAAGATTCGTCGTGTGGAAATCCGTGAGAAAGATAAATAATCGGTTGTGGGCTGATCGGATTTTTATTCGTAAAGTAACTAAAAATGAAAAAAGTTTTATTTTTTGTGTTTTTAAGTTTGGCCTGTTTGTCAGCAAGTGCACAAGCTTTAGTCCCTGTTACATGGACAGCCTACGGTTTAACTTTTAAGGCTCCCAAAGGCATTTTGGTGGAGGAGGATACAGAGGAGACTTTTCTTCTGAACAACTCTACGTTTTATATCACGGTGCAGTCTTTGGATTCGGACGGCATGACAAAGAATGATTTGAAGAGTGTGTTGAAAGACTATGCCAATGATGACGGGATAAAAGATCAGTCGGCGGTGCAGGAGTTTGAGTTGCCACAGTTTTTGGTACTTATTTAAGAGGGGTTTGCGAGACGGATCTTTGTTTTTATGCCTGTCTGATGACCAAGGCTGCGGGTAGTGGCTTTTATGTATCCATTATCTACAGTAAGGGAAAGGAGACTGAGGCTGAGGAGATCCTGAAAAGTTTTACGATGGAAGAATAAACAAAAGAGTGTTAGTCGTTGTTTCTTTGATAAGAAAGCGTTCGAAACTCACCAGAAATTTACTAGATTATTAATAGCAAATGAAAGAGGCTGTCTTCGTGAGGAGATAGCCTCTTTTATCAGTTTGTCCAGCTCTAATGCTATGTTACCAAGGAAATAATATTATACTTTCCTTTTTAATTGAAATATATGGATATCAAGACATGCCTTATTTTATTTAAGACATGTCTTGATTTATATTTATTAATGTTTAGCCCACCAAATGGGAGTTAGAGTTGTTTCTGTTCCTCCAAGGAACTGAACTGCTTTTTGATATCCTTCCGGGTCGGCATTTTGCAGGCTGGATGGAAATTTGAGACGTTGTGGATATAATGATACCTTTTGTCCACTCTTATATACATCTACATTCCATTCCGGCATATTAGTCAGAGGCTCTTCAGCTGATGGAATTTCAAAGAATGGAAGTCCCAGACGACGATGATCACTCCACGCTTCCAAAGGCAGATATGGCATTTGAGCAATGTATTTCTGAGTGATAATCTTTGTAAGCTTGTCATTCAAAGCCTTGCCATACAATGTTTTTGAAGCGACCGGATATGTATATGTAAATTTACCCGCTTTGCCGGTATAGCCGTCTATGTAATCCATTTCAACTGTAGCAGGAGGTTCTTCTGTGTGAGAAAACTTAACGGAAGTTCCTACACGGTTATAAGTTTCTGATTGCAGATATTCGTCAACAAACTGACTGCATCCATTGTAAACGAAGCTAGCCTTTATTCCATTGGTGTAGGCTGTCTCTGCATCAAAACCGGCATTCCATCCTCTTACAGCGCCTTCTGCCAGCAAGAACCAAGTTTCCCAATCGCCAAAGAATATACGATCATTATTACTAGTACGGTATTGTTTACCTAATGACGGATAACTGCCCCAAATACTGGTATTCATAATCATATTTTTGGAATACTTCGGACCTCCGTAGCCATTGGCCACACCATTCCAACACATCGCAGGTTTAACAAATGCTATTGTATCCGTTGCAGTATTCGGATTGATCAAGCCTCTGACATTTTTCCCATTTCTTACTTTATAGTTGCTTTCACTCCAGGTAGAATAATTGTCAGCCTCGCTGTCTTCCGGCAAATAATACAATTTGAAAGCGCGAGGATCTACTGAATGGGGTATTCCATCCATCCAGAAACCTTTAGACGGATTATCCGAATTCAAACTAAAATGATCGGGAAAATACAGACCCAGATAATTCGCATTATCCTTGATGTATGCCTGATATCTGTCCGCAGTCAATTGAGACGCAGTAGGCACTCCTCCCAGATTAGTCATTAAATTGAAAATAGTCATTGAAACGCATTGCTGATTCCATGAACGTGACATAACACCGGCCAAGTTGTCCCAAACATCCTTTTCCGCTACTTTAAATATGTCATCTGCTGATATTATTAATTCACCTTTAGCAGCATCTTCGAATTCGGATTTGGCTGTTGTAGGGTCGACTTCTGACAGGCGCATCGCTAAACGCATACGCATAGAATTGGCATATTTCACCCATTTGCTAAAATCGAATGCATAAGCAGCGTCACCGGTCTTTTCAACATCGTCCGGTGTGATGCTTGTATCGATTTTTGAAGCGGCATCCTTTAATTCGCTCAGCATATAAGTATAGACATCCTGACAACTTTTAAAATCAGGGACCTCACCTATGACCATACCCGTAGGACCGACACCAAAATTATCTACATATTCGCTAGTAAGATATGCATACCAGATACGGGATACCTGTTTCACATTATTGACGAATGTCTCATTTCGTCCGGTATAATTACCGGAAGCCAATTGTGCATCTGCCAAGTTAATAGCTAATGTGGCATTCTTCATCCATGCAGTGATACGACTGTTATGATAGTCATTATTATAATCATCACTATAAGAGCCTGTAACCAGAAAATTCATTTGATGAAACCGTGCTGCGGATTTCCAGTTATACACGAAAATACGTTCTGCCTCATGAGGTGATTGTTGGGCATCTACAATAGATTTGTTTAGAGCATAATATGCCTGGACCTGGTCGGCTTGTGCTGCCTTGGGATCGGTGTTTACTTCATCAAAGTCGGAGCAGGCACTCACTGCGCCACCCAGACAAAGTGAAAACAAAATATAATTTATTTTTTTCATTGCATTCTAATTTTAATGGTTAGAAACCAAGTGTAACGTTAAACAGGAAAGTACGTGATGTCGGTGCGCTATATGCTTCGAAACCTGTTGCATTTGTATAAGTAGCAAATACAGACTCAGGATCTACACCTCTCATGTGGCTTGAGATCATCCATACATTGTTGCAAGAGACACCCAATTTAACTTGTTGGAATGGGGTCTTGGCAAGCATGGATTTAGGGAATGTGTAATTCAATGACAGATTACGCAGACGGACATTGGTCGCATCGTAAAGATTGGCTTCTCCAATACCTAAGTTACCGCTACTTGTAGTAACAGCTTCCCAATATTGTTGTTGGGTAATAGGAGTAGTGTTAGGAGTATAGTTGCCGTTATCATCCATATAGACACCTTCTACTATGATATTTTCGCGTTTCCCACCTGGAGCCGTTATTTTAGCTGTACCGGATTTCTGCATTGTATGATTAGTAGCAGAGAAAATTTCTCCACCAATACGTGCGTCCACCAAGAAGCTCAGAGTCCATCCCTTGTAACTGAATGTATTGGTCAAACCTAATAGGCAAGTAGCCTGCTGGTCACCAATTTTCTCAATATCACCACTTTTTGCAGTCGGACGACCTTCCTTTGTGGTAATTAGTTGCCCATAATAGGGGCTTGATTCGTCTTCCACACGAGCGAATTTACTGCCCCAGATTTCGCCATAGTTACCACCAACCACTGCATAAACACGCATGTTATCCAGATTAGGTCCTAATTGGTACTTCTCTACGCCATCAGCCAGCTCCAGAATCTTATTTTTATTGGTTGAAAAGTTGAACTGCAAGTCCCAGTTAAAATCATTTGATTGGACAGGAGTGGCATTCAGCATAATTTCAACACCTGAATTCTGAATATTACCGGCATTAATCTTACGTCCCGTATAACCGGACAATGAGTTCATTGGTAAATCCAACAACTGATTCTTTGCATTGGATTTGTACCAAGTGAAATCCAGCCCTAAACGGTTATTGAAGAAACGGATCTCTGCTCCAGCTTCCCAAGAAGAGATCAACTCATTCTTTACATCTGTATTATATAATGTACCGGAGATAGTAGTGGTCTTGTTGCCATTGGGATCAGAACCAATGCTATAGGTATTGTACAATTGATAAGGATCCATATCATTACCTACTTCGGCGTAAGAAATACGTGCTTTTGCATAAGTAAACCATTCCGGCATACCTTTACCATGTTTGTTGATCATATCACTGATTACCCATGATGCACTGACAGACGGATAAAAGAACGAACGGTTGTTCTTGCTCAATGTGGAAGTCCAGTCATTACGGAAAGTCCCATCTAAAAAGAGCCAACCGTTATAATTGATTTGGGCGGTACCATATAGAGAGTTCATCTTTTTGTGCGAATAACTGTCATTTACAGTAGGTTTGTTCTTACCATTGTTCAGTGAGAACAGGTTCTTTACCACTAACTCACCGGAATCGGAACGAATGCCTGTTGATTTACGCTCCATCAGATTTCCACCAAATGAAGCGGCTCCACCCCAGTTGCCAAAAATGTTATCCTTATTTGCGCTGATAAGGAAACTGAAGTTGTTTTCAAAGAATTTTTTCTCGCTGAACGCATAGCTACCGGTTTTTGATGTAGGGCTACCTCCATACAGTTTATTTGTTTCTTCTGTATAATACATATCACTACCAGCCTTGATTTCAGCATTCAACCAGTCTGTGAATTTGTATTTTAATGAGCCATTCAACAAGAAACGATTACGCACATCATTACTCAATGCATATTTTTGAGACCAATACGGGTTACGCGCGCTGCTTGTTCCAAACCATAGCATATCACCGTTTTCATCTGTAGCAGCCGAGAAGTCGCGAATGTCAAGAGATACTGGAAATTTGTACATGGTCAAGAAGTTTGACCCGTCTCCATTAACAGGACGGTTTTTGGCATCGGATAGAATATATTGAACTTTTGCGTCTAATGTCCAACGATCATCCTTTCCAAATGTAGATGTGCCACGTAACATCATGTTAGTACGGCTAATGTCTGCTCCCGGAATCTTACTATGGTCATCCATTCGGTTGACTGAAGCATAGATGCCAGTTTTCCCATATTGTTGTGAAAAAGCAATGCTTTCAGTTAAATTTGTACCGGTTCTAAAATAATTGTCTATATTATCGTAATAAGCCATTTTAGATCGGGAACCATCCCATTTAGTTATTTCCTGCCCGGCAATTTCTTCTCCCCAGCTACGTGTTTCCTCATTGTTGAAAGCACCGTCATAACCTTGTCCGAAAGATTTTTGCATTTCAGGTTTCATGAAAATGGTTTCAGCGGAAACAGAACCAGAAATAGTTATACCCAATCCCTTGCTCTCTTTTCCGGATTTGGTTGTAATCAAAATAACACCGTTACCTGCACGTGAACCATAAAGTGCTGCTGCTGAGGCTCCTTTTAATACTGACATGGATTCAATATCTTCAGGATTGATATCTGAAAGACCATTACCCATATCTTGTCCCGGATTAAAAATATCCTTGCTGGCTCCTTCCTGTTGTGCCAAGAAGTTATCCATAGGCACACCATCAACAACAATCAACGGTTGGTTCAAGCCTGTTACAGAGTTACTACCACGGAGCTGGATTTTAGAAGAACCACCGGGACCATTACTTGAACGGATAATCTGGACTCCGGACACTTTACCTGTCAAGGCATTCGCAAGGTTTGTCTCACGGGCATTTAGTAATGCGTCACCTTTTACTTCCTGCATGGCATAACCCAATGCTTTTTTCTCACGTTTTACGCCCAACGCTGTTACTACCACTTCTTGCAGCGTCTGCGTATCATCTTGTAATGTTACATTTAGAGGTTGTCCATTCCAAGGAATTTCAACAGTCTGATAACCCACGAATGAAATTTGGATAATATCCCCTTTTTTTACATTGTTCAGTGAAAAGTCACCATCAATACCAGTAATGGTACCATTCGTTGTACCTTTTACTACTACAGATGCGCCAATGACAGTTTCTCCTGTAGCATCTACTACAACT